>NZ_JBIAHV010000004.1:0-435570 GCF_042870895.1 Streptomyces sp. NPDC006294
GGGGCCACCCCCGCAACCCGTCTCCGGGCCCCGCACACCCGGGGGGGGGGGCGTTCCTGCACCCCCGGCCCGGGGGGGGGCCCCCCCCGGGGGGGGGGGGGCCCCCCCCCGGCGGGCCCCCCCCCCCCCCGCTCGGACGTACGACGACGGGTCGTTGCGACCCGTCTCCTACGACCCTTCGGAACCCGACGGGCGACGGTGCCGGCCGTGCGGCTGTGTCGCCGCGTCCTCCGTCGCCGCACCGCCCCGGTGCTTTCCGGCACCGCCGCCGTCGCCCCGCCCGGCGGCCGCGGACTGCGGACGCTCGTGGGTCGTGTCGGTTCGGGCTTCAGACATGTGGGAAGTCACCCCGTGTGATCGCTGCTTACGTGTGTCGCAGGGCGCCCGGCCGTACCTGAGGAGTCCGCGCCCGGTCGCCCCGGCCCGAGAGTCTAGCCACGGGCCGCGCCGCCGGTGAGTGGTGCCTGCTGCAAGGGAACCGGCCTGCACACAACAGGACTGACGGAGCCTTCGCATGGTTCCCCACCTGCGGCTTCCGGTTGTGCGGGTTCTGTGGCCTCCTCCTGAGGATAGGTTTCTGCAGAAAGAACGAGAGGCTCCGGCGCCTGCGCCCGGGCCACCCCACACGGCATCGACCCGGTCGCGCAGGGAAGTTGCAGCATCCCGTCCCGGCTCCAGGTGCCGGAACCCGTCAACCAGCCTTCGGGCGCGGCGAGTTGATGGAGCCGCCGGTCCGCCGGGCGCCACATGCCCAGCCAGCTGCCCTCCGCGCCGTCGATCCGCAGCGCGACCGCACAGTTCTCCGGCATCAGCACCTGCCCCGGCTGGACCGCGAACGGTGTGACCAGCGCGTCCGGCAGGCGCAGACTCCGCGGGAACCGCACCGGCCGCGCGCTGCCCAGTACGCCCCAGCCGAGCAGGTCCTGACCGGGCCCCGGCGCGTTCGAACGGACCAGCAGCAGACCGCTGTCGGCGTCCGCGAGCAGCAGCCGGTCGTCGCTGTCCTCGGCGATCTGGAGCAGCGGCGTCACCTCGCCGCCCCGCTCCAGATCGACCGCGATCGACTTCACCGGCCCGCCGTCCGGCTGCGTCCGGTCCAGTGCGAGCAGCCGGCCCGTACGGTCCAGCCACACTCCGCCCGAGCAGTGCCCGCTCACGTCGGCGATGTGCTCGGGCCCGTCGCCGCCCGCCACCAGCCAGATGCCGGTCGTACGCTCGCCGGGGGCCAGGGCGTAGGCGCTGAGGCCGTCCGGTGACGGCGGCAGCAGGGTCAACTCCGCGGCGGCGACGGCCCCGAGGGCCAGCTCGCCCGTCGCGGGGCCGGTCGGGTAGAGCAGCGAGAAGGTGTGCCGCTCCGCGACCCGGCGGCGGATCAGGACCCGGCCGTCGGCGAGCGGCAGCACCTGCGCCTCGGGCTCCTCCGGCTGGTCGAGCGGCAGCGGTACGGCGTACGGCTCGGGCCCGTCGAGCGTCCAGCGCTCGGGGAACAGCGCGTCGCCCGTACCGGCGAGGCGGGCTCCGTACGTCCCGTCCGCCGTGATGGTGAAGGCCGGCTCGCCGGCCGTCGCCGGGGGCTCCGCGTCCCCGCTCGCGGGCTCCCCGCCGGTGGGCTCCGTGCCGCCCGTTCCGGCGGGCCCGTCCGTACCGTTGTTGTCCGTGACCGCCCCGTCCTCCGTGGCGGTCTCGATGGCCAAGGCTGTCATCGATGCCTCACCTCCGGACTCCGAAGCTAGGTATCGCACTTCCTGCCGAACAACACGAGCTGCGTACCTTCACACATAAGGGTGGCCATGCGGCGATTCGCCTGTGAATGACGGGGCGGTTGTGCTGCCCGCCGGAGCCGTGGATAAGGTAAGGGCCACCTAAGTTCGTAGAGCAGGAGCACGCCATGTCCGTACGCCGCCGCGGCACATCCGCCGCAGTCGCCTTCGCCGCCGCCCTTTCCCTCGCCGCCTGCGGCGCCGGCGGCGAGGCCGGTGAGGACGCCGGCGCGAAGGCCGACGACGGTGGCAAGAAGGCCGTGGCCCAGGGCGGCAAGGACTTCGGCGACGCCGCCGCGAAGACCGCGGCGATGGGCACGGACGCCGAGCCCGGCGAGTTCCCGCGCACCATCACCCACGCGCTGGGCGAGACCGAGATCAAGGCCGAGCCCAAGCGGGTCGTCGTCCTCGACGTCGGCGAGCTGGACAACGTCGCCTCCCTCGGCGTCCAGCCGGTCGGCTACGCGCCGACCGAGGGCGACGACGGCATCCCCGAGTACCTGAAGAAGGCCGCGGGCGCCCCCAAGAGCGTCGGCACCATCAACAGCCTCAACCTGGAGGCCATCGCCGCCCTGAAGCCGGACCTGATCCTCGGCAGCCAGCTGCGCGCGAGCGACAAGTACAAGGAGCTGTCGCAGATCGCCCCGACCGTCTTCTCCATCCGCCCGGGGTTCACCTGGAAGGAGAACTACCTCCTCAACGCCGCGGCGCTGGACAGGACCGCTGAGGCGGAGGCCAAGCTCGGCGCGTACGAGAAGAAGGCGAAGCAGCTCGGGACCGACCTCGGCGAGAAGAAGCCGACGGTCACCATGCTCCGTTATCTGCCGGGCAAGATCCGCCTCTACGCGAAGGCGTCCTTCATCGGCACGATCCTGGACGACGCCGGCGTCCCGCGGCCGAAGAACCAGCAGATCAACGATCTCGCCGCCGAGATCAGCCCGGAGAAGATGGACGAGGCCGACGCCGACTGGATCTTCACCGGCGTCTACGGCGACCCCTCGAAGACCAAGCGCGACACCGCCGAGTCCAACCCGCTGTGGAAGAACCTGGGGGCCGTCAAGGCCGGGCAGGCCAAGGACGTCCCCGACGAGACCTGGTACCTCGGCCTCGGCGTCACCGCCGCCGACGAGGTCCTCGACGACCTGCGCGGCTTCCTCGTGAAGTAGACCGTGACGTCGCAGGCGGGGAAGCGGACGTCGTGAAGTAGGCGCACACCGGGTGGACGGACGGGGCAGGTAGCCTTTGCTGCGTGCCCCGTCTGTCTGAAGTCATCGCCGCGCTCGACGCCCTCTGGCCCCCCGAGCGGGCCGAACAGTGGGACGCCGTCGGCACGGTCTGCGGAGACCCCGGCGCCGAGGTCACCCGCGTGCTGTTCGCCGTCGACCCCGTCCAGGACGTGGTCGAAGAGGCGGTCGGGCTCGGCGCCGACCTCCTCGTCACCCACCACCCGCTCTATCTGCGCGGTACGACGACCGTCGCCGCCGGTCACTTCAAGGGCCGGGTCGTGCACACCCTGATCAAGAACGACATCGCGCTGCACGTCGCGCACACCAACGCCGACACCGCCGACCCCGGCGTCTCCGACGCCCTCGCCGGAGCGCTCGACCTCCGCGTGGTCGGTCCCCTGGTACCCGACGCCACCGACCCGAACGGGCGCCGCGGCCTCGGCCGGGTGTGCGAACTGGACCGCTCGGAGACCCTGCGCGAGTTCGCGGCCCGTGCCGCGAAGCGCCTGCCCGCCACCGCGCAGGGCATCCGCCTCGCCGGCGACCCCGACGCGACCGTGCGCACCGTCGCGGTCAGCGGCGGCTCCGGCGACAGCCTCTTCGAGCAGGTACGGGCCGCCGGCGTCGACGCCTTCCTCACCGCCGACCTGCGCCACCACCCGGCGTCGGAGGCCACCCAGCACTCACCGCTCGGCCTCGTCGACGCCGCGCACTGGGCCACCGAATGGCCCTGGTGCGAGCAGGCCGCGGCCCAGCTCGACGCAATTTCCGACCGGCACGGCTGGGACCTGCGGGTCCACGTCTCGACGACGGTCACTGACCCCTGGTCCGCCCACCACGATTCCTCTGGAGCCCCCAACTGAACGCCGCCCCCGCCGACCAGATCCGACTTCTCGACGTCCAGGCCCTCGACCGGCGACTGGGGCAGCTCGCGCACAAGCGCACGTCGCTGCCGGAGCACGCCGAGATCGACTCGCTCACCAAGGACCTCACCCAGCTCCGTGACCTGCTCGTCGCCGCGCAGACCGAGGAGAGCGACACCGCCCGCGAGCAGACCAAGGCCGAGCAGGACGTCGACCAGGTGCGCCAGCGCGCCACCCGCGACCAGGACCGCCTGGACTCCGGCGCGATCACCTCGCCCAAGGACCTGGAGAACCTGCAGCACGAGATCGTCTCCCTCGCCAAGCGCCAGGGCGACCTGGAGGACATCGTCCTCGAGGTCATGGAGCGCCGCGAGTCCCTGCAGGAGCGCGTCGCCGAGCTGACCGAGCGGGTCTCCTCCGTGCAGGGCAAGGTCGACGACGCCATCGCCCGCAGGGACGCCGCCGAGCAGGAGATCGACGGCGAGACCGCGTCGATCACCAAGGAGCGCGAGCTCGTCGCCGCCTCCGTCCCGGCCGACCTGCTCAAGCTGTACGAGAAGCTGCGCGTCCAGCAGGGCGGAGTGGGCGCGGCCCGGCTGTTCCAGCGCCGCTGCGAGGGCTGCCAGCTCGAGCTGAACATCACCGAGCTGAACGACGTCCGCGCCGCCGCGCCCGACACGGTGCTGCGCTGCGAGAACTGCCGTCGCATCCTCATCCGCACGTCCGAATCGGGACTCTGATGCGGGAGTTCGTCGTCGAGGCCGACGGCGGCTCCCGGGGCAACCCGGGCCCCGCCGGCTACGGCGCGGTCGTCCTCGACCCGGTCTCCGGCGAACCTCTCGCCGAGGCCGCCGAGTACATCGGCGTGGCGACGAACAACGTCGCCGAGTACAAGGGCCTGGTCGCCGGCCTCAGGGCCGCCCACGCGCTCGACCCGGAGGCGGCCGTCCGCGTACGGATGGACTCCAAACTGGTCGTCGAGCAGATGTCGGGCCGCTGGAAGATCAAGCACCCCGACATGAAGCCCCTGGCGGCCGAGGCCGCCCGGGTCTTCCCGCCCGGCCGGGTCACGTACGAGTGGATTCCGCGCGAGCGCAACAAGCACGCGGACCGGCTCGCCAACGAGGCGATGGACGCGGGCAAGAAGGGCAAGCAGTGGGAGCCGTCGCGCTCCATGGCGGCGCTCGACGCGCGCGACGCGGAGGCGGCGCGCGTGGTCGGCGACGCGGCGGTGGGCGCGGCGAAGGCGCGGGCGGCGATGGGGCGGACGACCGCCGAGGTCTCCGCCGGGGCCCCGGCCGGTGTCGGGCTCGGCGCCCCCGGGACGCCCACGGCCGTCACGGAACCGGCCCCCGCAGCCGCCCCCGCGCCGGGATGGGGGCCGCCCGACATGGGGCTGCCCGCCACCTTCGTGCTGCTCCGGCACGGGGAGACCGTCCTGACCCCCGAGAAGCGGTTCTCCGGCAGCGGCGGCAGCGACCCGGTGCTCTCCGCCGTCGGCCGCCGCCAGGCCGAGGCCGTCGCCGCGGCCCTCGCGGAGCGCGGCACGATCCAGGAGATCGTCAGTTCCCCGCTGCGCCGCTGCCGCGAGACGGCGGACGCGGTCGCCGCGAGGCTCGGCCTCGGGGTGACCCTCGAAGAGGGCCTGCGCGAGACCGACTTCGGCGCGTGGGAGGGCCTGACGTACGCGGAGGTACGGGACCGGTACCCCGACGACCTCGACGCATGGCTCGCCTCCCCGAAGGCGACGCCGACCGGCGGCGGCGAGAGCTTCGCCACGGTGGCGCGCCGGGTCGCGGCGACCCGCGACAAGCTCCTGGCCCGCAGCCAGGGCCGCACGGTCCTGGTGGTCACCCACGTGACCCCGGTCAAGACACTGGTCCGCCTGGCCCTGAGCGCCCCGCCGGAATCCCTGTTCCGCATGGAACTGTCGGCGGCGTCGCTGTCGGCGGTGGCGTACTACGCGGACGGCAACGCGTCGCTGCGGCTGCTGAACGACACGTCGCACCTGCGGTGAGGGTGGGGGCGGTCCGCTGCGCGGGCTTGTCCCCTCCCCTCCCCGCCCCTTCCCGAAACCGGGCTCTGCCCGGACCCGCGCCTCACTCTCCCCCTACGGCCTGGCGGCCGTGGGAGGTACCCCGGCGGGGCTGGGTGGGCCGGTCTTGTCGGGGCGCTGGCCTGAACCCTGTGCCTCGGTCGTCGGCGGGGCTGGGTGGGCCACCTTCCGCGCGGCGAAGTCAGGCCCGCCCGGCGGGCCGGGTTGCCGTGCAGCGGCAACTCAAGCCCGGCCCGGGGGTGCTCCCCCTACGGCTGGCGGCGTGGGAGGTGCCCCCGCCCACGGCCGCCAGGCCGTAGGGGGAGTTCGAGGCCACCGCGCGGAGCCCGGGCCGCCGCCCGGAGGGCGGTGCGGGGTCCGGGGCCTGCCCCGCCACGCGGCGGAGCCGCACATCCGGTACAGCGGGAAGGGGCGGGCAGGGGAACACGCCCGCCGCAGGCGCTACCCGGCCGCACCCCCGACCCCGCCGGCACCCCCCAGCTCCGCCGCCCCCCGCGCCAGTCCCGCGACCCGCGCCCAGTCCCCGGCCCGTACCGCGTCCGCCGGCAGCATCCACGTACCGCCCACGCATGCCACGTTCGGCAGCCCCAGATACGCCGGCGCCGAGGCCAGGGACACCCCGCCCGTGGGGCAGAAGCGGGCCTGCGGGAGCGGTCCGGCGAGGGACTTCAGATACGGGATCCCGCCCGCCGCCTCCGCCGGGAAGAACTTCATCTCGCTCACCCCGCGCTCCAGCAGCGCCACGACCTCCGACGCCGTCGAGACACCGGGCAGGAACGGCACCCCGGACGCCCGCATCGCGTCCAGCAGCGCGTCCGTCCACCCGGGGCCGACCAGGAAGCGCGCCCCGGCCGCCACCGCCGAGGCGACGCCCGAGGGCGAGATCACCGTGCCCGCGCCGACGACCGCCTCCGGCACCTCCGCCGCGATCGCGCGGATCGCGTCGAGCGCGGCCGGGGTCCGCAGCGTCACCTCGATCGCGGGCAGCCCGCCCTCGACCAGGGCGCGGGCGAGCGGCACGGCGTCGGCGGCGTCGTCGATGACGACGACGGGGATCACGGGGGCGAGGTCCAGCACGGAGATCATGCGCTCATCCTGCCCAGCGGAAGCGCAGCACACAACGGCCGTTGCGTAGGGTGCAATGCGACGTCAGTGGATCTCCGACACCACCACGTCCAGCCCCCACGCCTTCCCCGCCTTCTTCGGCGCCTGCGCCTCCACCACGTACCCGAGGTCCCGCAGCGCCTCGACCAGCGCCGCCGGGGACTTCGGCGCCGCGCCCGCCTCCAGCAGGCTCCGTACGAGCCGGCCCTTCGTCGCCTTGTTGAAGTGGCTGACCACCGAGCGCTTCTCGACGCCGTCGACGATCTGGGAGTGCAGCACCCGTACCGTCGCCGTACGGTCCGCCACCTCACCCGTCGGCTTCCACGCCGCCGCGTACGCCGACGAGCGCAGGTCCAGCACCATCCCGCCGCCGGCCGCCTGAGGCAGCGCGGACTCCATCGGGCCCCGCCAGTACGCGCCCAGATTGCCGAGCCCCGGCAGCTTGACGCCCATCGAGCAGCGGTACGGCGGGATACGGTCGCCGACCCGCACCGCGCCCCACAGCCCGGAGAACACCAGCAGTGACTTCCGGGCCCGCCCGCGCGCGGCCGTGTCCAGCGTGGCCAGGCCCAGGGCGTCGTACAGCACGCCCGTGTAGAGCTCACCGGCCGGACGGGTGCCGGCCGTCCGCAGCTCCACGTTCTTCGCGATCTCGCCGCGCAGACCCTCGCTCAGCCCGAGCACCAGCCGCGCCTTCTCCTCGTCGGCCGCGCAGAGCTCGACCAGCTCGTCCAGCACGGCGGCCCGTGCCTGAGCGAGCCCCGGCAGCGACAGCGACTCCGGCTTCAGCGGAGCCCCGCGGCCGGCAGCGGCCTTGCCCTCCGACGGCGGCAACAGGACAAGCACGGCGGTCTCCTTCGTACGAACACGGGCGGGGGTGCGGCCCCGCGCAAGGGTACAAAGCGCCGGGGCCGCCGAAATGCCACCACCCCCGCCCCGCCCTACGCTCGGTCCATGCCCCGCCGCCAGATGACCGTGACCGGCGCAGCCGAGGCCCCGCTGCGCGCCGCCCTGCGTGAACTGCGCACGACGCTCGACGTGCCGGACGGCTTCCCCGCGGCGGTCCTCGCGGAGGCCGAGGCGGCGGCGAAGGCGCCGCGGCTGCCCGAAGAGGACGCGACGGACATCCCCTTCTTCACCGTCGACCCGCCCGCCTCCGTCGACCTCGACCAGGCGATGCATCTCGCCCGCCGCGCCGGCGGCTTCCGCGTCCACTACGCGATCGCCGACGTCGCCGCCTTCGTGACACCCGGCGGCGTGCTGGACTCGGAGGCCCACCGCAGGGTGCAGACCCTGTACTTCCCCGACGAGAAGATCCCCCTCCACCCGCCCGTCCTCTCCGAGGGCGCCGCGAGCCTGCTCCCCGGCCAGAGCGCTCCCGCGCTGCTGTGGCGGGTCGACCTCGACGGCGAGGGGCGTACCGTCAGCGCCGACGTCCGCCGCGCACTCGTCCGCAGCCGCGCCAAGCTCGACTACGAGGGCGCGCAGCGGCAGATCGACACCGGCACCGCGGAGCAACCGCTCGCCCTGCTGAAGGAGATCGGGAAACTGCGCGAGGCGCTCGAGACCGAGCGCGGGGGCATCTCGCTGAACGTTCCCGAGCAGGAGATCGCGCGACGGGACGACGGCTCCTACGCCCTCGCCTACCGCGCCCCGCGCCCCGCCGACGGGTGGAACGCCCAGATCTCCCTCCTCACCGGCATGGCCGCCGCCCGCCTGATGACCGCGTCGGGCACGGGCATCCTGCGCACCCTGCCGACCGCCCCCGACGGGGCGGTGGCACGGCTGCGCCGCTCCGCGCAGGCCCTGCGCGTCGACTGGCCGCACCATGTCTCGTACGCCGAGCTCGTCCGCTCCCTCGACCCGCGCGAGCCGCGCAACGCGGCCTTCCTGGAGGAGTGCACGACCCTGCTGCGCGGCGCCGGGTACTCGGCGTTCACCGGCGGGGTCCTGCCCGTGCCCGCCGTCCACGCCGCGGTCGCCGCCGAGTACACCCACTGCACCGCGCCGCTGCGCCGGCTCGTCGACCGCTACGCGGGCGAGCTGTGCCTCGCCGCCGTCGCGGGCCACGAGCCGCCGGAGTGGGTGAGCGCAGCCCTGGAGGCGCTGCCCGCGGAGATGGCCGTGGGCTCGCGCCGGGGCAACACCGTGGAGCGGGAGTGCGTCGACCTCCTCGAGGCGGTCGTGCTGCGGGACCGGGTCGGTGAACTCTTCGACGCGGTCGTCGTGGACCTCAAGGACAACGACCCCTCCGCCGGCACCGTCCAGCTCGAGGACCCGGCCGTGGTGGCCCGTATCGACGGCGACGGCACGCCGCTGCCTCTGGGGGAGCGGCTGCGGGTCCGCCTCACCGCGGCGGACCCGGCGCGGGCGAAGGTACGGTTCACGCCGGCGTGACCGGCGCCCGCGCCGGACGCTCCCCGCTCACCGCCTCCCGCAGCGCCTTCGCGAAGGCCCTCGCGTCGTCGGCGTGGACGCGGACCGTACGCACGGACCGCTCCCGCCCCAGCAGACCCACGTGGGTCACCGGCCCGGACAGCTCCAGCGTCACCGACGTCTGCGCGGCGACCTTCAGATCGAGGACGCCGTCCTGCTCCTGGTGCGTGAAGCGCAGCTCGTGGCGGACGGCGGCGATCCGGTCCAGCGGTATGCGCAGATCCACATGGCCGGCCTGGCGCAGCCGCAGCGTGTCCGCCGACAGGACATGGGGGCGGGTGACCGAGGCGGCCTGCAGGCCCAGCATGAACAGCACCGTGTAGACGTCCAGGACGAGCACCACCGCGTGCACGACCGGCCAGTCCGTCAGCAGATACGACACGGCCACCGTCTCCACGACACACACGAACGTGGAGCCGTACATCAGCGCGGCCTGGTCCCTCGCGTGCCCGAAGGCCCGGTCGCCCGGCCCGACGCCGTCACGCCGCCGCCCGGCCCACAGGAACAGGCTCCGCATCAGCCGCAGTTCGTGCCCCACCAGCCGCAGCACGGGTACGGGCACCAGCTCCGCCACCGCCTCCCGCCGGGGCAGACCGCGTCTGCGCAGCGTCACGTACGCGTACACCTCGGCGCCCAGCAGCAGCACGACGGCCGCCTCGGCGGCGGCGAGGACGGGCAGAGGGACCGCCACGCCGCCCACCAGGCAGACGGCGAGCAGCACCTCGGCGGGCAGCACCGCGTACGCGACGGGCCGCAGCACCCGCGGCAGCCGCCTCATCGGGCACGCTCCACCAGCAGTTCCAGGGCGCGGGTCACGACCGCGGCCTGGGCGGGGGAGAGGTCGGCGAGGTAGGTGTCCAGGAAACCGTCGTCCGGGACGCCGCCCCGGGCATCGAGCTGTGCCGCGACCTCGTCGGGCAGCATGTCGGCCAGCTCGCGGGCGCTCTCCTCGACCCGTGGATCGGCCGGGTCGGCGTCCGCGAGCGTGTCGAGGGCCGCGTACAGCGCGTACGCCCGCTCCATCGCCCCCGGCGCCTCGGTGATCCGGCGCATCGTCCCCATCAGCCGCTCCTGTTCCGGCGTCGGCGCCACGGTGTCCAGCAGCGCCAGCAGCTCACGGTCCTTGGCCGCCATCGCGGGCTCCGGCCCGGGCAGGGCGGCGGACGTACGGGCCATGTCCCCGAACACCTCCGCCAGCAGCGGCGACACCGGTCCCTCCGCGGTCAGCTCCCCGCCGCGGGCCTGCGCGAGAAGCACGGCCAGCCGGGTCCGCCGCCCGTGGATCAGCGCCTCCTGCCGCGCGAGGTCCTCGTCCAGTTCCTCGAGCACCTCGACGAGATCCCGCCCGGCGTCGTCCGCGACCACGTCCCGCACCTCGTCGAGCCCGAGCCCCAGCTCGGTCAGCCGCCGGACCCGGGCGAGCAGCACGGCGTCGCGTATCCCGTACTCCCGGTATCCGTTGGCCCGCCGGACGGGCTCGGGCAGCAGTCCGAGGTGGTGGTAGTGCCGCACGGCCCGCGGGGTCACCCCCACCAGCGCGGCGATCTCTCCGATTCGCATGGGACCAGTAGAAACGTTGACGCTGCGACAAGGTCAAGCGGTCCGGAAGGCCGCCCGGACTGCCGTCGCGTCCCGTTGATCGTGTGCCACGATCGAGGTAACGACCCCGATCACACGGACGGCGGGTGCCTCGATGTCCGACGCTGACGACATGACTGCCATGACGCACGAACCGATCACGCAGGACGCGGCCGTTCTGCTGGAGGGCTTCCTGGCGCTGGACACGCCGGAGGGCTTCCGCGCGGAGCTGATCGAGGGGGAGATCGTTGTGACACCGCCGCCGGACGGGGACCATGAGGACTACATCAGCTTGATCATCAATCAGGTGATCAGGCGGTCGCAGACCGACATGGCGTTCTCCGGGAACAAGGGCCTGACGCTGAAGGAGGCTCCAGGTAGCCCGAGGGACCACGTCATCCCCGACGGAACCTTCGCTCCGGAGCAGCGGCGCCTGTTCCGTGGCGCGGACCCGTGGATGCCCTGTGAAGGGGTGGCGATGGTACTCGAGGTCACGTCACGCCGTGCGAGTGTCGACCGCGAGGTCAAGCGTCGCTGCTACGCACGAGGAGGCGTCCCGCTCTACCTCCTCGTGGACCGGGACACCTCCACCGTGACGCTCTTCAGCGAGCCGGAGGACGGTGACTACCGCCAGCAGAACCTGGCGCCCTTCGGTAAGCCGCTTCCTCTCCCCGAGCCGTTCGGGTTCGACCTGGAGACGGCCGAGTTCCTCTGAAACGGCAGGTAGCATGGTCCCCACGGCAGACGAGCCGGGCGGACGGCCGCGTGGGGTCCCGAGAGGGATCTCCCGAGGAACGTCCGGGCTCCACAGGGCAGGGTGGTGGCTAACGGCCACCCGGGGTGACCCGCGGGACAGTGCCACAGAAAGCAGACCGCCGGGGCTGCGCTCTTTGAAAGAAGGGCGGTCCTCGGTAAGGGTGAAACGGTGGTGTAAGAGACCACCAGCGCCTGAGGTGACTCAGGCGGCTAGGTAAACCCCACCCGGAGCAAGGTCAAGAGGGACCGCCGCGAGGTGGTCCTGCGCGGACGATCGAGGGCTGCCCGCCCGAGTCCGCGGGTAGACCGCACGAGGCCGGCGGCAACGCCGGTCCTAGATGGATGGCCGTCTCCCCGGCCGCCGCGAGGCGACCGGGCGACAGAACCCGGCGTACAGCCCGACTCGTCTGCCGCTCCTCCGTCTCACGCCCGCTGGCGGGCGTTGCGTTGCCAGAGGGTGAGCAGCGTCGTGGTGTCGGGTGGGGCGGTGTGGGCCGGACAGACGTCGAAGTGGCTGACGCGGCAGTTGCCGGAGGGTGCGGCGCCGCGTAAGTTGACCGCGGTGCCGTCGCCCGCGACGCGCCAGCGGCGGCCGGGCGGGACCGAGGCGGTGGTCTGGGCACCCGGCTCCATCAGCATCCAGCGGCCGCCGGTCGTGCGGTACCACTCCGCCGGCGCGCCGCATTCCCGGCAGGCGGTCCGGCCCCGCTGCGGGGCGGTGGCCGTACGGGCGACGAACGTCAGGGCGTCGCCCGTGGCCGCCAGGATGTCGCCGAGGCGCAGGGGGTCGCGGGCAGTCGGCCCGGCGAGCTCGCAGGGCGTGCACAGGGCGGAGCGCCGGCCGGCGTCCCAGTGGGCGTCCGGGCCGTCGCACGCGGCGCATCGAAAGCCCAACTCCGGCCCCCCACTGGTCCGTTACGGCGTAGCGCGCTTCCTTCCCCTTCGGAAGTCTTCCGAGCGTGACGGAATCGAAACCACGGCCGGCCGGCCCGCGGGCGGGCAGGGCCGTGGCAGGCTGGCGGCCATGGAGCGCACGGAACACCGGGATCACTGGGAGAGCGTCGGCCGCCTGCACGCCTGGCTGGGGGAGAACAACGCGCACCCGCCCGAGCAGGAGGTGCTGCTGCGGGTGCTGAAACTCTCCGAGGAGGTCGGCGAGGTCGCCCAGGCGGTCATCGGCGCGAAGGGCCAGAACCCGCGCAAGGGCACCACGCACAGCTGGCAGGACGTGGAGTCCGAGCTGTGCGACGTCATCATCACGGCCATGGTGGCGCTGCGCACCCTGACCCCGGACGCGGCGGAGGTGTTCGCGTCCCAGCTGGACCGGGTGGTGAAGCGTTCCCTGGGCGGCTGACCTCCGGAGGGGCGGGCGGCCCGTCAGCCCCGCCCGATGTACGGCATGTTCGTCGCCAGCACCGTCGCGAACTGCACGTTCGCCTCAAGCGGCAGTTCCGCCATGTGCCGTACGGTCCGGGCCACGTCGACCACGTCCATCACCGGCTCCGGGGCCAGTTCGCCGTTGGCCTGGAGGACGCCCGACCGCATGGCGCTCGTCATGTCGGTGGCCGCGTTGCCGATGTCGATCTGGCCGCAGGCGATCGAGTAGGGCCGGCCGTCCAGTGACAGGGACTTGGTCAGGCCGGTGAGGGCGTGCTTGGTGGCCGTGTACGGCGCGGAGTCGGGGCGCGGCGTGTGCGCCGAGATGGAGCCGTTGTTGATGATCCGGCCGCCCTGGGGCGTCTGCTCCTTCATCTGGCGGAACGCCGCCTGCGCGCACAGGAACGCGCCCGTCAGATTGGTGTCGACGACCGTGCGCCACGCCTCGTACGGCAGGTCCTCGAAGCGGACGCCGCCGGGGCCGAACGTGCCCGCGTTGTTGAACAGCAGGTCCAGCCGGCCGTAGCGCTCCCGGACGGCGGAGAAGAGCGCGGCCACCGCCCCGGGGTCCGTCACGTCCGCCGGGACGCACAGCACCTCCGCGTCCGGCCGGACGTCACGGATCAGCGCCGCGGTCTCCTCGAGCGTCTCGTTACGCCGACCGGCGAGTGCCACTGCCCACTTCGGGCCAATCCCGGCACCGGCGGCCGTGTCCTGTCCCGTTTGTGCCAGTTCGAGTGCGACGCTCCGGCCGATGCCGGAACCTGCACCCGTCACCACCGCGATCCTCAGTGCTCCGTCCATGGCCCGCAGCGTACGCGCCTGCGCCGTACACGGAACTCATCCGACCGCCATGCGAATGTCGTGTCTGCGACAACGCGGATTCGTCGACTCCGACTCCAATGCGACTGACAACAGCCGACAGGGGAGGGCCACATGACACCCGCGCACACGACCCACTCACCCGAGCTGAGGGCCGCCGCCGCCCGGCACCTCGGACGGCGTACCGTCCTCACCGCCACGGCAGCCGCCGCGGCGCTCGCCTTCTCGGTCAACCTGCCCGGCACCGCGCACGCCAGGACGGTCAACGGCCGGAAGATCACCGAGAACCCCTTCACCCTCGGCGTCGCCTCCGGCGACCCGCGGCCCGATTCCGTCGTCCTGTGGACGCGTCTCGCGCCCAAGCCGTACGAGCCCGGCAGCGGGATGCCGCAGGCGAGCGTCCAGGTCGAATGGGAGGTCGCCCACGACGCCGCCTTCGCCCGGACCGCCAAGCGGGGCTCGGTCACCGCCCATCCCGAGTTCAACCACAGCGTCCACGTCGAGGCCGCCGGCCTGGAGCCGGACCGCGTCTACCACTACCGCTTCCGCACCGGCGCCTGGATCAGCCCCGCCGGCCGCACCCGCACCGCGCCCGCGCCCGGCGCCGCCCTCGGCGAGCTGAAGCTGGCCGCCGTGTCCTGCCAGGCCTACCACGACGGGTACTTCACCGCGTACGAGCACCTCGCGGCCGAGGACCTCGACGTCGTCTTCCACCTCGGCGACTACCTCTACGAGTACGGGGTGAACTCCGCGGGCGGCGCCCGCAACTACACCGACCGCGTCCTGCCCGCCCACTTCAACCGGGAGACGGTCACCCTGGAGGACTACCGGCTGCGGTACGGCCTCTACAAGTCCGACCCCGACCTGCAGGCGGCCCACGCCGCCCACCCCTTCGTCGTCACCTGGGACGACCACGAGACCGAGAACAACTACGCCGACCAGACGCCGGAGAACGGCGTGCCGCCGGAGGAGTTCCTGATCCGCCGGGCCTCCGCCTACCGCGCGTACTGGGAGAACATGCCGCTGCGCGCACCGCAGCAGCCCGTCGGCCCCGACATGCAGCTGTACCGCCGGCTGCACTTCGGGCAGCTCGCCCAGTTCGACGTGCTCGACACCCGCCAGTACCGCTCCGACCAGGCGTACGGCGACCGGGCGCACGTCTCGGGGCCCGAGTCCGAGGACCCGTCGCGCACCATGACCGGCGCGCAGCAGGAGCGCTGGCTCATCGACGGCTGGCGCGCCTCCACCGCCACCTGGAACGTCGTGCCGCAGCAGGTCAACTTCTCGCGGCGCGCTCTGGACCTCGAGGCCGACCCCAGGCTCAGCATGGACGCCTGGGACGGTTACCCCGCCTCCCGCGACCGCGTCCTCGACGGCGCCCGGTCCGCCGGCGTCGAGAACCTGATGGTCCTCACCGGGGACGTGCACGTCGCCTACGCGTACGACATCAAGCGCGACTACGAGACCCCCGGGGCCGAGGTCGTCGGCACCGAGATCGTCGCCACCTCGATCTCCAGCGGCAAGGACGGTGCCGACAAGCCGGCCACCTGGGACACCTACACCCGGGCCAATCCGCACATGAAGTTCTACAACGGCCGCCGCGGTTACGTGACGATCACCCTCGGCGCGCAGCAGGCGCGCGCCGACTTCCGCACGGTCGCCGCGGTGACGACGCCGGGCGCGCCGGTCACCACGACGGCCTCGTTCGTGACCGAGGCCGGCAACCCCGGCCTGAAGCCGGCCTAGGCAGCCGGCCGGCCTGGATCCGGGGGACAGAACCTAGTCGCGGACGGTCTCGCCCGGGAAGCGGACGCCGATGCGGTCACGGACCGCGTCGAGCGTCCGCATCACGGCGAGCGTGCCGTCGAGCGGGACGAGCGGCGACTCCTTCTCGCCCGCCCGCACGGCGCGCATCACCTCGGCCGCCTCGTGCTCCAGCGAGTCCCGGCGGCCGTCGAAGAGGAACTCCTCGGGCTCCTCGCCGTCGCGGTGCAGGACGAAACGCTCGGGGAAGAAGAAGCCGTCGGGCACGTCGATCCGGCCGGCCGTGCCGGTCACGGACGCGGTGACCGGAGTGGCGGCCGTGATCGAGCAGGACAGCAGCGCCGTCGCGCCCCGGTCCGACCAGCCGAGCAGCATCCCGGTGTTCAGGTCCACGCCCTCGGGCGACAGCAGCGCGTCGGCCTGCACTCGGTCGGGCTCGCCGAGCAGCAACTGCGCGAAGGAGACCGGGTAGACGCCGAGATCGAGCAGGGCGCCGCCGCCGAGCGCGGGGTCCCGCAGCCGGTGCTCCGGGGCGAACGGGCCCGCCAGCCCGAAGTCCGCCTGCACGGTGCGCACTTCGCCGATCGCCCCCTCGCGCACCAGCTCGGCGATACGGCGGACCGCCGGGTGGCAGTACATCCACATGGCCTCCATGAGGAACACGCCGCGGGTGCGGGCCAGTTCGACGAGCTCCGCCGCCTCCGCCGCGTTCAGGGTGAACGGCTTCTCGCACAGCACCGGCTTCCCGGCCTCCAGGCACAGCCCGGCCGCGGCCCGGTGTGCGGAGTGCGGCGTTGCGACGTACACCACATCGACGTCCGCGTCGGCCGCGAGCGAGGCCTGATCGCCGTATGCCCGGGGTATGCCGAACCGGTCGGCGAAGGCCTTGGCGGACGCCTCCGTACGCGACGCCACCGCCACGACCTCGGCATCCGGCATCGCCTTCAGGTCCTCGACGAACCGGGCGGCCATGCCTCCGGTCGCCAGTACGCCCCACCGCACGGTGTCGCTCATTGTTCGCCCACCCCTGTCCCTGCCGAATGTTCACGCAGAAAAGGTCTCGATCAGTCCGGACGAGCTGAGAGCATAGATGTTGAAAACAGGAACAGGAGCGGTAGATGCCGGAGAGCGGCCAGCACAAACAGGGACAGACCACTCACGCCGGACCGGCATCCGGGCCCGCACCCTCGGCGGTGCGCCCCGCTTCCACCGGTGTCGTCGCGGCCCGCCGGGCGGGGCTCCTCGTCACGCTGGTGCTCGGCGGACTCACCGCGCTGCCGCCGCTGTCCATGGACATGTACCTCCCGGCGCTGCCCGCCGTCACCCACTCCCTGAACGCGCCCGCCGCGACCGTCCAACTGACGCTCACGGCATGCCTCGCCGGCATGGCGCTCGGCCAGCTCGTCGTCGGCCCGATGAGCGACAAGTGGGGGCGCCGCCGCCCGCTGCTCGCCGGGATGCTCGTGTACGTCGTCGCCACCGCGATCTGCGCGTTCGCGCCGACGGTCGAAATGCTCATCGGCTTCCGGCTGTTGCAGGGTCTCGCCGGCGCGGCCGGCATAGTCATCGCCCGCGCGGTGGTGCGCGACCTCTACGACGGCGTGGACATGGCCCGGTTCTTCTCCACCCTGATGCTGATATCGGGCGTCGCACCGATCATCGCGCCGGTCATCGGCGGCGGGGTGCTGCGCGTCACCGACTGGCGCGGCATCTTCGTGGTCCTCACCGCCGTGGGCGTCCTGCTCACGCTCGTCGTCGTCAAGTGGCTCCACGAGACCCTTCCCGCGGAGAAGCGGCACAGCGGCGGAGTCGGCGAGGCACTGCGCACCATGCGCGGACTGCTCGCCGACCGGGTCTTCGCCGGCTACATGCTCACCGGTGGCCTCGCCTTCGCCGCGCTGTTCGCGTACATCTCGGCGTCGCCGTTCGTGGTCCAGGAGATCTACGGGGCCTCGCCGCAGACGTTCAGTCTGCTCTTCGGCGTCAACTCGATCGGGCTGATCACCGTCGGCCAGATCAACGGCCGGCTCCTCGTCGGCCGCGTCAGCCTCGACAAGGCGCTCGGCTTCGGCCTGGCGGTCATCGTCCTGTCGGCGACCGCGCTGCTCCTCATGACGGCGGGCGTCTTCGGCGAGGTGGGGCTGTTCCCGGTCGCGGCGGGGCTGTTCGTGCTGATGTCGGCGATGGGACTGGCAATGCCGAACACCAACGCGCTCGCCCTGATGCGCACGCCGCACGCGGCCGGTTCTGCGTCGGCGCTGATCGGCACGGCGTCGTTCCTGATCGGCGCGGTCGCGTCACCGCTGGTCGGTATCGCGGGGGAGGGGACGGCGGTGCCGATGGCCGTGGTGCAGCTGGTGTGCGGGGCGGGGGCGGTGGCGTGCTTCGTCGGCCTGTGCAGGCCGTGGCAGCGGCGGGGGGAGACGGTCTGAGGGGCGGGGGTTGGCTGCGGGTGGGTGGCGCCTGCGGCGGGCGTGTTCCCCTACCCGCCCCTTCCCTCAACCGGGGCAGGCCCCGGACCCCGTACCGCGCTGCGCGCGGTGGCCTCAATCGCCGGCCGGGCTTGAGTTGCCCGGCAACTTCAGCCCCGCCGGCGTTTGAGGCGCGGGGCCGGGCAGAGCCCGGTCTCGGGAAGGGGCGGGTAGGGGAACAAGCCCCGCGCAGCGGACACCCGTCACTCAGCCCCACGTACACTCTCTCGGTGACCCCCTCCACCCCCACCGCCGACACCCTCCGCGTCGCCCTCGCGCGGCTGCTGGACGGGCTGCCGCCCACGCTGGCCGCACGGGCCGTCGAGCGGCTGATCGCCAACTACCGCGGGGAGACGCCCACCGCCGCGCCCATCCTCCGGGACCGCGGTGACGTCGTCGCCTACGCCGCGTACCGGATGCCGGCGACGTTCGAGGCGGTGCGGGCCGCGCTCGACGCGTTGCGGGCCGCGGTGCCGGGGTGGGCGCCCGGGACGCACACCGACATCGGCGGCGGCACCGGTGCCGCGAGCTGGGCGGTGGCCGACGTGTGGGACGGGGCGCCGACGACGACCGTGCTGGACTGGGCCGAGCCCGCGCTCGCGCTCGGCCGTGAGCTGGCCGCCGCCTCCCAGGTGCCCTCGCTCCGCGACGCGCACTGGCAGCGCTCCCGTATCAGTGCGACGCTCCGCATCGAGAGCACCGATCTCGTGACCGTCTCGTACGTCCTCAACGAACTCACCCCCGCCGACCGCGCCGCCGTCGTCGCCGAGGCCGCACGCGCAGCCCGGGCCGTCGTCGTCGTGGAGCCCGGCACCCCCGACGGCTACGCGCGGATCATCGAGGCCCGCGACGCCCTGATCACCGCCGGACTGCGGATCGCCGCGCCCTGCCCGCACAGCGCCGCCTGCCCCATCGAGCCGGGCTCCGACTGGTGCCACTTCGCCGCCCGGGTCTCCCGTTCCTCGCTGCACCGGCAGATCAAGGGCGGCTCACTGCCGTACGAGGACGAGAAGTTCAGCTACGTCGCCGCCACCCGCACCCCCCTGGAGCCCGAGCCGGTCGCGGCCCGCGTCACCCGCAAGCCGCAGATCCGCAAGGGTCTCGTGCTGCTCGACCTGTGCACCAGGGACGAGGGGCTGCGCCGGGACACGGTGACCAAGCGCCACGGCGCCCGCTACAAGGACGCCAGGGACGCGGAGTGGGGCGACGCCTGGCCGCCCCGCGACGCCGTCACCGCAGAGGACTGAGACGAGACGTCTCGGTTCACCGATTGGTAGCTTGACCGCATGACCGATATGAAAGCCCCCGACTCCTCCCGCCGGAGCGAGCGCTCCCGCCGCGCGATCTACGACGCCGCCCTCGCCCTCGTCGGTGAGACCGGCTATGCGAAGACCACCATCGAGGGCATCGCCTCCCGCGCCGGCGTCGGCAAGCAGACGATCTACCGCTGGTGGCCCTCCAAGGCCGCCGTCCTCCTCGAGGCGTTCCTCGACCTCGCGGAGCAGGCCGCCGAAGCGGCCGGTTCCGGCGGCTACGAGATCCCCGACACCGGCGACCTCGCCGCCGACCTCCGCCTGGTCCTGCGCGCCACCGTCGACGAGATGAACACCCCCGGCTACGACGTTCCGGCCCGTGCGCTCGCCGCGGAGGGCGTGGTCAATGCGGAGGTCGGGGCCCAGTTCGTCGAAAAGCTGCTCGAACCGCAGCTCGAGTTGTATGTCACACGGCTGCGCGCCGCGCAGCGGGCGGGACAGGTGCGGGCCGGGATCGACCCGCGTATCGCCCTCGAACTGTTCGTCGGCCCCCTCACGCACCGCTGGCTGCTGCGCACCCTGCCGCTCACCCACGAGTACGCCGACCTGGTCGTGGACTACGCCGTTCACGGCCTCGCTCCCCGCGCCTGACCCCGGCCGCCGGCGGACGAACCGCGCGCCCCGTGCATGCTCCCGCGCGCCCCCGTGCGGCGGCTGTGCACACTCCGGAGGGCGACGTGCCCCACCCCGGTTGAGGACTGTGGCCACCCAGGGCGCAGGATGGTGGGAGCATGGCAGTGTCCGCGTGGGGCTAGCGTGAGGTGTGAGGGGATAGATGGGCGACGGTATCGGCCGCTACCGCAACACGGCGAGCAGGTCTTCCCGGGAGAGCCGGCTGACGCAGTGGCTGCGCCGCCGGAGCGCCGACCCCGGTGCGGAGGACTCGCGCCGCGAGGAGCTGCTGCTGGCCGCCGCCGCCGTGGGACTGCCGCTCGCGCCCGCCGCGCACCCCGTCGGCTACCGCTGCTCCTGCGAGCGCATCGGCTGTCCGACGCCGGCCACCCATCCGCTCTCGTTCGCCTGGCAGACCCAGTCCACGACCGACCGGGCGCAGGTCCAGCGCTGGGCCCAGGGCCAGCCGGAGGCGAACTTCATCACCGCCACCGGCATGGTGCACGACGTGCTCGACGTGCCGCTCGAGGCCGGCCGCGGCGCGCTCGACCGGCTGCTGGAGCGGGGGATCGACGTCGGCCCGGTCGCCGAGGTCGGCACGGACCGGATGCTGTTCTTCACCGCCACCCGCGGCACCCCGGAGGACGAGGACGAGTGGTGGCCCTGCGCACTGGACTGCCACCCCGAGACGATGGACGAGCACCCCGGCCTGCGCTGGCACTGCCGCGGCAGCTACGTCCTGGTGCCCCCGGCCCGGCTCCCCGGCGACGGTGACCTGGGCGTCGCCTGGGTGCGCGGCCCGGAGCATCCGCTGCCGGACCCGCTGACGCTGCTGGAGACGCTGACCGACGCGTGCGCGAAGTACGCGGGCGAGAACACGGACATGGACCACCACGCGGTGGCCTGGCCGCTGGGCCGCTGACACCACCGGCGCACAGCGATGCGCCCGAGCCGCCGAGCGGCGACGGGCAACCGGGCGCGACGGGCAACCGCGCGGCTCCGGCTGGAACCGCCCGGCCCGGGGCCGCCCGGCCCGGAGTGGGGCGCCGAGCGGCCCGGTGCCCTGGTGCGCGCCCGCGGGCTACGAGCCCTTCGCCGAGGTCAGTCCCGTCAGCCGGCCCCGTACGTCCACGACCTGGCCGGGCTCGCCCCCGTTGCTCGGCGGTACGACGGCCACGAGGTTCGAGACGCGCTCCTTGGTGAGCGAGGACTTCACCTCGCCGGTCAGCAGCGCCTTCACGTCCGGGACGACCTTCAGCTGGACGCCCTTCGCGGCCGTCTGGCGTTCGAAGTTGCGCACCGAGAAGAACACGAAGCCGCCGCCGTCCTGGGTGACCAGGCCCAGCGGCGCGAAGTCGCCCGTGTCCAGCGGCTGGTCGCGGTACTGGGTGTTCGTCCCCGGCACGTTCGCCCTCTTCGCGCGGTCCGTCCGCCACTCCGAGGTGTGCGGGCCGGCCTTGAAGTGGTCGGGCTGCCCGTTCTGCAGATACGAGGAGTACTCCTCGCTCAGATTCCGCGGGGCGACGGCGAGTTCGGTGCTGTCCGGCGCGACGGCCTCGCCGTGGCCGTCCTCGTCCGTCCTGAAGGGCGGAATCTCCTGCGGGGACAGGATCGCCAGATAGGCGGCCCGCCAGTCGGCGTCGGGACCCGTCCGTACGAAGAGGAGCACCCAGCGGTTGTCCTGGGGGCCGGCGTCCTGGTCGCGGTTGGAGTCGGTGTCGGCGACGAACCAGCGCGGCCAGCCGGCCTTCTTCGGGACGGTGAACTTCGCGTCGGACAGCTCCAGTGGCGAGTGATTCGGGTTGCCGTTCGGGAAGTTGGCCTGGCGGGCCTTGAGACCGGCCTGGTTGATCGCCCCCAGCGGACCCGTGACCTGTGCCGCGTCGAGAGCGGGATCGTACGCCTTGTCGGCCTTGTTGTACGCCTCGGTGAACGCGGCGAGTGCCTGCGCCGCCTCATCGTTCGTCGCCGACGGGACGACCGCCCGTTCCCCGTGCACCGTCACGCACGCGCTCGCCGTCAGGGACAGTACCGCCGTCACTGCGAGCCCCGTCGCCGCCCGACCCAGCCTTCTCATCGGTTGCCTTCTGCTCCTCGACCCCCATGGACCGTCCGAACCCTACCGGGGCCAGGAAAAGGGCGAGCGCCGGGACCAGATACAGCGCCCACACCGTGACCTGGAGGACCGTCGGGTTCGGCTGGAAGTTGAACACGCCCTTCAGCAGCGTCCCGTACCAGCTGTCCGGCGGGACGGCGGTGCTGACGTCGAACGCCTTGTCCGCCAGTCCGTCCAGGAACCGGGCCTCCTGGAGGTCGTGGACGCCGTAGGCGAGCACTCCTGCGGCCACGACGACCAGCATGGCGCCGGTCCAGGTGAAGAACTTCGCCAGGTTGATCCGCAGGGCGCCACGGTAGAACAGCCATCCCAGGACGACGGCGGTGGCGATGCCGAGCAGCACACCGGTCAGCGGGGCACTGCCCGCGCCGCCGTCCTCGGTCGCCGCTCGGACCGACGCCCACACGAACAGTGCCGTCTCGAGGCCCTCCCGTCCCACTGCCAGGAAGGCGGTGGCGACGATTGCCGCCGTGCCCATCCGCAGCGCGGCGTCCAGCTTGGCCCCCAGTTCGGCCTTCAGATGCCGGGCGGTCCGCCGCATCCAGAAGACCATCCACGTCACCAGGCACACGGCCACGATGGACAGCGAACCGCCGAGCAGTTCCTGCGCCTCGAACGTCAGCTCCTGCGAGCCGAATTCGAGCGCGAAGCCGAAACCGAGGGAGACTGCGACCGCCACGCCGATGCCGAGCCAGACGGGACGCAGCGCGTCCCGCCGGTCGGTCTTCACCAGGTAGGCGACGAGGATGCAGACGACGAGGCTCGCTTCGAGCCCTTCGCGCAGGCCGATCAGGTAGTTGCCGAACACGTCGGTCCTTTCTGCCCCTTCGGGGAGGTCACGAGAAGAGCGTCCGGCCCCACCAGTCGTCCGCGCCGCGGACGCCCGGGGGCACGGCGAACAGGGCCGAACCGACGTGCTGGATGTATTCGTTGAGGGCGTCGGAGCGGGCCAGCGACGTCTGCACGGGGATGAAGCCCTTGCGCACGTCACGCTGGTACGCGAGGAAGAACAGGCCCGCGTCCAGCCGTCCCAGACCGTCGGTGCCGTCGGTGAAGGAGTAGCCGCGGCGCAGGATCGTCGCCCCGCCGTTGGAGTCGGGGTGCGCGAGCCGCACGTGCGAGTCGGGCTTCATGGCTTTCAGGAACGGCTCGTCGTGTTCCCTGGACTTCCCCACCGGAGCGCCCTCGCCCTTGTCCCGGCCGAAGATGTCCTCCTGCTCCCGCAGCGGGGTGCGGTCCCAGGTCTCGACGTTCATCCGGATCCGGCGCGCCACCAGGTACGAGCCGCCGGCCATCCACGCGCTGCCGTCCTGTGCGGAGGCCCAGACGTGCCGGTCGAGCGCGGCTGTGTCGGCACCGGAGACGTTACGGGTGCCGTCCTTGAAGCCGAAGAGATTGCGCGGCGTCTGCGCGTCCGGCGTCGTCGACGACGTCTTGCCGAAGCCGAGCTGGGACCAGCGGACCGCTACCCGGCCGAAGCCGATCCGGGCGAGGTTGCGGATGGCGTGCACCGCGACCTGAGGGTCGTCGGCGCAGGCCTGCACGCACAGGTCGCCGCCGCTGCGTGCGGGGTCGAGGTTGTCGCCGGGGAACTTCGGGAGGTCGGTCAGCGCGCCGGGACGCCGCTCACGCAGGGCGAACCGGTCGTCGAAGAGGCCCGGGCCGAAGCCGACGGTCAGGGTGAGGCGGGACGGCTTGAGACCGAGCGCCTCGCCGGTGTCGTCGGGCGGGGCTTCGGGCAGGCCGCCGAAGGCGCCGTCACCCACCGCGTGACCGGCCGTCATCCGCTCGGCCGCGCGCGTCCAGTCCTTGAGCAGCTGCACCAGTTCGGCGCGGTCGCGCGTCTTCACGTCGAACGCGGCGAAGTGCAGCCGGTCCTGGACGGGCGTGGCGATGCCTGCCTGGTGCGGACCGTGGAACGGGACGGCCGCGCCGCTCGCGGCGGCGGACTCCGTCCGTCCGCCTCCGTCCCCGCCGACGGCGAGCGCCGCACCGCCGGCCCCGGCCGCCCCGAGCGCGAGCCCCGCACCGCCCCATCCGAGCAGCGAGCGCCGCGACGGCGACTTCTCGTTGGCCATGGCTACTTCACCACTGCCGCGGCGAGCTTCGACAGCGGCTCGGCGAGAGCGTTGACGCCGTCGCTGAGCTCCTTGCGTTCCGCCTTGCCGACCTGGTCGTACGGGGTGAACGCGTAGGAGGTCTTGTCCTCGCGGTACTCGTCGAGCAGCGCGTTCAGCGCCGCGAACTGCTTGTCCAGCTCGGCGACCAGCTTCGCGTCGTTCTTCGACGCGATCGGCTTGAGCAGTTCGTACGACTTCTGCGCGCCTTCGAGGTTCGCCTTGAAGTCGACCAGGTCGGTGTGGGAGTAACGCTCCTCCTCGCCGGTGACCTTGCCGGTGGCGACCTCGTCCAGCAGCTCCTTGGCGCCGTTGGCCATGGAAGTGGGCGTGATCTCGGCCTTGCCGACGCGCTCGACCCAGTCGGCGAGGTCGGCGTCCAGGGTGTCGGCGAGCTTCTTTTCCGCGCCGCCGATCTTCTTGTCCTGCCACAGCGCCTTCTCCAGGCGGTGCCAGCCGGTCCAGTCCTTCGCCGGGTCCTGGCCCTCTTCGAGACCGTCCTCACGGACGTCGACCTTCGGGTCGATGTCGCCGAAGGACTCGGCGACGGGCTCGGTGCGCTCCCAGCCGATGCGGGAGGGGGCGTACGCCTTCCTCGCGGCCTCCAGGTCGCCGGCACGCACCGCGTCGGTGAAGACCTTCACCTTGGGCAGCGTCTCGTTGGCCTGCTGCTGCACGTATGTGCGGTAGGCGGCGACGGCGGCGTCCATCTCGGGCGAGCGCTTCGCGGTCTTCCCGCCGGTGACGGTGACCTTCTGCCGGATGCCGTCGCCCTTCATGCCGGGCTTGCAGGCGATCTCGTACTCGCCGGCCTGTACCTCGGCGGTGATGTTCGCCTTGGTGCCGGGACCTATGTTCTCGCGCTCGGTGACGATCCGGTCGTCCGGGAAGAGGATGTAGACCTCGGTGACCTTGGAGCCCTTGTTCTCCACGGCCAGTTCGACATGGCCGGACGGGAACTCCTTCTTGGAGACCTCGCACGAGTCGTCCGTCGCGACGACGCCGACAGCTGCGCCGCCTCCCTCGGCGTCGCTCTTCTCGGCACAAGCCGTGACGGCGGTCAGGGCAGCCGCCGTGGCGAGGGCGGTGAGGGCGGAGAGGCGGACGGCTCGCATAGGGGCTCCACGGGTAACGAAAATGGAAGTGAGGCGTGCCTAACTTAACCGAGGCTTACCTCGCCCACATCCCCCCCTGCCGTGATCCGGCTCGCATTGCCGGCGAAGGGAAACGGAAAGGTCACCGCATGCCCTCGACCGTCCCATGGGCACCCCATGGCCGGGTCAAGTCGAATCGTCCGGCGCGACCGAGCAGCGCCGCCGGCGCACCGGCCGAGATGCTTGAATGCCGCTGGAAGCTTCGTTTCCCGAAGGTGAGGACAGGCGTGGGTTCGTTCGGAAAGAGTCAACAGGTGCCGGTTCTCGCCCGCGCACCGTTCTGACCAACGAGCATGACCGATGTCCGGCGCTGTCCCGAAGCACAGGTACCGAGGTGTCAGGTGAACGAACTCGACGTCCTGCACGTCTTCTGTGACGGCGACGGGCGGCACGGAAACGCCCTCGGGGTCGTAAGGGACCCCGGCCGCTACCCTGACCGCGGGGCCCGGCAGGCGCTCGCCGCCGAACTGGGCTTCGGCGAGACGGTGTTCGTCGACGACCCCGAGCGCGGCGTCGTCGACATCCATACCCCCGCGCAGCCGCTGTCCTTCGCCGGGAACCCGCTCGTCGGCGCCGCGTGGCTGCTCGACCTGGAGGCCGTCAACCCGCCCGTGGGGGAGGTCTGGACGCGCCACGACGGCGAGTTCACCTGGATCACCGCCCGCGCCGAGTGGGCGGCGCCGTGGCGGCTCGGACAGTACGCGTCACCGGCGGAGGTCGACGCGCTGCCCGCCCCGCCGCCCGGCGAGGGCGGGCTCTACGCGTGGGCGTGGGAGGACGAGGCGGCGGGCCGGGTGCGGGCCCGTGCCTTCCCCGGGGGCCCCGCCGAGGACGAGGCGACCGGCACGGCCGCGCTGCTGCTGACCGACCGGCTCGGCCGCGCGCTGAACATCACGCAGGGCCGCGGTTCGCAGATCCTGACCGCCCCCGGGCCCGACGGCATCGTCGAGATCGGCGGCCGCGTACGCCTCGTGCCGCGGGCCACGGACACGCCCCGGCCGGAGGGGGCCGCGGCCGGCCGGCCGGCCGTACGCGTCCCCGCCGTCCAGGGCCCGACCGGGCGGGTGCCGGCGGCGCTCCTGCTGCCGTGACACGCCGTGACACGCCGTGGCCCGGCGGGCCGCGGCGGGGTCAGGCGCTGAGCGGGAACTCCCGCTCCAGCTCGCGCAGGATGGCCACGTTGTGGTCGAAGGCCCGCCGGCATTCGTCGACCATGCGCTGCCTCTCCAGGTCGTCGGCCCGCACGTCGTCCAGCAGCCGGCGGTAGTCGCGCTTGAACGCCGCCGGGTTCGGGATCCGCTCGAAGACGTAGAACCGGACGCCGTCGCCCTTGCGGTCGAAGCCCCAGGTCTTCTCCGCCACGTCGCGCAGCACCTGGCCGCCGGAGAGGTCGCCGAGGTAGCGGGTGTAGTGGTGCGCCACATACCCGGCGGGCCAGGTCCGCGCGCACTCCTCGATCCGGGCGGCGTACGCGGCGGTGGCCGGCAGGGGTACGAGGTCGCCGGGCCGGACGTCCGCGCCCCGCAGGTGCCCGAGGTCGCGCTCGAGCTCCGCGGTGCGCGTCAGCTCGGGCCTGATGAACGGACCGGCGACCGGGTCGCCGCGCAGCGCCTCGCCCGCGCGCTCCAGCGCCCGGTAGACGAACCACAGCTCCTCGGTGTACCGCGTCTACGCCTCGACGCCGAGGCGGCCCGCGAGCAGGTGGTCCATGAAGTGGGACGTCTGCACCGTGGTGTGCCGCTCCTGCGAGGCGAGACGGATCTGCGTGGAGAAGGGTGTGCCGGTGGCGTCCAAGGCTGGCCTCCCGAGACCGAAGGGGCTGGAACGCGACGGCGACGGCTGTCGCCCCCAAGGTGTTCCCGACGTCCTGTCGGTAAAGACGCTACCCGCCCCGGGGCTCAGGGCAACGTCAGAATCTCGGCCCCGGTGTCCGTCACCACGAGCGTGTGCTCGAACTGCGCCGTGCGCTTGCGGTCCTTCGTGACCACGGTCCAGCCGTCGTCCCACATGTCGTACTCGTACGTACCGAGAGTGAGCATCGGCTCGATGGTGAAGGTCATCCCCGGCTGGATGACGGTGGTGGCGTGCGCCGCGTCGTAGTGCGGGATGATCAGCCCGGAGTGGAACGACGAGTTGATCCCGTGTCCCGTGAAGTCGCGGACCACCCCGTAGCCGAACCGCTTGGCGTACGACTCGATGACCCGGCCGATGACGTTGACCTGGCGGCCCGGCTTGACCGCCTTGATCGCGCGGTTCAGCGACTCCCGGGTGCGCTCGACGAGCAGCCGCGACTCCTCGTCGACGTCGCCGCAGAGGTAGGTGGCGTTGTTGTCGCCGTGCACGCCGTTGATGTACGCGGTGACGTCGAGGTTCACGATGTCGCCGTCCCGCAGCACCGTGGAGTCCGGGATGCCGTGGCAGATGACCTCGTTGATCGAGGCGCACAGCGACTTCGGGAACCCGCGGTAGCCGAGCGTCGACGGGTAGGCGCCGTGGTCGCACATGAACTCGTGCGCGACGCGGTCCAGTTCGTCCGTCGTCACCCCCGGCGCGATGTGCTTGGCGGCCTCCTCCATCGCCTGCGCGGCGATGCGGCCCGCGATGCGCATCCGCTCGACGGTGTCCGAGTCCTGGACCTCCGGTCCCGAGTACGGGGTCGGCGCCGGCTTCCCGACATACTCGGGACGCCGGATGTTGCCGGGGACGGAACGGGTGGGAGAGAGCTCCCCTGGTACGAGCAGCGACTGGCCAGACATGGCAGCGAGTCTAACCAGCCCTGCTGGGGCAGCATGGCCTGAGAGGAAGGAGCCGACGATGGCCCTGTTCAAGAAGCGCACGGTGGGCAAGCCGGGCGAGTGGTACTACTGCCTGCAGCACAAGAAGGTCGAGGAGGGCCCGGAGTGCCCGGCGAAGGACCGCTTCGGCCCGTACGCGTCGCGGTCGGAGGCGACGCAGGCGATGGAGACGGCGCGGGAGCGGAACCTGGAGTGGGAGAACGACCCGCGCTGGCACGACGGGTCGTCGCGCGCGCCGGACGACGACTGACGCGCCCTCGCCCGGGGGCGCTGCGCCCCCGGGGACCCTGCGCCTCAGACGCCGGCGGGGCCGGGATTGGCCGGTCTTGTCGGGGCTCCGCCCCGAACCCGGCGCCTCAGACGCCGGCGGGGCTGGATGTGCCCGGCATATCCAGCCCCGCCGGGGATTGAGGCCACCGCGCGGAGCGCGGTACCGGGGTCCGGGCCTGCCCCGCCACGCGGCGGAGCCGCACATCCGGTACAGCGGGAAGGTGGGGGCCCTCCCGCGACCGCCAGGCCGCAGGGGGAGGGTGGGGGAACACGCCCGCCGTAGGCGCACCGCCCCCTCAAGACGTCTCCGCCGCCTCCCGCCGTGCCCTCGCGTCCGGGTCCGTGTCCGCGTCGTACGTGACCAGCTTCGGCAGCACCGCCGCCAGCAACCCCACAGCCGCCACGCACGCCACCCCGCCGCCCCAGATCGCCGGCCGGGTCCCCGTCCAGCCCGCCATCGCGCCGGCGCGGACCTGGCCCAGCTGGGGGCCGACGCTGTAGGAGAGGACCTCGATGCCGGCCAGGCGGCCCCGCAGGCCGTCGGGGATGGTCTGGTTCCAGATCGTCGAGCGGCCCAGGCCGCTCAGCATGTCGCCGGCGCCCGCGAAGGCCAGGCACAGCAGCACCAGCCAGATGTTCGTCAGCAGGCCCGCCGCCGCCACCGCCAGGCCCCAGCCCGCCGCGCCGAAGATCACGAGAAGGCCGTGCCGGCGTACCCGGGAGGTCCAGCCGCTGGAGAGGCTGAGCAGGACGGACCCGGCCGAGCCGGCCGCATACATGAGGCCGAGCGACCACTCCGCGTCCAGGTCGTCCGCCAGGAACGGGAAGATCGTGTGGGGGAAGGCGAGCAGCATCGCCGCCAGGTCGACCGCGTACGTCCCCAGCAACACCGGGCGGGACCACGCGTACCGTGCGCCCTCCGCGATGCCGCGCAGGGACGGTTTCTCGGCGTCGTGGGCCGGCGGCGCCGGGTCGAGGCGCAGGCACATGAGCACGGAGACGGCGAAGCCGGCGACCGTGAGCCCGTACGCCGTGGCGTGACCCGCGTAGGCCACCACGACGCCCGCGACCGCCGGGCCGGCGATCGCGCCGAGCTGCCAGCGGATGGAGTTCAGCGCGGCGGCGGCCGTGAGCTGGTCGTGGGGCACGATCCGGGCCAGCAGCGAGTCGAGCGCCGGCCGCTGGAGTCCCGCGCACGCGGAGACCCCGGCCGCCACCAGGTACAGCGGCCACAGCAGCGGCTCGGGCAGCGCCGCGTTCACGAGCAGGACGCCCGCCAGCAGACCGAGCGCGGCCTCGGTGGCGAGAATCACCTTCCGGCGGTCCACGGCGTCCGCGAGCGCGCCGCCGTAGAGACCGAAGACGACCAGCGGGACCAGCTCCACCGCGCCCATCGCGCCCACGGCGAGGGGCGAGCCGGTCAGGTCCTTGATCTGGAGCGGCAGGGCGATCATCGCCATCGCACTGGCGAAGTAGGTGACCAGCCCCTGGGTCCACAGCAGCCGGAAGCCGCGGGACGACCGCCACGGCGCGAGATCGGGCAGCACGGCGGAGAGCTTGGAGGTCACGAGGGGCCATGCTCCTGTCGCCCAGGAGCCCCGGGCAACCGAATTACCAGCGCGCGGGCGGGGGCGCGGTGAGCTGGTCCGCCAGCCGGGAGAGCCGGTCCCGCAGCCGGGAGCGGCCGCGCGGCGCGGGCAGGCAGTTCTCGCCCGCCGCCGCGCTCACCAGGTGCTGCACCGTGTCGATGTCGATCTCCGCCGCGCCCTCCGCGTGGTCGGCGCCCGGCACCGTCAGCGCCTCGTGCGCCAGGCCGTGCACCTCGGGGTCGCCGTCGTCGAGCGCCAGGACCGTCGCACCCGCCCGCCGTGCGTCGTGGACCCGCTCCAGCAAGCCCTCGCCCGGCGGCGCGGGTGCCACCACGAGCAGCGTCTCGCCGCGTCCGGCCGCCTCGAGCCGGCCGAGCCCGACGGCCAGGTGCGCCGGGTCCGCGGCCCGCACCCGGTGCCGTACGAGCGTCGGCGCCAGCTCCGGCTGCCCCGACCACGCGGCCTCGTCGACGAGGTGCGCGGCCATGTGCCACGGCTCGTACTCCTCCGTCCCCACCAGCAGCAGTCCGCCGCCCCGGGGCACCACGGAGGACCGCAGCGCGCGGGCGAACCGCCGGGTCGCCGCGGGCCACTGGGTTCCGGCGAGGACTTCGCGCAGGAGCGCGACGCGTACGGCATCCATGGCGCGCATCCTGCACCGGACCGGGGTCGCGCGCGGCCGGGTCGGCCGCGTCTCACCCGAACGGGACCACGAGGCCCGCGAAGTAAAGTCGGCCCATGACTACTACTGGTACTGACAGTTCCGGCGCCGCGCCCAAGGCCCCGGCGAAGGACCCCTGGGAGCTTCCGGATGTTTCGGACCTCGTGGTCGGCGTCCTCGGCGGGACCGGCGACCAGGGGCGCGGGCTCGCCTACCGGCTGGCCAGGGCCGGCCAGAAGGTGATCATCGGCTCGCGATCCGTGGAGCGCGCCGAGGCCGCCGCGGAGGAACTGGGACTCGGCATCGAGGGCGCCGACAACGCCGAGTGCGCGCGGCGCAGCGACGTGGTGATCGTGGCGGTGCCGTGGGACGGGCACGCCAAGACGCTGGAGACGCTGCAGAAGGAGCTCGTCGGCAAGCTCGTCGTCGACTGCGTCAACCCGCTCGGTTTCGACAAGAAGGGCGCGTACGCGCTGAAGCCGGAGGAGGGCAGCGCCGCCGAGCAGGCCGCCGTCCTGCTGCCCGACTCGCGGGTCACGGCCGCCTTCCACCATCTGTCGGCCGTGCTGCTGCAGGACGAGACGATCGAGGAGATCGACACCGATGTGATGGTGCTCGGCGAGGTCCGCGCCGACACCGACATCGTGCAGGCGCTGGCCGCCCGTATCCCCGGTATGCGGGGCGTGTTCGCCGGACGGCTGCGCAATGCCCACCAGGTGGAGTCGCTGGTGGCCAACCTGATCTCGGTGAACCGCCGTTACAAGGCGCACGCGGGGCTGCGCGTCACCGACGTGTAGCGGGTGACCCGCGGCGGGTGCGGAGGCCCGCGGGGCATGGGGGACACTGGAGGGGACGTATCACCCCTGAAGGACACGACAGGAGCCGTACCCCATGCCCCGCCTCGCTCTCTACTCGCTCGCCGTCTGCGCCCTCGCCGTCGTCGCGGCGGTGATCTCCTTCGTGCAGGGCATGTGGCTCGGGATCGTATGGGTGCTGCTCGCCGGGGTGTCGTCGAACATGGCCTGGTACTACCTGCGCCGGGCGAAGGCGGAGCGCGCGGCGGCCGGCGCCTGACCGGCCTGACGCCTCAGGCGCCGGGACGCCGTCAGGCCGCGGTCGCGCAGAACTCGTTCTGCCCGTTCCAGAACTCGAACAGATCCCGGCCGCAGTAGATGCCGAGCTCGTCCACCCCGAGCGATTCCATGATCGCGTAGATGGTGTCGAAGAACACGGCGTTGACCTCGGGGATGAACAGGATCACGAAGACGATGATCAGCCCGAACGGCGCGATCGGCTCCACCTGCCGGCGCACCTTGTACGAGAGCCAGGGCTCGATCACGCCGTAGCCGTCCAGGCCGGGGATCGGCAGGAAGTTCAGGATCGCGGCGGTGACCTGGAGCATCGCGAGGAACGCGAGCGCGAACCGGAACTCGACCGGCACGCCGTCCAGCGCGTCCAGCCAGAACGGCGCGGTGCACACGGCGGCGAACAGCACGTTCGTCAGCGGGCCGGCGGCCGAGATCACGCTGTGCTTCCAGCGGCCGCTGATGCGGTTCCGCTCGATGAAGACCGCGCCGCCCGGCAGACCGATGCCGCCCATGATCACGAAGACGACCGGCAGCACGATGCTCAGCAGCGCGTGCGTGTACTTCAGCGGGTTCAGCGTCAGATAGCCCTTGGCGCCGATCGAGATGTCGCCGCCGTGCAGCGCGGTGCGGGCGTGCGCGTACTCGTGCAGGCAGAGCGAGACGATCCACGCGGAGACGACGAACAGGAAGACGGCGAGCCCGGGGTTGGCCGAGAAGCCGGTCCACACCGCCCAGCCGGTGACCGCCATCACCGCGGCGATCCCGAGGAAGACGGGACTGACGGCGCGGTCGCTGTGGCGCCTGGCGGCGGTGGTCATGAACGTCACTCCTGGAGGGCTGCGGGCGTGCCGGGCGGGCACGGCGGGACAGGTGCGCTGTAGACCGTACCGGTGACACGGGGTGAAACGTCCAGGAGGCCGGTCACGGTTCCTCGTCCGGCCCGAGCGGCGCCGGACCGCGGCCGCCGCGGGGGACAATGGGCGGGTGCGCTATCTCCTGCTCGGCACCACCCAGGCCGTCCACGACGACGGCACGCCCGTCCGGCTCGGCGGCGCCCGGCTGCGCGCCCTGCTGGCGGTGCTCGCGCTCCGCACGGGGCGCACGGTCCCGGTGCACGTCCTGGTCGACGAGGTGTGGGACGGCGACCCGCCCGCCGACGCGACCGGCGCCGTGCAGGCCCTCGTCGGCCGGCTGCGGCGGGCCCTGGGGCACGCCGCCGTCACCTCCGCCGACGGCGGCTACCGGCTGCGCGCCGACGCCGACGACGTGGACCTCCACCGCTTCGACCGGCTCACCGGGGACGGGGTGCGGGCGCTGGAGGACGGCGACGCGGCGAAGGCCGCGGCCCTCCTCGACGACGCGCTCGCACTGTGGCGCGGTCCGGTCCTGGCCGACCTGCCGGACCGCACGGCGGCACAGGCGCGGTGGGAGGCCCGCCGGCTGGACGCCCGCCGTGCGCGCCTCTCGGCGGCGCTCGCCCTCGGCGGCGCACCGGACGCCCTGCCGGAGCTCGCCGCGCTGTGCGAGGCGCATCCGCTCGACGAGCGGCTCCAGGCCCTGCGCATCCGCGCCCTGCGGGACACCGGCCGGGCCGCGCAGGCGCTGGCCGCGTACGAGGAAGTGCGCCGCGAACTGGCCGGCCGGCTCGGCGCCGATCCCGGCCCCGAACTTGCCGCGCTGCACGCCGAGTTGCTGAACCCTCCGGCAGCGCCCGCCGCCCCCGCCGGCAATCTGCGCGCCCGGCTCACCAGCTTCGTCGGCCGCGGACCCGAACTCCGCGAGATCCGCGACGACCTGGTCCGCACCCGGCTGGTGACGCTGCTCGGCCCCGGCGGCGCGGGCAAGACCCGGCTCTCCCAGGAGGCCGCGGAGCAGGCCGCCGCCCACCCCGGCAACCCCTGGCCGGACGGCGTCTGGATCGCCGAACTCGCGCCGGTGGACGACCCGTCGGCCGTACCGGAGGCGGTGCTCACCGCGCTCGGCGCACGCGAGACGGTGCTGCGCGGCGCCGGCGCGGAGGAGTTGCGCGCCGCCGACCCGCACGGCGACGACCCGCTGGTGCGCCTCACCGAGCACTGCGCCCGGCGCCGGATGCTCGTGCTCCTCGACAACTGCGAGCACGTCGTCGAGGCCGCGGCGGCGCTGGCGGAGCGCCTGCTGGAGACCTGCCCCGGTGTGACGGTCCTGGCCACCAGCCGCGAACCGCTCGGCGTCCCCGGCGAGCAGGTCCGCCCGGTCGACCCGTTGCCGGAGCCGATGGCCCTGCGGCTGTTCGCCGACCGGGGCGCGTCCGCGCGGCCGGGCTTCCGCGTCGACGCGGACGAGGAGACGGCCACCGCCGCCGCGGAGATCTGCCGCCGTCTCGACGGCCTGCCGCTCGCCGTCGAACTGGCCGCGGCGCGGCTGCGGATGCTCACCCCGCGGCAGATCGCCGACCGTCTCGACGACCGGTTCCGCCTGCTGACCAGCGGGGCCCGTACGGTCCTGCCGCGCCAGCAGACGCTGCGCGCGGTCGTCGACTGGTCCTGGGACCTGCTGACCGCGCCGGAACGGGCCGTGCTCCGCCGCCTCTCGGTCTTCGCCGGCGGCTGCGACCTCGCCGCCGCCGAGGCGATCTGCCCGGCGGCGCCGACCGGCGCCCGGGCGGCGTCCGTCGCCGCCGGGCCCGGTTCATCCGCGCCCGGTGGCGGGTTCACGGCCGGCCGATCGCCGGCCTCGGCGCCTTCCCCGACGGCGGCCGCCCCGGCGCACGAGGGCAACGGGCAGGGGAGCACCCGTGCCGCCGACGACGGGCAGGGCCGTACACACGTGGATGACGTCGCGGACGTCATCGGCGCCCTTGTCGACAAGTCGCTCGTCGTCGCCGAGCCCGCCGCCGACGGGCAGATGCGGTACCGGCTGCTCGAGACCGTCGCCGAGTACGCCGCGGAACGGCTCGACGAGGCAGGGGAGCGGGCCGCGGCAGAGCGGCGGCACCTCGTGCACTACCGGGAGCTGGCCCGCACCACCGACCCCCGGCTCCGCGGTCACGGACAGCACACCGCCCTCGCCCTGCTGCGGCGCGAGTACGAGAACCTGCGCACCGCCCTGCGACGGGCCGTCGCCGCCCGCGACGAACACGAGGCCCTGTGCCTCGTCGTCTCCCTGTCCTGGTACTGGCACATGCAGGATCTGCGCACCGACGCACGCCAGTGGACCCAAGCCGTGTCCACCCTGTACCCGGACCCCTTCGCGCCTCCCGTGCGCCCGGCGCCCCCCGTCACCGAGCGCTGCACCGACGCGCCCCCGCCGATGCGGCCCGAACTGCTCTCCGAGGCCCGGCGGCAGGCCGCGCTGATCCGGATGGTCAGCATGGACCACGGCGTCGAGGAGTGGACCACCCCGGAGAAACTCGAGTGGCTGAGCCGCGTCGTCGCCGTCTACGACGCGGGTCCGCCGCAGATCTGCCGCTTTCCCACCTCGCTCTGGTTCTACGCGGTACTGATCACCGGCGACGGCGACCGGGTGCGCCACGTCCTCGACCTGACTGTGCGGACCGCGGAGGAGCACGGCCCGGAGTGGGAACTGGCCAACGCCCTCCAGTGGCGGGCCAACATCCTCGCCAATCGCGGCATGTGGGCAGGCGACGCCCACCGCGACGCCGACCGCAGCCTGCGGATCTTCGAACGGCTCGGGGACGCCTGGGGCGTGGCCGAGGCACTCGCCTCCCGCGGCGAGGCCCACGAGCGTCAGGGAGCGTACGAGGAGGCCGTCGCCGACTACCGGGCGGCCGTCGAGCACACCGCCACGCTCGGCGCCCATGGCCAGGCCCACCTGCTCCGCGGCCGCCTCGCCAACGCCCTGCTGGAGCAGGGCCGCGGGGCCGAGGCCGAGGCGATCGTGCGCGAGGTGCTGGCCGCGGGACACGACGCCGGGTACGAGGCCAGGCCACTGGCCCGGATGGTGCTCGCGACGCGGCTGGGCCGCTCGGGCCGCATCGAAGAGGCGCGCGGCGAACTGGCGGCGCTGCGCCAGGACCTCACGACCGACACGCTCGCCATCTTCGAGGGCATGGTCATCGGCTTCCTCGCCTGGCTGGACGCGGTCGACGGCCGCCATGCCGAGGCGTGCGCCGGAGTCCGTACGGCGCTCGCGTACGCCATGGAGCCGCTGTCCATGATGGTCGCGCCGCAGATGCCCGCCGCGCACGTCCTCACCGCGGCCCGCGCGCTCGCGGGCGCCGGCGACGCCGTGCTCGCGGCGCGGCTGCTCGGCGCGTACGAGGGCCTGCTGCCGCCGGGCCACTTCAGGACGGCTCTGGAGCGGGAGAACCGGGGCCTCGCCGAGGACGCCGCCCGCGCCGCCCTCGGGGACGCCGCCTACGACGCCGCGTACGCCGACGGCGGCGGCCTCACCCTGGAGGAGGCCGCCGCCCTGGTGCGTGCCACGGGCTGAGCGCCGAGGACCGGACGTCAGGTCTTCCTGCGGAACTTGGCGACGGCCAGCGGCGCCGTCACCGCGGTGATCGCCGCCGTCCAGGCCAGCGTCGTCCACACCGACCCGGCGACCGGCCCGCCGTTGATCAGCGCGCGGGCGGCGTCGGCGAGGTTGGAGAGCGGGTTGTAGTCGGTGAACGTCTTCAGCCAGCCCGGCATGGTCGACGGCGGCGAGAAGATCGACGACCCGAACTGCAGCGGCACCAGCACCAGCATGGCCACCCCCTGGACGGCCTGCGCCGTCTTCATCGTCAGCCCCAGCAGTATGAAGACCCACGTCAGCGAGGCGCCGAAGAGCAGCGAGAGCCCGACGGCCGCCAGCAGCGCGGGCACGGAGGTCTTGATCTCCATCCCCAGCAGGAAGCCCATACCGAGCAGGATGACGATGGCGATCACCATCCGGCCGACCTCGACCACGATCTTGGCGATGAGCACCGACGAGCGGGCGATGGGCATCGTCCGGAACCGGTCCATCACACCCTTCCTGAAGTCGTCGTTGATGCCCGTACCGACGGCCATGGCGATGTTCAGGCCCATCATCGCCATCAGGCCGGGGACCACGTAGTTGACGTACGCGTCCTGGTTGCCCTTGCCGGAGATCGCGCCGCCGAAGACGTACACGAACAGCAGCGTGAACATGATGGGCATCAGCAGGACGTCGAACATCGACTCCGGGTCCTGCTTGATCTGCAGGGCGTTGCGGCGCACCAGGGCGCCGATGTGCCGCAGGCCGGACCGCAGTCCGATCCGCCCCTCCGTCCGGGGGGCGGCGGGGGCGGTGGGTGCTGCCGCGCTCATGCCGCGACCTCCTCGGGGATCGTGCCGGCTTCCTCGGCAAGGACGGGCGAGGTCCTCTCACCGGTGAGGGCGAGGAACACCTCGTCCAGGCTGGGCAGATGGGTGTCGATGTGCGCGATGGACAGCCCCCGGCCGCTCAGCAGGCCGACGACGGCGGTGAGTTGCTCGTCGCTCATGATCTGTACGTACAGCTGTCCTTCGTCCGGGACGGCCGACGCCCCTGCGGCGCCGTCGAGCCCGGCCTCGGCCACCGCCCGTGCCATGGCGGCGAGTTGGGTGGAATCGCTCGGCCGGATCCGCAGCGTGCGCCCGCCGACCCTGGCCTTCAGCTCCGCCACGGCGCCGCCGGCGATGACCCGGCCCCGGTCGATGACGGTCAGCTCGCCGGCGAGCTGTTCCGCCTCCTCCATGTACTGGGTGGTGAGCAGCACGGTCGCACCCTCGGCGACCATCCGCCGCACCTCGTCCCAGACCTCGCCCCGGGTACGGGGGTCGAGCCCGGTCGTCGGCTCGTCCAGACAGAGCACGGCGGGCCGGCCGATCATGGAGGCGGCGAGGTCGAGCCGGCGCCGCATACCGCCCGAGTACTGGGCGGCGGGCCGCTTGGCGGCCTCGGTGAGGGAGAAGCGCTCCAGCAGCTCGTCCGCGCGGCGGCGGGCGTCCTTGCGGGACAGGTCCAGCAGCCGCCCGATCATGTACAGGTTCTCCCGGCCGGAGAGCTTCTCGTCGACCGAGGCGTACTGGCCGGTGAGCCCGATGGTGCGGCGCAGCTGCCGGGGCTGCTTCACCACGTCGTAGCCGTTGACCGTCGCCCGGCCGGCGTCGGGGACGACCAGGGTGGACAGGCAGCGTACGAGAGTGGTCTTGCCGGCGCCGTTGGGGCCGAGGACCCCGAGGACCGTTCCCTCACGGACGTCGAGGTCCACCCCGTCGAGCGCCTTCGTCTCGCCGTAGTGCTTCACGAGGCCCCGTACCTCGACGGCGTTCTTGTCGGTTCGCGTCATGCCTGCCACGGTGCCCGGGCGCGCCGACAGACGGCCGACAGAGCGCCGACAGGCCGCCGACGAGAGGTCGGCGGCCTGTCGTTCGCGCAGGTCAGGACTTGGCGTAGTCCCCGAAGCCCGCCCAGTCGAGCATCACGCACGGCTCGTCACCGACGGTCCAGGCGTCGTGTCCCGGCGGGACGGAGATGAGGTCGCCGGGGCCGATCTCGAGGGTCTCGCCGCTGTCCATGACGACCTTCATCCGGCCGCTGACGGCGTAGCCCATGTGCGCGGCCTCGCAGCTGTCGGTGCCCGCGATCGGCTTGACGTGGGTGGACCAGCGCCAGCCCGGTTCGAACACCGCCCGGCCGACCGGCCCGTGCTCGGTGTTGATGAGGTCCAGCTTTCCCTTCCCGTCCTTGAACGCACGGGTCTCGTCGGCCGAGTCGAATTTCCTGCTCATGATTGCGGCCATGGTCCCGCCTCCCGGCGGTGTGCTGCGGTCCCCGAGTCCACTTCTCACACTACGCCGACAGCCCGCCGACGGGGGACGGTCGGCGGGCTGTCGTCTGTGCCGGGAGTGGCTCGGTGCGCTGTGCGCGTGACTCGGAGGAAAGACGAAGGGAACTCGGGGGCTCAGTGGAAGCTGTGCTCCTCGGCGGGGAACGCGCCGCCCGCCACGTCGTCCGCGAAGGCCTTCGCCGCGTCGCCGAGGGTCTGCCGGAGGTTCGCGTACTGCTTGGTGAAGCGCGGCACCTTGCCGCCCGTCAGACCGGCCATGTCGGTCCAGACCAGGACCTGGGCGTCGGTGTCCGGGCCGGCGCCGATGCCGATGGTGGGGATGTGCAGGGAGCGGGTGACCTCGGCGGCGAGCTCGGCCGGGACCAGCTCGAGGACCACGGCGAACGCGCCCGCGTCCTGGGCGGCCTTGGCGTCGCGGATCAGCTTGTGCGCGGCCTCGTCGCTGCGGCCCTGCACCCGGTAGCCCATGGTGTTCACGGACTGCGGGGTCAGACCCAGGTGCGACATGACCGGGATGCCGGACTGCACGATCAGCTCGGTCTGGGCCAGCGAACGCTCGCCGCCCTCCAGCTTGACCGCGCCGACCCCCGCCTCCTTGACCAGCCGGGTCGCGTTGCGCAGCGCCTGGACCGGGCCCTCCTGGTACGCGCCGAAGGGCAGGTCGCCGACGACGAGGGCGCGCCTGGTGCCCCGTACGACGGCCGCCGACAGCAGGGTCATCTCGTCCATCGTGACCGGCACGGTGGTCTCGTAGCCCAGGTGGCAGTTGCCCATCGAGTCGCCCACCAGCACCACGGGGATGCCCGCCTCGTCGAACACGGACGCGGTCATCGCGTCGTAGGCGGTGAGCATCGGCCACTTCTCGCCGCGCTCCTTGGCGGCGGCGACGTCGTGGACGGTGATGCGGCGCGTCTGCTTGCCGCCGTACAGCGCCTTGCTGCTGTCGGGAGCGTTCCGCGCAGGCTGAAGCGTCATGAGAATTCGGCTCCTTCGTCATCTCGAGGCGCCCTCACGGCGTCCCCGGACCGCCTCCATGGTGGCACTACATGCCGCCCCGGGAAAAGAGGACCCCGTCACACGGCCGAGTCGCGACGCCCGTCGCCACGCCGGGCACGGCGAAGTGTGCCCGTTCTGTCACAGCGTGGCCGCCGGCGCCGGCTCCAGGAACCCGGCGCGGCGCTCCGTCGTCATCGAGGCAGTACGGCCGTCCCCGGACGGCAGAGTGGCCACCGGCCATCGCCTAGGGTCCATAGGACGGCGGCGAGGCCGGTGGGACGGCAAGGCAGTGAGGACAGCATTTATGGCGCAGGCGTACACGGCGGCAAAGGGGAACGACGCAGCCCGGACGTCCACCGGCTCCCTCGCCGGGAGACTGGGGAGTCTCCTGCCCGCGCGGTGGCGCGGGGACCGGGGAGTCTGGCGGCGCGGCGTCGTCCTCGCGGTCTGCGCCGTGCTGATCGCCCTGCTGATGGCGCTGCACGCGCGGATCCCCAACCGGATCGGGAACCTCGGCAGTCTGACCGAGACGTTCCTGCCGTGGTTCGGCGTCTTCGTCCCGCTGATCGCCGCCGGGGCGCTGCTGCGGCGCTCCGCGACCGCGCTGATCGCCGCGGTGCTGCCGCTGGCCGTGTGGCTCAATCTCTTCGGCGGGCTGCTGACCGGCAAGGCCGCGGAGGCGGGCCACGACCGGGGTGATCTGACGGTCGCCACGCACAACGTGAACGCCGACAACCCGGACCCGGCGGGCACCGCGCGGGACGTCGCCGCCTCGGGCGCGGACGTGCTTGCCCTCCAGGAGCTGCCGGCCCGGCAGGTCGCGGCGTACGAGGGGGCCCTGGCCGGTACGTACCGCTACCACGCGGTGGAGGGCACGGTCGGCCTGTGGAGCAAGTACCCGCTGACCGGCACGGTCCCCGTCGACATCCGGATGGGCTGGGTCCGCGCCATGCGCGCGACGGTCGCGGTGCCCGGGGGAGAGGTGGCGGTGTACGTCGCGCACATGCCGTCGGTGCGTGTGAAGCTCAACGCCGGGTTCACCGCCAACCAGCGCGACAACAGCGCCGACGCGCTGGGCGAGGCGATCGCCCGCGAGCGGGTGGACCGGGTCGTGCTGCTCGGCGACCTCAACGGCACGATGAACGACCGCTCCCTCAACGCCGTCACGTCCCAGATGCGCTCCACCCAGGGCGCGGCGGGCGACGGGTTCGGCTTCAGCTGGCCGGCGGCGTTCCCGATGGCGCGGATCGACCAGATCATGGTGCGGGGGGTGGAGCCGGTGTCGTCGTGGACGCTGCCGCGCACGCCGAGCGACCACCTGCCGATCGCGGCGAGCGTCACGCTGTGACCTTCCCCACGCCGCCCCTCCCCTGACGGGGGCTCCGCCCCCGGCCCGGTACCGCGCTCCGCGCGGCGGCCTCAAGCGCCGGCCGGGCTGGATGCTCCAGCCCCGTGGCTTCATGACCACCACGCCGTTGCAGACGCTCGTGATGGCCAAGGCGAAGGACGCCCCCACCCTGGCCTCCGCCTCCAACCACTCGGCGTTCAATCTCGCCAACGCCGGCGGCGCCTGGCTCGGCGGCTCGGCCATCGCGGCGGGCTGGGGCTGGACCTCGCCGGCGACGGTCGGCGCGGTCCTGGCCGTCGTGGGGCTCGCGATCGCCGTCACGGCCGGGCTCCTGGACCGCGACCGGCGCAGGGGCCGGGGGCGTACGGCGAAGGGGGCCTCCCGCGTCGTCGCGGGAAGCCCCCTCGCACCGGGCAAGCCGGTCAGCTCGGCCGGCTCGTCGACTCGCGCCAGCGGTTCGTGATCGGCAGCCGCCGGTCCTTGCCGAAGCCCTTCGCCGAGATCTTGGTGCCCGGCGGGTACTGGCGCCGCTTGTACTCCGCCGTGTCCACCATCCGCAGCGTCTTCGTCACCAGCTCCTCGTCGAAACCGGCCGCCACGATCGCGTCCTTGCCCTGGTCCCGGTCGACGTACAGCTCCAGGATCCGGTCCAGCACGTCGTAGTCCGGCAGCGAGTCGGTGTCGACCTGGCCGGGGCGCAGCTCGGCGCTCGGCGGCTTGGTGATCGACGCCTCCGGGATCGGCGGGGTCCCGCCGCGCTCCTCGGCGGCGCGGTTGCGCCACTTCGCCAGCCGGAACACGGTCGTCTTGTAGACGTCCTTGATCGGCCCGTACGCGCCGACCGAGTCGCCGTACAGCGTCGAATACCCCACGGCCAGCTCGGACTTGTTGCCCGGCGCGAGCACGATGTGCCCCTCCTGGTTGGAGATCGCCATCAGCATCGTGCCGCGCAGCCGCGACTGCAGGTTCTCCTCCGCGAGACCGGTGAGCCCCAGCGAGCCCATGTACGCGTCGAACATCGGCTCGATCGGCACGGTACGGAAGTTGAGCCCGGTCCGGCGGGCCAGCTCGGCGGCGTCGCCCTTGGAGTGGTCGGAGCTGTACTTGGACGGCATCGAGACGCCGTACACGTTTGCCGCGCCGACCGCGTCGCAGGCGACGGCGGCCACGAGGGCGGAGTCGATGCCGCCGGAGAGGCCGATGAGCACCGAGCGGAAACCGTTCTTCGCGGCGTACGCGCGCAGGCCGACGACCAGCGCCGAGTACACCTCCTCGTCGTCGTCGAGCCGGTCGGCGTAACCGCCGGTGAGCTCCGCCTCGTACGCGGGCAGCGGTTCCTCGGACAGCACGACGCGGTCGATCCGCAGCCCGTCGTCGACCACGCCCTCCGGGGCGTCGGCCGCCGCGGCGGGGAGCTCCAGGTCGACCACGACGCTGCCCTCCGAGAACTGCGGGGCGCGGGCGACGACTTCACCGTCGGGGCCGACGACGATCGAGTCGCCGTCGAAGACCAGCTCGTCCTGCCCGCCGATCATCGCCACGTACGCCGTGGTGCAGCCGGCCTCCTGGGCGCGCTTGCGCACCAGCTCCAGGCGGGTGTCGTCCTTCTCGCGCTCGTACGGCGAGGCGTTGACAGAGATCAGCAGCCCGGCCTTCGCGCTGCGGGCGGCCGGCACCCGGCCGCCGTCCTGCCAGAGGTCCTCGCAGATCGCGAGCGCCACGTCGACGCCGCGGACGCGGATCACGGGCATCGTGTCGCCCGGCATGAAGTAGCGGAACTCGTCGAAGACGCCGTAGTTCGGCAGGTGGTGCTTGGCGAAGCTCAGCACGACCCGGCCGCGGTGCAGCACGGCGCCGGCGTTGTGCGGGGCGCCGGCGGGCTGGCCGTACTTGGGGCGGCCCGTCTCCGAACGGTCCAGATACCCGACGATCACGGGCAGTTCACCGAACCCCTCGGCGTCGAGCCGCGCGGCGAGGGTGCGCAGCGCGGCGCGGGACGCTTCGACGAAGGACGACCGCAGGGCGAGGTCCTCGACGGGGTAGCCGGTCAACACCATCTCGGGGAACGCGACGAGATGCGCCCCCTGCTCGGCGGCGTGCCGGGTCCAGTGCACGATCGCCTCGGCGTTGCCGGTGAGGTCGCCGACGGTCGAGTCGATCTGATTCAGAGCGAGGCGTAGTTGAGGCACGGGGGCCAGTGTAATCGTCTTTCTGACGCGATGCCCTTCCGGGTGACGCGCGCCACGCTTTGCGCGGGTCCGCGCTCCACCGGGCTCCCGGGGCTTTGCCCCGGGAGCCCGTACCCGCTGAGTCAGGCGTGTCGGGCTCCCCCCGGGGCCTGGTACCGCGCTTCGCCCGGTGGCTCCATCTCCCCCTACGGCCTGGCGGCCGCAGGGGCACCTCCCGCACCGCCAGGCGTGGGGGTAGTACCTCCAAGGTCGGGCTTGAGTTGCCCGGCGACTTCAGCCCCGCAGCGGGGCGCCTCCCGCGGCCGTCAGGCCGTAGGGGGCGGGTCCGTGATGGAGACCGGCCGACTCAGCCCCGCTGGGGGCGCCTCCCACGGCCGTCAGGCCGTAGGGGAGGTTGAGGCGCGGGGTTCGGGGCGGAGCCCCGACGGGGGCCGGACAGTTCCCGGCTCCGCCGGGGATTGGAGGCGCGGGTTCGGGCAGAGCCCGGTCCGGGGGCGGGAACGGCCCCGGACCGGGCTCCGACGGGGCGGCCGGTCAGGTCATCGCGCCCGCGCCCGTCAACCGCTCCGTCCCGCTCTCCGCGTACACCCGTTCCGCCCACCCCGCCAGCTGGTCCTCGCTCAGGTGCTGCGCCAGGTCCGCCTCGCTGATCATGCCGACCAGCCGCTTGTTCTCGATGACCGGCAGCCGCCGGATCTGGTGGCCCTGCATCTCGCGCAGCACCGCCTCGACGTCCGCGCCCGCGTCGATCCACCGCGGGGTGCCCTTCGCCATGTCGGCCGCCGTGACCCGCGACGGGTCGTGGCCCATGGCCACGCAGCCGACGACGATGTCGCGGTCGGTCAGGATGCCGCACAGGCGCTCGTCGGCGTCGGCGATCGGCAGCGCGCCCACGTCCAGCTCGCGCATCAGCTGGGCGGCGCGGTCGAGGGTCTCGTGTTCGGGGATCCACCGGGCCCCCGCGTGCATGATGTCCTTCGCCGTGGTCATGGGACCTGCCTCCTGGATGCCGTAAGGCCCCGAGCCACCCCATTGTCGTTGCGCCGTCCGGGGCACGCGACCGCAGTGGCCGCGCGCCCCGTCCAGGCCGGACGCGAGGTCGGACCCGGACGAGGCACGCGCCGGACGCGCCTTCAGGTGCGGGGCTGCGCGCCCCGCTTGCGCAGCAGGTCGACCATCAGCTCGACCTCCGACACCTGCGCGTCCACCATGCCCTGCGCCAGGTCCCGTTCCACGCCCACCTCGCACTGCTCGACACAGCCCTTGGCCATGGCGATGCCGCCGTTGTGGTGGACGATCATCAGCTGGAGGTAGAGGATCTCGGCCTGCTCGCCGCTGAGCCGGGACAGCCGCTCCACATCAGCCTTGGTCGCCATGCCGGGCATCAGCGCACCGTCCCCGGCCTTGAGGCCGCCGTGCCCACCGTGCCCGCCGTGGCCGGAGGTGCTGCCCATCCACGCCATGGGCTCCGCGTCGGCCTGCACCTTCGGCAGCCCCCACAGGTCGAGCCAGCCGAGCATCATCCCGCGCTGGTTCGCCTGCGTGTTGGCGATGTCGTACGCGAGCCTGCGCACCTCGTCGCCCTGCGTCCGCTCGCGGACGATGAACGACATCTCCACCGCCTGCTGGTGGTGCACCGACATGTCCCGGGCGAAACCGGCGTCCGCGGACGCCGCCGTCGGCGTGCGGTCCGCGGGGGAGCCGCCGTCGCCCGCGGAGGCCACCGTGGCGGCCCCCGCGAACAGCAGGGCGAGGACGACCGCGGTGACTGCCGCCCAGTGCGTACGCGTCATGCCCTTCACTTGCCGCTCAGTCCGCCCGTGCAGGCAGCGCCCGGCTCGGGCGTCTGCGGGCCCTGGACGTACTTGGTGAAGAACTGGCTGACCCGCTTGTCGTCGGCCGAGTCGACGGCGACCTGCTTGCCCCAGGCGCTGAGCACGATCGAGCCGTCCTGATCCTTGTACGGGCTCATCAGCGAGTACGGCGTCTTCTTGACCCGCTCGGCGAGCTTGTCCACATCGGCCTTGTCGGCCTTGTCGGTGTAGGTCACCCACACCGCGCCGTGCTCCAGCGAGTGGACGGCGTTGGCGTCGGGGATCGGCTCCTTGTAGACGTCGCCGTTGCAGTTCATCCACACCTGCTTGTGGTCGCCGCCGACCGGCGGCTGCATCTCGTACGTGACCGGCGTGTCCACGTGGTTGCGGCCGAGCTTCTTCGCGTCCCAGCTCTGCTCGTCCTTGACGGGAGCCTTCGCCTCGGCGACGCGCTGCTCCTTCTCCTCGGACTCCTTGTTGAGCACGAAGATTCCGAAGCCGACGAGGCCGGCGACGACGACGCCGCTGATGCCGATGGTGAGGAAGCGGTTGCGGCGCTCGCGCGACTGCTCGGCGCGGCGCATCTGCTCTATGCGGGCCCGGCGGTCGTTGGTGGTGTTACGGGAAGCCATGGTGGCGATGTCCTTCGTGAAGTCTGCGGAATGGGGGGTTCAGCGATGTGCAGGGCGATGCGGACGCGCATCACGTCCGCATCACCTGAAGGACGTGCAGGTCCGGGGCGCGTGCCTGCGCTCCCGAGTGGTGCGGCGGGGCGGCGTCGGGGTCCGTCCCCAAGGACGCGGGGGCGGCTCCCGCGGGCGGCGGGGCGTCCAGCGGCGGCGCGGTGAGCACCGCGGGGCCCAGCACGGGCCTCAGCCCGCAACCGCCGTCGTCGTACGGACAGCTGTACGCGGTCGCCGAGAGCGGTCCGTACGCCGACTCGGCGGCCGACTCGTACGCCGCGGAGGCGGTCGCCTCGTGCGCACCGCCCGGGCCCAGGCAGAAGAAGAGCGCGCCGAGGAACGTCGCCACGGCACTCAGCAGAGCCGTGGGACGCGTGCGGCGCGAGAGGCGGTGGACCCGCGAACCCCCCATGGCCGCAGATCGTAGTGGGCGCGGCTGTCGGGTACCGCAGTCGGGCGGCGAAAAAGGGACGCCGGCCGACCCGGTCAGGGCCCCGTCGCGGCCGGCCGCGACCCGGTCAGGGACAGTGAAGGAAGCCTTCAGGGTCGTCTCCGGCCGGCCCCTGACCCACAATGGGCGAAGCCGCGTGCGCAACTTCCCCGAAACCCGCGGATGGGATGCTCCAGGGAGCAGGCACGCGCCGTGACCGGCAAGGATTGGTAGGAACTCAGACATGGACAAGCAGCAGGAATTCGTGCTCCGTACGCTCGAGGAGCGCGACATCCGCTTCGTACGCCTGTGGTTCACCGATGTGCTCGGCTTTTTGAAGTCGGTCGCCGTGGCACCCGCCGAGCTGGAACAGGCATTCGACGAAGGAATCGGCTTCGACGGCTCCGCGATCGAGGGCTTCGCCCGGGTCTACGAGTCCGACATGATCGCCAAGCCGGACCCCGGCACCTTCCAGATCCTGCCGTGGCGCGCCGAGGCCCCCGGCACGGCCCGGATGTTCTGCGACATCCTGATGCCCGACGGCTCTCCGTCGTTCGCGGACCCGCGGTTCGTGCTGAAGCGGATCCTGGCCAAGACCTCGGACCTGGGCTTCACGTTCTACACCCACCCCGAGATCGAGTTCTTCCTGCTCAAGGACAAGCCGGTCGACGGCAGCCGGCCCACGCCCGCCGACAGCTCCGGCTACTTCGACCACACCCCGCAGAACGTCGGCATGGACTTCCGCCGCCAGGCGATCACCATGCTCGAGTCCATGGGCATCTCGGTCGAGTTCAGCCACCACGAGGGCGCGCCCGGCCAGCAGGAGATCGACCTGCGGTACGCGGACGCGCTGTCCACGGCCGACAACATCATGACGTTCCGCCTGGTCATGAAGCAGGTCGCGCTGGAGCAGGGCGTGCAGGCCACCTTCATGCCGAAGCCGTTCTCCGAATACCCCGGCTCGGGCATGCACACCCACCTGTCCCTCTTCGAGGGCGACCGCAACGCGTTCTACGAGTCCGGCGCCGAGTACCAGCTCTCCAAGGTCGGCCGCTCCTTCATCGCCGGCCTGCTGCGGCACGCCGCCGAGATCTCGGCCGTCACCAACCAGTGGGTGAACTCCTACAAGCGCATCTGGGGCGGCTCCACCCGCAGCGCCGGCGCCGGCGGCGAGGCCCCCTCGTACATCTGCTGGGGCCACAACAACCGCTCCGCCCTGATCCGCGTCCCGATGTACAAGCCCGGCAAGACCGGCTCCGCCCGCATCGAGGTCCGCTCCCTCGACTCCGGCGCCAACCCGTACCTCTCGTACGCGGTTCTCCTCGCCGCCGGCCTCAAGGGCATCGAGGAGGGCTACGAACTCCCGGCCGGCGCGGACGACGACGTCTGGGCCCTCTCCGACGCCGAACGCCGCGCGATGGGCATCACCCCGCTCCCGCAGAACCTGGGCGAGGCGATCGACCTGATGGAACGCAGCGAGCTGGTGGCCGAGACCCTGGGCGAGCACGTCTTCGACTTCTTCCTCCGCAACAAGAAGCAGGAGTGGGAGGAGTACCGCAGCGAGGTCACGGCCTTCGAACTGCGCAAGTCCCTGCCGGTGCTGTAAGCCCAGGTCAGCCCTGGTTTCACCGCTGTACGGCACTCCGGGCCGACGGTCACCGACCGTCGGCCCGGAGGCGTCTCAGGCTCCGTAAGAGGAGCACGGCCTCGCGGGTCCGGTGCTCTTCTTGCTTGTCCGCGACGCGGCAGGTCAGTGCAGCGCTTCCTGCTGGTGTGCGGGAGGCTCGGGCGGGCGGCCATCCCGATCTGGTTCGGCAACAGCGAGCAGCCGGTCTTGAGGCCCGCCGACCGGAGCGCGACAGACCTTTCTCTTTTCAAGTGCGTCAGCACGGCGGACTTGGCTTTCTAGCGGCGCTTCCGGCGCTTCCCTGCTTTGCCACCGGAGGGGCGCAATTTCTGGGCTTCAAATGGTCTGCCCAGGGCGGTGAGTACCTGGGCGAGGTTTTCGGCGAGGCGCTGAGTCTGGGGGTGGTTCTCGCCCAGGGTGCGGCGGCTTCGGGCATGAGCGTCCCTGAGGAGCTTCTCTGCTGCTGCGACCTGTCGAAGATGGGCCAGGGTGGTGGCGAGGTTGTTGGCGGAGTTGAGGGTGTCGGGGTGGTCCTGGCCCAGGATGCGGCGGCGGTGTTCGTGGGTGTCCTCGTGCAGGCGGCGCGCCTTTTCGTACTCCCCGAGACGGGCCAGGGCGGTGGCGAGGTTGCTGGCGGAGTTGAGGGTGTCGGGGTGGTCCTGGCCCAGGATGCGGCGGCGGTGTTCGTGGGTGTCCTCGTGCATGCGGCGCGCCTCCTCGTACTCCCCGAGACTGTCCAAGGCGGTGGCGAGGTTGCTGGCGGAGGTCAGGGTGTCGGGGTGGTCCTGGCCCAGGACGCGGCGGCGGTGTTCGTGGGTGTCCTCGTGCAGGCGGCGCGCCTCCTCGTACTCCCGGAGATGGGCCAAGGAGTTGGCGAGATTGTTGGCGGAGTTGAGGGTGTCGGGGTGGTCCTGGCCCAGGATGCGGCGGCGGTGTTCGTGGGTGTCCTCGTCCATGCGGCGCGCCTCCTCGTACTCCCCGAGAAGGTCCAGGGCGGTGGCGAGGTCGTTGGCGGAGTTGAGGGTGTCGGGGTGGTCCTGGCCCAGAGTGCGGCGGCGGCGTTCGAGGGTGTCCTCGATGATGCGGCGCGCCTCGTCGTACTCCCCGAGGTCGGCAGTGGCATGGCCGAGGTACTGCGCGATGCCGAGCGTGTCGGGGTGCTCCTCGCCCAGGGCGGTGACCCAGATGGGGTGGAGAGTGGCGGCCAGGTCGCGGCCGGCGCGCGCCTGTCCACTCACGCAGAGGTAGCGGGCGGCCCGGATGAGCGTCTGGTGCAGTGGGGGGTGCTGGGCGGCGGTGTGCAGTCGGGCGTTGAGGTGGGAGGTCAGGGCGGCCCATGTCGGCCAGGAGACCGGGTCCACCGCCTCGCCCGGCGCAATGGCGGCCAGGAGGGTGGTGACGTCGTCTTCTGCCGCGGTGGTGTCGGCTTCGCTGGTGTGGTCGCGGACGATGGCCTGGGTGAGCCGGTGGATCTGGAAGGTTTCGTGGTCGACGCGGGCCAGACCACAGCGGGACAGGAACTGGAGTGCGGTCTGGGGCCACATGAAGTCGTCGGGGTCGACGGTGAGCGTGGCCAGTCGGCCGCGGGTGGTCTCCAGCCAGCCGGTGGGAATGGGGTCGGGGCCCAGGAACGCGGCCAGGCGCAGCAGTTCGGCGGCCTGTAAGTGGTCGTTGGTCAGGCGGGTGGTGGCGATGTCCACCGTGGCTGCAAGGTGGGCGGGGTATCCGGGCGGGCCGCCGTTGGCCATGAGCCGCGCGGTCTTGTCGGTGAGCAGCTGGCGGTAGCGGTCCGGGGTCATGCCGGTGGTGATGACGCCGGCGGCCTGGGCCAGGGCCAGGGGAAGGTCACCGAGGTCGCCGGCGAGTGTGCCGGCCTGCTGCGCGGCGATGTCGGGGATGCGGGTGGTCAGGTAGGCCACGGAGTCGCTGCGGGGGAACACGTCCAAGCCGTGGCTGGGGACGATGTCCTTCCAGCCTGGGTTGCGGGAGGTGATCAGTACGTGGCCGGGGCCGGTGGGCAGCAGGGTCTCGAAGGCGCCGGGGTCGTCGGCGTTGTCCAGGACGATCAGCCAGCGCTCCCGGGTGCGCAGGTGTTCGAGCAGGGCGCGGGTGGTGTGGTCGGTGCCGGCCCCGGGTGCGGCCATGCCCAGGCGTGCGGCCAGTTCGGTGTAGTGGACGGGGATCTGGTCGGCCTGTTCGGCGTCGATCCACCACACGGTGTCGTACTGGCTGGCGAAGCGGTGGGCGTACTCCAGGGCGAGCTGGGTCTTGCCTATCCCGCCCAGGCCGTGCAGGGCCTGCACCACCGCCTGCCGGCCGCCCAGCAGCCCCTCCCGCACCCGTGTCATCGTCGCCTCTCGGCCGGTGAAGTGCGGATTGCGGCGCGGCACGTTCCACACCCCCGGCACACCAGCGCCCGGCAGCCGCGGACGCCCGCCGCCGGCATCCCCGCCCGACGCCGCCGCTCTTGCCGTGCCGGGGAACGGCGGGGGTGCGAGCGGGCCGGTGGGGCCGTCGACGGCCTCCCGCAGCGCAGTGATCGCGGCCTGCTCGTCCAGACCGTGCAGATCCCTACGGATCACGGCAGCCAGGATGTCAGGGACGTCGCCGCCGTGGAGGGGCTCGACCGTCAACGGCACGAGCCGGCGCCGGCGCGCGACGGCGGAGGTCCACTCCTCACGCGTCCAGCGCGCAGGATCGAAATAGCTGTTGGAGAACAGCGCCACCACCGCGGTGGCGCGCTCCAGGGCCTGGTCCATCCGCTCGACGAAGTTGTCGCCGGTGCGCCAGTCCCACACATCCAGCTCCACGCGGTGACCGGCTTCCCGCAGATGCCAGGCCACCCACTCCGCCCAGGCCCGGTCCGCTCCGACGTAGCTGACGAACACCGACTCCGCTGCCCCCGGCATCGCCCGTCCCCTCTGCGCGCTCATGCCCCGCGCCCGCCGCGGATACCCCACCCATGATCCGGCCTATACGGTGGGTCCAGGGCGTGAATCCGGAAACAAGGGGGGGGCAGGCATGGTACGGGCACCGAAGAGCATCGACGTGAAGCTGAACCTGCGTGGTGGAGCTCTCCGGGACCTGGGAGCCCAGCGACACCGAACGGCGCGCCGCGTGGGAGCTGTATGTCGAGCTGGTCACCCGCGTCTCCGTCGTGCCGCTACGAGCCGACGAGGGGCTGCTGCGTGAAGCACTGAGCAGCCTGTACTCCCTGTACTTGTGGACAAGTCTCTCCGACGGTCAGTCAGAAGCCCGCGACCTGAGCACACGTCCAAGACCGAAAGGCCATCCGGAGCTGTGCCCGGTTGGAGCTGGGCCCCTCTGTGGGCCGTCGAAGGGCGGCCTGGAGTGACCAACAACCACCACAGGCGGCCGCCGGCTGCTGGTCGGGCCGGTCTTGCCTTGGGTCCTCTGAGGTCGCATGCGAGCGGCACAAGTTCCTGCGCGCGACAAGGAGCCGGAGTGGGAGGAGTACCGCAGCGAGGTCACCGTCTTCGAGCTGCGCAAGTCCCTGCCGGTGCTGTAGGCGCAGGTCAGGACGGTATTCGAGCCTTGGCGCCGTTCCGGGCCGACGGGCGTGAACCGTCGGCCCGGCAAACGAATGGAGGCTTGGTAGTCTCCACCCGCCATGACCAACGCCCTCACGCGTCTTCTCGACATCGCCCCCGCGCCCGGCGAGCCCCGCCAGAAGGACTGGGTCGGGGCCGAGCGCCGCCTCGGGTTCGAGCTTCCCGCCGACTACAAGGAACTCATCCGCGTCTATGGGGGAAGTAACTGGGACGACTGTCTGTACGTCCTGGAGCCCAGCTGCCCCAACGAGAACTACGACCTCATCACATGGGCGGAGCAACAGGCCGAAGACCTGGAAGACCTGTGGGAGTTCGAGAAGAAGCCGCCAGAATTGGAGGCGGAGGGTTCCCAGGTCATCCCATGGGCGACCACGGACAACGGAGAATGCCTCTACTGGCTGGTCCGGCCAGGTCTTGAGCCGGGCCGATGGACCGTCATGGTGAACGAGGCGCGCGGCGGCCGATGGGAGCATTTCTCCGTCTCCTGCACGGGATTCCTGGCCTCTTCCCTGGACGGAGAGCTGCGGTCGAGCATCCTCTCGTCCTCGTTCCCCCGCGCTCCGCATGAATTCCGTCGGCTCGGTCCGGTATGACGACGCGTCACTGCGTCGCCCAACTCCCCGGACGCCATGGGCCGAGCTGTCTGCGAGCTGCGCGCTCGTCCACCCCTGGCGCACTCCGCTGCGCGCAATTGCCGTTGCGCCTGGCGGGAGTTGACAGTTCGAACGGGGTCGCGACAGCATCCGGGCGGTGGAGATCATCGATCTGACGCCCGCCGAGCGACGCGTCGTCGAGGCGTTCCCGCGGGGTGAGGGGGTCGACTTCCGCGAGGGCGCCGGCGACGAACCCGGGTCCGGGGCCTCCTGGGGGCCCCAGCGGACGGTGCGCGCCGAGGTGCTTCGGGCGCTGCTCGTGGACGGGCCGCGGCAGGACGGTGAGATCGCGGGGATGAAGGTGTGGGGCGCGCGTATCACCGGCGTGCTGAACCTCAAGTTCGGGACGATCCACAGCCCCGTCCGGCTGCGGGCGTGTCACTTCGAGGAGCCGCCGGATCTCTACGGCGCCCAGCTCCGCCTCCTGGCGCTGACCGACTCCGAGCTGCCGGGGCTCATCGCCGGCACCCTGCGCGTCGACCTCGTGCTGCGGATGACCGGCTGCCGCGTCACCGGGCCCGTACGGCTGGCGGGCTCGCAGATCGGCGGCGCGGTCTTCCTCGACGGGGCCCGCCTGGACGCCGGGGACGGCGACCAGGAGCCCGGCGCACCGGTGCTGTCGCTCAACCACGCGACGATCGGAGCCGACATCTGGGCGGTGGGCCTCGTCGTGGACGGTCAGACCGGGTTGAACGGCGCGACCGTCGGAGGTCGGATCAACCTCGACGACGCCACCCTGCGCTGCCCGGGCGGTACCGCCCTGCACGCCGAGAACCTGTCCGTCGGGGCCGACCTGCGGGCGATGCGGCTGCGGGCCGAGGGCCGGATCAACCTGACGGGCGCGACCGTCCCCGGTCAGCTGAATCTGGCGCACGCCAGGCTGTCGAACCCCGGCGGCCAGGCCCTGCGCGCCAGCAGCTGCGTCGCCGGCGAGCTGTGGCTACGAGATGCGGCACCGATCGAGGGCGCCGTGAATCTGCGCCGCTCCCAGCTGGAACTGCTGCACATATCCCCGGAGGTCTGGCCCGACCAGGTCATGATCGACGGGCTCGGCTACCGCAGGCTCACGCCCCACCTGCCGGCCGAGCAGCGGCTGCCACTGCTGGAACACGGACAGACGGACTATCTGCCGTTCACCTACGAACAGCTGGCCACCGCCTACCGCACGGTCGGCGACGAGGCCGCCGCCCGCACCGTCCAGTTCGCCAAGCTCCGCCGCCATCGCCGCACACTCCCGTGGCAGGCCAGGGTCTGGGGCATCCTCCAGGACGTGACCGTCGGCTACGGCTTCCGCCCGCTGCGCGCCGCCGGATGGCTGGCGGCGCTGTTGCTCACCGGGACCGTCGCCTTCGCCCTGAAGTATCCGCCCGCGCTGAAGCCCGACGAGGCCCCCGACTTCAATCCCGCGTTCTACACCCTCGACCTGCTGCTGCCGATCATCGGCTTCGGCCAGGAGACCGCGTACGCACCCCAGGGCGCGTACCAGTGGCTGGCGTATCTGCTGATCATCGGCGGCTGGGTCCTGGCCACCACGATCGCGGCGGGGGTCACCCGGTCCCTGAGCCGCCAGTAGGGCCCCGATCTGCCCAGCGGCTCGTCCAGGACAGGGACTGTCCGCCACGGCAGGCCGTGCGGATGCGAAACGCGCCCGGGGCGGTGACCCTGGAGTGACGGGGGACCCTGCGTCGAGGAGGAAAACCCCATGTCCATGATGGACAAGCTCAAGAGCATGCTCAAAGGCCACCCTGACCAGACGAACCAGGGCATCGAGAAGGCCGGCGACTACGTGGACGGCAGGACCCAGGGCAAGCACAGCCGCCACGTGGACACGGCCCAGGACAAGATGAGGGACCAGTTCGGAGGCGGCGGCACCGGCGGGACCGAACGCCGCGACGAGCCGCCGCAGCAGTGACCTCACCGGTGTGAACGGCCCGGCCCGGACCGGGGGCACCGCCCTCCGGGCCCGGGCCGCCGTGCGGCTACGCCCGCACCGGCTTGCGGGCCAACAGACTGGCCTGCGGCGTCTTCTCGTCCGGCTCCGCCTCCCGCACCATGGTCGCCCTCGGCTCGAAACCGGCCTCCCGCAACTGCCCGGTCACGCGGTCCGGCCGCATCCGGTGGAAGTCGAGCGACACGACGTGCCCGAACCCCTTGGTGTAGCGCGTCACCTCCTCACCGACCTGGAAGGCCAGCGCCAGGTACCCGCCGGGCGCGAGGACGCGGTGGAATTCCGCGAGCACTCCGGGAACCTCGGCGGGCGGTAGGTGGATCAGCGAGTACCACGCGACGATTCCGCGCAGCGAGCCGTCCGCGAAGCCGCCGAGCTCCGTCATCGACCCCTCGTCGAACCGCAGATCCGGAAACGTCCGCCGGGCCAGCGACACCATCACGGGCGACAGGTCGACGCCCCTGACATCCACCCCGAGCCCGTCGAGATACGCCGTCACCCGCCCCGGCCCGGACCCGAACTCCACGACGGGCCCGCCGCCGTCCCGCACCACGCTCTGCGCGAAGGCGGTGAGCACGGCCAGGGCCAGCGGCTTGGCCTCCGGCTCGGTCTTGAACGTCTCCGCGTAGTCGACGGCGATCGCGTCGTACGAGTCGCGGGTGTCGCGCAGGAACGCGGTCTCTTCACGTCGTGTCGTCATGCGGCATCCCACCAGTCCTTGGCGGCCGCCCAGTGCGCGACCCAGCCGGCGAACCCGGACTCCGCCGTGGTGTGGCCGAACGCCGCGCCGAACGCCGCGCGCAGGGCGGCGATTTGGGCGGGCGTCGCGTGATCGGTATCCATGCCTCCCATGGATACCAGGCGTCACTGACAACGAGGCCGCCGCCCGGTCAGCCCTCGGCGGCGTACGCGACGAACGTGGCCCAGGCGGTGGGGCCGAGGGCGAGACCGGGGACGGCGGCGTCCTTGGAGTCGCGCACGTGGACGGCGGCGGGGGTGGCGGCGACCTCGACGCAGCTGGAATCGGGTTCGCTGCTGCTGTAGCTGCTCTTCGACCACTGCAACCCGCGTATGGGCTTGTCGGTCATGCTTCTCCCAGCGCCTTCTCGATGAATGTCAGCGACTCCTGAGGGGTGAGCGCCTGTGCCCGGATGATTCCATACTGGATTTCCAGGGGCTGCACCTCCTTCGGATGTGAGACCAGGCGGGAGAAACGCTGCACGTCCACGTGCCCGACGGTCGTTCCACTCCGCAGCCTCAGCAGTTGCAGAGGCCCTGCCATACCGGCGTGGTCCTCCCGCTCGGTCGGCATGATCTGGATCTCGACGTGCCGCAACCGGCCGACGGCCAGCAGCCGTTCGAGCTGGGCGCGCCACACCTCGCGGCCACCCAGTGGTCTGCACAGAGTGACCTCTTCCTGAACGAAGCTGAAGATCGGCGCCGCTTGGGCGGTGAAGAGCGCCTGCCGGGCCATGCGTGCCGCGATGCCCTGCTCGATGACTTCCTCCGACAGGACAGGGCGCCTCATGTGGAAGAGCGCGCGAGCGTAGGCCTTGGTCTGCAGGAGACCGTGCACGTTGTGGTTCTCGTATGCCGCCAGCTCGACGGACTCGCTTTCGAGCCTTGCCAGGTCGCGGACCTTCTTGGGGTAACGGGCCTCCGCGACGTCCGACTTCATCGCCGAGATCATGCCGCCCGCGTTCAGCACCGCGTCCGCCTGGTCCAGGAATTCCGGCTTCGGAACGCGCCGGCCGCGCTCCACGGAAGAGACCTGTTCCTCCCCGTATCCGATCGCAGCGCCGAGCTCACTCTGCCGCAGCCCTGCTCGCTCGCGCCATGCCTTGATCTGACGGCCGACCGCTTTGAGTACGGCGCTCGTCTCGTCGTCGTGGCCGTCGGTCGGCTGCTCCATGGTGACCTCCGCATCACACGCGTACGAGCCCGGACAGTGGCCGGCCGCAGCCGGACAGAGGTGCCGCGTCCCGGCGGCAGCCCTGTTCAGCGTATGCACGGGCGGACACGCTGAGTGACGTGAACAAGGAAATCACCCGAATCGGCACCCCCGTACACAACTTCACCGTCCTGCTCTCCGCCACGCGCCGGGGCGCGCGGCTCGCGCGGCGGCTGGCCGTTGCGCAGCTCGTCGACTGGGGGCGGCCGTACGAGGCCGTCGAACAGATCGTCGCGGAACTCGCAGCCAACGCGGTGACCCACGGCCGGGTGCCCGGCCGGGACTTCAGGCTGACGCTGCGGCTCGGCGCGGCCGGAGTGGTGCGAATCGAGGTGGCCGACTCGCGTGGCGACCGGCTGCCGGTGCGGGGGAGGCAGCTCGGGGCCGACGCCGTTTCGGGGCGGGGGCTGGTCGTCGTGGAGGCGCTGGCCGATCGGTGGGGTGTGGAGCTGGGGCCCGTGCCCTGCAAAACGGTATGGGCGGAGATCAATCCATTTGAGGCGGTTGAACCGGAACAGGGATGCCGCGACTCGGTGTTCCGGGACTCGGCGGCCCGCGAGGTCAAAGAGTAAGAACTGAGGGAAAGAAACCTTCCAACCCACCCCCGCCCCCGATCACTCGCGTGGGTGAAACGGGCCGGTTCCGCTGGCGCATATGCCGCTGCTCGGTGCACGCTCGGGCTCGACAACTCCCATACGGCAAACGGCCCCCGGCCGGGACGGGCATCCCGATCGAGGGCCTCACCACCCAAGGAAGAACGGACCTTCCCGATGGCTGATCCGCAGCTTAACGCGCTGCCGCGCGCGCTGTCCCTCGTTCCCGCCTCCGGTGTGCAGCACATCAACATCCGGCACCCGGAGCGCTTCACCGTGGTCGGAAACCACCTCGCACAGCACGAAGGGCTGTCCCTGACGGCCATCGGCCTGGCGACGCATGTGCAGTCGCTGAAAGCTGGTTCGATCATCTCGATCCGGGAGCTCGCCAAGCGGTTTCCGGAGAGCGAGAAACGCGTCGGTGACGCCTTCCGAGAGCTGGAGGCGGAGGGCTACATCGCCCGCGTCCGGCTGCGGCTGCCGTCCGGCAAGATGGTGACCGTCACGGTGTCCTACAACAACCCGCCCGCGATGCGCGCCCGACGAACGGCCGAGGTGCCCGCGCCCACCTCCGCCCCGCCTTCGCCGAAAGCCGCACCGGAGCTGGAGCCGGAGCCGAAACCCGAACCGGAGCCGGACGCGGTCGTGCACAACCTCCTGGCCGGGCTGCGCCGCCACGACAGCCGGTTGCTGCTCTCGGAGCGCGACATCCGACGCCTCGCACCGGGCGTGACCACCTGGCTCGAGCGCGGTGTCGACCCGGCCGCCGTGCAGCGCACCCTCACCTCCGCACTGCCGCTCGGCCAGATCCCCAGGCCTGCCGGGCTGCTCGGGCACCGCCTGAGCGCGATGCTTCCGCCGGCGCTCCCCGCCGCCCCGGTCACCGTCCGGCCCGACCCGCTGCAGAACTGCGACGTGTGCGACAGGGCGTTCCGCGCAGCCGAGCCCGGGTGCTGCCCCGAGTGCGTCGCGGCCAACATGACAGCGGCCGCCGCCTGAGGAGCGCGTACGCGTGGAGCCGCTGGAGCGCGGGAAGCGCGCCCGCGCCGGGCCATGACGCGGCGGGCACGCCGCATACGTGCCCGCCGCCATGGACGCCGTCAGCGCTGCGACAGCGGGGCCGGGGCCTCCTGAACGCACCAGCTGTTGCCGTCCGGGTCCTTGAAGAACATGAACGCGTTCCACTCCTCGCCCGTGCCCTCCTCCCAGCCCGTCGCGCCCACGTGCTGGATCGACGTCACCGGGACTCCGCGCGACATCAGCTCGGAGTGCGCCTTCGCGATGTCCGTGACGCACAGCTGGAGGCCGTGGAGCGTGCCGGGGGACATCGTGGGCTGGTCGGGATGCGGTGGCATGCCGCTCAGCAGGGCGATGGAGCAGCGCGACCCGGGCGGGGTCAGTTGGATGATCCGCATACCGGGGGCGACCTCGGAGTCGAGGTCGACCTTGAAGCCGCACGCCTCTGCGTAGAAGGTCTTCGAGCGGTCCAGGTCGGCGACCGGGACGGGGACGACTTCGAGGGTCATTTCCACGGGTGGAATCCTTTCAACGGGACACGTCGGTGGTGAATCGCCAGCGGGTCTGTCCGAACAAGGCGCCCTTCGCGAAGCCGAAGACGGTCCGCGGCGCGACCCGGAAGACCAGGGCATCGCCCGCCTCGTGCGCGAACACGCCGTCCCTGACTTCGAACGCCCAGTCCTGTCCGTACTTTTCCACATAGAGCGCCGCCAGGGCGCGCAACGCCGCTTCGTCGGTCACGCGCTCCGCTTTTCCCTCGACGACCAGGTCGTGGCCCTCGCCCAGTGACGGGACGCCGGTGGTGAGGACGACCTCCTGGTTCTCCCGGAGGTTCTTCGCCTTGCGTTCCCCGGGGCCGGTGCAGAAGTGCAGGGCGTCGTCGTGCCAGACGGCGATCAGCGGCGTGACGTGCGGGCGGCCCTCCGGTCGTACGGTCGTCAGCCAGAACACCTCGGCGTCGCGGAGTTGAGCGACCGCGTCCGACCAGTGGGCGGCCGACGCCCCCGGATCGCTGAAGCGGGGGTCGAGCTCGGAGAGGGGATGGGCGGTCGGTGGCATGGCGCTGGTCCTTCCGTCTGCGGTCGGCACGGTCGACGTATGTGTGGACCGCATGGCGTCCGCATACTCATCGGTCCCTGCGCGCCCGCCGGGCAGCCCGCCCTGGCCTGCGGCTACGCTCGGGCGCACACGGCGGACGGCGCGCACACGGCGCACACACGGCGGACGGCGCACACACGGCGACACGGCGGGCACGGCAGGACGACGGGAGGCCGGGATGACGGTTCCGGGGCGCAGGAGCAGTACGTTCACCCGGTTGCTGAAGCACGGCTTCACCGACCCCTCCGACGCGTCACGGCTCCTCGACCTGCCCGACATGGCGGCGGTGCGCGACGACCCGGTCCTGCTCGACGCCCTCGGCGCCACCGCCGACCCCGACCTCGCACTGCGCTCCCTGGTCCGCCTCGTCGAAGCCCACGAGTCGGGCGAGAGGCGCCGGTTCCTGGACAACCTGATCACCGCGAAGCCGCTGCGCGACCGGCTGCTCGGCGTCCTCGGCGCGTCCGAAGCGCTCGGCGACCACCTCGTTCGCCACCCCCGCGACTGGCACGCCCTGGCCACCTACGAGTCGGCCGACCTGCACCCGGGCGTCGCCGACTTCGAACGCGGGCTCGCCGACGCCACCGACGCCGTCTCGCTGCGGGTCTCCTACCGCCGCTGCCTGCTGGCCATCGCCGCCCGCGACGTGTGCGGCACCACCGACGTGGCCCAGGCCGCCGCCGAACTGGCCGACCTCGCCACCGCCACCCTGCGGGCCGCCCTCGCCATCGCCGGGGCCGCCGCCCCCGACGACGCCGCGATCTGCCGGCTGGCCGTCGTCGCCATGGGCAAATGCGGCGGCCACGAGCTCAACTACGTCTCCGACGTCGACGTCATCTTCGTCGCCGAGCCCGTGAACGGCACCGAGGAGGCCAAGGCGCTGCAGGCCGCGACCCGGCTCGCCTCCCATCTGATGCGCATCTGCTCGGAGACCACCGTCGAGGGCACCATCTGGCCCGTCGATGCCAATCTGCGGCCCGAGGGACGCAACGGGCCCCTGGTGCGCACGCTCTCCAGCCATCTCGCCTACTACCAGCGCTGGGCCAAGACCTGGGAGTTCCAGGCGCTCCTCAAGGCCCGGCCCGTCGCCGGCGACGCCGCGCTCGGCCAGGCGTACACGGAGGCCGTCGCGCCGCTGGTCTGGCAGGCGGCGGAACGCGAGAACTTCGTCGCCGACGTGCAGAAGATGCGCCGCCGCGTCGTCGACAACATCCCTCCGGCCGAGATAGAGCGCGAACTCAAGCTCGGCCCCGGCGGACTGCGCGACGTCGAATTCGCCGTACAGCTCCTGCAACTCGTCCACGGCCGCAGCGACGCCGGCCTGCACAGCGGCACCACCCTGGAAGCGCTCCAGGCGCTCGCCGCCGGCGGGTACGTCGGCCGGGCCGACGCCGCGCAACTCGACGAGGCGTACCGCTTCCTGCGGGCCATGGAGCACCGCATCCAGCTCTACAAGCTGCGCCGCACCCACCTCGTGCCCGAGGACGAGGCCGACCTGCGCCGGCTGGCCCGCTCCCTCGGACTGCGCACCGACCCCGTCACCACCCTGAGCCGCGAGTGGAAACGGCACGCCTCCGTCGTCCGCCGGCTGCACGAGAAGATCTTCTACCGGCCGCTGCTCGACGCCGTGGCCCAGCTCGCCACCGGCGAGACCCGGCTCAGCCCCAAGGCCGCCGGCCAACGCCTCGAAGCCCTCGGATACGCCGACCCCGCAGGCGCGCTGCGCCACCTCGAGGCGCTCGCCTCCGGGGTCAGCCGCAAGGCCGCCATCCAGCGCACCCTGCTGCCCGTCCTGCTCGGCTGGTTCGCCGACTCGGCCGACCCCGACGCGGGCCTCCTCGGCTTCCGCAAGGTCTCCGACGCACTCGGCAAGACGCCCTGGTACCTGCGGCTGCTGCGCGACGAGGGCGCCGCGGCGGAGAACCTGGCGCGGGTGCTGTCCGCCGGTCGGCTCGCGCCCGACCTGCTGCTGCGCGCGCCCGAGGCCGTCGCCATCCTCGGCGACCCGGGCGGGCTGCGGCCGCGCGGCCGCGACCACCTCGAACAGGAGGTCCTCGCCGCCGTCGGCCGCGCCGACACCGCGGAGGCCGCGGTCGCCGCGGCCCGCGGAGTACGGCGCCGGGAACTGTTCCGTACCGCCGCCGCCGACCTCATCGGCTCCTACGGCACCGAGGAGAACCCGGCGGAGGGCGATCCCGGCGCGCTGGTCGACCGCGTCGGCGACGCCGTCACCGAGCTGACGGCCGCCACCATCTCGGGCGCGCTGCGCGCCGCCGTACGCGAACAGTGGGGCGACACCCTGCCGACCCGGTTCGCCGTCATCGGCGTCGGCCGCTTCGGCGGGTACGAGCTCGGCTACGGCTCCGACGCGGACGTCCTGTTCGTCCACGAACCGCGCGAGGGCGTCGACGACCAGGAAGCGGCACGGGCCGCGAACAGCGTCGTCGCCGAGATGCGCCGGCTGCTGCAGCTGCCGACCGCCGACCCGCCGCTCCTCATCGACGCCGACCTGCGGCCCGAGGGCCGCAACGGGCCGCTGGTGCGCACGCTCGGCTCGTACGAGGCGTACTACCGCCGGTGGTCCCTGACCTGGGAGAGCCAGGCACTGCTGCGGGCCCGGCCGATGGCGGGCGACGCCGAGCTCGGCGCGGCATTCGTCGAGCTGGCCGACCCGCTGCGCTACCCGCGGCAGGGGCTCGGCGACGACGCGGTGCGCGACATCCGCCGGCTCAAGGCGCGCATGGAGTCCGAACGGATGCCGAGGGGCGCCGACCCGACGCTGCACACCAAGCTCGGGCGGGGCGGCCTGAGCGACGTCGAGTGGACCGTCCAACTGCTGCAGATGCGGCACGGCGCGGCCGAGCCGGCGCTGCGGACCACCCGTACCCGCGAGGCGCTGGCCGCGGCGCGCGCGGCGGACCTCCTCACCGAGGACGACGCCCGCACCCTCGACGAGGCCTGGGTCCTCGCGACCCGCGTCCGCAACGGCGTGATGCTGGTCCGCGGCCGCGCGGGCGACACGTTCCCCGCGGACGCGCGGGAACTGGCGGCGGTGGGGCGCTACCTGGGCTACGGGCCGGGGCACGTGGGGGACATGCTGGACGACTACCGGAGGGTGACGCGGAGGGCGCGGGGGGTTATGGAGGCGGTCTTCTACGACGCGTAGCCCTTGGGCGGGCGGCGGCGGGGGCGCGTGGCGCCTGCGGCGGGCGTGTTCCCCTCCCCGCCCCTTCCCCGGAACCGGGGCAAGCCCCGGACCCCGATGCGCCCTGCGGGCGGGGGCGGACACCGGGCTCCGCCCGGGCCCGGTACCGCGCTCCGCGCGGTGGCCTCAATCTCCCCCTACGGCCTGGGGCCGTGGCTGGTACCCCCAGGCCGGGCTGGATGTGCCGCTGCGCGGCAACCAGCCCGAGCCGGGCACATCCGGCCTCGCTGGGGGCACTCCCCCTACGCCTGGCGGCGTGGGAGGTACCCCCCACCCACGGCCGCCAGGCCGTAGGGGGAGTTCGAGGCGCGGGGCTCGGGGCGGAGCCCCGAGGAGGCCGTCGCACTCCCGGTCCCGCCGGCTTGGGCAACTTCAGCCCCGCCGGCGATTGAGGCGCGGGACTCGGGGCAGCGCCCCGACAAGACCGGCCGACCAAGCCCCGCCGGCGATTGAGGCGCGGGGGCAAGGGGGCAGAGCCCCCTCGGGCAGGGGTCAGCCGCGGGCCGTCGGGAGGAAGCGGCGGAGGCCCGGCGACGGGTCGCGGGGGAGCGCGGAGACGAGCTGGGGGAGCTGATGCGGCAGCGCCCGGTACCACAGGTACGAGACGCCGAAGCCGAACGCCAGGCAGATGAGGCCCCCCACCGCGTCCAGCCAGAAGTGGTTGGCGGTGGCGACGATCACGACCAGGGTCAGGGTCGGGTACAGCAGGCCCAGGATCTTGGCCCACGGCGCCGCCGCCAGCGCGAAGATGATCAGGCCGCACCACACGGACCAGCCGATGTGCATGGACGGCATCGCCGCGTACTGGTTCGACATGTTCTTCAGGTCCCCGGAGGCCATCGAGCCCCAGGTGTCGTGGACCAGGACGGTGTCGATGAAATTCTGGCCGTTCATCAACCGGGGCGGTGCGAGCGGGTACAGGTAGTAACCGACCAGAGCCACACCGGTCGTGGCGAAAAGGACGAGCCGGGCGGCAGCGTAACGGCCCGGATGCGTACGGTAGAGCCAGACCAGCACACCGATGGTGACGATGAAGTGCAGGGTCGCGTAGTAGTAATTCATCGACACGATGAGCCATGTCACCGAGTTGACGGCGCGGTTGACGGACTCCTCCACCGCTATGCCCATGGTCTGCTCCGCCTGCCAGATCCAGTCGGCGTTGCGGAGGGCCTGGCTCTTCTGCTCGGGCACGGCGTTGCGGATGAGCGAGTACGTCCAGTAACTCACCGCGATCAGCATCACCTCGAACCAGATGCTGGGGCGGGCGGTCGTCCGTGGCACCCGCGGCCGGGGCCGCGAACGGGCAGGTGAAGCAGCGGCCTCGTCCTCCATCGTGGATGACGGGGTCGCCGTCCGTCCTTCGAGAGTCTTCACGGTCGCTTCACCCATGAGAGAGGAGTTTGCCAGATGAACGGCACCCTACGATCATCCCTCCGACGGGTTCGTCCCGCACCCTCTCCGTCTTACGGACTACGGGCGGCCCCCGCCGTCCCGTCCGGCGTCGCGTCCCCGTGCGGAAGCGGTTGAACCGCGGACCACCAGCTCCGGCATGAAGACGAATTCGCCGTGCACGGGAGCCCGGCTCCGCTCCGGAGCCGCGGCCGTCGAGTGGCTGTCGCCCGTCTCCTCCAGGAGCGCGCGTACCGACGCCTGCCCCATCGCCTGCACCGGTTTGCGGATGGTGGTCAGCGGCGGGTCGGTGAACGCGATCAGGGGCGAGTCGTCGAATCCCACGACGGATATGTCGTCCGGTACGTCGAGGCCCCGCCGGCGGGCCGCCCGTATCGCCCCGAGCGCCATCATGTCGCTGGCGCAGACGACGGCCGTGCATCCCCGGTCCAGCAGGGCCGAGGCCGCCGCCTGGCCGCCTTCGAGGGTGTAGAGGGAGTGCTGGACCAGCTCACCGCTCGCCTCCGGCGTGAGGCCGAGCTGTTCCTGCACGGCGAGCCGGAAACCCTCGGTCTTGCGCACCACGGGCACGAACCGGCGCGGGCCGAGCGCGAGGCCGATCCGGGTGTGCCCCAGTGAGACGAGGTGGGTGACCGCGAGCCGCATCGCGCCGCGGTCGTCCGCCGAGATGAACGGCGCGCGGACGCCGGGCGCGTATCCGTCGACGAGGACGAAGGGAACGCCCTTGGTGCGGAGCCGGTCGTAGCGGCCCATGTCGGCGGTGGTGTCGGCGTGCAGTCCGGAGACGAAGATGATCCCGTCGACGCCGCGGTCCACCAGCATCTCGGTCAGCTCGTCCTCCGTCGACCCGCCGGGGGTCTGGGTGGCCAGCACCGGGGTGTAGCCCTGCCGGGTCAGCGCCTGGCCGACGACCTGCGCGAGGGCCGGGAAGATCGGGTTGTCGAGTCCCGGTGTGATCAGCCCCACCAGGCCCGCGCTGCGGCGGCGCAACCGGACGGGCCGCTCGTAACCGAGGACGTCGAGGGCGGCGAGCACCGACTGGCGGGTGGTCGCGGCGACGCCTGGCTTTCCGTTGAGGACCCGGCTCACCGTCGCTTCGCTGACCCCCGCCTGGGTCGCGATGTCGGCCAGCCGTGCGGGTGCGGTCACGCACCGGACTGTACCCGTCACACCCGGGACTGCCCACCGGGCCTGGTGGCGGCGGGAGTTGGTGCCGGAGTCGCCCGCCAGAGGCGCTTCTCCAGCAGCAGCACGCCGTAACTGCTGCCGTCCGCGGCCGACTTGGCCGGTTCCTCACCCACCACCCGGTATCCGGCGGCCTCGTAGTAGTCGCGCAGCCGGGGGTTGCTGCTCAGACAGTCCAGCCGGGCCAGTCGCCGTCCGGCGGCGGTGACACGTCCCTCGGCGTGGGCGAGCAGCAACCGGCCGGCGCCGGGCGGCGTGTCCGCGCCACGAGCGGTCATCAGCCGGTGCACGTAGCCGGCGACCGGCGGCTGTGCGCCCCAGGCCGGCAGGTCGTCCCACCACATCTCGTACGCCCCGGCCGTCCGGCCGCCGTGCCGCAGCAGCCACACCTCCCCCTCGGCGATCCGGCGCCGGAAGTGGGCGGCGTCCTTGCCGCCGGGCCGCCACTGGTCGATGCCGTGGCACAGCGTCCAGCGGGCGGCGCCGTCGTAGAGGGAGACGAGATCGAGCACATCCGATTCGGACGCGGTGGCGGCACGGAAGGCGAAGTCCGGGATCATGGGGCCATGATGGCGCGGGCGCCGCCGGGCGGCCGACGATCAACGAAACGACCGAGATCAACAAAACGACCGAGATCAACGAAACGACCGACGACCCACGACCGGAGACTTCCCATGCCGCAGATCACCGTCGACTACTCGCAGACCGTGGACCCCGCCTTCGACCGGCAGGGCTTCGCCCGCGAACTGCACGAACTGGTTGTGCGGACGGTCGACACCAAACTGGACGCCTGCCGGACGCGGTTCCGCCGGGTCGAGGACACGGTGCTCGGCGCGGGCGGTGCGGAGGACGCCGTCGTGCACATCGCGATCGCGCTGCTTCCCGGCCGGTCCCCCGAACTCAAGGGCGAGCTGTCGGAGGCGGTGCTCGACCTGCTGGCCGGCCGGCTGGCGGCCGCAGGCGGCCCGATGCCGATCCTGTCGGCCGAGGTGCGGGACCTCGAAACGTCCTACCGGAGGCGCTGAGCGGGCACCTTCGCGATCGCCGGCGCCAGCTGCACGAGCCGGCCCACGAGGTCGCCGAACGGGCCGTCCATCGGCTCGTCCCCGAGGATGCGGACGAGCAGGGCGGCCATCTCCTCGTCGTAGGCGGCGCTCACCGCCGCCAGCGCCGCGAAGTCGTGCACCAACTGCAACTCCAGCTCCGCGCGCGGGATGCGGCGTCCGTCGAGCCAGAGCAGGGCCGTCGACTCGGCGAGCGACACCCAGGAGCGCACGACCAGGGCGAGGCGCGGCGACGGGTCGTCGATGCCCAGGTGGGCCAGGATCTGGTCGTACGCGGCCTGCCGCACGCCGTCGATCATCGCGGTGGTCGTGGAGGAGCCGACCGCGGGGCCGCCCCGCATCAACGCCGAGAAGCCGGGGCCGTGTTCGTCGACGAAGTCGAAGAACCGCCCCATCACCCGCAGCAGTCGCACACCGAGCGGGCCCTCGCGCGGTTCGCGGAAGCGGGCGGCGAGTTCGTCGGCGGCCCGCCGCAACGCGGCCTCGTACAGGCTCTGTTTGCCGGGGAAGTAGTGGTAGACCAGCGGGCGCGAGATGCCCGCGGCGGCCGCGATCTCGTCGATCGAGACCTCGTCGGGGGAGCGATGGCTGAACAGCTCCAGCGCCACACCGATCAGCTGCTGTCTGCGCTCCTCGACGCCCATCCTGCGCCGTACCCCGGTCGTCATGCCGACACCCTACCCACCGTGCTCCGGGCGAGACACGAAGGCAGGGGCCGCTGTGCGGCGGCCCAGGACCGGGCTGCCGGACAGCGGCGGACGCACAGCCGCCACGGGGGCGCGGCCGGATCAGCGCAGGGAGCCCACCGAAGTGCCGTCGGCCAGGCGGCCGTTCAGTTCGGGCCGCACGCCCTCGCGGGCGCGGACGGCGACCGTGCTGCCCGCCGCCCCGCCCTCCACCCCGTCGCCGAGGACGGCGACCGAGGTGAGATGCCGGCTGCCGGCCGCCAGCACGTACCACTGGCCCGCCCGCGACTGCCACAGCACACCCGCCAGCACCCTCGGCTCGCGCACCCCGCACGACGGGGAGTCCTCCGCCCGCGCCACCACCGTGCCCGGCGTGCCGGGAGGCGCGGCGGGCGGCTGGAACTGGGCCAGGACCCTGCTCCCCGTACCCCGCCAGGTCTCCGCGCGGGTGCAGACCCAGGAGGCCGTGCCGTTCGCCTCCGGCAGCCGCTGCCGGGCGTAGCGCCACGAGTTGACGCTGCGTACGCCGTGCGCCCGTACCCCCGGCAGCAGACAGGCCGTACGCGCCCAGGACGCGCGGGCCGCGGCGCCCTCGACCTCGGCGGGCGCGTCGGGGGGGCCGTAGGTCAGATGCGCGGGCGTCAGCTCTCCGAGGTCCGTCGTCAGCGCCGTCGTGCTGCCGTCGGTCAGCTCCAGCGCCTGCCACGACCGGCACCCCCGTCCCTGTGCGGGGCTCTCCAGCCGCTCGGTGAGGCCGCTCGCGTCCCGTCGCAGCGGGCGCGGCGCGCCGGACGGGTCCAGCAGGTCCCGCACCGCGACGCCGCGCACCCAGGGCGCCGTCAGATAGCGGACGTACGCCTGCGAGCGCCCGGCCACGAGCGCGCCGGACGCGGTGGCGTCCGCGGCGTCCGTGCGCGCGAAGTCGAGGACCGCGTCGTCCGGCGTGCCCCGCGGCACGGCCTGCTCCGCGTAACGCACGACACGCAGCCCGTCGTACAGCACGACCACCCGCGCCCGGCCCACCCCGCCCGCGAACAGCAACTGCGGCGGGCCCGCCGGGGGACCCGACGACGTACCGGGCGTCGCGCTGACCCTGATCCCGTCACCCGGGTCCGCCCAGGCGACGAGCGCCCGTCGCAGCAGCGGCTGGTCCCCGGTGAGCGGCCCCCGGGCCGGCCACACCGAGAAGTCCCTGCGGACCGACTCCCGCCACGCCGTCGCCGGGACCCGCACCAGCCTTCCCGGATCGAGCGCCGCCCGAGCGGCGGCGTTACGGGGATACGGCCCGTCCCAGGCGTCGGCCTTCCCGCCGCCCGGCAGCAGGAGCAACGTCCCGCACACCGCGAGCGCCGCGGCCGCGACCACGGCCGCCCTGCCGTGCCGGCGACGGCGCAGCAGATCGGTGGGCCGCACCTGGAGCGAGCACGCGTCGAACTCGGAGGAGCCGAGCAACTCCGCGCCGCCCTGCCCGTCCTGCACGCCTTGTACGCCGTCGGCCTCCGCCAGCGCCCCTTCGGGGTCCGCCGCCCCGGCCCGCTCCAGCGCCTCGCGCACCTCGCGGCCGGACAGCCTCTCCAGGCCCCGCAGCACATACGCGGCCCTGGCCGGCCCGGACAGCGCCGACAGCCGCTGGTCCAGAGCGAGTTCACCGGCGCCGCCGGACCGCGGGAAGACCCGCACGCCCCACACGTGCGGCAGGAGCGGCGGGAGCTGCGCCCGCCGGGGCCGTGCCCAGCGGCGCAGCGGCAGCGACGCCTCCAGTGCCTGGCGCACCACCCGGTCCCGTACATACGCGTAGCCGGGGTCGCGGGCCTCCTCCGGGCGGCGGGCGCGGGGCACGGCCGGGGCGGGCGTACCCGACGCGGGCTCGCCGCGGGGGAGCGAACGCTGCACCAGGGCGTGGGCGGTCAGCACGCGGCGGCCCTGGCCGAGGGAGGCGGGCAGCACCAGGTAGGCGATCCGCACCAGGCGCGGGTAGTGCTCGACGAGCGCCGCCTCCGCCTGACCCAGTCCGACTCCCGCACCGCCCCTGCCCGCGTCCCTGCCCGCCTCCCCGGCCGCGTCGTCGGCCGTGGACGAGTTCAGCGGCGACGGGCCGGGCGCGGAGGGGCTCGGAGCGGGTTCCTGGGAGGAGACGACGTCGTGTGGGCGCACGTTCAGCAGAACGAGCGAATCGTCCTATGGTCACCCGGCGCGGCAGAGGGCCCCGTTCAGCTCTCCACGATCAGCCGCTCCCGGATGCCCTCCAGCGCCGCCGACGTGACGCCGAGGCCCTCGCGGACGTACTTCTCCATGCAGCCGTAGCGGGCGTCGACCTCGTCCAGGGCGGCGGCCAGGTACTCGGGCACCACACCGATGATGGACAGCGCCGTCTCCGGCTGCCCGCCCTGGAGGGTGAACCCCTCGACCAGCGGTGCGAACGCCTCGCGCACCGCCGCGTTGACCGACAGGTACTCGGCCTCGACGGTCTCCTGCGTCGCACCGAGCAGGGTCAGCACGACGGTCGCCGCCCAGCCCGTGCGGTCCTTCCCCGCCGTGCAGTGGAACAGCAGCGGACCGGCGTCGGGGTCCGCGACCTCGTTCAGGAACGCCCGGTACGAGGAGCGCGCCGAGGCGGTCGTCACAAAGGCCCGGTAGATGTCGGCGAACATCTCGCCGCCCCGGCCGCCGCCGAGTTCCCGCTCTGCGACGGCCGGATCGGCCAGCAGCCTGCGCAGCCGGGCCGCCGCCGGCATCCGGCCGGAGTCGACCTGGTCGGCCAGCACGTCCGCGAGCAGCAGCCGTCCGCCTTCCGGGAGCCGGTCGGGGCGGGCCTCGCGTTCCGCCCGGGTGCGGAAGTCCACGACGGTACGGACGCCCAGCGCGGCGACGGCCGGGTCGGACGCGGCGTCCATCCGGTCCAGCTGCCCGGAACGGAACAGCAGACCGCTGCGCACCGACCGGCCACCGGGGAGGGGCGTGCCGCCGAGATCGCGAAGGTTCGCGACGGTGGTGGAGGGGATCGCGTTCATGAGCGGACCCTAGGCCCACCGGCCCGCGAGCGGCGGCCGCGACACCGCCGGGCACGGACGGTCACGGAAGCCGACCACCGCGAACCGTCCCGTGCGCCCCGTGCGTTACCCGTGGTTCGGCCGCGCGGAGAGGGGAGGGGCGGGCACCATGGCCCGATGCGGACGAGTACGAATGCGAGTACGGGCACGACGAATGCGGGTGCGGGTGCGGGCGCGCGCCCCGGCAGGAAGCGGGCGGTGACCCGGGCGGGACTGGCAGTGGCGGTCCTGGTCCTGACCGCTGCCTGCGGAGCCGGCGGCGACACCGACGACGGCGACGACGGAGCGCCGGAGCCGAGAACGGCGACCGGCAGCCTCGAGGAACTCGCGCGCCAGGCCGACTGCGAGCCCAACATCCAGACGGACGCCGACGAACTGCGCCAGGCCAACTGCAGGACGGCCGACGGCAGGTTCATCCTCGCGACCTTCAGCACGGACCGCGGCCAGCGCGAGTGGATCAACGAGGCCAACGACTACGGCGGCACGTATCTGGTCGGGCGCAGATGGGTGGCGGTCGGTGACGAGAAGGTCGTCGAGGCGCTCCGCGGCCGGCTCGGCGGCGAGGTGGAGACCGGGGCACAGCACGGCTCGGGCGGCGCGGAGGGCGGTCACGGAGGCCACGAGGAGCACAGCTCGCACAGCGGCGGTTGACCTGACGCGCTGATCACCACCGGGCCGGTCCGGGTCCTCCCGGACCGGCCCGGGAAAGGCCGAAGGCCGAACGGACCGTACGACCGTACCGACCGCGCCGCCCGTCCGCAGACGGCAGGAGGCCGGACCGCCCTGGGGAACTCCCAGGCCGGCCCGGCCTCTTGAGGTTCAGCCGCTCACTGGCAACGACGGCCGTCGTTGATGCAGTCCACCATCTCGTCCATCAGGTTCTCGTCGAAGACGTTGATGAAGTCACCGTGGTCGGTGATCGGCTTGTGCAGCTGCTCGGGGAACGAGTCGACCGCGAAGGCCGAGACGTTGTCCCCTTCGAAGACCGGCGGCGGCACGTCGTAGACGATCCGCTGCACGAGCTGCGGGATGGCCTGGAAGCCGTCCGGGCAGCTGCCGTCGTCCTCCGCGAAGGCCACATGGGTGCGGTGGTTAGCGCTGTCGGTGTTCTCACCGTCCCAACAACTCTGGAACTTGAAGCTCCGCACGACCTGGCTGCCCTGGGGGCAGACCGGATACTTGTCCTTCAGCTGCCGGTTCTCGAATCCGGTGCAGCTCCAGGAGGCGTTGGCATTCGCGTCACCGTTGGTGAAGGACTTGGCGTCACCGGTGATGATGCGCAGGAATTTCGGCATCGCGGTGACCTTGCTGCGCGGATTTCCCTCGAACGTCAGCGTGACCTCCGACGGCTGCTGGATCTCGCCGACGTTCTGGTCGTTGCCGCCACCGTCCTGATCGGCGTCGAACTCGTTCTGGCCGTTCTGCACCCGCAGCACGGGCCAGTAGTACGTCGACTTGTCACCCTGGTTGTCGCAGGTGGTGTCTCCGTTCGCGAAATCGTCGTCGCTGGCGAAGGCGTCATTGGCCTGATTGCCGACGTAGTCGTGCATGTGGTGCGCGCCGTTGCTGACGCCGGGGGCGGCGATGACGTTGTCGGAATTGAACTTGCCGTTCTCGTTCACGCCGCAGTCGGTGACGAAGGTGCCCCGTGAGGCTCCCCGGCGCTGGCGCGGTTCCCGCACGTTCGGCTCGACGGACTCGATCTTCACGAAGTCGTCGGCCTGGGGACCGTTGCCGGCCTGTCCGCCGTTGTTGTCGCCGTCCCCGTCCCCGTTGTTGTCGCCGTTGTCGTTGTTGTCGTTGTTGTCGTTGTTCCGGTCACCGCCGTCCTGGCCCTGGTCCTGGTCGTTGTCGTTGTTCCGGCCGTCGTTCTGACCGCCGTTCTGGTCCCCGTCGTTGTTCTGGTCGTTCTCGTCGCCGCGCAGCGTGCACGGCGCCGTCGCCTCCAGGCCCTGCGGGCGTTCGGCCGAGCGGTCGATCAGGGCGACGATCCGCTGGATGATCACCAGCCGTTCGTTCCTCAGCGGCGACAGAATCTGGTTCTGGGCGAAGGTGCGGTCGCTCTGCACCCGCTGCTTGTTGTCGGCGAACCGCTGGTAGTACGTGGTGATCTGGTTGTCCAGGGTGGCCAGTTCGCGGTCGACGGCGATCCGCTGGTCGTCGGGGATCTCCTCGATGGAATTGACGACCTCCGGACAGTCGATGGTCGAGACCGACTGGCCCGCACTCTGGGTTCTCGGCCCGTCCCGGTCGCCGCCCCAGCTTTCGTGGGCTGACGCGTAGAAATTGGCCGCGATCAGCCCGCCCCCGCCCAGCAGGAGGGCAGCCGAAGCGGCGATCGCCCGGTTGGCCAGAGTTGAGCGTTTTCTCGATTTGCGTCCCATGGAACTCCAATCCCGGGGGAGGGAAGTAGCGCGTCGTTCCATACGGGAGCCGTCGGTGGGGCGTTCAGCGGTGTGCGGAAGTTGTAGAAGTCGCAGGCGCCAAAACCGTTTGCACTACGGAGAAATGGGGTATCTCGCCGCTCAGTTCTGCATCGTCCGGCCGTGATCGAGATAGGCGAGTACGGCGAGCACCCGGCGGTTGTCGTCGTCGGACACCGGCAGGTTCAGCTTTGCGAAGATGTTCGACGTGTGCTTGGACACCGCCCGTTCGGTGACCACCAGCCGCTCCGCGATCGCCGCGTTCGAACGGCCCTGCGCCATCAGCTCCATGACGTCCCGTTCACGCGGCGTCAGACGGCCCATCGGCTTGTCGAGCGAACGCCGTGACAGCAGCTGCGAGATGACCTGCGGATCCATCGCCGTACCGCCGGCCGCGACCCTGCGCACCGCGTCTGTGAACTGCTCCGCGTCGAAGACCCGGTCCTTCAGCAGATAGCCCACTCCGCCGTTGCCGTCCGCCAGCAGCTCCCGTGCGTACAGCTGCTCCACGTGCTGCGACAGCACCAGCACCGGCAGCCCCGGTCTCGCCCGCCGCGCCGCCAGCGCGCACTGCAGGCCCTCGTCCGTGTGGGACGGCGGGAGCCGGACGTCGACCACGGCGACGTCCGGCTCCAAGTCGGCCAGTGCCCTGGTCAGTTCGGGCCCGCTCTCCACGGCGGCCAGGATCTCGAAGCCGAACGCCTCGAGCATCCGGACCAGCCCGTCCCGCAGCAGGAACAGGTCTTCGGCTAGAACGACTCGCAAGGGATCTCCATGGTCACCATGGTCGGGCCGCCCGCGGGACTGCTGACGGCCAGGACTCCGTCGAATGTACCGAGCCGCCGCTCGACGCCGCTCAGGCCGGAGCCGGCCCCGATCACCGCGCCGCCCCTGCCGTTGTCGGTCACCGAGACGCGCAGCGCGCCCGCGGTGTACGTGATGTCCACCCAGACGCGGTCGGCGCCCGAGTGCTTCACCGCGTTGGTCAGCGACTCGCTCACCGCGAAGTACGCGGCCGACTCGACCGGCGCGTCCACACGGCCCGGCAGGCCCACCTCCACCTCGGCCGGAATCGGCAGTCGCAGCGCCAGCGCCTTCACCGCGTCACCGAGGCCGCGCTCGGCCAGCACCGGCGGATGGATCCCGCGCACCAGGTCACGCAGCTCCGTCAGCGCCTCCGCCGACGACTCACGGGCCTTCGAGATCAGCTCCTTCGCCTGGGCCGGGTCCTTCTCGATCAGCGCCTCGACGGTGCCCAGGCTCATCCCCACCGCGACCAGCCGGGCCTGTGCCCCGTCGTGCAGATCCCGCTCGATACGGCGCAGTTCGGCCGCCGACGAGTCAACCGCGTCGTACCGGGTCTCCGTCAGCCGGTCGATGCGCTGCTCCAGCTCGTCCGCACGGTTCGGGGTGAGGAGAGCGGCGGTGAGGCGGAAGTGGGCGCGTACGAGGTAGCGGTTGACGTGCAGCGCGACGATCAGCCAGGCCAGCCCGAGCCAGAAGGCGAAGTGCGCCGTGCCGTCCCTGACCGGAAGGAACGTGTACCAGAACGTCCCCTGCGCGGCGACGATCGGCTCCCACAGCCAGGCCGCCAGCAGCAGCCCGAACACGCCCTCCAGGATCAGCGACGGAGCGAGCACCGCCAGGATCGCGCCGCCCGTCATGTCCGCCAGCAGCCACTGCATGTCACGCCAGGTCGCCGGGTCCTTCAGCATCAGCGAACACCGCTCGGCCTGCCCGACGAAACGCTTGCGCCCCTTCTCCGGGAACGGCCGGTACCGGACCGGGATACGGACCTTGGACCACTTCGCCGCCAGCAGCCGTCTGCGGTTCACATGGGCCCGCACCAGCATCAGCAGCCTCGGGGTGGTGAACACGCCCACCCCGACGGGTATCAGCGAGATCGACACGGCCGCCAGCGTGAAGAGCAGTACGGAGCCGGTCATCGCCGTCACCGCCAGTGCGAGCCCCTGCGCGCCGGCCACCACCGCGTCCCGTGCTTTCGCGATCATTGCGGGTCCCCCTCGTCGTCCGGTGTCGATCACCAGTGTCGGGGGCGCCGCCCGGCCGCCGCACTGGTGCAGGACACCGGACACGGGGTGTAGCCGGCTACACCCCCGCCGCTCACGACTCCCGCAGCAGCCGCTCCTCCACCTCCCGCGCCAGCCCCACCCGCGCGCGGTCGGACCGCTGCGGCGCCGCACCGCCCAGCGACGTGAGCCACGCCCAGGTGTCGCGGACCGTGTCCGCGACCGGGCGGCACCGCAGGCCCGCCGCCATGGCACGTGCCACGCCCACCCCGTGCAGCGCGGCGTGCCCCTCCTGCGTCGGCGGGATCCAGATCGGCAGGTCCGTCCACGGCTCCACGCCCGCCGCGAGCACCGTCTCCGCCGGCGTCCACCGCAGCCGCGCGCTCGAGCCCGTCACCGCGACGCAGGTGTCGAGGAGTTCGCCCATCGTCGTGTGGCCGGGCCGGCTCACCAGGTTGTACGGACCGCCGCGCCCGTCGCGGGCCGCGTCGAGCGTCCACTCGGCGAGGTCCCGGACGTCGACGTACTGCAGCGGCGTCTCCCGCGGGCCCGGCGCGAGCACGTCGCCGCCGCGCGCGATCCGGCCCAGCCACCACGGCAGCCGGCCGATGTTCTCCCACGGGCCGAGGATCAGGCCCGAGCGCACCAGCAGCGAGCGGCTGTCCCCGAAGGCGGCCGACACCGCCAGCTCCCCGCCCCGCTTGGCCTCGGCGTACGGCACGTCCCCGGCGTCGGGCGAACTGGCCACCGTGGCCGTGCTCTCGTCGTACCCGGCGGCCGGGGGCCAGACGTACACGGAGCAGCTGGAGACGTAGACGTACCGCTCGGCCCGCCCGGCGAGCAGCGCCGCCGTGTCCCGCACCGCCGAAGGCGCCCCCGACCAGGTGTCGACGACGACGTCCCAGGTGCCGTCCGCGAGCGCCGCCAGGCCGCCTTCCGCGGCGCGGTCGCCGATCCGTACGGCAGCGCCGTCCGGCGCCGCGTTGTGCCCGCGGTGGAAGACCGTGACGTCCCAGCCGCGGGCGAGCGCCGCCGTCGTCACCGCGCGCCCCGCGAAGTGTGTACCGCCCAGAATCAGAAGCCTCATGATCACGACTCTGCCCCGTCGGGCGGCGCGGAGGACAGCACTTCTGCTGCCGGAATAACGTTCCGTACCCGGGGTCACTCTCCCGGAGGCGGCTGAGGGCTGGCAGCATGTGCCGACGATGACGGCTGCCCGGTCGCCGATGCGTGCCCTGCGGGGCCGCGCTCTTCGCGGCGGTTGCGGTCGTCCTTGCCGCGACGGGGCACTGGTCCCTGTCCGCGCACCACATACCGCCCGCCGCGCTGATCGCCGCGCTCGGCGCGACGGCCGCCGCCGGCTGGCTCGCGGCCGGCCGCGAGCGCGGCGCCCGGTCCGTCGGAGCCGGACTGCTCGCCGTCCAGGGTGTTCCGCACCTGACCTTCGCGGGCGGCGAACAGGCCGCCGCACACCACCACGGGCCGCCCCCGGACATCGCCGCGGACGCCGGCATGGTCGCCGTGCACCTCGCCGCCGCGGCCGGTGGCCGCCGCCCGCGCCTAGGGGGCGTACGTGTAGCCGACCCGCCGCACGGTCCGGATCGTGCGGCGGTGCTCGGCGCCCAGCTTGCGGCGCAGCCGCGCCACATGGACGTCGACGGTACGGCCGTCGCCCACGTGCCCGTACCCCCACACCGTCGTGACCAGTTGGTCCCGCGTGTGCACCCGGTGCGGGTGCGCCACCAGGTGGGCCAGCAGCTCGAACTCCAGGTAGGTCAGCTCCAGCGCCCGCCCGTCCACCCGGGCGGTGCGCCGGTCCCGGTCGATCCGCACCGGGCCGCTGCTCACGGCCTCGTCGGGGGCCGGCCGCGGCTGCTGATCGGCCGGCACGAGCACGAGGTAGCCGACCATCGGCGGCTGCCCCGGGAGAGCGGGCACAGTGTGCGGGGGAGCGGGCAGCCATGTGGCGCCCGGCGGAAGGAAGTCGGCACTCGGCCGCGGCCGGTCTCGGTGGGCGGCGGCGGGGAGGGCACGGGTGTTCGCCATGAGGAGTCAGCTCTTTCGCGCGCGGAGGAAGACGGACTGACGTACGTCGTGCGCGCCGGCCGAAGGCCCGAGCGGGTACTGCCCGACGGGGGCGTCCCGAGTGGGTTCTAGCGGGCGGGCGCGTTCATCGCGCGACAACACACCCGGTCGAAGTCGTGATGCCGCCGGGACGGCCAGAACGGCTCGAGGCCGCTGCGACCTGCTGTGTCCGAGGTGCTTCGACGGGTGCCGACCATGCCCCCATTCAACCAGACCGCCCCTTGGCGCAGTGCTGAATCGCCAACGGAGGAGGGCGCCCGCCGTGCCACGGCGGACGCCCTCCTCAACCAGAACCCGGTGATCAGACCTGGCCGGCCTTTTCCAGCGCCGAACAGCAGGTGTCCACCAGCAGGCGGGTCACCACGTACGGGTCGACGTTGGCGTTCGGGCGGCGGTCCTCGATGTAGCCCTTGCCGTCCTGCTCGACCTGCCACGGGATACGGACCGACGCGCCGCGGTCGGAGACGCCGTAGCTGTACTCGTTCCACGGAGCGGTCTCGTGCAGACCGGTCAGACGGTCGTCGATGCCGGCGCCGTAGTGCTTGACGTGGTCCAGCGGCTTGGAGCCCTCGCCGAGCGACTCGCACGCGGTGATGATCGCGTCGTAGCCCTCGCGCATCGCCTTCGTGGAGAAGTTGGTGTGCGCACCGGCGCCGTTCCAGTCGCCCTTCACCGGCTTCGGGTCCAGCGTCGCGGAGACCTCGAAGTCCTCCGCGGTGCGGTAGAGCAGCCAGCGGGCCACCCACAGCTGGTCCGCGACCTCGAGCGGCGCGAGCGGGCCGACCTGGAACTCCCACTGGCCGGGCATGACCTCGGCGTTGATGCCGGAGATCCCGAGGCCCGCCGCGAGGCAGTTCTCGAGGTGCGCCTCGACGACGTCACGGCCGAAGATCTCGTCGGCGCCGACACCGCAGTAGTAGCCGCCCTGCGCGGCCGGGAAGCCGCCCTCCGGGAAGCCGAGCGGACGGGCGCCCTTGAAGAAGGTGTACTCCTGCTCGATGCCGAAGATCGGCTCCTGCGCGGCGAACTGCCCGTACACCTCGGCCAGCGCGGCACGCGTGTTGGACTCGTGCGGGGTCATGTCCGTGTTGAGGACCTCGCACAGCACCAGAACGTCGTCGCCGCCGCGGATCGGGTCCGGGCAGGTGAAGACCGGCTTGAGCACACGGTCCGACGCGTGACCCTTCGCCTGGTTGGTGCTGGACCCGTCGAAGCCCCACACGGGCAGCTCGGCGAGGCCGGCCGGCGAACCCGTCATGATCTTCGTCTTCGAGCGAAGCTTGGCGGTCGGCTCGGTGCCGTCGATCCAGATGTACTCAGCCTTGAAGGTCACGGGGTCTCATCCTTTGCGGGTGCAGCGGTATGCCGCGCAGCTTGGCAACACGCGATTTCCCAGCCGTTGCCCGTTTGTGAACCCCGCGTTACGCCCCCGCCCGCCCCTCACGCCCGGGAGTGTGGCGCGGGTCCGCCGGCCGGGACGCGGCACTCGTCACGGACTGCCGGGGCTTGCCGTCGCGTACGTGCCTGGCCGGACCCGGGGCGGTGCCGGGCTCCGGGAGCCGGAGCCCGGAGCGGCTCCGGCGGCGGCGCCGACGGGAACGTACACGTTCGTCCCTCGCGGTCTCCGGCGATTTCCGTCGCCGTGCACACTGGTGCGCATGATGAAGCAGACGCAGCAACAGCGTATCGGGCTCCTCGGGGCCGGGCCGTGGGCGCGGATGACGCAGGCACCGGCGCTGGCCGGGCACCCGGACATCGTGTTCAGCGGGGTGTGGGGGAGGCGGCCCGACGCGGCGGCCGAGCTCGCCGACGCGCACGGGACGGCGGCGTTCACGGGCGACGAGGGCATCGACGCCCTCTTCGGCGTCAGCGACGCCGTCGCCTTCGCCGTGCCGCCGGACGTGCAGGCCCCGCTCGCCGCGAGGGCCGCCGCGGCGGGATGCCATCTGCTGCTGGACAAGCCGGTCGCGACGAACGTCGCCGCCGCGCGCGCCGCGGCCCGCGCGGCCGACGAGGCCCAGGTGGCTTCGGTGGTGTTCTGCACGCTGCGGTTCACCGCGGACACCGAGGCGTGGGTGACCGAACAGGCCGCTGCCGACGGTTGGTTCACGGCGCACGCGCAGTGGCTCGGCTCGCTGTACTCGGACGGCTCTGACAGCCCGTTCGCGGCCTCGCCGTGGCGCAGGGAGAAGGGCGGCCTGTGGGACGTCGGCCCCCACGCCCTCTCCGCGCTGCTCCCGGTCCTCGGCGACGTGACAACGCTGTCGGCGGGCCGTGGCCCCGCCGACACCGTGCACCTGGTGCTGCGGCACGCCTCCGGCGCGTCCAGCACCGTGACGCTGGGCCTGAGCGCACCGGGGAAGGCGGCCGGTACGAGCCTGGTCCTGCTGGGCGAGCGGGGCAGGGCCGAGCTGCCCGAGGGCTGGGGCGACCCGGTCACCTCGTTCCGCACGGCCGTCGACGCCCTCGTCGATTCCGCACGCACGGGCCGGCCGCACGCCTGCGACATCCACTTCGGGGTCCGGCTCACCGAGATCCTGGCCGAGGCGGAGGAACTGCTGGTCCGGACTGCGCCGTGACGCGGGCGGGCCGTGCGGGGACAAGGCCGTAGCCGCAGGACCGGCGGGGGCGTTACCGGGGCCTGCGGCTACGACGGCACGGCGGCCGCCGGACCGGGACGGTGCCGTGGCGCCGCCGGGTGTGCGGCCCGGCGGCTGCTCCTCCTGGGACAGTGGAAGGGGAGCGGGCACGGCGTACGTCGTTCGGGGCCGGCGGCGCCCGGTCAGCCGACGCGCTCGATACGCGCGTTGCGGATCAGGAACTTGCCCGCCTCGCGGACCTGTTCGAAGGCCGCGTTGTTCAGCAGGGCGCAGCTCCCGGAGACCGAGGTGACCTCGACGGCCGTGGACTTGTCGTTGTCCAGGTTCGTCACCTTGAGCCGGGTGCCGACGGGGAACTCGTTGCTGGAGGCGGCCGGCGCGCCGCCCTCGCCGGAGACGGTCACGGTGGAGCCGGCGCAGACGACCTCGCCGGTGGCGGCGTCGTCGCCCGCGTTGCCACCGGCCTCCTCCTCACCGCCTCCGGCGCCCTGCTCCGCACCCTGCCCGGCGTCCTGCCCGGCACCCTCGTCGGCGGGCGGTTCCTCCGCCGGGGGCTGCTCCGCAGCGGGCGGCGCGGCCGCCTGGTCGCCGCCACCGCCGTCGCAGCCCGCCGCCTCCTCCTGGACCTTGATCTGCGCGATCACCGCCTCCCGGTTGGCGATGCGCGCGGCCGACTGGGCGTCCGGGTCGGCGCGTTGGCCGGCGATGAAGTTCTCGTTGTTCTGGATCGCCTGAGCGAGCCCGTCGCACGCCACGGACGCGTTGCTCGTCCCGGTCATCACAATCGCAGTGCCGCCGACCATGGCCGCAGCGCCGACGAGGAGGGCGATCTTCTTCTTGCCGCTGAGGGTCTTCTTGCGTGACACGTAAGGGCTCCTGTCCCCGGCCGCGGGGGCGGCCGGATGGTTCCTTGTGCCCTTACGTACGAGTAGCCGCCGCCGAGTTCTCACCGGCCCCACTCGCCTCTTCCTTAACGTTCCTTAAGGTGCCGAAGCGGCCCACCGGCCACGCCGTCACGGACCGGCCGCCGCTCAGGCCGGCACACCCCCCGTCCGGCAGCGCGTGCATCGCGGCTCCCGTCGGCACGGGACCGGCCGCCGCGGCCGACGTCCTGTCAGACTCCGCCGGCGGCTCCGGCACCCGGGCCGGCGTCAGCCACGGCCGCCGGCGGCTCCCGTGCAGATACAGCTCGAGCGGCACACTCCCGGCCCCGGTGGCCCGGTCAGCCGCGTCCCATCGCGTCCCGTACCGCCTCCTCCGTACGCCCCACCACCGCGGTGCCGTCCTCCGCCGTGATGATGGGCCGCTGGATGAGCTTCGGGTGCTGGGAGAGCGCCGCGATCCAGCGGTCCCGCGAACCGGCGTCCCTGGGCCAGTCCTTGACGCCCAGCTCCTTCGCGACCGCCTCGCCCGTGCGCGTGATGTCCCACGGCTCGAGGCCGAGGCGCTCGAGGACGGCGCGGATCTCGTCCTCGGACGGCACGTCCTCGAGGTAGCGGCGGACGGTGTAGTCGGCGCCCTCCGCGTCGAGCAGGTCGACGGCGCTGCGGCACTTGGAACAGGCCGGGTTGATCCAGATCTCCATGCGCTCCACGGTACCGGCCGCAGGCCGCCCAAACACCGTCTGGCCAGGCGAAATTGTCAGTGCCGACCGGTAGAATGAACAGTAGTTCGGGATGGTCCCGCCACCGCGCCAGGAGGTTGCCGATGGCCGTTGCCACACTCACGACGAAGCCCCTGACCCCGCCCCAGAAGAAGCCGCTCCCGGCCGGCCAGCCGCGCGAGTGGTACGTGTCCCACAACCGCCGCCTGAAGGCCATGCGCCTCGCGATCGCGCTGCTCGACTCCGGCGTCTACCACCCGGCGACCGCCGACAACCGCCGTATACGGGCGACGGCGGAGCGCATCGGCGCCCATGCCCCGTCCGACACGACGTGCCGGATGGTCAGGGCCCTGATCCGTTACGGCCGCTGATCCGGAGGGCCCCTGAACCGTACGGTCGCTGATCCGACGCGACCACCGATCGTGCCAGGACCACCGATCCGACACGGCCGTTGCAGCGGCCGACCTCACGAGGCGGGGTGCCGGGGATCCGGCGCCCCGTTCTCGTACCACTCGGCGAGCACTTCGTCCCCGACGGCCAGCATGCCGCCGCGCACCACGGCCGCCTTCGCGCCGAAGCTGACCTTGTTGTCGTAGACGGGCTCCCTGCGGTACGTGGCGAGGGTGCGCACCGGTTCGGGCCCGGCCCGCACCCCCGTGCGCTGGTCCACCATCGGTACGGCGCAGCGCAGCGCCCGTACGGAGTGGGCGAGTTCGACGGTCCGGGCCGTCTGCGCACCGGCGCCGGCGTCCTCTGCCGCGCCCGCGAACCCGATCCGCCGCATCAGGTCCTCGTCGTGCGGCCGGGCGCATCCGTCCAGCACGATGTTGGGCCGGAAGCGGTCCATCGGCACCGGCTTTCCGCCCGCGGCACCGATCCGTTCGTTCAACCCGTCCAGCGAGGCCCGGGACAGCACGAGCACGGAGTGCGCGTCCGCGAAGGCGACCTTGCCCGCCGTCTCGCCCCAGCCGTCGCGGTCGAAGCCGTCCGGCACCCGCACCAGCCGCAGCTTCTCCCCGAGCACCTCGGAGAACCACTCGGCCGCGTCCCCGCCCTGGTCGACGGCGTCCCCGACCGGCCGGCCGAACAGGCTCACCGGCCGCCGCTCGCCCTCCGGGTCGACGGCCACGACCAGGCTCTCGACCCCGTCGGCGCTCAGCCGCAGCGCCCGCCCGCCGTCGACGACCTCGGGCCGGACCGCCGCCATGGCCGGCAGCCGGCGCTGGCTCCGGAAGGCTCCGTCGACCGCGTCGACGACCATGAACGTCCGGTCGTGCTCCAGCCCCGTGGTCTCCACCCGTACCGACTCCGCACCGGTCCCGGCACAGCCTTTGACCGGGTAGTACGTCAGTTCCCGCACAGTCATCCCCATAGCGGCCGATCGTAGCGCCCGCACCGGGCCGCACGGAGGCCCGGCGCGTCCCGCACCCTGCCCCGCTCAGCGCGCGCCGGCGCCGCCACCACGTCGGACGCCGTCAGCAGCCGGACCCGGCCCGCGTCGAGCCCGCCGGGGTACAGCGCGTAGACCCGGCTCCCGTCGGCCGGCGGCAGAGCGGCCCCCCCGTACGGCACATGTGATTGTCCGGCGGCTCAGCCGCCGTTGTGGAAGACGATCAGACAGCGCCAGAAGAGCAGCCGCCGGACACGCGATCCCGGCAGCAGCACCGCCGCCTCCCGCCGGATCTCGGCCAGCCCCGTCTCCGGCTGCCGCACCGGGGCCCTGACCACGCCGTCCGCGGTCATGCCACGGAACCGGTCCGCGACCGCGACACCGAGCCGGGCGACGGCGTTGACCGGCACGGCCGCGAGGCTCCACGCCCGGTCGAGCGGCGTCCTCTCGGCGTAGCACCCCAGCACCACCAGCACACCCCCCGGCGCGAGCGCGTCACGCAGCGCGGCGACCGTGCCGAACGGCATGTGGTGCAGACTCGCCAGACACGACACGAAGTCGTAGTGCCCTTTGGGCAGTTCCATCCCCGTGACGTCCGCCTGCGTGAACCGCGGGCTCCTGGCGCCCGCCGACAGCGCACGGGCCTCCGCGATCACCTCGGCGGACGGATCGACGGCGTCGACGTCCAACCCGAGCGCCGCCACCCGCCGCGCGAACCGCCCCGCCCCGCACCCGACGTCCAGCCCCGTGACCGCGTCGCGCGGCACCTGCCGCAACAGCAGCCGGTGGTAGCGGTCGTTGTGATCGAAGGGCATGCTGGCGACTCTGCCACACCGGGCGGGGAGGGAACCTCGGAAGAGGTCCCTGGACCGCGCCGGGAACGTGAGGCACGGGACGGCCGGGCCGGACGGCCCGACCGGCGGCAGAACTGGAACCGTCACCGGTCCCGGATCACTGGCACACCGGCTGCTCGGCCAGCCAGGTCTTCGCCGCGGCCAGAACCCGGTCCTGGCCGCCTCCCACGGTGCGCCGGGCGGTGAGGACCACCTCGTCCGGCGGAATGGGTCCGTCATACGTGCGGCCCGTGCGGTCCGCGTCCTTGACCTCGGTGAGATGCAGGACGGCTCCGTCCGACAGGCGGTGGGGCTGGTTTCCCGTAGGGACACCGCTGGTGCTCTCGCCGAAGAACCGCGTGTCCGGCCGCCCGCGAAAGCCACCGCGACCGCTTCTCCGGCGCTGCCGGTCGCACCACTCGTCAGCACCGCCACCGGTGGATCGCCGGCGGTCACCGCTTCGCCGCCGGGCCAGCCGACGGACTCGCCGTCGTAGCGCGGACTACCGTCCTCGATCGTCCACATGGTCCTCCCGCCGTCGGCGTCCACGAACGCGCCGACCTTCCCGTCGCCCAGTATGGGAGCGACGACGGCGAGCATCGGCCACATGTTTCCCCCGCGGTTGCGGCGCAGATCCACCACCCAGCCACACGCCTGCGACCGGTCCGCCTCCACCACCGCCCTCCGACCTCGCTGGACGTACTCCTCGTACGACTGCTCCGACCCCTGCACTCCCGGCAGCGACACATACCCGAAGCGCCCTTCCAGCGAGCGACCCCGCAGGTCGTCGAAGGTCGTGACAGGAGCTTCCAACCTCTTGGCCTGCTCCGGCGCGAAGAAGGAACTGTGCCCGTCGTGCAGCGAGTTGACAGCCGACGTGATCGCCCCGTAGGTGTCGGCCGGCTTCTGCGCCCCGTCGGCCCGCGAGAACGCCTCGCTGCGGACCTGCTCCCAGTCGACCGTGCGACGCACCAGCGAGCGCTTCTCCATGATGTCCAGCGCCGTGGACAAGTAGGACTCGGCGCCGGCCGACATGGCCGGACCCGAGGTCCGCTCCTCATGCGGTGCGCAGCCCGCCCCTGAGACGAGAACGGCGACTGCTGCGAGGCAGGCCGAACGGAGTGGACGTCCCCGACGCATTCATCCCCCAGGGTTCTTCTGCGGCCTCGAGTCCCCGTGACCCTAACGGCTGACGTGGTGCGGGGCTCCGTCCCGCGGCCGCTCCGGCCGCCGGCCCTGCCGCACAGCGCGGCCCGGTGCCGGGGCCGACGGCCGGTTCGCCACCGAGGGCGTGCTGCGGGCCCTGCGGCTGCGGCAGACCGCCCCGGCACCGGGCCCGCCGCGTCACTCCTCGTCGCGCAGCCGGGCCGCCAAGGAGGTCAGCGGCTCGGTCTCCTCGGTGTGGCCCAGGGCGGTCAGGCGGGCGACCGCCGCGTCGAGGCGGCCGAGAGCGGGAGCGGTGCGTTCCAGATAGATGCCCTCCACGGCGGCCGCGAGGCGGACGCACTCGGCCCACTCGCCGGCGCGGTCCTCGTCCGGACCCGGATCGCCGACCAGGGCGAGAGCCTTGTCCAGGGCGGCCAGGGCGTCCTCGTACGCACCGGCGTAGGCGTTGACCCGCCCGTGCTCGTAGGCCAGGGCGCTGTCCAGGGAGCGGCCGCGGGCCTCGTACCCGGCGGCGCGGGCCTCGTCGGCGACCTTGGCGGCGTCGGCGAGGAAGGCGAGCGCGCCGGCCAGGCCGTCGGGGCCCTGCTGGTGGGCCTGGAGGCGGGCGAGTTCGCGCAGGCAGTTGCTGAGCTGCTCGAAGCGCGGGTCGCGGGCGTGGGCTGCGAGCGCCTGGTCCGCGGCCTCGCGGGCCGGGCCGAACTCGCCGGACTCGCCGAGGAGTACGGCCGTCTCCGCGGCGATCATGGCGTGGCTCCCCGGGTCGTCGTCCCAGCCCGCCGACTCGGCGGCGAGAGTGACGAACTCCGCGGTGGCGGCCTTGAGGTCCGCTCCGGCGTGCAGCGCGCGGGCGCGGGTCAGGCGCAGCTGGGCGACGAGCCGGTCGTCCAGCTCTCCGGCGGTGACGTCCGGCTCGGCCAGGAGGGAGTCGAGCAGCGCGATGCAGTCCTCGACGCGCCCCAGGTCCAGGCTGAGCTGGGCCGCGTTGCTGTAGGCGCAGAACGCGTCCGTCCGGCTGCCGCGGCGGAGCTCCAGCTCCGCCGAGCGCGTCAGCTGCCGCAGCGCCTCGTCGGGGCGGCCCAAGCGCATGCAGACCTCGGCCAGTTCGCTGTGGAAGCGGGCGGTGTCCATCGCGTCGGCCGGCCAGTCCGCGGCCAGGCGCAGGCCCTCGGCCAGATCCTCGTACGCGGCCTGCGCGTCCTGGAGACCGAGTCGGAGCCGGCCGCGCAGTCGGAGCGTACGGGGCAGGTGCCAGGCGGGGCCGTGCTCCTTCAGCCGGTCGAGGAGGGCGTCGATCTCGGCGACCGCGGTGGGCAGGTCACCGGAGACGGCGTGGGCGCTGGCCCGCACCAGCCGGGCACCGGAGATCTGCCCGACGATGTCGTGCCGGGTCGCGAACGCGTGCAGCAGATCCGCCTCGGCGAGGACCGGAGCGGCGTGCTCCGTGCTCCCCGACGTCTGCAGACGCAGGCCCAGCGCGGTGGCCCGCAGCCGCAGCAGGCGGGCCTCCTGGTACGGGGTGAGGCCGGTCGTCTCCTCGTGCAGACGGACCATGGCGGCGTGGGCGGCGGTCAGCGCGGCGACCCGCGCCTCGGCCCGGCCGGCGCCCTCGGCGGCGCTGTCCGTCGGGCTCTCCGCGGGGTCCTCACCGGCGCTCTTGTGGGGAGCCTCGGCGGCGGCGAGCAGGACGCCGGCCCGGGCGAGCGCCGCGTGGCCCGGCAGGCCGGCGTCCTCGTACAGCCCGGCGGCCTCCTCGTACAGGTCGGCGGCGACGGTGAAGTCGTCCTTCTCGCCCGCCCGGCCCGCCTCGTCGGCCAGCAGATCAGCGCAGAGCTGTACGAGCGGGCCCACGGCCGGGTCGTCGGGGTGGGTGTAGGCGCGGGCGGCGACGAGCGTGCGCAGCTCCGCCCAGCAGCCCTCCGCGTCCGGATGCCCCTGCTCGTCCAGCCGCCGCGCCCGGAGGATCAGTTCGGGCAGCGACTCGGGGACGGCGGCGGCCGTCGGTGCGGCGGGCGCGACAACCGGGGCGGCCGGGGCCACGTCGTCGAGGCGGCGCGGTCGCAGGGTCAGTTCCAGCGAGTCCAGGAGCGGAGCACGGTCGAGGCGGGCCCGGCGGCGGTCGGTGTGGGCCGTGGTCCCGTTGCGGGCGTCGAAACGGGCGGCGAGGTCGTCGGCGCGGCCCCGCACCTCGGCGCGCAGGCCGGCCACCGTCCAGGCGCGGCCCGCGTATCCGGCGGCGGGCAGTTCGCCGTGGCCGAGGAGCTCGACCCGCTGGAGGAGGACCTCCACGCCGGTGAGGAAGTCGAACAGGCCCAGCGGCGAGTCCACCTCCTCGAACAGGTTGCGGTTCTCGGCGAGCAGCTCCAGACCCCGTGCCTCGTTGCCGGTCAGCGCGCAGAACTCCAGGTGCCGGCCGATCTCCCCGGACATCGAGGGGTTGCGGCGGCAGCCGCGGTAGCCGGCGAGGTGCAGTTCACGGGCCTGGCCGGTGCGGCCGGTGCGCAGCAGGGGCAGCAGCGCGTACGAGACGGAGCGGGCCGGCTCCTCCTGGCAGGACGCCTTCCCGGCCAGCACCGGCTCCCAGGCGCGCAGCGCCCGCTCGTCGTCGCCCGCCGCGAGGTGGTACAGGGCGCGCTCGCAGATCTCGCACGCCTCGCAGTCGCTGAGCCGGGTGCGGGTGCGGCCCGCCCACAGCTCGTAGGCGAGAGCGGTGTCCTCGCCGACGTGCGCGGCGAGCTGGTACGCCTGCCCGTAGTACGGCTGGAGGCCCAGACCGGCCTTCTCGTACCGGCCGCGCATCTCCGTCAGCCACTGGCGCAGACTGGTCAGCGGTATCTCGGGCAGCTGGCGCAGGGCGTTGGCGACCCACTTGAACCGCCAGAACAGCATGTGCCGCAGGCGCTCGTCGAAGACGTCGGGCTGCTCGTCGAAGAGAGTGAGCAGGCGGGCGAAGACGACGGGCGACTTCCGCGGTTCGGAGCCGTAGGTGTACGCCTCCTGGAGTTCGAGGAGTGCGTGGATGAGCGGCACGGGCTCCGCGAACTGTTCCGCGGCGTCGACCAGTTCCTCCGCGGTGACGGTACGGGTGCGGCCGTAGGGGAGCCCGCTGTTCTCCTGGAGCGCCCGGTACAGCTCGTCCGTGCTCTGGGGATGGGGTGCGGTAGGCATCGTCAGCTGTCCTTGCGGAGGGCGTGGGCGAGGAGGTCGAGGAAGGAGCGGTTGATGAGACTCGACTCGGCGGGCCGCAGCGGCCGCCGGGACAGCAGCGCGGCCTGCCCGTAGAGCGCTTCGGCGCTGGTACGGGCCAGCTCGGGCTCGTCGATGGCGACGGCGGTGCGGACCAGCGGGTTGAGCTGGTTCAGGATCAGCTGCGCCCGCGGGGCCTCCTGGCGCAGGGCGCCGAGGATGTCGCCCCACAGGCCGCCCTCCTGCTCACGGGCGAGCTGCGAGCGGGTGCGCTCGTGCCGGGCCTCGCGGCTGTCGACGAGCAGCGCGGGGGCGGAGGCCGGCTGGAAGGTGCGCAGCGCGACGTCGCAGTCGAAGACGGCCAGGGCGTCGCGCGCCAGGGCCAGGTAGGCCGCGGCGGCCAGCTCCGTCTCCCGGTCGACGGGGTCGAGATGGGCGGTCAGGGTCGCCGGGTCGAGGTCGGCGACGCCGGCCTCGGGCCTGATCTCCGGCAGCCGGTGGACCAGCTCACGGTCGTACGTGTAGCCGCCGTTGACGACACCGAGCCCGGCGGCCGACGCGATCGCCGCGACCTGCCGGAACTCCTCCACGCTCGACGTCACCAGCACGGTGCGGTGGGTGCGCGCGAACTCGTCGAGCGTGGTGTGCCCGTCGGTCGTCTCGAACGGCAGCCAGGGCAGCAGCATCCGCAGGATCTCGTCGTCGTGCACCGCGAGCGACTTCACGGCCAGATGGTGCGCCTGGAGGAAGCGGGCGAGCAGATCGGGGTCGCTGGCGGCGGCCCGGGCGATCCACGCGCGCAGCCGCTCGGCGAGCGCGTCGCGGACGGCGGCGAGGGTGTCGTCCTCGTACAGCGACTCACGCGACGCCGTCGGGCGCAGGCTCTCCGCGTCGACGACGCAGCGGACGAAGAACGCCCACTCGGGCAGGATCTCCTCGGCCTGCTCGGACAGCAGCATGCCCTTGACGTGCACGCGGTGGCCGTGGCGGCGGCCGGCCGGCACCGTCTCCGGCAGCACGCACGCGATGCCCCTCAGGCCGACGGCCGGCAGGTCCAGCTCGATGGTGTCCAGCGGCGTGAACCCGAAGGTCTCCTCGCCGTAGGCGGCCAGCGCGCGGGAACGGGCCCCCGGCGTGGGGTACGTACGGGCCCAGGGCGCGGGCTCGGGATTGACGGCGGCGCCCTGGCCGCCGGGGCCGCCTGTGCCGCCCGGGCCGCCTGTGCCGTCGTCGAAGGTCACCGGGTGGCGCAGCAGCGAGCCGAAGTGCCGGGCCAGCGCGTGCACCTGCGCCGGGCGGGTCCACTCGCCCGCGTCGGCGCGCGGCGTCAGGGTGACGGTCGTGCCGGGCCGGGGGCGGGCGGATGCGGGCAGGGAGCGGACGGTGTAGCTGCCGTCGCCGCGCCCCCGCCACTCCACGGTGGGCGCGTCGGGGGTGCGGGCGGAGCGGCTGAGGACGTGGATCTCGTCCGCGACGAGGAAGCAGGAGAGCAGGCCGATGCCGAACTGGCCGATGAAGTCACCGCGTTGCTCGGCGATCTTCTCGGCGCGCTTGCTGCTGCGGCCGATCGTGGCGAGGAAGGTGTGCACGTCGGACGCGGTGAGACCGACGCCGTCGTCCTCGACGCGTACGACCGAGCCGTCGGCGTACAGGCGGATGCCGAAAGCGTCGGCGGGGGCCTCGGTGGGGGAGGCCGCCTCGAGGTTGTGCCGGGCGGTCAGCGCGTCCACCGCGTTCTGCAGGAGTTCGCGCAGATAGACGCGGGGGCTGGAGTAGAGGTGGTGGGAGAGGAGATCGACGAGGCCGCGCAGATCCACCTGGAAGGTGCGGTCGTCGCCGGCCGGGTTCGTGGCGGCGTCGGTGTCGTGCAGAGTCATCAGGCAGTCCGGGGGTGGGAGGGGCGACGGGTGGCGGAGGCGCGACCGTTGCGGGAACCGGGCCCGCCGTGCGGCGCAGGCACGGCGGTGGTGGTGGCCGGGCCGGGTCTCAGGCGCGGCGGTGGTGGCGGGCGAACTGCTTCTCCGGCTCCGCGAAGTAGGTCCAGGGCCAGCTGGTGTAGGCGCCGTCGAGCGCCTGGAAGACGCGCCGGACCGTGTGGCGCTCACCGGCCAGCGACAGGGCCATGGCGAACATGTTGAAGTCGTGCTGCCAGCCCGGGCACCGCACGTAGTCCGGGTGGAGGATGCTGTGATCGGCCGCGTTGCGCAACTCCGCCTGGATCTCAGGCGTTTCCAGGCAGTCCCCGTCGTCCGACTCGACCCATTCCTCGATGTGCGCCATGGCGATCACACAGCCGAGGCGGTGCCCCTGCGGTGCACGGGCGAGGGCCTCGCGGGCGAACGCCAGCGCCTGACCGGGCTCGCCGCTCCAGCGGGGCTGCAACTGCGACACCCACTCGACGTGGGTCTCCAGGTCCAGCGGGTCGCGGCGCAGGGCGGCCTCGAGCCGGGTCTCGTTGACGGCCGGGTCCAGCGACATGCCGCGGCCGGAGGTGAGGAGACGACGCCACGGCGTGACCCAGTCCGGCCGCAGCTCGGCGGCCTCGAGGAGTTGCTCCTCGGCGATGTGGAGCCGCTCGTGGAAGACGCGCCACTGCTCCTGCGTGACGTTCACGGCCCGGTCCGAGGTACGCGCCTCCCAGCCCCAACTGATGTGCCGCGTCCCGGATATCAGCAGGGCCGTCGCCCGGTGCTCCTTGTCCTCCTCGACGGCCGGGCCGATCCAGTCCTGCACACCGTCCAGGTCTGCCAGCTCACCCAGCACCTGGTGGTCGCGCCCGATGTCGAAGGGGACCAGCGCCGCCTTGACCGCCTCCCAGTCCCCGGCGTCGGCCGCCTCCACCAGCGCGAGCACCCGCCGGTCCCCGAGCGCGCGCAGTGTGTACGTCCCGTTCTTCTGCCGGCGCGGGACCGGAAGCGCGTGCGGATCCGCCGCGGGTCTCTCCCCGTCACCACCGAACAGCCTGCCGAACATGCCGCGCCCTCCCCTGGTTCCCGCGTGATCGTCCGGTGCAGCATAAACGGCCTCACCGACACCGCTTCCACAGGGTTTTCGCCGTTGCTTCACGCGCTCGCACGCGGACGGCCGGCCCCGGGACGACACGGCGCGGACGACTGCTCCTAGGATCCGAACACCGGCGGAGATCGACAGTTGGGGCGGGCCATGGAGGAGAGCGAACCGTTCGCGCTGACGCGGATCGTCGGCGAGTACGGCGGGGGAAGTGTCGTGGTCCAGCTGAACCCCTCGTACGCCCCGGGCATCCCGGACACCGTGGGACAGCTCTCCGTCCACAACGACTTCGTGACCGGCATCCAGGACATCTACGTCGAGCCGACGGACCTGGCCGGCTGGGCCCACGTACTGGACGAGCTCGCCGCCGGCCGCGACGCCGTCTGGCGCGAGGCGGCCCGGGTCACCGAGATCGGCATCCACCTGGCCTGGCGGGAGAACGACCACGACCAGATCAGGGTCACCGTCGACGACCAGCAGACCACCAGGCTGGCCGTCTCCCTGACGATGCCCCCCGGCTGGATCGACGACCAGCGCGCCCTGCTCACCCGACTCCGCGCCGCCTGGGCACACCTCATTCCCGAGGAATGAGAGGCGCGCGGGACATCGTCATACGGCGAAGACCGCGGTGCCGGGTCCGCAGCGGTGGCGATCCCCTGAGTTGATCCCGTCCGCGGCACCATCGTCCCCGATCCGAAGGTTCACATGAGCTGGGATGTCCTTCTCCTCCGCCTGCCCGACGGCGTCACCTCCATCCAGGCAGTCGCCGACGATTACGTCCCTCCCGCGCTCGGCCGCCGGGAGGAAGTTCTGGCGGCCATTCGTCTGGCCGCACCAGAAGCCGACCTCTCCGACCCCTCCTGCGGTGAACTCCGGGGCCCCGGCTGGTCCATGGACCTCAACATCGGCTCCAAGGATCCCGTCGACTCGGTCATGCTCCACATACGCGCCTCCGGCGACGACGTCCGCACCGTCGTCTTCCACCTCGCCGTCGCACTGGGCTGCGGCGTGTTCGATTGCTCCGACGGAGAACTCATCACCCCGCGCGATGCGAATGGCCGACATGCATTCCAGGAGTTCCGGGACCGCGTGATCGACCGTGCTGCCTGGTCGGTGTCAGAGATGGCAGTCCACTATTCCGTCGCCGCTCCGCGTGAAGCGGATGCCCGCTCAATGGCTTCCGCACTGGCTCGACGCGGTCACCGGTGGGTGACCGTGCGCCCGGTATATCTTCCGCATCTGGATCCCGGGAACGGCCTGTTCGGCAAGCCCGAGTTCTCTTGGCCCGAGCTGGAGGGCTGGTGGAGCGTCGATACCCTCGTGGACGAAGAAGCCCCCGACTCGGAGGCGGAGTTTCACCAGCAGGAGTGTGAACGGGCGGCGGTCGAGGCCATAGCCAGAACACACGGCGGATTCGGGAACGGCGGATCCATGGCGCACCGAGAAACCATGCTGCCCGGATTCGATCAACGTGGGCTGGCTCATGAACTGGACCAGCGGCACGCTCATCGCGTTCGACGTGACGTGATCTCAACGTTTCCCGGGCCGACGGAGGAGCCGGGGCCGACCCCACCACTTTCGTGCACCACCTTTGAACGCCCCTTCCCCTCCGTTCTCGAGTGCGTGCGACAAGTTGCTCGGGAGCAGAAGACTCGGCCGGGTGGCCTTCCCGCCGGAACCGCCCGGTGGCTCACCGCCGAGGCTGACGAGTTCGCCGACGACCGCGAAGTCATCTTCGAGCTGGCCGACTCGGTCATGCACCAGGGCACTTGCTACCCGCACACCACCGACGAGATCCCCTTGCTCGCCTGGCTCGCTGTCCACGAGGACATACGCCCCGCCCACCGAGCGGTCTTCACCAAGTTCCTGTTCGAAGCAGCCACGATTGGGGAGCGCCTCGCTGCGTCCGGTGCCGACCGCCGAGTCGCCTTGGGCCTGTCGTTGGAGGAGACGGCCGAGGAACTCGCGGCCTGCCATGCGGTCGAAGCCGTGGCACCTTACCTTTTGGACCGCTGGCACAGCCAGAGCGAAGCGGTGCAGTTCGGCCTGGCCGCGCTTGCGGCAGCAACTCGGCACGGGGGCGTCGGCCCACGTATCCGGCGCTTGGCGGAACGCTGGACCGAGGGACCTCGAACGGATGCTCTGCGTCTCGCGGCTGCTCTGGCGGAAGCCGACCCCGTCGAGCTGAGCACTGTCCTTCGCAGCATCGTCGAGAGCGGTTCTGTACCTCCGGGCAGGATGCCGAGCCCTCTCGCGCCCGCACGCGGGGCGGCGTTCAATCTGCTCAGATCCCTCGTCGAGCGGGAGCTGTCCGCTCTGCAGCGGCCCCATGAACGGACAGGCGACAAGCGCGGCCTGATCGGCGCCCACCGGACCGCCGTCGGCCGTGCCTCCCAAAAGGTACGGCCGACTTCCCGCAGCCAGCCAAGGCGAGCGGTACCTGCGCTGACCCAGTACCCCTCGATATGCCGATGAACAGCTCGACAATCCGCCTGACGTGCAGAGATGCCTCCAAAGCACCGGAGCGTCACATTCTCGTGTCCACGCCCCAGCCAGCGCCTCGTCCTTGCGGACTCCGCCATCGTCTGTGGCAACGAGCAGCGTGTGAGTCTCCTTCAGTCCGGCCGGTGCTCCGCAGCAGACAGAGCCGTCAAGAGCCCGTCCAGGTCTCCGGTGTAGACGATCACTTCTTCGTCATCGGCCGGGGGGTCGAAGCGGGCGAAGAAGTCGTCGAGGGCTTCGGGGGTGACGGTGAGGGCGTTGGCGTCCTCGCGCTCGTTGCGCTCGGCAAGGCGTCGCAGCAGCTCATCCCGGTCGGCGGGGAGGTAGACGATGAGCGGGTGGCCGCCCGCTTCGCGGGCGGCCTGATGCCAGGCGTCGCGCTCGGCGCGCCGCCACAGCCCGTGGTCCAGGACGACGTCGTTACCAGCCTCCAACTCCTTGACGAACCGCTGCCGGATCGCCTCGACCACTGGTCGTTCGCGCTCGAAGTAGGTGTGCTCGGGGTAGTCCACGCCGTATCGGCCGTGGAGGCGGTGTACCTCCTCGTCCACGGACAGCCGCGTGTAGCCGTGGTCGGCCAGGGCTCGGGCAACGGTGGTCTTCCCGGAGCCGGTGACGCCAGCCAGGAGAACGGCGAGGGGCACGTGGTCATCCCTTCACGATGAGCTGTCCGTGGGCGCGGTCATTGTCTCTGATCCTGGCAGGTGTGCGCGTGCGGTCGCCAGGCCGTAACGATGCTGCGGGCCTCGCTGGGCCAGCTGAACGGCATGCGGTCCAGGCTCACCCGACGGAAGGCGAACCGCGGATCGCTGGTGTTGATCACGCCGCCGTGCTGGCCGACGTGCGACAGGAGGCGGCTGGCCTCGTCGCGCACGGCCGGGGTCTGTTCCTGCCATGTGCCGGTCGAGAAGTGCTGGACCCGGCGGCGGAGGTCATCCAGGACGCCCGAGCGCCACTTGAAGTGGTGAACCGCGCAGATACGGTCGGCATCCGGACGCTGTCCGGGGGCCCTGTGGTTGCCGCCAGCCACGGTGACATCGTGGCGGGCGAGAACGATCTTGCGGGGGTCTCCGTGCAGGAGCCGGTGGGTGAGGTGCCCGCCGAGGGGATAGGCGCGATCCAGTCCGCCTTCGGGCCTCCAGCCGGTCGGGCGCCCGCTGGCGGTGATTCGGTCGAGCATCAGGCCGCCCACCACGCGGTGCCCGGTCTTCTCGGCCTGGGCGATCACCTCACTCAGTGGGGCGGGGTACTGCTGGAACTCGTCGGCGTCGGCGAGCAGGTGCCAGCCCGGGCCGGCCCGGTGCCGCAGGGCGTCCCTGAGCTGGGTGTTGGTGTGCTCGTGCCACGGGCCGGTGCTGGTGCCGGTGGGGATGATGCCCAGTTCGCGGCTGGCGGCCTGGAGTTCGTGCCGCTGCTGGTCGGGCACGTGCTCGGGGAAGTGGAAGGCGATCAGGAACCGCTCGACGCCCAGCCACCGGTAGTGGCGGACCCAGGCGGCCAGCAGCGGGGGTTCGACGGGGCCGACGACGGCGATCAGCGCGGGAGGGGTGCTCAGCATCGGGAGTCCTTCGTACGCAGTGAGGCGAAGGTGCGGGTGAGGAAGTCGGCCTGCCCGGCGGCCGACCGCATCCCCAGCAGGTGGGGCGCCTCGGGGCCGGGCCGCTCGGGCGGCTGACGGATGACGCTGTGCAGGGCCTCGGCGAGGGCGTCCGGGGCGCTGGCGGTGAAGGTCACGGCCCAGGGCCGGCCGCTCAGGCGGGCGGTGAGACCGGGGTCGTGGTCGGAGACGACCAGGGGGACGCCGAGGCGGGCGGCGTCCATCACGAGCCCGGACTCCTTGCCGACGCCGGGCCGGCGGGTGACCAGGGCGGCATCAGCTGCGGCGTAGACCAGCCGCAGCACCGCTTCGCTGACGGGTCCGGGCATCGTGTGGAGGCGGACGTTCGGCAGGTCACGCCATCGGGCGAGTACGGCTTCGTCGAGCGGGATACCGGTGACCACCAGGTGCAGCGGATCCTTCAGCAGGGGCAGGGCGGCGTCGATGACTCCGATGTCTTTGTAGGGCCACCAGCCGCCGACGAGGCACACCGCGGCTTCGCCGGTGGGGATGTCGAAGGCGGTACGGCCGCCGTCGCGTTCGGCGTCGGTGAGGCGGCGGCCGTCGTTGACCGCGAAGGCCCGCACCACCGCGGGCAGGTCCGGGAAGGCTGCCGTGAACTGATCGCCTACGGCCTGGGTCGGGCAGACCGCCAGAACCTGCCTCTCGCCCCGGCGGGCGAGCCTGCCGAGGAACCGCACGGCGGCGTCCTCGGTGGTGACTTGTTCGTGGACGAACCGCAGGTGTGGCAGCCCGCCGAGGAGGGCGGCGGCACCGTGCAGGGCCTCGCTCGCGCTCAGGATCACCACCGCCTCGGCGTCGGGCTCCAGCTGGCGGGCGGTCCGCAGGGTCGACGCCTCAGCAAGGCACCGGGCGATGAGGGTGATCTGGTGCGGCTGCCGCCGCAGGAAGCGCGGCCAGCGGCGCGAGCGGAAGACCCGCAGCCCAGCCCTGGAGAGCCCGACCGCGAGGCGGGAGGCGGCCAGCAGCACGGCCGCCGGGTGCCCGGCCGGTGCGGTCACCAGCCGGGCCCGGGCCTCGCGCAGGGCCGCCACCGCCTCGCGGGAGATCCCGCGTGGGGCGATGGCCAGGCCACCGGGCCGAGCCTGAGCGAGGGCCACCAGCGTGCGCTGGTGGTGCCCGCCCAGGCGGTCGGCGTACGGCTCGATCAGCACCAGGGGGTAGGTCACCCGGCCACCGCCTGGTCCCCATGCGCGGCGGTGAACCTCGCCTGCAGCCACGTGGGGTCGTTGAGGTGGTCGAACTGTCCGGGGACGCGGGCGAACTCCTTGGCGAAGGCGACCCCTTCGCGGGCCCCGGCGGCGGCGTACGGGGCGAACTCGCCGTTGCGGCTCTTGGTCCATGCCTCCACCCGCTGGCGGGAGTCGTCGTCGGCCATGCCGTACTCGCTGCCGCGGGCGAGCATCGCGCACTCGCGGAAACCGGCCTTCCACGCGTGGAAGGGGCTCTGGTTGAACCTCGTGATGCCCGCGGTCTGCTGGGCGAACTCGATCCGTCCGGGCAGGGCAGCGAGCACGTCCACGGCCTCGCCCATCTCGCGCAGGGCACTGCGGCGGACCAGTTTCAGCCCGCCGTAGCCGTAGGTCAGACCGTTGACCGGGTTGACCGCCCGCCACACCCGCATCGACACGCCCTCGTCCAGCGGCTCCACCGTGGCGGGGTCGAAGCTGGCGTCGATGGCGAAGTCCCCGTCGGCAAGGAAGAACTGCTCGTGGTCGACGACCTCGGCACACAGACGGTAGGCCCGGCGCATCCCGTGTACGCCGTGCAGACGCTTGACCGTGCCGCCGAGCGTGCGCTGGAGCCGGGAGTGCAGAGAGGTGGCCATCGGCTCGTCGTACGAGAGGAGAACCGCGTCGAAGCCGTTCACGAGACGGCCTCCAGGTAGCGGGCCGCGATCAGGGCGGGGGTGAAGTCGGCGGTGGAGGCGTGGGCCCGCTTGGCGTGCAGGGCATGGAATTCGGCGTCCGTGGCGAGCCGTTCGGCCAAGGCGACGGCCTCGGCCGGGGTGGTGAAGCACAGCTCGGGGTCGATGTGCTCGGCGAGCCAGCCAAGGCGGGGCGAGATGACCGGAAGGCCCATGCCCTGGCAGTCGATCACGCTCATCGACCAGGGGCAGCCGGGCCGGAACGGGGCGATGCCGAAGCGCGCGCCGGCCAGCAGGTCCTTGTAGCGGACGCGGTCGCCCCGGTCGGAGACGACCTGCACGTGCGGCAGGGCGGCGAGCTGGTCACGCATCTTCTCGGGGCTGTCGTCCAGGCCCTTGCGCTCCGCCCGGCGCTGGCCGAACAGGTCCATGACCCGCAGCCTGACGGTGCCGGACGCGACCAGGTCGCGGGCCAAGTCCACGAACTGCCCGGTGCCGTAGTGCGCGCACAGCCGGTGGTTATAGACGCCGATCGCCCCGGCGCCGGAGGTGGGCTGCGTGGTGGCGGGATCGCGTACCAGACGCTCGTCACGCGGGGCGGGCACCACTCGCAACTTCCCGCCGAGGTCCACGGTCATCCGGGCGGCTGCCGCCCACACCCAGGACGCGGCCGTGGAGGAGTGGACCAGCACCCGGTCACAGGCGGCCAGTCCGGCGGCGAACGCCAGCAGCACCGGCCGCCCGAGCCCCGCGTCGTTCAGGGACGGGTCGAGCTGGATCTGGCCGCCGCCCGTGAAGGAGAACGGCAGGTAATGGCAGTAGCCGGCCAATAGAGCGTTGGATCCGGCCTCCAGTAGGGCCGCGCGGATCGCCGGGGCCTCCTCGATCTGGTTGGCCACGACCACGTCGGGCTTCTCCGCCCGGATCAGTGCCACCAGCCCGTCGATGTCCGCGGAGAAGCGGGCCCGGTACTTCGTCCCCGGCACCTTCGTCTGGTGGAATCCGCAGCGGGCATCCCCGGCCGGAGCCGGGGCCGCGACCGTCACCTCAGCCCCGGCATCCGCCAGAGCCGGGGCAAGCAGGTCCGCGAAAATCCACCCCGAATCGGCCGAAAGCCGGTCGGGGTTGGAGATGTTCAACAGGTACAACACACGCATGGTGCTTCGCCTCCCTCATCCGCCGGGAGGGTCGATCCGGGCCAGTAAGGGAAGGAAAGCGGCGACGCAGACCGTGACGGGATGATGAACTTGGATCACTCACGGTTCATTCATGCTCACCAACGATGACGCGGGGCTTCGATGGAAGCGCAAGGCGAGGAGATTACCGCCGAGCAGGCGGCCGAGGACTACGCGGCCGAGGTGGCGCGCTGGCGGGAAGTGCGCGGCATGTCCAAGAGGGCGTTAGCGCTGGCCATGGGCTTCGACCCGTCCTACGTCAGCCACGTGGAGTCGGGCCGCCACAAGCCCAGCGAGGAGTTCTCACGTCTCGCCGACGAGTCACTGAACGCCGGGAAGGCGATCTGGAGACGCTGGTGCGACTACGAGCAGGCAAAGGCCCGTACCCGGCGGCCAGCGGCGGCGCCGCCCGGCCAGCGCAGGCCCGAACAGCCGTATGCGACCGGATCGGCCCTCGTCGTGGAACACGACGCGGCACGGCTCCAGTACGACGGCACCTCGTACCGGCTGACCATGCGCCGACGGCTGAGGAACACCGGCGGCGAGCCGGTGACCCGCTACCTGATCCGAATCTCCGTGGACCGCTACCCCGGCGACCCTGAGCAGTCCAACGCGCACTACCGAGCCCACCCGCTGACCTGGGACGAACTCGACCTCACCGCCACCTGCCGGGGCGAGGCGATGCGGTGGCAGGCCAAGCACGACCGCGACGCCTTCAAGGAAGTCTGGCTGCTGTTCGACAACGAACACGGCCGCTTCCCCCTCTACCCCGGCGAGTCCGTGTGGATCGAGTACGCCTACACCGTCGGCGACGACAAATGGGGCAACTGGTTCCAGCGAGCCGTCCGCCTGCCCACCGAGCAACTGGAAGTCCAGCTCGCCTTCCCCGCCACCCTCGACCCCGTCGTGTGGGGCACCGAGACCTCCATGACCGCCGAAGCCTCCCCGCTGCGAACCCCTCCCGTCCCCAGCGACGACGGTGAACTACGGCAATTCACGTGGATCACGACTACACCCGCCCTGCACGCTCGGTACCGTCTGGAGTGGCGGTTTCGGGCACGAACCGAACGCGACACAGATCAAGGGGAGTTCAGGTGATTGACGTGCGGCCCAGCCAGCAGATGCGAGACCTCGGCGTCGTCCAACACGGCGCCGGCATCCTCGCCGAACCGGCCCGCGCCTTCGACCTGCCCGCCGAGCGTGACGGGGCCGAACGCATCACGGACGAACTGTTCGCCGCCATGGAACGGATCGGCCAGGTCCACCCCTTCGCCAAGGGCATGGGCATCGCGGCCCCGCAGATCGGCATCGCACGAGCCGCCGCAGTCGTCCAGCCACCCGGCGACGCCCCTGCCATCATCCTGCTCAACCCGAAGATTGCCGACAGGTCCGACGAGATGGACGAACAGTACGAAGGCTGCCTGAGCTTCTTCGACGTCCGCGGCCTCGTCCCCCGCCCCCTGAAGATCATGGTGGAGACCACGGCCCTGACCGGCGAGACCGTGACCACCGTGTACGAACGCGGCCTCGCCCGCCTCATCCACCACGAGATCGACCACCTCGACGGACTGCTCTACTCCGCCCGCATGCGAACGGGCGTCGAACCGATCCCCGTGGAGGAATACCGCCAGACCGGCCGAGCCTGGGCGTACGAGTAGGAGTGCCAGGCCGGCGGCCAACGAGGACGAGTCCGGGATCAGGCGGCACCACCGGGGCCACTGGTGGTGTGCGCGTCGACGCCCGACCTCGCCGCCCGGGCGCGCGCAGACGAGGCCGTGGCAGCCTGGTCCCAGCCCCGACCCTCATGGAGGGCATGACCTGCGACCGCACCCGCAAGGTGATCACCTCGCTCCGCTCCGCACTCACCATCCACCCGCGCCGCAGCGTGCCTGGGGCCGCCGAACGCGTCCGCCGCGCCCGCGCAGCGCTGGCCTAAGCTGCCCACCAACCGGCCGACGAAGGGACACTAGCCGTGGCCCAGCGGACAACCGACGAAAAGCCCGAAGTCCTCGAGCCCGCCCTCGAATCCATGACCCTTCTGGTCGCCGCCGTCATCGTCCACGACCAGGCCGCTAACCGCGTCGTCCTCCTCCAGCGCAGCGAGAACGCCAAGTTCGCCCAGGGCATGTGGGACCTCCCCGTCGGCAAGAGCGAGCCCGGCGAGCCGATCACCGAGACCGCAGCCCGTGAGCTGTTCGAAGAGACGGGCCTGACCGTGAAACCGGAGGCCCTGAAGGTCGCCCACATCATCCACGGCGCCTGGGGCGTCGAAGCCCCCAACGGCTTCCTCACCGTGGTCTTCGCCGCCCACGACTGGACCGGCGAACCCGAGAACCGCGAACCCCGCAAGCACTCCCAGGTCCGGTGGGTCGACGCCGACGCAGTACCCGAGAATTTCGTCGACACCACTTCAAGCGCCCTTCACCGATACCTCGCGGGAGGCCCGGAGGTCTCCCTCGACGGCTGGCATTAGAAGCGTCAACTGCAGCCCGACCAGTTGCCAGGGCGGCCCTTCGCCAATTGAACCCGCCTCCTGGTAGGGCGGCGATCCCGTTCTCAGCAGAGCATGCATTAGTGGAGGACGGCAGCACCCCTCGTCGAGGACGCCGGTGCGATCTTGGCAAAGCTGACCCCGCGTCCACCCGACGCAAAGTCAGTGGCAAGCAGACGCTGTCACTCAGCGGCTGGGATTCTTCCTCTGCATGCGCTTCAGGATTCGTTCCTCGGCGCGATCAATTTCGAGTTGCGCATCCATGAAGGCGCGCGAACAAGTCGACCTCATTTCCTCAATCGCCCGCGCGCAAAGAAGCGCCTCAACATCTGAACCTTCCGGAGCTCCACTAACTGCAAGAGAGAACGTAACTTGAATCAACGAGTTGAGCGCCATGACCGCCGGATCGATAAGCCCTACATTGACCTTTCCGACATCCCGCAGGACAAGCCCTCGGTATTCTATGAAGTTCTGACCGAGCCCCCTGGCGCCACAATGCACCTCACTGCTTGCCCATTGGTAATAGGGGCGCACATGACTCAGGGAGGATTTCTCCTCCAGCTTGCGAAGGTTATCGTCGGGTGAAAATCTCTTGGCCCATCCGTAATCACGCTTGAAGTCCTGCCCATATTTCTCGAGCACTTCAGCGTACCGTTTTTCGAGTTCGTCAACGTACGCCTGCTCAAGCGGCTCCTCGCCAAGAGTTACGTGATCTTTTTGGAACTGGAGAGCGTCGCGCCTCAAGCCAACGATCTCGTGATCAAGAAATCGTTCGGCCAGGTCATGGTGGTCAGGGTCGGCGACTGCGTCTGCAATCACGCAAGCGATGACAGCCGTCTCATGAAGCGTGCGGCATCGCGCCATGGCGCCCCTTGGATGCCCATGCGAGAGAAGAGTAAGAACCTCGCCTGCTACGCGGCTAGCGGTGACATGAAGACCCGTAAGGGCTTCCAGCGTGTGCTCCTGAGCGGGTGCCAGGCTCTCCCTCTCCTTGCGCGCTGCCTTCTCACCCAATTCGGCACACACCGAATGAAGGACCCTGTAAAGATCGAGGGCTTTACCCCACTTCTTCTGGAGTCTCCGATCGAACCTACGATCTATGCGCTTATTCACTCGGAGCGTCCGCTTGTCTTTCATCATCGCGGTGGCCAATTGAGGCGCCAATTCGTTGATCACATCGGGGACCGCGATGGAGATCAGGTCGCTGACGCGCTCAGGATCCAAACCTTTTCGGATCTGGTCCAGCACAGCATCTTCGATTGCGTGCGTGAGGAAATCGGCGTCGACGTGACGCGAGCGTTTGAACTTTCCGAGCATGGTGGTCCCTCTGGCGTAAGTTCTGCCGTACCTTAACTCGGGACGGCTGAGACTGCACACATTTTCCGAGCCTGATCAAATCGGCAGGAGCGAGCCTGCTGCCCGGCGACTCCGCGCAGCTGAAGCCCCCGGTCGTGACCATGACCGGCGCCAAGCTGTCGAAATCCCTCACACGAGAAGGCCGTGCCCCCTTGCCCGAGGGCGCCGCCCCTTGGATGCTCGACACCCGGCAGTGGCCCGGCACCGTCACCGAGTACGCCGACCAGCTGCTCGCCATGGCCGAGACCCTGCTCTCCGACCCCCGCCACTTCTTCCACTCGTACTCGGCCGCCGAGATCGGCCGCCTGATCACCACACCATCCCCCAGGAGCGTCCAGTCCCGATGACCGACCGCACCGCCCGCGTCCACGAACTCAACCTCTACCGCCAGTACTTCGAGCTCGTCGCCGCGGGCACCAAGACCATCGAGGTGCGGGTCAAGTACCCGCACCTCGCCGAGCTCACCGCCGGCGACACCATCCGATTCCGCATCAAGGACACCGACGAGACCTGCGACGTGCAGGTCCTCCGCGTCACCGAGTACCCGGACTTCGAAGCCCTCCTCGACGGCGAAGGCCCGGCCAACGTCAACGCCACCGCCAGTCGCGACCAGCAACTCGCCAGCATCCGCACCATCTACGGCCCCGAGAAGGAAGCCCTCGGCGCCCTCGCCATCCAGATTGAGTGCGCCCTGTAGGGATCCAAGCGTGTGTTAACGAAGGAAGTTGGTTCGCCCCCGGCTCAGTCTCGTAAGCGCGGCACGATCCTCACTCACATCCCACCGCCCATTCACTTCCTCAACCAGACCCAGGGGTAAGGCTTGAGCAACCGAGTTAGACGACAGCACACCGTCTCCAGGTTCTACTTGAACGGCTTCGCAGATGACGCGGGGAGAATACGCCGAGTTTCACTTCCTGGCGACCCTGCGCCCATTCTCTCAACCGGCGACGCGAGCGTAATTAAGGACTTCTACACGGTAACGCTTCCCGATGGCTCTTTGTCAGACTTCTTCGAGAAGGGCTTCAGTAAAATCGAAGGCTCTGCCGCCGAGGCGCTGAAACTTATCCTCTCCGGGACTTGGCCGATCCAAGGTGAACATCGGAAGTCTTTCGCCACGTGGATTGCGCTGCAGCACCTAAGGGCTGAGCAAATACGGCAGAATCAGAAGAATCACAACGCAGAAATGATCCGACTCCTCGTTGGAGTCTCCGGGAAAGAGGCGCTGCGCTCACTTATTCAGGAGGCCGAGGAACGGGTTGTTTCCGATGAGGAGCTGGATATTGAGTGGCACGACCTGACCAAACCAGGTGGACCCGACATGGCAGCCGACGCCAACGACCACATCCGGTTGCTGATGAATCTCCTACCCAGCACTTCTACTTACCTCAACGACTGCCAGTGGACGCTGTACAAATTCACCCGACGCTCCATCATTACATCCGATCACCCGGTTTCTCTTGTCGTCGCCCCTGATTATCCCGCATGGCAGGGAGTGGGCATCTTTACGGCCGACCTATTCTTGGTTCCACTCAGCCGCCGCCACGCCCTCACAATCCAACCGAAAAACCTCCGGGAGGACATGGAGATACCTGACTTCACCGTTTCGGGATCGACTAAGATCGCACGAAGCATCAACCAGGAAACAGTCATGGGGGCGCGAAAGTACATATATCACCACCCCGAGGAATCGCCGCTTCAAGGAATCTACCTTCCCCAGCCTGCGACGCGCGACCGGCCTTCAATGTCCAACACCGACGGACTTATCCGCGAAGAAGGACTCTTTAGTAATATTCCGGAAGCAAGCCTGCGGGCCATGTCGGAGGCAACTCCTCCGGGAGATCGAGAAAATGGCATGACAATCGACGACCTGCCTTGGCCAATCCCTGGACGCCGCCGACCAACGACTGGCAAGTGAGACCAGCAGTCCTGCGGAGGATGTGACTCCCCCACTCGCCCGCGGTCCAGCGCCAGTCCGCACACAGTCCGCAAGACACCCGATCAGGACCGTCGCACCCCATCGCCAGCCATCACCAAAAGTCCAGGTCAGCGACCTGCGGCATCAAACCCCGCAGGTCACCGACCCGGCCCATTACTAGGAGACGAAGAAGGCTGCCGCCGTACACAGAGTCCGGACGAGCCAGCGAGGGCCGCTACCCCGACTATGGGGGTAGCGGCCCTCGCAGCGTTCTGACATCACGTCAGAGAAGTGGCCGGGCGGTGCACACTCGGTGCACAAGGGGGCGGAAACAAGCGGTGACAGTGAGAACTGCTGAGAAGAGTTTTCGCAGGTCACAGCATGTTTACAGGTCTTCCGCCCAGGTCGCGCGACCCCGCCTCTTAGATGTCGAAGTACAGCTCGAACTCGTGCGGGTGCGGGCGCAGCTGGATCGGGGCGATCTCGTTCGTGCGCTTGTAGTCGATCCACGTCTCGATCAGGTCGGACGTGAAGACGCCGCCGGCGAGCAGGTACTCGTTGTCCGCCTCGAGGGCGTCCAGGACGGCCGGGAGCGAGGTCGGGACCTGCGGGACGCCCGCGTGCTCCTCGGGGGCCAGCTCGTAGAGGTCCTTGTCGATCGGCTCGGCCGGCTCGATCTTGTTCTTGACGCCGTCGAGGCCCGCGAGGAGCAGCGCCGAGAAGGCCAGGTACGGGTTGGACGACGGGTCCGGGGCGCGGAACTCGACGCGCTTGGCCTTCGGGTTCGAGCCGGTGATCGGGATACGCATCGCGGCGGAACGGTTGCGCTGCGAGTAGACCAGGTTGACCGGGGCCTCGAAGCCGGGGACCAGGCGGTGGTACGAGTTCACCGTCGGGTTGGTGAAGGCCAGCAGCGACGGGGCGTGCTTGAGGATGCCGCCGATGTAGTACCGGGCGGTGTCCGAGAGGCCCGCGTAGCCCTGCTCGTCGTAGAACAGCGGGTCGCCGCCCTGCCACAGGGACTGGTGGACGTGCATGCCCGAGCCGTTGTCGCCGAAGATCGGCTTCGGCATGAAGGTCGCGGTCTTGCCGTTGCGCCAGGCGACGTTCTTCACGATGTACTTGAAGAGCATCAGGTCGTCGGCCGCGGCGAGCAGCGTGTTGAACTTGTAGTTGATCTCGGCCTGGCCGGCGGTGCCGACCTCGTGGTGCTGGCGCTCGACCTGGAGGCCGTTCTTGTCCAGCTCCAGCGAGATCTCCGCGCGCAGGTCGGCGAAGTGGTCGACCGGCGGGGCCGGGAAGTAGCCGCCCTTGTAGCGGACCTTGTAGCCGCGGTTGTTCTCGATGGCGCCGGTGTTCCAGGCGCCCGCCTCGGAGTCGATGTGGTAGAACGACTCGTTCGCCGAGGTCTGGAAGCGCACGTTGTCGAAGACGTAGAACTCGGCCTCGGGGCCGAAGTACGCGGTGTCGGCGATGCCGGTGGAGGCGAGGTATGCCTCGGCCTTCTTCGCCACGTTCCGCGGGTCACGGCTGTACTGCTCGCCGGTGATCGGGTCGTGGATGAAGAAGTTGATGTTGACCGTCTTGTCGCGGCGGAACGGGTCGACACGGGCCGTCGACAGGTCGGCACGGAGCGCCATGTCGGACTCGTGGATGGCCTGGAAGCCGCGGATCGACGAGCCGTCGAAGGCGAGCTCCTCGGTCGGGTCGAACGCCGCTGCCGGGATCGTGAAGTGCTGCATCACACCGGGCAGGTCGCAGAAGCGGACATCGATGAACTTGACGTCCTCGTCCGCGATGAACTTCTTGACGTCATCGGCGTTCTGGAACATCCAACTCCTCCTACTCCCACCCGGGAGGGGCGGGGTTGCAGCTCGTCCGTGAGGCCAGTGCGGTGGCACACGCTGGTCTCGACCGTAGGCGGACGGCATTTCTCCAGCATGACCCATTTGTTTCGACGAAGTTAACCGGACGAGGGTCACAGTGCGGGAACGGCCCCGGGCGCAGGCGGGTGAAACGGGGCGCAGTACCGTGGACGGGTGGACAACAGGCAAGCAATCGGATCGTGGCTCTCCGGGCCCCGCGCGGCCGCGGAGGACATGGGCGTCGACTTCGGACACCGGGGCCGGCGGCTCGGTCTGCCCGAGGAGGGACCGGGCTCCGTCGCCCCCGTCGGGCGCCGCTTCGGAGCGATCTTCATCGACTGGGGACTCTGTTTCCTGATCGCATACCAACTGTTCGCGGGGCGTGATCAGCAGGCGGCCGGCAACTGGGCGCTCGTCATCTTCTTCACGCTGAGCGTGCTCACCGTCGGCACCGTGGGGTTCACGCCCGGCAAGCGGCTCCTCGGCCTGCGGCTCGTCTCCGAGAACGGCGGCCGCCTCGGCTTCGGGTGGGCCCTCGTACGCAGTGTGCTGCTGTGTCTCGCGATCCCGGCGCTCGTCTGGGACCGGGACGGGCGCGGTCTGCACGACCGCCTCGCCCGCGCGGTGCAGGTACGGAGCTGATCCCGTCCGGCTACGGGTCCGCTCCGCGGGACCGACGGTCCCATGAAGGCACAGGACGACACATGAGGCGGGGCCCGGACGATCGTCCGGGCCCCGCCTCATGTGTCGTCGTAGGGCGCGTCAGCGCATCTTGCCGCCGCGTGGCATCCGCATACCCTTCGGCATCGGCCCCTTCGGAAGCGGCATGTTGCTCATCAGGTCGCCCATCGCGCGCAGCCGGTCGTTGGCCGCCGTCACCTGGGGACCGCTGAGCACCCGCGGGAGCTTGAGCATCGTGGTGCGCACCTTCTTCAGCGGCACCTGACCCTCGCCGTCGCCGACGATGATGTCGTGCACGGGGACGTCCACGACGATGCGGTTCATCTTCTTCTTCTCGGCCGCCAGCAGGGACCTCAGCCGGTTCGGGTTGCCCTCGGCCACCAGCACGATGCCGGCCTTGCCGACCGCCCGGTGCACGACGTCCTGGTTGCGGTTCATCGCCACCGCCGGGGTCGTGCTCCAGCCGCGGCCGACGTTCTGCAGCACGGCGGCCGCCGCGCCCGGCTGGCCCTCCATCTGCCCGAAGGCCGCCCGCTCGGCGCGCCGCCCGAAGATGATCGCCATCGCCAGGAAAGCCAGCACGAAGCCGAGGATGCCCAGGTAAATGGGGTGACCGATCAGGAAGCCGATCCCGAGGAAGACACCGAAGGTGACGATTCCCACACCCGCGACGACAAGACCGACCTTCGGGTCGGCCTTCCGGGTCATCTTGTACGTCAGGGCGATCTGCTTCAGTCGCCCCGGTTCCGCAGCAGCGTCAGCGCTGTCTGAATTTGCCTTCCTCGCCATACCGGAAGTTTACGTGGCCTGCGAGGTGCGGGTCGCCGCGGCCTCCAGTACGTGCTGAGCCTCCACCCGGTCCTTGGCCCGGCGGCGGTCCTCGAGCACCGCCGACCACGCGTTGCGGCGGGCCGTGCGCTGGCCGCCGCTCAGCAGGAGGGCCTCCATGGCGCGCAGCGCGCCGGTGACGGACGGGATCGGGTTGGCCCTGACGTGACGTACCGGCGCGGCCTGCATGGTGGCGGTTCCCCCTCGGGGTGAGTGGCGGTGAGCGGGAGCTGTGCGTGAGTTCAGCGTCACTGACTGGTGTTACCAGTGCGTGACCGGCCGGTCAAACGCTGATGAAGGGGGAATTCCCGGTTGGTGGCGCCCCCACGGACGAGAACGCGGCCCGCACCCGGCCCCCGACCTGCGGGGAGAGTGCGGACCGCGTCCATTCGGCCATTACCGGCCGGTAGTTGCTTGTGCCTGAATTCACACGCCCTGTGCGGCGGCACCCGCCTGCTCGGCACCCGCCTCGCCCGTGGCGGCGCGCGCCTCCATCGCCTGCTGGAAGAGCCGGCCGGCCCGGTACGAGGAACGGACCAGCGGACCCGACATCACGCCGGAGTAGCCGATCTCGTCGGCCTCGTCCTTCAGCTCCACGAACTCGTGCGGCTTCACCCAGCGCTCCACGGGGTGGTGGCGCACGGACGGGCGCAGGTACTGGGTGATGGTGATCAGCTCGCAGCCGGCGTCGTACAGGTGCCGCAGTGCGTCGCTGACCTCCTCGCGGGTCTCGCCCATGCCGAGGATCAGGTTCGACTTCGTCACCAGGCCCGCCTCACGGGCGCGGGTGATGACCTCGAGCGAGCGCTCGTAACGGAAACCGGGACGGATCCGCTTGAAGATCCGCGGCACCGTCTCGACGTTGTGCGCGAGCACCTCGGGGCGCGAGGAGAAGACCTCGGCCAGCTGCTCGGGCACCGCGTTGAAGTCCGGGATCAGCAGCTCGACCTTGGTGCGGCCCGCCTCGCGGTCCGCCGTCTGCCCGTGGATCTGGCGCACGGTCTCCGCGTACAGCCAGGCGCCGCCGTCGTCCAGGTCGTCGCGGGCGACGCCGGTGATCGTGGCGTAGTTCAGGTCCATCGTGACGACGGACTCGCCGACGCGGCGCGGCTCGTCGCGGTCGAGTGCCTGCGGCTTGCCGGTGTCGATCTGGCAGAAGTCGCAGCGTCGGGTGCACTGGTCGCCACCGATGAGGAAGGTCGCCTCGCGGTCCTCCCAGCACTCGAAGATGTTGGGACAGCCCGCCTCCTGGCAGACCGTGTGCAGACCCTCGCTCTTGACCAGTTTCTGCAGCTGGTTGTACTCGGGGCCCATCTTCGCCCGGGTCTTGATCCACTCGGGCTTGCGCTCGATGGGGGTCTGGCTGTTGCGGACCTCCAGGCGCAGCATTTTGCGTCCGTCGGGTGCGACTGCGGACACGACCGGCTCCCTACAGCTTCGATTCTGTGGCGAACACCAGGGTACGCCCGTTAAAAGTGCGGCCTTACGTTCGGCCAACCTGTGGCCCGCGGTCGGCATTCCTGCCGGGGCCCGGCGGCCGTCAGACGGGGGCCCTCTCGGCCCCGGCCGGCATCCCGGTGCCCGGCGTACCGGGCTCCGCCGTCCCGACCTCGCGCGGCAGCAGCACCGCGGTCTCCATGACCTCACGCAGCTGCCGCTCCACCACGGGCAGCACCTCCTCGATCGTGATGTCCCGGCCCAGCTCGTTCGCCAGTGAGGCCACGCCCGCGTCGCGGATGCCGCACGGCACGATCCGGTCGAACCAGGTGTTGTCCGGGTTCACGTTCAGCGAGAAGCCGTGCATCGAGACGCCCTTGGCGATACGGATGCCGATCGCCGCGAGCTTGCGGTCCTCCCGGCGCTGGCCCGCGTTGGACGGGGCGTACTCCGGGCCGTTCAGCCGCGGGTCGAACTCGTCGTCCTGCAGCCGGGGGTCGAAGTCGAGCGACAGCCCGCCGAACGACGGGCGCTCCTCCACGGGATCGCCGAGCACCCACACACCACTGCGCCCCTCGACCCGGCTCGTCTCCACGCCGAACTCGGCGCAGGTGGCGATCAGGGCGTCCTCGAGGCGGCGTACGTGCGCGATGACGTCCACGGGGCGCGGAAGCTTGAGGATCGGGTAGCCCACCAGCTGGCCGGGGCCGTGCCAGGTGATCTTCCCGCCGCGGTCCACGTCGATGACCGGCGTCCCGTCGAGGGGGCGCTCGCTGTCCTCGGTGCGCCGGCCCGCCGTGTAGACCGGCAGGTGCTCCAGCAGCAGACACGTGTCCGGGATCTCGTCCGCGAAGCGGGCGGCGTGGACCTCGCGCTGCTTCTGCCACGCCTCCCGGTACTCGACGGCGTCCTCGCCGAATCCCAGTCGGACGAACCGCAGCTCACTCACGGCTGTGCCTCCCTCGAACGTCTGCCCGGTGGTGACCGGGACCCAGCCACTGTACGGCGGGTGCGAACGCCGCGGCCGGGCAGGTCGTACCCGTTCGTGCCCGTCAGCGCAGCGGTCAGTGCTGCCGTCAATCCTCACACGATCGGATGAATCTGGGGCGAAGGTGGCGGAACAGCCGTGGAGGCCCGCTAAATTCGCGCCGTTCCTTGAGGGCTGCTCCCGGCCCGGAAGGCAGGAGACGCCACTACCGATGACGGAACGGACCATCCAGCGCACCCCCAACCGGCAGCTCGCCGCGCTCATCGCGGAGGCCGGCTTCTCGCACGCCGGTCTCGCCCGCAGAGTGGACCAGCTGGGCCTCGAACACGGCCTGGACCTCCGGTACGACAAGACGTCCGTGACCCGCTGGCTCCGCGGGCAGCAACCGCGCGGCACGACGCCCGCGCTGATCGCCGAGGTGTTCACCCGCAGACTCGGCCGCCGGCTCTCCGCCCAGGACCTGGGGCTGGACGCCTGCGCCCCCGTCTACGCGGGGCTGGAGTTCGCCGCCACGCCCGAGGAGGCCGTGGACATCGTCAGCGGCCTGTGGCGCAAGGACTCCGGCAGCCACGCCGAACTCCGCAAGATCGCGTTCACCCCGGCCGGACTGGTCGTGCCGAGCCGCGACTGGCTGATCGGCCGCGCCGACGAGTGCGTGGGCCGCGCCGCGGCGGGCCCGCCCACCGGCTCCGGCCGCGTCCCCCAGCAGGGCACCAGGGTGGCCGTGCCACGGCAGCGCGGCGCGACCGACCGGGGGCCCGGCCAGAAGGTCTCCGGCGGCGACATCGCCGCGCTGCGCTCGGTCGGCGAGTTGTTCCGCGCCCTCGACCACGCGTACGGCGGAGGGCACGCCCGGCAGGCCCTTGTGCGCTATCTGGAGCACGAGGCCGAGCCGATGCTGCGCGGCAGGTACGGCGAGACGACCGGGCGGCGGCTGTTCGCGGCGGCCGCCGACCTGACCAGGCTCGCCGGCTGGACCTCGTACGACATCGCGGCGCACGGGCTCGCGCAGCGGTACTTCGTCCAGGCCCTGCGGCTCTCCCAGGCGGCGGGGGACCGGGCCTACGGCTCGTACGTACTGGTCACCATGAGCCGGCAGGCCGTCTACCTCGGCCACGGCCGCGAGGCCGTGCAGCTGACCCGGGTCGCCCAGCAGGGCGTGGGCCCCTCGGCGCCGCCGCTGGTCCAGTCGCTGCTGCACAGCGCGGAGGCCCGCGGCCACGGGGTCCTGGGCGACGCGCGGGCCTGCACGTCCGCGCTCGTACGGGCCGAGCGCGCGCTCGAGGCGGCACGGCCCGGGGACGACGTGCCGTACTGGGCGCGCGCCTTCGACGAGGCGCAGCTCGCGGACGAGTTCAGCCACTGCCACCGGGATCTGCGGCAGTACCGGAGCGCGGCGCAGCACGCGGAACGCTCCCTGCAGCTACGGGCCCCCGCCTTCGCCCGCAGCCGCCTCTTCTGCCGGGTCGTCCTGGCGTCGGCCCGGCTCGGACTGGGGGAGCTGGACCAGGCGTGCGCGCTGGGGGCGGAGGCGGCGCTCCAGGCGTCGGAGATGCGGTCGGTGCGGGCGACGGAGTACGTCCGCGAGTTCGAACGCCGCCTGGAGCCCTACCGGGACGCACCCCCGGTCCGCACATACCGCGACCGCGTCTCGGCCCTGAGCTGAGCCCGCCGCTGCCCCGGGCCCCGCGCCTCAATCGACGGCGGGGCTGGAGGCGGCTCCTGCCGTGGGCACGGTGGCCTGCTCCGAGCCGCGCGCCTCAAAGGCCGGCAGGGCCAGGAGTGGTTCCCGTCGTGGGCACCATGCCGGCGGGGAACCCCGGCGGCGGGCCTGGCGCGTGTCCTGCCGGGGACCGGCCCGTCGGGGCGCAGCCCCCGAGGCCCGACGTCGCGGCGGAGCGCCGGTCGCACCCCTGCGGGTCCGGGGTCCGGGGCTTGCCCCGGTTTCGGGAAGGGGCGGGGTGGGGAACAGGCCCGCAGCAACGCTCAGGCCGCCGCCGCCAAGGGCGCCGCCCGCCCCACCCGGATGCCGAAGTCGTTCAGGATCGCGTGCGCCGCCCGGCGGCCCGAGAAGAGCGCGCCCTGGACCGTGCCCGTGTCGCGGTGGTCGCCGCAGACGTAGAGGCCGGAGAGGACCCGTACCGGCCGGCGCAGGTCGTGCGGGGCCGGCATCGCGGGGATCGCCTCCGGGGCGTGGTGGACGGCGAGCAGCTCCCAGTCGTCCGTCGGCCGGCCGTACAGCGTCGCCAGCTGCCGCCGCACCCGGCGGTCCAGGTCGTCCGGCGGCGGGCCGAGAACCGTGGACGAGATCAGCACCCGCCCGTCCGACGCCCGCGACGGATCGACCTCGCTCATCACCGCCGTGTGCGAGACCGGCCCGCTCCGGTCGGCGTCCAGCACCAGCGACGGCTCCCCGAGCGGGGATTCGGGCGCGGTGTGGTGGAGGACCGTCACCGGGTGGTACGACGGCACCCGCAGCCCCGGCAGCAGCGCGGCCGCCGCCCGCGCCCCGGTGGCCAGCAGCACCGAACGGCAGCGGATCTGCCCGAGCTCTTCCGTGGTCACGGACGTCGTGGAGACGTCGGTGACCCTGACCCCCGTCCGTACGGAGCCCACCGGCAGCCCGGCCGCCAGCAGTTCGTGCAGGGTCGCCGCGCCGCCCGCCGGCACGCACAAGCGGCCGCGTGCGTACCCGAGCAGTGCCAGGTCGGCGCACCGGCTGGAGGTGCCGGTCAGCTCCGGGTCGCCCAGCAGCGCCGACAGCAGCGGACGCAGAAAGCCGTGCACCGTACGCGGGGGCAGCCCGCGCCCGTACAGCGCCTCCGCGGCGGAACGTTCCGGCCGGGCGAGGACGCGGTCCACGGGCGTCGCGGCGAGGCGGGCCAGAGCGGCCCCCAGCCGGGCCTGGTCGAGCTGCCGGGGACGAGGGGCGCTCGCGAGAGCACGCGCCACGCTGAACGCGACCCCCGCGCCCTGGGCGCCCGGCGGCGACCCCCGCCCCACGCTCCGGCGGCCGGGGCCGGAACCCCACCGCGGGCCGCCGACCTCGCCGGTCCGCTGCAGCCGGCCGGCGCTGTGGACCAGCACACCGGGGGAGAACATCCGCAGATCCGCGTCCCGGAGCACCGCCGTGCGGCGCAGCTCCGGGTACGAGGTGCAGAGCAGCCGGCCCGTACGGTCGAGCCGGAAGCCGTCGAGCTGCGCGGTGGCCGCTCTGCCGATCGCGGGATCGGCCTCCAGGACGCTGACGGTGACCCCCGCGCCGGTCAGCCGGTGGGCCGCCGAGAGGCCGGCGAGGCCGCCCCCGACGATGACGACGTCCGCATCATGAGCGGTGCTGAGCACGTGCCCCTCCCCGAGGTCGGCGCGGCCGGTGGGAAGCTCATGCCCCCAACAGGGCCGAGGAATACCCGAGTTCGGTTCGAGACTAAAGAGGTGTGGGTCCCGTGGAGGTAGCGCACATCGCGGAGCACCGGAGCGCGGGGGCGCACACCACCCGCCGCACGCCCAGCCGCACAGCCACGCTCCCGCTAGGCGAGCGCCGCCCTGATCGCGTCGTCGACACGGGGAAAGGCGAACGAGAAGCCCGACCCCAGCAGCGCCCCCGGCAGCACCCGCCCGCTGCTCAGCACGTCCTCCGCCAGTCCGCCGAGCACCACCCGCAGCGCCGACTCCGGCACCGCGAACGGCGTCGGGCGGCGCAGCACCCGGCCCATCGCCGCGGTGACCTCCCGGTTGGTCACCGGCTCCGGCGCCGTCAGGTTCACCGGCCCGGACAAGGACTCCGTGTCCACGATGTGCCGCAGCGCCGCCACCGTGTCGTGCAGGGAGATGAAGCTCCAGTACTGCCGGCCGCTGCCCAGCCGCCCTCCGAGCCCCGCCTTGAACAGGGGGAACATCCGCCCCCACGCGCCCCCGTGCCGTGCCACCACGAGCCCCGTGCGCGCCATGGCCGTGCGTACCCCGTCCTCCTGCGCGGCGGCGGTGGCCTCCTCCCACTGGACGCAGACGTCGGGCAGGAAGCCGTCCCCCGGCGGCGCGCTCTCGTCGACGGCCCGGCCGCCGGTGTCGCCGTAGTAGCCGACCGCGCTGCCGCTCACCAGCACCCGCGGCCGCACTTCCATGGCGGCGACGGCCTCCGCGATCGCGGCCGTGCCGAGGACGCGGCTGTCGCGGATCTCCTTGCGGTACGCCTCCGTCCAGCGGTGGTCGCCCACCCCCGCTCCCGCCAGGTGCACGACGGCGTCGCAGCCGGCCAGGCCGGCCACGTCGACGTACTGCCGCGCCGGGTCCCACCGGACCTCGTCCGCGGCCTTCGGGGGACGCCGCACCAGGCGCACCACCTCGTGCCCGTCGGCGCGCAGGGAGTGCGTCAGCGCCCTGCCGATGAGTCCGGAGGCTCCGGTGACGGCGATTCGAGATCTCTGCATGCGCCCCATCCTGCCCCGGCCGCCTTCATGGCACAGTGACGCCATGCCCGAATCGCACATACGTACCGCACGCCGCTCCGACGAGGCGGAACTCGGCGAACTCGACCGCGCCGCCTGGTCACCGCTGCACGCCGTGACGCCCCGGCCGCAGCCGCCGTACGACCCGTTCTTCGACCAGAACCACCGCCCGGACCAGTTCCTCGTCGCCGAGGACGCCGGCGGCGCGGTCGTGGGATACGTCCGGCTCGTCCCGCCGACCCCGCTGGCCTGCAACCGGCACGTCCGCCAGATCCAGGGCCTCGCCGTGGACGACCGGGCCCGCGGCCGCGGTGTCGGGCGCGCCCTGGTGCGGGCGGCATGCGACGAGGCGCGGCGGCAGGGCGCCCTGCGCATCACCCTGCGGGTGCTCGCCCACAACACCCCGGCGCGGACGCTCTACGAGGCGGAGGGCTTCACCGTCGAGGGGGTCCTGCCGGGCGAGTTCCACCTCGACGGGCGGTACGTGGACGACGTGCTGATGGGCCGCTCCCTCGTGCCCGCCGAGGCGGACCGGTAGGCCGCCGACGGCCCGTCAGAGACCGCCGAACCGTTCCCACAGCTTCGGGAAGCGCGCCGCCAGAGCCATGTCGTCGTCGAAGTCGAACGGCGTGCCGGCCGGCTCCGCCGACTGCACGGCGATGCCCAGATCGGGTGAGTCGGCGCCGGTCAGCTGCTCGTACGCCTCGTCCGCCGCGTAACCGAGCTCCTCGCCGTCGCCGTCGATGTCCTCGTCGAACTCGTCCAGCAGCTCGGCCAGCGAGTCCGGGTCGTGCACCCCGCCCTCGAAGACCTCCCTGCCCTGGCCGATCAGCCAGCACCGGAAGTAGTCGAACGCGTCGTCGCTCGCCCCGCCCAGCAGGACCGCCGCCGCGCCCCACAGGTCCCAGGTGTACGCGCGGTTGTAGCGGGCCTCGAAGTGGCGCGCGAAGTCGAGCACGGAGTCGGGGTCGAGCTGCAGCAACCGCTCCACGAGCAGCTCGGCGTGGTCCTCGGGGTCGCCCTCGGCGGCCTCGCGGGTGCTGTCGATGATCTCCCAGAACTCCGTCTCGTCCATCACGGGTCCAGCATCGTGGCTGGCACCGGCCCGCGCACGTGGAGCAGCCGAAAAGCGGCTGTTTCGCAATCCGGGACTTTCGCACGGGAACACGGCCGCGCAAGCCGGACAGAAGGTGTCCGGTTTCCGTGCGACGGTCGGTCCATGACGGAGAACAAGCCGCTCGACGGCTCCATCGCACTGGTCGCCGGCGCCACCCGGGGCGCGGGCCGCGCCATCGCCGTACAACTCGGCGTCCAGGGGGCGACGGTGTACGTGACGGGACGCACCACCCGCGGACACGTCAGCGAGGTGGGCCGCGCCACGGAAACGATCGAGGAGACCGCGGAACTGGTCACGGCGGCGGGCGGCGAGGGCATCGCCGTCCCCACCGACCATCTGAAACCGGAACAGGTACGGGCCCTGGTGGAGCGGATCGACCGTGAGCAGGGCCGTCTCGACATCCTCGTCAACGACATCTGGGGCGGGAACTTCCTGCTCGACTTCGACACCCGGATGTGGGACGTCGACCTGGAGCGCGGGCTTCGGATGCTCGACCTCGGCGTGAAGAGCCACATCGTCACCAGCAGCATCGCGCTGCCCCTGCTGGTCCGGGAGCCGGGCGGCCTGGTCGTCGAGGTCACGGACGGCACCGCGGAGACGAACAAGGGCTTCCGCGAGAACTTCTACTACGACCTCGCCAAGAACGGCCCGATCCGGATGGCCTTCACCCTCGGCGAGGAGCTGAAACAGGTCGGCTGCACTGCGGTCGCGGTCACCCCCGGCTTCCTCCGGTCGGAGGAGATGCTCGACATCTTCGGCCTCACCGAGGAGAACTGGCGCGACGGTGTGACGAAGCAGAAGCACTGGGCGCTGTCCGAGTCCCCCGTGTACGTGGGCCGGGGCGTCGCCGCCCTCGCCGCCGATCCGGACCGGGCCCGCTGGAACGGCCGCTCCCTCGACAGCGGCCGGCTGGCCAGGGAGTACGGCGTCACCGACGCGGACGGCAGCAGGCCCGACGTGTGGGGCTACATGATGGCGGAGCAGGCGGGCGGCACCCCGCGGATCGAGGACCACCGCTGAAGTCCGGGGCGCGGTTCCGGGGCCGGCGGCCTCACGCCGGGTCCGGCGCCGTGCCGGTCCGGGCGTACACCTCGGCCAGCCGGGCCGCCGTCCGGGCGAAGCGCTCGCGCAGCTCGGCGGGGGCGAGGACCTCCACCTCCGGACCCAGCCCGAGGAGTTGGCCGTACGCCACGTCCGGCGACTCCACCGGCAGCGTGCAGGTCACCCGGCCGGCGGCGTCGGGCGGGTCCGCGGCTGCGAGCGCCTCCTCGGCGGCCGCCCGGTCCGTGACATGCGGCAGCCGGCGCGCCCCGTCCCCGGTCAGACGGACGACGACCTCGGCGCGCAGGATGGAGCGCGCGAACTGCGCGGCCCGCTCCGCCCAGAACGCCGGAAGGTCGAACTCCGGGTCCCGCTCGAAGAGTTCACCGTCCCCGGCCACGGAGGTGAAACGGTCGATCCGGTACACCCGGAAGCTGCCCTCCGCCCGCGCGCAGAGGTACCAGACGCCCGCCTTGAGCACGAGCCCGTACGGCTCCAGCTCCCGCTCCACCTCCGCGTCCCGCCGGCGGTACACCGCCCGGACACGGCGGTCCTCCCACACCGCCTCGGCGATCACCGGCAGCAGCGCCGGAGTCTCCGGCTCCTGGTACCAGCCGGGCGCGTCCAGATGGAAGCGCCCGGCCGCGGACTCGGGCGCGTCGCTGAGCGAGGGGAGCAGCGCCGCGGACACCTTCAGCCGTGCCGCGGACGCCGCGTCCTCGAGCCCCATGTCGCGCAGCGCTCCCGGCAGCCCGGAGAGGAACAGCGCCTCCGCCTCGCTGCGGGCCAGCCCGGTGAGCCGGGTCCGGTACCCGCCGACCAGCCGGTAGCCGCCGGCCCGCCCGCGGTCGGCGTAGACCGGGACACCGGCCTCCGACAGGGCGAGCGCGTCCCGGGTGACCGTCCGCTCGGACACCTCGAGCTCCCGGGCCAGCTCCGCCCCGGTCATCGAGGGCCGGGCCTGGAGCAGGAGGACCATCTTGATCAGCCGGGCAGCGCGCATTGCCTCATCATCGCGCAGGCGGGCGCAGCGGTACCTGCAGTTCCGTCACCCACTTCTCCTTGTCCGGAGGGCACTCCAGATACACCTCACGGGCGTAGCCGGCCGAGCTGTGGCCGCCCGCGTCGATCCAGCGGGCCAGGGTCTGCTCGGTGGGCATGACCGTGTCCATCGGCCCGCGGTGGACGATCGTCGCCGCCCGTTCGACGGCGGGCAGTTCGACGATCTCGAAGTCCTCGCCGGGGACGGGCCGCTGGTCGGCCGCGACGGTGCACCCGGCGTGCACCAGAACCGCGCCGCCGCCGTCCGGCGCGTCCTCGTAACAGGCGATGCCGGGACCCGCCGGGGTGACCCCGGCGGCCGTCAGCCGGGTGAACAGCTGGTCGTACAGCGGGCTGATGACCGGTCCGATGTGCTCGGGGGCGTAACTGGCCGCGACGGCGGACAGCACGGCGACCCGTACGGCCGGAGTGCTCTTGACGATGACGTCCTGGGTGGGCATGTGGCCCTCGCTCTCGATCGACCGGAGCCTCGCCTCGACCTGGGCCAGCCTGGCGGCCGCCGCGGCCATCGACTCCTCCAGCTCCGCCTGCCGCAGCTTGAACATCCCGCGCAGCTCCTCCGTGGTCACCCGCTCCTCGAGGATCTGCCGCACCTGCGCGAGGGTGAAGCCGAGGTCCTTGAGGGCGATGACGCGGTTGAGCGTGGCGAGCTGCGCCGCGGAGTAGTAGCGGTAGCCGGTGAACGGGTCGGTGTGCTCCGGCCGGAGCAGCCCGACCGCGTCGTAGTGACGCAGCATCCGGGCGGACACACGGCCGTGCCTGGCGAAGTCTCCGATGGTGAACATGACGTCTCCCACTCCACGGCTTCACACGGTGTCAGGGTCAAGCATCACCCGTGAGGACCCTGCGACGCTGTCGCCGGGATGTGCTTCGCGGGCTACGGTGCAAAACAGGCCAGTTCTGGAGCACGTCCCCATCAGCAGACCCGAGGAACGCATATGACGCAGCAGCCACGTGAACAGTGGGCCACGCGTGCCGGGTTCCTGATGGCCGCCATCGGTTCGGCCATCGGGCTCGGCAACATCTGGCGCTTTCCGGCCATCGCCTACGAGAACGGCGGCGGCGCCTTCCTGCTGCCGTACCTGATCGCCCTCCTGACCGCCGGCATCCCGTTGCTCATCATGGAGTACACGATCGGCCGCAAGTACCGGTTGTCACCGCCGGCCGCGCTGCGCCGGATGTCGAGGCCCGCCGAGGTCATCGGCTGGTGGCAGGTCGTCATCTCCTTCGTCATCGCCACCTACTACGCCGTCATCATCGCGTGGGCGATCCGCTACGTGGGCTTCTCCGTCGGGCAGCAGTGGGGCGACGACCCCGAGAGCTTCCTCTTCGGCGACTTCCTCGAGACCGCGGAAACGCCGGGAGCCATCTCCAGCTATGTGCCCGGTGTGCTCTGGCCGCTGATCGCCGTGTGGGTGGTCGTGCTGGCCATCCTGGCGTTCGGCGTCCGGCGCGGCATCGAGCGCGCCAACCGGATCTTCATCCCGCTGCTCGTCGTCTTCTTCGTGGCCCTGGTGATCCGGGCCCTCACCCTGGACGGCGCGGCGACCGGGCTGGACGCCCTGTTCTCACCCAATTGGTCGGAACTGACCAACGGAAGTGTGTGGGTCGCCGCGTACGGCCAGATCTTCTTCTCGCTGTCGATCGGCTTCGGCATCATGGTCACGTACGCCTCGTACCTGGGGCGGCGCGCGGACCTCACCGGCTCCGCCATGGTCGCGGGCTTCGCCAACAGCTCCTTCGAGATCCTCGCGGGCATCGGCGTCTTCGCGACGCTCGGCTATCTGGCCACCGCCGCGGGGGTGCCGGTCGGCGAGGTCGCGAGCGCCGGCATCGGGCTGGCGTTCGTCGCGTTCCCGGCCGTCATCTCGGAGATGCCCCTCGGCGGCCTCTTCGGAGTGCTCTTCTTCAGCTCCCTGGTGATCGCGGGACTCTCGTCGCTGATCTCCATCGTGCAGGTGGTCGTCTCCGCGGTGCAGGACCGCACCGGGATGCGCCGGATGCCCGCCGTGTTCGGCATCGGCGGCCTGGTGGCCCTGGTCTCCATCCTGCTGTTCCCGACCGACGACGGACTGTTCCTGCTGGACGCCTCCGACCACTTCATCAACCAGTACGGCATCGCACTGGCGGCCCTGGTCGCCCTGGTCGTCATCGCCTGGCTGCTGCGGAAGCTGCCGACGCTCCAGCAGAACGCGGACGCCACGTCCGCCGTCCGCCTCGGCCACTGGTGGCGCATCTGCCTCGGCGTCATCACCCCCCTGGTCCTGGGCTGGATGATGGTCGACAGCCTGCGCACGGAATTCGACGAGAACTACGAGGGCTACTCGACCGGCTTCCTGCTCACCGCCGGATGGGGTGTCGCCATCGGCGCGCTCGTCGTCGCCGTCATCCTCACCCTGCTGCCCTGGAAGGCCGGCGGTGAGGACATCGACCTCGACATGGAGTCACCCGCCGACAGGAAGGAGCACTGATGTCGACCGGCGCCGTCATCATGATGATCATCGCCATCGCGGTCGTGTGGGGCGGTCTGATCGCCGCCATCGTCCGGCTGCGGCGGCACGCCCCCGAGCCCGAGGAGCCGCCGCCGGGCGTCCGTCCCGCCGAGTGAGGCGCCGGCGCCGGCCCGGCGCACCATCAGGAACAGGCGTGGCCCCTGCCGTTCGTACGCATCCGTACGGCAGGGGCCGCGCCTTCGTTCACCCGGCCCGTCCTACAGGCCGTAGCGCTCGCGCGCCTCCTTCACGGCCGAGGCCGGGACCTCTCCCCGCTTGGCGAGCTGGGCCAGCGCGGCGACCGTGATCGACTGCGGGTCGACACCGAAGTGGCGGCGGGCCGCGTCACGCGTGTCCGAGATACCGAAGCCGTCCGTGCCGAGCGAGGACCAGTCCTGCTCCACCCACTGGCTGATCTGGTCCGGCACCTGGCGCATCCAGTCGGAGACCGCCAGCACCGGGCCCGGTGCGCCGTCCAGCGCCTGCGTGACGTACGGCGTGCGCTGCTCGCCGCGCAGCAGGGCCTCGTCGGCCTCCAGGGCGTCGCGGCGCAGCTCGCCCCACGAGGTAGCGGACCACACGTCGGCCGCCACGTTCCAGTCGGCGGCCAGCAGCCGCTGGGCCTCGAGCGCCCAGTGGATGGCCGTACCCGAGGCGAGGAGCTGCAGACGCGGCGCGTCGGCGCCCGCCGAGCCCTCGTTGAAGCGGTAGAGGCCCTTGACGATGCCCTCCTCGACGCCCTCCGGCATCGCGGGCTGCACCTTCGGCTCGTTGTAGACCGTGAGGTAGTAGAAGACGTCCTCGGCGGCGGGGCCGTACATCCTGCGCAGACCGTCCTTGACGATCACCGCGATCTCGTACGCGAACGCCGGGTCGTAGTTGAGCGACGCCGGGTTCGTGGCCGCGATCAGGTGCGAGTGGCCGTCGGCGTGCTGCAGGCCCTCACCGGTCAGCGTCGTACGGCCCGCGGTGGCGCCCACGATGAAGCCCTTGCCGAGCTGGTCGGCGAGCTGCCACATCTGGTCGCCGGTCCGCTGCCAGCCGAACATCGAGTAGAAGATGTAGAACGGGATCATCGTCTCGCCGTGCGTCGCGTACGACGACGCGGCGGCGATGAAGTCGGCCATGGCGCCGGCCTCGGTGATCCCCTCGTTGAGGATCTGGCCGTCCTTGGCCTCCTTGTAGTACATCAGCTGGTCGCGGTCGACCGGCTCGTACGTCTGGCCCAGCGGCGAGTAGATGCCCGCCGACGGGAACAGCGACTCCATGCCGAAGGTGCGGGCCTCGTCCGGGACGATCGGCACCCAGCGGCGGCCGGTCTGCTTGTCCCGCATGAGGTCCTTGACCAGGCGGACGAACGCCATGGTCGTGGCCATCTCCTGCTTGCCGGACCCCTTGTAGAGCGCCTGGAACGCGCGCTCCTCCGGCTGCGGCAGCGGGGCCGAGGCGTGCATCCGGCGGGCCGGCGCGGGGCCGCCGAGAGCGGCACGGCGCTCCTGGAGGTAGCGCACCTCCGGGGAGTCGGCGCCCGGGTGGCCGTACGGCACCTCGCCGTCCTCGAAGGCGCTGTCGGCGATCGGGAGCCCGAGCAGGTCGCGCATGCCCTTGAACTCGTCGGTCGTCAGCTTCTTCATCTGGTGGTTGGCGTTCTTGGACTCGAAGCCCTTGCCGAGCGTGTAGCCCTTCACCGTCTGCGCCAGGATCACCGTCGGCGCGCCCTTGTGGGCGAGCGCCGCGCGGTACGCCGCGTACACCTTGCGGGCCTCGTGGCCGCCGCGGGAGGTGTAGAAGCACTCGGCGATCTTCGCGTCGGAGAGCAGCCTGGCCAGCTCGACGAGCGCGGGCTCCGCGCCGAAGAAGTGCTCGCGGATGTACGCCACGTCGCGCGTCGCGTACGTCTGGAACTGCGCGTCCGGCACCTCGCGCAGCCGGCGGACCAGCGCGCCCGTGGTGTCGAGCCGGAACAGCTCGTCCCAGGCCGAGCCCCACAGCGACTTGACGACGTTCCAGCCGGCGCCGCGGAACTGGGACTCCAGCTCCTGCACGATCTTGAAGTTGGCGCGGACCGGACCGTCGAGCCGCTGCAGATTGCAGTTGATCACGAAGGTCAGGTTGTCGAGCTGTTCGCGCGAGGCGAGTGCGAGGGCCGCCGTCGACTCCGGCTCGTCCATCTCGCCGTCACCGAGGAACGCCCACACGTGCGAGTTCGCCGTGTCCTTGATCCCGCGGTTGTGCAGATAGCGGTTGAAGCGCGCCTGGTAGATCGCGGACAGCGGGCCGAGCCCCATCGAGACGGTGGGGAATTCCCACAGCCAGGGCAGCCGGCGCGGGTGCGGGTACGAGGGCAGGCCCTTGCCGCCGGCCTCCTGGCGGAAGTTGTCCAGGTGCTCCTCGGTGAGGCGGCCGTCGAGGAACGCGCGGGCGTAGATGCCGGGGGAGGCGTGGCCCTGGATGTAGAGCTGGTCGCCGGAGCCGTCCCCCTCCTTGCCGCGGAAGAAGTGGTTGAAGCCGGTCTCGTACAGCCAGGCCGCCGACGCGAACGTGGCGATGTGGCCGCCGACGCCGTGCTTGGAGCCGCGGGTCACCATGGCGGCCGCGTTCCAGCGGTTCCAGGCCGTGATGCGGGCTTCCATCGCCTCGTCGCCGTCGAAGGCGGGCTCGGCGGGGGTCGGGATGGTGTTGACGTAGTCCGTCTCCAGCAGGCGGGGCAGGGCCACACCGGCCTTCTCGGCGTGCTCGAGCGTGCGGCGCATCAGATACGCGGCGCGGTGCGGGCCTGCGTGCTCCGCGACGGCATCGAGGGACGCCGCCCACTCGGCGGTTTCCTCGGCGTCGCGGTCCGGGAGCTGGTCGAGCTCGCTCGGAAGCTTGCCTACGGGGTCGGTCATGATCGCCGCCTTCCGGACAGGAGGGGGGTGGAGAAGGGGGTTTGCCGTGTCTGGCAGGACAGGGCGAAGGGCGGGTGACGCCCTTGGTCGAACTGTAAGTCTCTGATCGATGATCGATCAAAGCCTGGGGAGAAATTGGCATCCGGTGCCGCAAAAGTGGGCACGCGGTGCCGGTGCATAGGGGGCGTTCCGGGCGTCTTCCGCGGCGGGCCGCGGTTGTGGGTGGCGTTCCGTGGTGGCCACGATCGTCGTGGCGCGGCGTGCGCGGGGCGGGCGGCGCCGCCCGGTGGGGGTGCGGCGTCCCCGGGGCGGCCTGGCCCGGCCGGTGGGGGGTGCGGCGTCCCCGGGGCAGCCTGGCCCGGCCGGTGAGGGCGGTGCCCCTCCGGGGGCGGGCGGGTCCAGCCGAGTCCGGCGCCGCACTCGGACGCCAAGCGCACGCGACCGGGCCTGTCACCGGGACCGGGCCCCCGCATGTCACCGGACCGGGCCGCGCCCGGACGGCCAAGCACCCGGACCGGGCCAGGACCAGGCACGTCATCGCGTCCGGGCCGCGCCCGGGAACGTCACCCGGACCGGGCCAGGACCAGGCACGTCACCGCGCCCGGGCCGCACCCGGGAACGTCACCGGGGCCGGGCCGCGCTCGGACGCGTAACCGGGCCGCGCCCGGAGATCGCGCCGTCAGGCGCGCGGCGCGCAGCCCAGGACGTGGGCCTTGACGAGCGCGCCGATCTCCGGGTCGGACCGCCGGAACGCCTCCACCAGATCCTGGTGCTCCTCCGCGTACGACTTCTGCACCGTCCCCAGCCAGCGGATCGACAGCGCCGTGAACACCTCGATGCCCAGGCCCTCCCACGTGTGCAGCAGGACCGCGTTGTCCGCGGCGCGGACCAGCTCCCGGTGGAAGGCCACCGTGTGCCGGACCTGGCCGGCCGAGTCGCCGGTGCGGTCGGCCTCGTAGAGGGCCGTGACATGGGGTGAGAGGGCCGAGCAGTCGGCCGCCAGCCGCGCTGCCGCGAGCTCCGCGGCGATCTGCTCCAGGCCGGCCCGGACCGGGTAGCTCTCCTCCAGGTCCGCGGCCGTCAGATTCCGTACCCGTACGCCCTTGTTGGGGGCCGACTCGATCAGCCGCAGGGACTCCAGCTCGCGCAGCGCCTCGCGCACGGGGGTCTGGGAGACCTCGAGTTCGGTGGCGATGCGGCGCTCGACGATGCGTTCCCCGGGCTTCCAGCGGCCGCTCACGATCCCCTCCACGATGTGCTCGCGGATCTGATCGCGCAGCGAGTGGACGACGGGGATGGTCATGGAGCGCTCCTTAAAGCCGCGTCGACCTGTGGCCCTTAGACAATACGGCTGCGCCCCCGCTCGGATGTACTCCCGAGCAGGGGCGCAGCAGGTGAGGCTGGTTACAGCCGCGTGGTTCAGAGGCCGAGCTCGACCTCGAACTCGCCGGCCTCCAGGATCGCCTTGACCGTCGCCAGGTAGCGCGCGGCGTCGGCGCCGTCCACCAGACGGTGGTCGTAGGAGAGCGCGATGTACGTCATGTCGCGGATCGCGATCGTCTCACCGAGGTCCGGGTGGTTGACGACCACCGGGCGGCGGACCGTGCCACCGATGCCCAGGATGGCGACCTGGTTCGGCGGGACGATGATCGTGTCGAACAGCACCCCGCGCGAGCCGGTGTTGCTGATGGTGAAGGTCCCGCCGGCGAGGTCGTCCGGCGTGATCTTGTTGGAGCGCACCGCGCCCGCGAGCTCGGCGGTCTTCTTGGCGATGCCGGCGAGGTTCAGGTCGCCCGCGCCCTTGATGACCGGCGTCATCAGACCCTTCTCGGAGTCCACGGCGATGCCGATGTTCTCCGAGTCGAAGTACGTGATGGTGCCTTCGCCCTCGTTGATCCGGGCGTTGATGACCGGGTGGGCCTTCAGCGCCTGGGCGGCGGCCTTGACGAAGAACGGCATCGGGGAGAGCTTGACGCCCTCACGTGCCGCGAACGCGTCCTTCGCACGGGCGCGCAGCTTCATCAGCTTGGTGATGTCGACCTCGACGACCGAGGTCAGCTGGGCCTGGTCGTGCAGCGCCTTCATCATGTTGTCGCCGATGACCTTGCGCATACGGGTCATCTTGACCGTCTGACCGCGCAGCGGGGACGCCTCGAGCTTCGGCGCCTTCGCCGCGGCCGGGGCGGCAGCGGCGGGTGCCGGTGCGGCGGCCTTGGCGGCCTCCGCGGCGGCGATGACGTCCTGCTTGCGGATACGGCCGCCGACGCCGGAGCCCTTGACCGAGCCGAGGTCGACGCCGTTCTCGGCGGCGAGCTTGCGGACCAGCGGGGTCACGTACGCGTCGCTCGACTCGACCTGAGCCGGGGCGGCGGGCGCGGCCGGAGCGGCGGGAGCCGCCGGGGCCTGGGGCTGGGCCGGGGCGGCCGGGGCCGGAGCGGCAGCCGGGGCCGGAGCCTGCGCGGCGGGCGCGGGAGCCGGTGCCGCCGGCGCGGGGGCCGGAGCGGCAGCCGGAGCCGGCGCGGGCTCGGCGGCAGGGGCGGGCGCCGCCGGGGCGGGGGCGGCGGCCGGGGCCGCACCCTTCGCACCGATGACGGCCAGCTTCGCGCCGACCTCCGCCGTCTCGTCCTCGGCGACCACGATCTCCAGCAGCACGCCGGAGGCCGGCGCGGGGATCTCGGTGTCGACCTTGTCGGTGGAGACCTCGAGCAGCGGCTCGTCCTCCGTGACCTCCTCGCCGACCTCCTTCAGCCAGCGGGTGACGGTGCCCTCGGTGACGCTCTCGCCGAGCGCGGGAAGGACGACGTCGGTGCCCTCTGCGGAACCGCCGCCTGCGGCGGCCTCCGCGGTCGGGGCGGGCGCCGGGGCGGCGGCCTCGGTGGAGGGCGCCGCCTGCGGCGCCTCCTGGGCCGGGGCCGGGGCGGGGGCGGCAGCCTCGGCGGCGGCCGGGGCCGGAGCCTCGGCCGGGGCGCCGGAGCCGTCGTCGATGACGGCCAGCTCGGCGCCGACCTCTACGGTCTCGTCCTCGGCGACCTTGATGGACGCCAGCACGCCGGAAGCAGGGGCGGGGATCTCGGTGTCGACCTTGTCGGTCGACACCTCGAGCAGCGGCTCGTCGGCCTCGACGCGCTCTCCCTCGGCCTTCAGCCAGCGGGTGACAGTGCCCTCGGTGACGCTCTCGCCGAGCGCCGGAAGGGTTACGGAAACCGCCATGGTTTCAGTTGCTCCTTAACGATGTGCGGAAGTGGTCTGTCGCGCCCGTGACTGATCAGTCGTGGGAGTGCAGCGGCTTTCCGGCCAGGGCCAGGTGGGCCTCGCCGAGGGCCTCGTTCTGCGTCGGGTGCGCGTGGATGAGCTGCGCGACCTCGGCCGGCAGAGCCTCCCAGTTGTAGATCAGCTGAGCTTCGCCGACCTGCTCGCCCATACGGTCACCGACCATGTGGACGCCGACCACGGCGCCGTCCTTGACCTGGACGAGCTTGATCTCGCCCGCGGTCTTCAGGATCTTGCTCTTGCCGTTGCCCGCGAGGTTGTACTTCAGGGCGACGACCTTGTCCGCACCGTAGATCTCCTTGGCCTTGGCCTCGGTGATGCCGACGGAGGCGACCTCGGGGTGGCAGTACGTCACCTTCGGCACACCGTCGTAGTCGATCGGGACGGTCTTCAGACCGGCCAGCCGCTCCGCCACCAGGATGCCCTCGGCGAAGCCGACGTGCGCGAGCTGGAGGGTCGGGACCAGGTCGCCGACGGCGGAGACGGTGGGCACGTTGGTCTGCATGTACTCGTCGACCACGACATAGCCGCGGTCCATCGCGACGCCCTGCTCCTCGTAGCCGAGGCCCTGGGAGACGGGACCGCGGCCGATGGCGACCAGGAGGACCTCGGCCTCGAAGGTCTTGCCGTCGGCGAGGGTGACCCGCACGCCGTCCTGGGTGTACTCGGCCTTCTCGAAGAAGGTGCCCAGGTTGAACTTGATGCCGCGCTTGCGGAACGCGCGCTCGAGCAGCTTCGAGCTGTTCTCGTCCTCGACCGGGACCAGGTGCTTGAGGCCCTCGACGATCGTGACGTCGGTGCCGAAGGACTTCCACGCGGAGGCGAACTCGACGCCGATGACGCCGCCGCCCAGGATGATCGCCGACTGCGGGACGCGGTCCAGCGTCAGCGCGTGGTCGGAGGAGATGATGCGGTTGCCGTCGATCTCCAGGCCCGGCAGCGACTTCGGCACGGAACCGGTCGCCAGCAGGACGTGGCGGCCCTGCACGCGGCGGCCGTTCACGTCGACGGAGGTCGGCGAGGACAGCCGGCCCTCACCCTCGATGTAGGTCACCTTGCGGGAGGCGACCAGACCCTGCAGCCCCTTGTAGAGGCCGGAGACGACCTCGTCCTTGTACTTGTGGACGCCCGCGATGTCGATGCCCTCGAAAGAGGTCTTGACACCGAACTGGTCGGCCTCACGGGCCTGGTCGGCGATCTCGCCGGCGTGCAGCAGAGCCTTCGTGGGGATGCAACCGTTGTGCAGGCAGGTGCCGCCCAGCTTGTTCTTCTCGATCAGTGCGACGTCCAGGCCCAGCTGAGCTCCGCGCAGCGCCGCAGCGTAACCGCCGCTACCACCGCCGAGGATCACTAGGTCGAAAACGGTGCTGGCGTCGTTCGCCACGTCACGTCCTCCATGCATGTGCGCCGTTCGCCGGGCCCCCGTCTCGGGAGATGACCGGCCGGTCGGCTGGTGTTCGGCCGCTGATTCTTCGGCCCTGTGGTGGGGGCCCTGTCCTGCCGGGAACCCATCTTCGCACTTGTTGACGGGAGGCGGGACGCGGGGCCGTAGCTTGAGATGGTGAGCTTGAGCGCGTTGCGCGGTTACCGGGGGGTACGAGGGGTCGCTGCGCGGAGCCGCTTCCCCACCCCGCCCCTTCCCCCAACCGGGCTCCGCCCGGCCCTGTTCCCGGGGCTCCGCCCCGAACCCCGCGCCTCGACCGCCGACGGGACTCCTTTGGAGCCCGTCCGGCGATCGAGGCCACCGCGCGAAGCGCGGTGACGGGTCCGGGGCGGAAGGGGCGGGAGGGCCGGCTTCCGCTAGCCCAGGTCGCCCGCGGCCGTCCGCTCCGCCAGCTTCACCAGCGTGCGGACCGACGAACCCGTGCCGCCCTTCGGCGTGTAGCCGAACGGCGCGCCCTCGTGGTACGCGGGGCCCGCGATGTCCAGGTGCGCCCAGGTGATGCCCTCGCCGACGAACTCCTTCAGGAACAGGCCGGCGACCAGGCCGCCGCCCATCCGCTCACCCATGTTCGCCATGTCGGCGGTCGGGGACTCCATGCCCTTGCGCAGGTCGGCGGGGAGCGGCATCGGCCAGGACGCCTCGCCGACCTCGTCGGCGATCTCGTGGATCGCGGTACGGAAGGCGTCGTCGTTCGCCATGATGCCGAACGTACGGTTGCCCAGCGCCAGCACCATCGCGCCGGTGAGCGTCGCCACGTCGACGATCGCGTCCGGGTTCTCCTCCGACGCCTTCGTCAGCGCGTCCGCGAGCACCAGGCGGCCTTCGGCGTCGGTGTTGAGCACCTCGACCGTCTTGCCGCTGTACATGCGCAGGACGTCACCCGGGCGGATGGCGCTGCCGGACGGCATGTTCTCGGCGAGCGCCAGCCAGCCGGTGACGTTGACCTCGAGGCCCAGCCGGGCGGCGGCGACGACGGCGGCGAACACGGCGGCCGCGCCGCTCATGTCGCACTTCATCGTCTCGTTGTGGCCGGCCGGCTTGAGGGAGATGCCGCCCGAGTCGTAGGTGATGCCCTTGCCCACCAGCGCGAGCGTCTTGGCGCCCTTGGAGTGGGTGTAGGACAGCTTCACCAGGCGCGGCGGGTTCTGCGAGCCCTGGCCGACGCCGAGGATGCCGCCGAAGCCGCCCTTGGCCAGCGCCTTCTCGTCGAGCACCTGCACCTTGACCCCGTGCTCCTTGCCGGCGGCGGTCGCCACGGCGGCGAAGGCCTCGGGGGTGAGGTCGTTCGGCGGGGTGTTGACCAGGTCGCGCGCGCGGTTGATCTCCTCGGCGAGCGCGACGGCGCGCTCCGCGGCGGCCTTGAACGCCTTGTCCCGGGGCTTGGCCCCCAGCAGGGCGACCTCGGCGAGCGGCTTCTTGGAGCCGTTGCCGTTCTCCTGGTACGCGGTGAAGGCGTACGCGCCGAGCAGCGCGCCCTCGGCGACGGCCTCCGCGTCCTCGACGGACTCCATGGGCAGCGCGAAGGCGGCCTTCTTGGAGCCGGCCAGCGCACGCGCGGCGGAGCCGGCGGCACGGCGGAGCGCCTCGGTGCCGTACGCGTCGTCGTCCTCGGGCGCGGCGCCGAGGCCGACCGCGAGCACGATCGTGGCCTTGATGCCGGAGGGCGCGGGGAGCTTGGTGATCTCGCCCTCGCCACCGCCGGCGCCGAGGGTCTCCAGAACGGAGGCGAGCTTGCCGTCGAACGCCTTGTCCACGGCCTCGGCGCCCGGCGCGACGACCGGGCCCTTGGCGCCCTTCGCCACGCCGACGACGAGGGCGTCGGCGCGCAGCGTCGCAGCGCCTGCAGTGCTGAGAGTGAGAGCAGTCACGGTGGTGAAATCTCGCTTCCGTTGAGTTCTGAAGGTCCGGCGAGGCGGATCGGCACCTCACACGGGAGGAGAGCCTACGCGCGGCCGCCCGCGTGGCTCACGGCGGCGGTGGTCCGCCCGCCCAGGGCGCACACCGGTGGGTCTCAACGGGACAGGACGTAGCAGGTGAGGGCTGCCTCCGGCTCCCCCCAGTCCTCCTCGCCCGTGTAGACGAACCAGAACGCGTCGTCCACGGCCTCTTCGGTCCAGCGGTCCGGGGCCCGGAGGTACGCCCGGTCGCACCGGTCGGAGGCCATGTCGTCGGACTCCGCTGCGGGCGCGTATGCCAGATTGCCGATGGGTTCGCGGGCGTAGACCCGCGCGGCGTGGGGCTGTCCGCAGTCCACGCGCACGGCGATCCCGTCGAAACCGACACCGGTGCCGAAGTCCAGGCAGTCGCCGGGTTCCGCTCCGCCGTAGTGCATGGCCACCACGGTCTCGGCCGGATCCAGCACGGTGTCCGACGGGCCGGGCATCTCGGGCTCGGAGGAGCCGTAGCCGCTCAGAGCGAGCCGGATCCGCACCCCGGTCACGCCGGAGAGGGCGCGGTTCTCACGGTCGGCGAGGGCGGAGACGTCGGCCTCCGCTTCGGTGATACGGCCCGCCGCGTCGACCGTGAGCGTCATCCTGACGGGGGAGGCGCCGGCGCCGGCGGGCCACGCCTGCGTCATCCCGGCCCTGACGCGCTCGGGGAACAGGAACCAGGCGTCGGACAGCGGGAACTGAGCACGGTAGCTGCGCCCGCCGTCCAAAGTGGTCGTCTCCGCCGTGGCGCGGGCGCCACCGGCGATCTCGAGGAGCGTGCCCCCGACGGCGGCCGCGCGGCCGCGGAGGGACCGGATCTCGTCGGAGCCGTCCAGCGGGCTTCCGGGGTCCGCGCCGTAGCGGAGCCAGTAGCGAGCCGGCCCCGGGCGGTAGTGCACGAACCGCTTGTCGACCGTGATCGCCGCCTCCGTCTCCACCGGGCCGTGCATCGGCGGGGGGCCGAGCAGAGTTCCCCTCGTGGCGGCCGGGAGCTTCTTCGGCCTACGCCAACTCCGGTTCGCCGCACCGCGGCTGTCCGTGAAGTCGAGGCGTCCGGTGGTCGTCTGGACGGCGTCGCCGCGTTCTGTTCCGTACGTCACGGTCTGCGTGAAGCTCGCGCTGCCCTCGTCCCGGGTCACTCGGACGGCCGCCTCGGGCCGGGCGGCGAGCGGCTCGGTGAACACCGGATGGGGGCCCTCGGCGGAGCAGCCGGTGAGCGGGAGCAGCGCCGCGGTCACCGCGGCGAGAAGAGGAACGCGGAAGCGAATGAGCACGGGGGTTGGACCACTTGGCGTGCGCCGGGGTTGCCTGCCGGGAGATCACGGTACGGGCGACATCAGGAGCGCCGGGAACTCAGCCGAGCACCAGCGCCACCAGCGTGACCGTTCCCGCCGTCTCCGCGAGCGCGCCGAACACGTCGCCCGTCACGCCTTCGAAGCGCCGCACGCAGTGGCGCAGCAGGAGGTGGGCGGCCAGCAGGCCGGCCGCCGCCGCGAGGGCGTGGTGCAGGGCGGCGTACGGGCCGAACAGCGCGCCGGAGGCCGCCGCGCAGACGCCGGTCAGGGCGGTCACGGCGAGTGCGGCGGGCACGGGGACGGCGCCGGCGACCGCCGCGCCGAGGCCCTCGGGGCGGGCCGCCGGGACGCCGGGGCGGCAGGCGAGGGTGAGGGCCAGCCGGGCCGTGACGCCGCTGAGGGCCGCCGCCGCCGCGCCGGCCGCCCAGCTCTGGCCGTACAGCTCCGCCAGCGCCGCGACCTGCGCCACGAGGACGAACAGCAGGGTGATGACGCCGAACGGGCCGATGTCGGACTGCTTCATGATGCGCAGGGCGTCCGCGGCGGGCCTGCCGCTGCCGAGGCCGTCGGCCGTGTCGGCGAGCCCGTCCAGGTGCAGGCCCCGGGTGAGGGCGGCCGGCACCGCCGCGGTGGCCGTGGCGGCGAGCAGCGGCCCGGCACCCAGCAGGGTCAGCAGCCCGCCCGCGGCCGCCGCGCACAGGCCGACGACGAGCCCCGCGAGCGGCGCGCAGAGCATCCCGGCGCGAGCGGCTCCGCGGTCCCAGCGGGTGACGTGGACGGGGAGCACGGTCAGGGTGCCGAAGGCGAAACGTATGCCGTGTGCGAGGGCCCGGGGAGCGGTCGGAGGAGTCACCGCGCGAGGGTAGCCCGCGCCGCGCGCCGGTAAATTGCGTATGACGCGCAATGCGGGCAAATCAGGCGATACGGAAGCGGGCGGCATGGGTCACTGGTTCTACCGCAACATCCTGGAGCCGGGGAAGCTCCCGATGCTGCTCGCGCTGGCCTCTTTTGTGCTCACGTTCCTGCTCACCCGCACGATCACCAGGCTGATCAGGGCCGGCCGGGGGCCGTTCAAGAACGTCACCCCCGGTGGGATGCACATCCACCATGTGGTGCCCGGCGTCATCCTGACCGTGATCGGCGGCTTCGGCGCCGTGGGGAGCGGCCGGCACGGCGTCGCCGCCGCCGTGTTCGCGGTCCTCTTCGGGATGGGGGCGGGGCTGGTACTCGACGAGTTCGCCCTGATCGTCCATCTGGACGACGTCTACTGGACCGAGCAGGGCCGGCAGAGCGTCGAGGTCGTCGTGCTGGCGTCCGCCCTCGCGATGCTGGTCCTCAGCGGCTCGTCCCCGCTCGGCGTCGACGAACTGACCCCGGACGAACGCCAGAACCGCGCCGCGGTGATCCTCACGGTCGTCGGCAATCTGCTCTTCGCCGTGATCGCCCTCCTCAAGGGCAAGGCGAGGATGGGCCTGCTCGGCGTGCTCGTGCCGGCGGTGGCCCTCGTCGGCGCGCTGCGCCTGGCCCGCCCCGAGTCGTACTGGGCCCGCAGGTTCTACCGCCGCCGCCCCAAGGCCCGGGCGCGGGCGCGACTGCGTTCGATCCGGCACGACCGACGCTGGGCGGGGCCGCGCCGGGCGTTCCAGGACCTGATCGGCGGGACGCCGGACCGGGTGCCGTCCCGCCGGCCGTGACCGCGCCGCCGTTCCCGGCGGGTGCGCGTCACGCCTCGTCGGACACCGACGCGTCCGCAGGCTCCGGCGCGGGCCGCTCCGGGAGCTCCGCCGCCAGCGCGGCCGCCGCCTGCACCATCGGCAGCGCCAGCAGCGCGCCCGCCCCCTCGCCGACCGTCACACCGTGGTCGAGCAGCGGGTTGAGCGCCATCCGGTCCAGCGCCTTGGCCTGCGCCGGCTCACCGCTGACCTGACCCGCGAGCCACCAGTCCGGCGCCCTGAAGGCCGCCCGCTGCGCGACCAGCGCGCACGCCGCCGACACCACGCCGTCCAGAATCACCGGCATCCGGCGCACCGCGCTCTGCAGCAGGAACCCGGTCGTCGCCGCCAGATCCGCGCCGCCGACCGTCGCCAGCAGCTCCAACTGGTCACCCAGCACCGGCCGGGCCCGCCGCAGCGCGTCCCTGACCGCCGCGCACTTGCGCATCCAGGCCAGGTCGTCGATCCCGGCGCCGCCGCGCCCGGTCACCACCGAGGCGTCCGTACCGCACAGCGCCGCGATCAGCGTCGCCGCCGGAGTCGTACCGCCGACGCTCAGATCGCCGAGGACGACGAGATCGGTCCCCGAGTCGGCCTCCTCGTCGGCGATCGCCATGCCGAGGCGTACGGCCTGCTCCACCTCGTCGGCGGTGAGCGCGTCCTCGACGTCGATACGGCCGCTGCCGCGCCGCACCCGGTGCCGCGACACCTCCTCGGGCAGCAGCGCAGGGTCGCAGTCCAGACCGGCGTCGACGATCCGCACCGGCACGCCCTGCCTGCGGGCCAGCACCGCCACCGGGCTCACACCCTCCAGCACGTCCCGCACCAGCCGGTGGGCGCTGCCCGGCTCCCGGGCGGACACACCCAGCCCGGCGACACCGTGGTCACCGGCGAACAGCAGTACGCGCGGCTGCTCGACCGCCTTGACCGGCACGGACGCCTGGGCCGCGGCGAGCCACTCGCCCAGCTCGTCGAGGCGGCCCAGCGCCCCCGGCGGCACGGCCAGCCGCTCCCGGCGTTCCTCGGCGTCACGCCGCATGCCGCTGTCCGGGCGCTCGATCAGATCGGAGAAGTCGTCGAGATTCAGCCTGCTCATTCGCCGAACAGTACCGGCACCGGGCGCGGCCCAGCCGTGCGGTACCGGCCTGTTCGCGGGTCAGCCGCGCAGTACCAGGGCCTGGCCCGCGACCACCAGCAGCACATGCTCGCACTCGGCGGCGAACGCCGAGTTGAGCCGGCCCAGTTCGTCGCGGAAACGCCGCCCGGAGGCGGTGGCCGGGACCACCCCGGAACCCACCTCGTTCGTCACCGCCACGACCGTACGGGGCGTCGCCCGCACCGCCGCGAGAAGTTCGCCGACCCGTTCCCGCAGCGCCCGCTCGCCCTCGGCGGCCCACCGCTCGTCGTCCCAGGCGCCCGCCTTGTCCATCGCGTCCGTCAGCCACAGCGACAGACAGTCGATCAGGACCGGAGGCCCGTCCTCCGCCAGTACGGGCACCAGGTCGCACGTCTCCGCCGTACGCCACGAACCGGGCCGCCGCTCACGGTGCGCGGCGACCCTGGCCGTCCACTCGGGGTCGCCGTCCCGGCCGCCGCCCGTCGCGACGTACAACACGTCCGGGAACGCGTCCAGCCGCCGCTCCGCCTCCAGCGACTTCCCCGAACGCGCCCCGCCCGTCACCAGCGTCCGCCGGGGCACGTCCGGCACCGCGTGGTACTCGCCGACGATCAGCGTCGTCCCGTCCGGCACGGCACGGGCGCCCGCCGCCGCCAGACGGCGGGTCAGCTCCGGGCCGCCGGGGGCGTCGTGGTCCAGGTGCACGGCGACCACGTCCGTCGTCGCCCCGATCGCGCCCGACGCCCGCAGCCGGGCGATCCCGTCCGGGCGGCCCACGACGTCGGCCACGACCATCTCGTACGCCGCCAGCCCCTCCGCGAGCCCGGCCGGGGCCGCGCCCGGCGGCAGATACAGCAGCCGGTCGCCGTCCGGGGACGTCACCTCGTACCCCGTGCCCGGATGGTCCATCGGCAGCGCCCGCACCCGGTGCCCGCTGATCAGCGTCAACTCCCGGCCGTCCGGGACCCTCCCCGCCGTCGGCAGCCCGGCCGGCAGATCCACCGGAGGCCCGTCATGAGGGTGCGTCAGCAGCACCTGCCGTACGCCCACGAGCGAATGCCCCGCGCGGGCGGCGGCCAGCGCGGCCCCCGGAGTCAGGTCGAGAAGCAGCGCGCCGTCCACGAGCAACGCGGTCGCGGCCCGCGCCTCGGGCCCGCGGGCGGTCGCGCACACGGCGCACGGGCAGTCGGGCCGGGGGAGTCCGGCGGGCGCGCCGGTGCCGAGCAGAGTCAGTTCCACGCCTCTGATCCTGCCGTCTCGCCCCGGGCGGTGCGCGCCCGGCTACGCTGCGAGCAGCAACTGATCAGCTTGCCCTAGGGACGTGGGAGGCGCACATGGCGTGGACGTGGCGGTTCGAGAAGTCCGACGGTACGGAGGTGCCGCCGGCGGTGGAGCCGGAGGAGTTCACGACGCAGGGCGACGCGGAGTCCTGGATCGGCGAGCACTGGCGGGAACTCCAGGAGGGCGGCGCGGACCAGGTCGTCCTCTCCGAGGACGGCGCCAAGATCTACGGCCCGATGAGCCTCCACGAGTCCTGACGCGGACGGCGGGGCGGGGCGGGTGGCGCCTGCGGCAGGCTTGTTTCCTCCCCGCCCCTTCCCGAACCGGGGCAGGCCCCGGACCCCGTCCCGCGCTCCGCGCGGTGGCCTCAAACGCCGACCGGGCTCGATGTGCCGCTGCGTCGGCAATCCAGCCCGCCGGGCAACTCAAGCCTCGCCGGTGTTCGAGGCGCGGGGTTCGGGACGGAGCCCCGACAAGGGGGCAAGTTCCAGCCCGCCGACCCGGGCGGTGGGAACGGGGGGATGCGTCCATGCCCGGAGTATCCCTTTCGCCCTCCGGTCGGTGCCTGCGGTACGCCGCCGATCAGGGGCGTCGGGACCGGCCGAGCCCGTCAGACCCGGCGCACTCCGCACAGGTGCAGCAGCGCGGCCACGCCCCGGTACGGGTCCGTGCGGCCGGCGCGGTCCTCCAGGGCCAGGACCTGCTGCAGTTCGTCCGCGGCGGGGAGCTCGACATCGTTGCCGACGTGGTCCGTGAAGACGCGCACCCCGTACCAGGCGTGCAGCGGCGCGGCGATCCCGGCGAGGGTGGCGGTCAGCGCCTCGAGCCGGTCGGCCCGCACCCGCACCCCGAGCCGGTTGGTGTAGACGTTCGTGTCGAAGGCCTCCATCGCCGACTGCCAGTTCCCGGCCGCCGCGGGCCGCATGGCGAGCGCGTCGCCGTTGCGTACGAGCAGCGACAGCAGCCCGCCGGGCGCGAGCATCCGGGCCAGGCCGGCGAGCAGGCCGTCCGGCTCCTCGACGTACATCAGTACGCCGTGGCAGAGCACCACGTCGAAGCTGCCGGGCAGGAAGTGCACACCGGTGTCCCGGCCGTCGCCCTCCACGAGCCGGACGCGCTCCCTGATGCCGGCCGGTTCCCCCGCCAGGGCGTCACGGGCGGCCTTCAGCATCACGGGGTCGGACTCCAGGCCGGTGACCGTGTGCCCGGCGCGTGCCAGCCGCAGGGCCTGCGTGCCCTGGCCCATGCCGACGTCGAGCACGCGCAGCCGCTGGCCGACGGGATAGCGCGAGGTGATCTGCTCCTCGAGCTGACGGGCCACGAGTTCCTGACGGACGGTGTTGCGCAGTCCGCCCGCACCGGCGAGCCAGTTCGCGGACGCCTCCGGGGTGAAGCCGCCGGCCTGCGAGGAATCGGCGCTCAGGGCCGCTCTCCGCGCTTGACCTGCGGCTTCGGCAGCCGCAGCCGACGCATCTGCAGCGTGCGCATCAGGCCGTAGGCCACGGCGCCGCGCTTCGGCTCGTTCGGGAAGCGCTCGCGCAGCTGCTTCTTCAGGCGGATGGAGAGACCGACCGAGTCGATGACGATCATCACGATCACGCCGAGCCAGAGCAGCAGCGCGATGTTCTGCAGCTGGGCGACCCGGACCATGCTCAGCACGAGGATCAGCACCGCCAGCGGCAGGAAGAACTCGGCCACGCAGAAGCGGGAGTCGACGAAGTCGCGGACGAAGCGCCGCACCGGACCCTTGTCACGGGCCGGCAGATAGCGCTCGTCACCGCTGGCGAGGGCCTGGCGCTGCTTGGCCAGGTCCGCACGGCGGGCCTCGCGCTGTCGCTTCATCGCCGCCTTGCGGTCCAGCGGAGCGCCGCTGGACGCACGGCGGCGCTGGCCCTGGGCCTCACTGCGCTTCGGCGTCGGGCGCCCCTTGGGGGCCTCGGGGTCGCGGGGCTGCTTGGAGAGGTCCGCCGTCACCTTCGCGGTGGGGGCCTTCTCTTCGTTGGAACGGCTACGGAACACAAAACCCAAGGGTACGGGTTGCGGGGCATGGACCCCACCCCGGAGGGGAACGATCCCGCAACGGCGTGTGTCCGTATCGGACAGAACGGGCGACAGGCACAGCTTCCCTGACGGTCACCTACTCCTTGCGCCGGATCGGAGCCGTCCGCAGTCGTCCTTGGGGATGAGCGCATCCGCGCTCGAACAGTGCGGTAATGGATGCAGGGCCCGTACGCTGGGTTCTAGTTGGAGTGCTGAAGCCGTAGTCCGTCAGAAGGGGGCGCGCGAAGCCCATGAGCGGTGTCATGAAGCGTATGGGGATGATCTTCCGCGCGAAGGCGAACAAGGCCCTCGACAGGGCCGAGGATCCGCGCGAGACCCTCGATTACTCCTACCAGAAGCAGCTGGAGCTGCTGCAGAAGGTCCGCCGTGGCGTCGCCGACGTGGCGACCTCCCGCAAGCGCCTCGAGCTGCAGCTGAACCAGCTCCAGGGACAGTCCTCCAAGCTCGAGGACCAGGGCCGCAAGGCGCTGGCGCTCGGCCGTGAGGACCTGGCTCGCGAGGCACTCTCCCGCCGTGCCGCGCTGCAGCAGCAGGTCACCGACCTCGAGACGCAGCACCAGACCCTCCAGGGCGAGGAGGAGAAGCTGACGCTCGCCGCGCAGCGGCTGCAGGCCAAGGTCGACGCCTTCCGCACCAAGAAGGAGACCATCAAGGCCACCTACACGGCGGCGCAGGCGCAGACCCGGATCGCGGAGTCCTTCTCCGGCATCTCGGAGGAGATGAGCGACGTCGGCGTCGCCATCCAGCGCGCCGAGGACAAGACCGCGCAGCTCCAGGCGCGGGCCGGCGCGATCGACGAACTCCTTGCCTCCGGCGCGCTCGACGACCAGTCCGGCCTGGCGAAGGACGACATCCAGGCGGAACTGGACCGGCTCTCCGGCGGTACGGACGTCGAGCTGGAGCTTCAGCGCATGAAGGCGGAGCTGGCCGGCGGCCCGGCGCCGCAGCAGGCGATCGAGGGCGGCGCCGGTGGTTCCACGGATGCCACGCAGCCGCAGTCGCAGAGCAGCCCGCACAAGTTCGACAAGCAGTGACGGCCGGCAGGAACGGTACGGACGGAGAGTAAGGACTCGTCATGATCGTACGGATCATGGGGGAGGGTCAGCTGGAGGTGGCGGAGAGCCACCTCCCGGAGCTGAACAAGCTCGACGACGAACTGCTCGCGGAGATGGAGAGCGGCGACGGGACCGGCTTCCGCCAGACCCTGCACGCGCTGCTGGAGAAGGTCCGCGATCTGGGGGAGCCGCTGCCGGACGATTCGCTGGAACCGTCCGAGCTCATCCTCCCGGCGTCGGAGGCGACGCTGGAGGAGGTCCGTGAACTCCTCGGCGACAACGGCCTGATCCCGGCCCCGGACACGCCTCTACCCGACTGACGCGCCAAGAGGCGGGCTGTTCCCCACCCCGCCTCTTTCCGCTGTACCGATGTGCGGCTCCGCCGCGTGGCGGGGCAGGCCACGGACCCCGCATCGCCCTCCGGGCGGCGGCCCGGGCTCCGCGTGTGGCCCGCACCGCCCTCCGGGCGGCGGCCCGGGCTCCGCGTGTGGCCCGCACCGCCCTCCGGGCGGCGGTCCGGGCTCCGCCCGTGCCCGGTACCGCGCTTCGCGCGGTGGCCTCGAACTCCCCCTACGGCCTGGCGGCCGTGTGTGGGGGCACCTCCCACGCCGCCAGGCCGTAGGGGGAGTGCCCCCGGGCCGGGCTGGATTTCGCTCCGCGAAACCAGCCTCGCCGGCGTTTGAGGCGCGGGTCCGGGCAGAGCCCGGTTACGGGAAGGGGCGGGTAGGGGAACAGGCCCCGCGCAGCGGCCACGCCCGCCCCCGTCGCGCGTAACGTTGCCCCCCGTGACCCCACTCGCCGCCCGGTACGACCGCACCCGCACGTGGCTGCGCGCGCACCCGCCGGCCTTCGACGGCGCCCTCGCGTTCGCCGCCCTCGTCTGCATGGTCGCCGGGTCGTTCGCCGACCCGCACGGGCCGCACGGCCCCACCTTCGGCACCCGCACCCCCGACGTGCGCAGCCTCGTGCTGATAGTGGTCGCGGCGGCCGCGCTGGTGTTCCGGCGGCGGGAGCCGAGGGGCGTGCTGCTGGTCACCGGCGCGGTGTCCGTCGTCGAGCTGGTGACCGGCGATCCGGCGGCGCCCGTCGCGATGGCCGCGGTGATCGCCCTCTTCACCCTCGCCGCCCGCACCGACCGGCCGACCACCTGGCGGGTCGGCCTCGTGACGATGGCCGTGCTGACGGGCTCGGCGATGTTCTTCGGGGCGAGCCCCTGGTACACGCAGGAGAACCTGGGCATCTTCGCCTGGACCGGCATGGCGGCCGCCGCCGGTGACGCGGTGCGCAGCCGCCGTGCCTTCGTCGACGCCATCCGGGAGCGGGCCGAGCGTGCGGAGCGGACCCGTGAGGAGGAGGCCGGGCGGCGGGTCGCGGAGGAGCGGCTGCGGATCGCCCGCGATCTGCACGACGTCGTCGCGCACCACATCGCGCTGGTCAATGTGCAGGCCGGGGTCGCCGCCCACGTCATGGACAAGCGGCCGGACCAGGCCAAGGAGGCGCTCGCGCACGTACGGGAGGCGAGCCGGTCCGCGCTGAACGAGCTGCGGGCCACCGTCGGGCTGCTGCGCCAGTCCGGGGACCCGGAGGCGCCCACCGAGCCGGCGCCGGGCCTCGGGGTGCTCGACGAGCTGGTCACCCGGTTCCGTCAGGCCGGCCTGCCCGTCGAGGTGGCCCGTGCCGACGACGGCGGGACGCCGCCCGCGGCCGTCGACCTCGCCGCGTACCGGATCATCCAGGAGGCGCTGACCAATGCGCAGAAGCACGCGGGGCCGGACGCCAAGGCCGAGGTGAGCGTCGTACGGGTCGGCTCGCGGCTGGAGATCACCGTCATCGACAACGGCGCCGCGGAAGCGAAGGCGGACGCGCAGGCGCAGACGCCGGGCCCGTCCGGCGGCGGCCACGGCCTGATCGGCATGCGGGAACGTGTCAGCGCCCTCGGCGGCACCCTGACCGCCGGGCCCCGGTACGGAGGCGGCTTCCGGGTGCAGGCGATACTGCCGCTGCAGACGCGGCCGGCGCGTGCGGGGGAGGACACATGACGATCAGGGTGCTGCTCGCCGACGACCAGGCGCTGCTGCGCAGCGCGTTCCGGGTCCTGGTGGACTCGGAGCCGGACATGGAGGTCGTGGGGGAGGCGGCCGACGGGACGCAGGCGGTGGCGCTGGCCCGTTCGGAGCGGGCCGACGTGGTCCTGATGGACATCCGGATGCCCGGCACGGACGGCCTCGCCGCCACCCGGACGATCAGCGCGGACCCGGATCTGTCGCACGTACGGATCGTCATGCTGACCACCTTCGAGGTGGACGAGTACGTCGTGCAGTCGCTGCGCGCCGGGGCGTCCGGCTTCCTGGGCAAGGGCGCGGAGCCCGACGAGCTGCTGAACGCGATCCGTGTCGCCGCCGCGGGCGAGGCACTGTTGTCACCGGCGGCGACCAAGGGCCTCATCGCCACGTTCCTCGCGCAGGGCGGCACCGCGGACGACCGGCGGGCGGGGGACGGCTCGCAGCGGCTGTCGGTGCTCACCGTCCGCGAACGCGAGGTGCTGGTGCTGGTCGCGGGCGGCCGTTCCAACGACGAGATCGCCGAGCAGCTCGCGGTCAGCCCGCTGACCGTGAAGACCCATGTGAACCGTGCCATGGCCAAACTGGGCGCCCGCGACCGCGCCCAGCTGGTGGTCACGGCGTACGAGTCGGGACTGGTCCGGCCGAGGACCGAGTGAGCCGCGAAAGGGGCGCCCCGCCGTCCGGCGGAGCGCCCCTTTCGCGTACGGCAACGGCTACGGCAGGGCCAGCATCCGCTCCAGGGCGAGCTTCGCGAAGCTCTCCGTCTCCTTGTCGACCTCGATCCGGTTGACCAGGTTCCCCTCGGCCAGCGACTCCAGAGCCCACACCAGGTGCGGCAGGTCGATGCGGTTCATCGTCGAGCAGAAGCAGACCGTCTTGTCGAGGAAGACGATCTCCTTGTCCTGGTCGGCGAAACGGTTCGCCAGGCGGCGGACCAGGTTCAGCTCGGTGCCGATCGCCCACTTGGAGCCGGCCGGGGCCGCCTCCAGCGTGTTGATGATGTACTCGGTCGAGCCCACGTAGTCCGCGGCGGCGACGACCTCGTGCCGGCACTCGGGGTGCACCAGGACGTTCACGCCCGGGATGCGCTCACGCACGTCGTTGACCGAGTCCAGCGAGAACCGGCCGTGCACCGAGCAGTGGCCGCGCCACAGGATCATCTTGGCGGCGCGCAGCTCCTCTGCGCTCAGCCCGCCGTTCGGCTTGTGCGGGTTGTAGAGCACGCAGTCCTCGAGGGACATGCCCATGTCGCGGACGGCGGTGTTGCGGCCCAGGTGCTGGTCCGGCAGGAAGAGGACCTTCTCGCCCTGCTCGAAGGCCCAGTCCAGCGCGCGCTTGGCGTTCGACGACGTACAGATCGTGCCGCCGTGCTTGCCGGTGAAGGCCTTGATGTCCGCGGAGGAGTTCATGTACGAGACGGGGACGACCTGCTCGGCGACGCCGGCCTCGGTCAGCACGTCCCAGCACTCGGCGACCTGCTCGGCCGTGGCCATGTCGGCCATCGAACAGCCGGCCGCGAGGTCGGGGAGCACGACCTTCTGGTCGTCGGACGTCAGGATGTCCGCGGACTCGGCCATGAAGTGCACACCGCAGAAGACGATGTACTCGGCCTCGGGCCGGGCCGCGGCGTCCTTCGCCAGCTTGAAGGAGTCACCGGTGACGTCGGCGAACTGGATGACCTCGTCACGCTGGTAGTGGTGGCCCAGGACGAAGACCTTCTGCCCGAGCTTCTCCTTGGCCGCGCGGGCGCGCTCCACCAGGTCCGGGTCGGACGGCGAGGGGAGGTCGCCGGGGCACTCCACGCCGCGCTCGCTCCGCGGGTCGGCCTCACGGCCGAGCAGCAGAAGGGCGAGCGGAGTCGGCTGAACATCGAGCTCGGGGCGGGTTTGGGCGGTGGTCACGACACGCACCCTTTCTTCGTCTGGCTGAGCACTTCTCGTCTATTTGACGCTATCTATCATAACCGCTTCACGTCACTTTGACGATGTCCATAGCGTCGATGTGACGCACCCCCTGTCCACAGGCCGGTGCCGCAGTTGGGCCCGGTGTGCGAGCATGAAGAGACACGAAGCGCAAAGACGGGCCGGCCCGGAATGAATCCGCGGCCATGCCGGTTGCACCGTCGGCAAGCAGTCCGCACAACCCGGGAGAGAAGCAGATGTCCGTATCGGACGAGACCACCACCGTGAGCGACGGCATCCTCCTGTCCGACGCCGCCGCGGCCAAGGTCAAGGCCCTGCTGGACCAGGAAGGCCGGGACGACCTGGCGCTGCGCGTCGCGGTTCAGCCCGGCGGCTGCTCCGGCCTGCGTTACCAGCTGTTCTTCGACGAGCGCTCCCTCGACGGCGACGTCGTGAAGGACTTCGACGGCGTCAAGGTCGTCACCGACCGGATGAGCGCCCCGTACCTGGGCGGCGCCTCCATCGACTTCGTCGACACCATCGAGAAGCAGGGCTTCACCATCGACAACCCGAACGCCACGGGTTCCTGCGCCTGCGGCGACTCCTTCAGCTAGGAGCCCGGCTGCTCACGCCGAAGGCGGCGGACCCGGAACCGGGTCCGCCGCCTTCGACGTGAGCAGCGCGGGGACTACCCCTTGCGCGGCAGCGGCTCGCCGTCCGCGCCGACGACCTCACGGCCGCCCAGCGGCTCGTCCAGGGTCACGGACTCCGTCAGCTCCTTGGCGATCATGATGCAGACCCGCTCCGGGTCCGGATTCGTCTCCACGATCCGCACCTTCACCCGGTCGCCCGTCTCGGTCGCCTTCGCCTCGTACTCGCTGCACACGCCGCCCCAGAAGGTGACGGTCAGCGTCCGCCCGTCGACGCTGTACGAGACCGGCCCGGGGCCCTCCTGCCCGGCCGGGTCCTTCGACGGCTCGGACGGGGTGAGGTCCTTCGCCGGCGGCTCGCTGCTCTTGAGGAACCGCTTCTCCACCGCCGTGTGCGTCACCGTGAACGGCCGGTCGCCGTCCTTCGCCGTCACCTCGAACAGCCACGAGGGCACCAGCGCCTGCCGCCCGTCCACGAACTGCGCGGAGAGCCCGAAGACGGCCTTGCCGATCGTCAGCCGTTCCGGCGCCGCGGGGGAGCCCTCGGGCTCGCACGGCGTCTCGGGCCGCAGGTCGTCCTTGTGCGGCACCTCCCCGTGCGGCACCGGCGTGGCGCACCCGCCGATCCGCACCCGGCCGGTGTCCTTGCCGGCCTCGTTCAGCTGCTCGACCGCCTCGTCGGCGGAGACCACGGGGTACGTGTCGCCCTTCACCGGCTCCTTGAGCCGGCCGCTGCCGCCGACGACGGTGCCGTCCGCACCCACCTGGACACCGGTCGACCAGCCGTACGTCGGCAGACCGCCCACCACCGGGTTCGCGTTCACCACGCGTACGGCGCCCATCAACTGGCCCGCGTCCAGCGCGGCGTCACCCTGACCGACCGCGTCGAGCACCGGGGCCGCGGCGTTCCTGGCCTCCGCCTCGCTCACAGCCGGGCCCGGCTCGCCCGCCCCGCCCGACGGACACGCCTTGCCCTTCAGACAGTTGTCACCGCCGGGCGACGCGAGGTACCTGGCGAACGTCCAGATGCCCGGAGCGTCCTTGTTCACCTGCAGCGTCGGACCCTGCCCGTCCTTGGACGGGCCGACCTTCCACGCGGGACCCTCCAGCCGGGGCGCGCCCGACAGGCCCAGCGCCTTCGCCAGCCGGGTCACCTCGGCCGCGGTGACCGACCCCGTCGCCCGGTGCACGGCCGCACGCTCCGGGCCCTGCGGCAGATCGCCCTTCGCCCGGTAGACGACGCCGCCCCCGGTCGGGTCGGGCTCGCCCGGCGCGATGCCGCCGCCGTCCGTCACGGACCCACCGGTGTCCAGCGCGAGCAGCGGCGGATTCTTCCCGTCGCCCGGACCGCCCTTGCCGTCCGCGGCCCCGACGCCCTCGCCGCTGTCACCGCCGCCGAAGCCGGAGGTCGCGAAGTACGCACCGCCACCGCCGGTCACCAGCACCGCGGCCGCCACCGAGGCGACGACCAGCGGGGAACGCCGACGGCGGGGAGTCTCCTGCGTGTTCTCCGTGCTGCTCACCGCATCGCTCCTTGTCTCGTGCCTCCTGCTGCGGAGGACACGGGTGGGACGGAGCGGAGGGGCGCCTGGTTCCCTCCTTCTCGGCCGGGTCTTCTCGGCCCGGGCGGCGGTGCGCCGCGTCAGTAGCCGTAGTCGGACATCGCGTCCACCAGCCGCGCGGAGGCGGGCGGCACCACGACACCGTGGATCAGGGAGGGGGAAACGGGCACGGCCACCGCGGCCGCCGGTACCACCCAGTGTGGAGCCATTCGGGCGCAGTCGCCGCGAAGCTGGGCCAGACTGATCTCGGATTCCCGGGGATCGGGCCGCAGGAGCGGCTCGAGCGCGGCGCTGTGCATCGTCATAGCCGCACGGTATGCACCTGGGAGTCCAGGAAAAAAGCCCTACTATCGGGTAGTTTCCGTATTTGTCGGGGGCGCATGACCCGGTAGCGTGAACTGTCACTGCCAAACCGCCTCAGGAGCGCCTCACCGTGCGTATCGCAGTCACCGGCTCCATCGCCACCGACCACCTCATGACCTTCCCCGGCCGCTTCGCCGACCAGTTGGTCGCGGACCAGCTGCACACGGTCTCCCTCTCCTTCCTCGTCGACACGCTCGATGTGCGGCGCGGCGGGGTCGGGGCGAACATCTGCTTCGGCATGGGCCAGCTGGGCACCGCCCCGGTCCTGGTCGGCGCGGCGGGCGCCGACTTCGACGAGTACCGCGCCTGGCTCGACCGCCACGGCGTCGACACGGCGTCCGTCCGAATCTCGGAGGTCCTGCACACCGCCCGCTTCGTGTGCACCACGGACTCCGACCACAACCAGATCGGCTCCTTCTACACGGGCGCGATGAGCGAGGCCCGCCAGATCGAGCTCAAGTCGGTCGCGGACCGCGTCGGCGGCCTCGACCTCGTCCTGATCGGCGCGGACGACCCGGAGGCGATGCTGCGCCACACCGAGGAGTGCCGTTCACGGGGCATCCCGTTCGCCGCGGACTTCTCGCAGCAGATCGCCCGGATGAGCGGCGACGAGATCCGCATACTGCTGGACGGCGCGGCGTACCTGTTCTCGAACGAGTACGAGAAGGGGCTCATCGAGTCCAAGACCGGCTGGAGCGACGACGAGATCCTCGGCCGGGTCGGCCACCGCGTCACCACGCTCGGCGCGCGCGGCGTCCGCATCGAGTCCACCGGCATGGACCCGATCGAGGTCGGCTGCCCCGACGAGGAGGCCAAGGTCGACCCGACCGGCGTCGGCGACGCGTTCCGCGCGGGCTTCCTCTCCGGCCTCTCGTGGGGCGTGGGCCTGGAGCGGGCGGCGCAGGTGGGCTGCATGCTGGCGACGCTGGTGATCGAGACGCTGGGCACGCAGGAGTACACGCTGCGGCGCGCGCACTTCATGGAGCGGTTCACGAAGGCGTACGGGGACGAGGCGGCGTCGGAGGTCCACAAGCACCTCTCCTGACCCCGGGCGGGGGCGGGGTGGGCGGCGCCCGCGGCGCCTTGTTCCCCACCCGCCCTTCCCACTGTGCGGTTCGCGCGGACACGGCTGTCGTCGGCGCGGCCCCGGTGTGGTGCGAGTGCGCGTGGTGAATGCCTCAGTCCGGGCGCCGGGGCCGGGTGGCCGCCCGGAGCACGGACGCGCCGGTGGGCGTGAGGGTGTGCAGCACTGAGGGGCCGTTGCGGATCGTGGTGATGAGACCCGCGTCGCGCAGCGCGGTGGCGTGTCTGCTCGCGGCGGACGCCGAGACGCCGGCGGCCTGCGCGATCTCACCGGTTGTCGCACCGCTCGACGCGGCGTGCAGGGCGATCGCGCGGGCCCGGCCGAGCAGGTTGGTCAAGGACCGCCCCGGTGCGTCGGCGTCACCGGGGTCGCTCGGGGCGGCCGGTTCGTGGAGCAGCGAGTACCAGAGGACGGGCGGCAGTTCGGGGTCCGCGAAGGCGACCGGCTCGCCCCAGTTGAAGTACGAGGGGACGAGCGTGAGCCCGCGGCCGTTCAGATACAGGTCCCGGTCCTCGGCCTGCTTGGGATAGGCGACCTCCAGGACGGGCGGGCGCCAGCGCATCATGGGGCCGAGGCTCGCGAGCATGCCCTCGACACCCCCGTCGAGGAGCCCGCGGCAGCGTGCGGCCCGCTCGGCCTCCACGCGTGCCCGCACCTCCTCCTCATAGGGGGCGACGACCGCCTCGTAGTAGGTGCGCAGCATCCCCATGAACTCCTTGCGCGCCTCGGGCCCGGCCAGCTGCCCGGCCCACGAGGGAGCCCCGACGGCCCGGTCGAGGAGGGCCACCTCCTCCAGCACCCGCCGCCCGGACGTGGCCAGGATCGACTCCGCTCCCGCCTTCCATTCGCCCCTGCCCTGGGCCGGAGTCAGGAAGTCGGGGAAATACGCGGCCCGGGGATACAGCGGCAGGAGCACGTCGCGCACGAGGCGCTCCAGCCTCTCCTCCCGCAGCCGCCGCCGTGCCGTGCGATACCAGTCGGCGTACGCCCAGCGCCCTTTCCTCGACTGGAACCGGTGCAGGCTGGACGCGATCTCCCAGAACGGGTCCGGGGCTGACGCGAGTCTGGTTCTGCCCAGGTCCGCGTCGCTGAAATGAATGCGGAGCATCCCGTTCCTCCCCCTTGAAGTGCGCTTTTGCTCTGCAGCGCAACGGTGTTGGTCGGACACCGTCGCCGGGCGATCGTAGAAGCCCGAAGTCAAGACGCGATAAATGAGGGCTCAACGCCGGGGAATCTCATGCGTCGGACCGGCCTTTCGACGAGATCAGGGGGACACCCATGTCCGGACATACAGTACGCAAAGCGGCCGCCACGCTCACGGCGGCGTTCACACTCGCGAGCGCGGGGGTGCTGGGCAGCAGCACCCCCGCGAGCGCCGCGACCTGCTACGGCGGCGCGATCAGCCGGACCTTCGACATGGGGCAGGACGAAGCGGAGCACCGCTTCGGCCCCTACACCACCACGTCACGGTGCAATGACATCAACCTGAAGATCACCAGCTGGGGCAACGCCAACCCGCTGTTCGTGCGAGTGTGCTTCCACCCCAGTTCAGGCGGTACGACGTGCAACTCGTGGAAGACGTTCTACAAGTCGAGCGACCTGAACAAGTGGCGCGTGATCGCCACCGATGTCCGGGACGGCACCCGGTACAGCCTGTCCATGGACTACGCCAGCAACACCTTCCGCGGCTACCTCGCCCACTGACCGGGAACTGAATGCAGGGCCCACCGGTCCACGACCGGTGGGCCCCAGGGCGTCGACCTGGCCCATGCCGGCGCGGTCAGGGACGGAGCGCCGGGGGACACGCTTGCCACAGGCCCTACGACACCCGTCGCACCACGTACGCCACGCCCCGCTCCGCCCCCTGTTCCCCCACGTACTCCTGCCCCCGCATCCCGCACCACGCCGGGATGTCCAGTCGGGCCGCCTCGTCGTCGGAGAGGACCGTGACCGTGCCGCCCACCGGCACGTCGCCGATGACCTTCGCCAGTTCGATCACCGGGATCGGGCAGCGCCGGCCGAGCGCGTCGACCACGAGGGACTCCGACGCCCCCGGCGAAGGCGCGGACGAGGGCGACACCGGCGCCCCGTACCGCTCCCGTACACCCGCCACCAGGCCCGGCAGCACCTCCAGGAAGCGGTCCACGTCCTCCTCCGACGTGCCGGACGGCGGGAGCGACACCCGGACGTTGCCCTCCGACAGCACGCCCATCGCCCGCAGCACGTGGCTCGGGATCAGCGTGCTGCTCGTGCACGACGAGCCGGAGGAGACGGAGAAGCCGGCCCGGTCCAGCTCGTGGAGAAGTGTCTCCCCGTCGACATAGAGACAGGAGAACGTGACCACGTGCGGCAGCCGCCGCACGGGGTCGCCCACCACCTCCACGTCGGGTACCAGTTCCGGGACCCGCGTCCGGATGCGGTCCACCAGGGCCCGCAGCCGTACCGCCTCGTCCGCAGCCTCGGCGCGCACCGCGCGCAGCGAGGCCGCCGCCGCCACGATCGCCGGGATGTTCTCGAAGCCGGCCGACCGGCCCGACTCCCGCTCGCCCGCCGGGCCTTGCGGGGCGAATCGGACACCCTTGCGGACGGCGAGCAGTCCGACACCGGCCGGGCCGCCCCACTTGTGCGCGCTCGCGGCGAGCAGCGACCAGTCCGCGTCGACCGGGCCCCAGGCCAGGGACTGGGCGGCGTCGACCAGCAGCGGCACGTCCACCGCGCGGCACGCCTCTGCCACCTCCCGGACCGGCTGCTCGGTGCCGACCTCGTGGTTGGCGGACTGCAGGCACGCCAGCGCGGTCGTGGCGCCGAGTTCCGCGGCGTACGTGCCGGGGGACACCGCCCCGTGCCGGTCCACGCCGACCTCGGTCACCGAGCCGCCGGCCGCCTCCCACGCGGTCGCCGCGTGGAGAACGGCGGAGTGTTCGACGGCGGAGACGACGAGACGGCGGCCGACACGCCGACGCCCGGCCAGCGCTCCGGAGATTCCGGTGTGGAGGGCCTGCGTCCCCGAAGGAGTGAAGACGAGTTCGTCGGGGCGGCATCCGACGGCCTCCGCCGCGGCCTCCCTGGCCGCGTCGAGCAGCATCCTGGCGCGGCGCCCCTCGCGGTAGAGCCGGGCCGGATCGGCCCAGCCCTCGTCGAGGGAGGCGTGCAGGGCCTGGCGGGCGACGGGGTGCAGGGGAGCCGCGGACGCGGCGTCGAAATAGGGCACGTCGTCACGCTAACCCCCGCGGCAGGAGGGAGCGTCAGTTGCCTGCTGGAAGCGGGCATTCCGGGGCGCTCGGCGCATCGTCCGCGCGCACCGGCCACCCCTTCGGGGTGCCGGACGGCGCGTTGGGCACCCTCCCCGCGCGACCCCAAATTGCGTCCAGTAGGGTTTGGTCCGCATAAACATCCAAACCCCTGCCCGCGTCAGGGCCGGCGACCGACCAGCGAGACGGCCGCAGCCGGCCGCGCGGGCCGAGACTCTCGGGAAGGCGCTACGTGAGTCCCAACGGCTCCGACCGCTCGTCGCGGCGCCCGATGCGGCGGAAGCTGCCGCAGGTGCTGACTGCGGGCCTAGTCCTGGCTACCGCCTCCGGTTGTTCGTACAACTGGGAGGATTTCCCCCGCCTCGGAATGCCCACCCCTGTCACGGAGGAGGCGCCGCGGATCCTCTCCCTCTGGCAGGGCTCGTGGGCGGCTGCGCTCGCCACGGGCGTACTGGTGTGGGGCTTGATCCTGTGGAGTGTCTTCTTCCACCGGCGTACCCGCACCAAGGTGGAGATTCCTCCGCAGACCCGGTACAACATGCCCATCGAGGCGCTGTACACCGTGGTCCCGATCATCATCGTTTCGGTGTTCTTCTACTTCACCGCGCGTGACGAGTCGAAGCTCCTCCAGCTCTCCGACAAGCCGACCCACACCATCAACGTGGTCGGCTACCAGTGGAGCTGGGGCTTCAACTACCTCGAGGACGTGGACGGGAACCCGGCCACCGGGGACGCGACCGCGGACAAGGAACTGAACGCGATCCCGGACAAGTACACCGACGACTTCCCCGAGGGTGCGGAGGGCGTCTACGACGCCGGAATCCCCGGCACCCGCAACCCGCAGAACGGCAACCCGGGCCCCACGCTCTGGCTGCCGAAGGGGGAGAAGGTCCGGTTCGTCCTGACCTCGCGTGACGTCATCCACTCCTTCTGGGTGGTCCCCTTCCTGATGAAGCAGGACGTCATCCCCGGCCACACCAACGTGTTCGAGGTGACCCCCACGCGGGAGGGCACCTTCATGGGCAAGTGCGCCGAACTCTGCGGCGTCGACCACTCCCGGATGCTCTTCAATGTCAAGGTCGTCTCCCCGGAGCGCTACCAGCAGCACCTGAAGGAGCTTGCCGAGAAGGGGCAGACCGGCTTCATCCCGTCGGGCATTGAGCAGACGGACCCGGCCAGGAATGCGGAGAAGAACCAACTGTGAGCATCCTCAACGAACCCCAGGGTGCCGCCGCGGCAGATGAAGACTCGTACGAGAACGAGCTGCCAGTACGGCGCAAGCAGCCCGGCAACGTCGTGGTGAAGTGGCTGACGACCACCGACCACAAGACGATCGGCACGCTGTATCTCGTCACCTCGTTCGTCTTCTTCTGTATCGGCGGCCTGATGGCGCTCTTCATGCGCGCCGAGCTGGCCCGGCCGGGCACGCAGATCATGTCGAACGAGCAGTTCAACCAGGCGTTCACGATGCACGGCACGATCATGCTGCTGATGTTCGCGACGCCGCTGTTCGCCGGATTCGCGAACTGGATCATGCCGCTGCAGATCGGCGCGCCCGACGTGGCGTTCCCGCGGCTGAACATGTTCGCGTACTGGCTGTACCTGTTCGGCTCGCTGATCGCGGTGGCCGGCTTCCTCACCCCGCAGGGCGCCGCCGACTTCGGCTGGTTCGCCTACTCACCGCTGTCGGACGCGGTCCGCTCGCCGGGTGTCGGCGCCGACATGTGGATCATGGGTCTGGCCTTCTCCGGCTTCGGCACGATCCTCGGCTCGGTCAACTTCATCACCACGATCATCTGCATGCGCGCTCCCGGCATGACGATGTTCCGGATGCCGATCTTCACCTGGAACGTCCTGCTGACCGGTGTGCTGGTCCTGCTGGCCTTCCCGGTCCTCGCCGCGGCGCTGTTCGCCCTGGAGGCGGACCGCAAGTTCGGGTCGCACATCTTCGACGCGTCCAACGGCGGCGCACTGCTGTGGCAACACCTCTTCTGGTTCTTCGGCCACCCAGAGGTGTACATCATCGCCCTGCCGTTCTTCGGCATCGTCTCGGAGATCATCCCGGTCTTCTCCCGCAAGCCGATGTTCGGTTACATCGGTCTGATCGGCGCGACGATCGCGATCGCCGGCCTGTCCGTGACGGTGTGGGCACACCACATGTATGTCACCGGCGGAGTCCTGCTGCCGTTCTTCTCCTTCATGACGTTCCTCATCGCCGTGCCCACGGGCGTGAAGTTCTTCAACTGGATCGGCACGATGTGGAAGGGCTCCTTGTCCTTCGAGACACCGATGCTGTGGACGATCGGCTTCCTGGTCACCTTCACCTTCGGTGGCCTCACCGGCGTCATCCTGGCGTCGCCGCCGCTGGACTTCCACGTCTCGGACTCGTACTTCGTCGTCGCGCACTTCCACTACGTCGTCTTCGGCACCGTGGTGTTCGCGATGTTCGCCGGGTTCCACTTCTGGTGGCCGAAGTTCACCGGCAAGATGCTGGACGAGCGGCTGGGCAAGATCACCTTCTGGACGCTGTTCATCGGCTTCCACGGCACGTTCCTGGTACAGCACTGGCTCGGCGCGGAAGGCATGCCGCGGCGTTACGCGGACTACCTCGCCGCCGACGGCTTCACCGCGCTGAACACCATCTCCACCATCAGCTCCTTCGTGCTCGGTCTGTCGATGCTGCCGTTCGTCTACAACGTGTGGAAGACGGCGAAGTACGGCAAGAAGGTCGAGGTCGACGACCCGTGGGGCTACGGCCGCTCGCTCGAGTGGGCGACGTCCTGCCCGCCGCCGCGGCACAACTTCCTCACCCTGCCGCGTATCCGCAGTGAATCGCCGGCGTTCGACCTGCACCACCCGGAGATCGCGGCTCTCGACCAGCTCGAGCACGGCGGCCACGGCGCCAGTGTGCTGGTCGGCGGCAAGGAGGAGAGCAAGTGAAGATCCAGGGCAAGATGTTCCTCTGGCTGAGCGTCTTCATCCTGGCCGTCGCCGTCCTGTACGGCGTCTGGTCGAAGGAGCCGGTCGGCACCACCGCTCTGTTCCTGTCCTTCGGCCTGACCGTCATGATCGGCTACTACCTGGCCTTCACGGCCCGGCGAGTGGACGCCATGGCGCAGGACAACAAGGAAGCCGACGTGGCCGACGAGGCCGGCGAGGTGGGGTTCTTCTCCCCGCACAGCTGGCAGCCGCTCGCGCTGGGCATCGGCGGCGCACTCGCCTTCCTCGGCGTGGCGATCGGCTGGTGGCTGCTGTACTTCTCGCTGCCGCTGCTCCTGGTCGGCCTGTTCGGCTGGGTGTTCGAGTACTACCGCGGTGAGAACCAGAACCAGTAGTACCGCCTGAGCGGAACGGCGGAACAACAGAACAAGAGAAACGGGCCCGGATCGCCTCACTCCAGTGAGGTGATCCGGGCCCACTCGTTCGGAGTCATCCCGCGCGCCGCGGCTGACGATTCTTCATACCGTGTGCTCATGAACCACACGCCTCGTATCCGTGCCGTCAGCTGCATCGCGCTGGTCGTCTCCCTCGGTGTGGTCGCGACCGCCTGCGGCGAGCCGGACCGGCACCCGCTGTCGGCCGCGCCGTACGACGCGGCGCGGCAGGTCAGCCTCAACGCCGCGTCCGGAGCCACGAAGGTGGACCCCGACAAGCCCCTGGAGGTCACCTCCAAGGGTGACGGGGGCCGGATCGCCGATGTCACCGTCATGGACGACGCGGGACATCACCTCGCGGGCGAACTCGCGGCGGACGGCGTCCGCTGGCGCTCCACGGCCCCGATGGCGGCCGGCGTGAAGTACACCGTCCGGGTCTCCACGGAGGACGACGAAGGTGCTCCGGGCGTTCGCACGCTCTTCTTCGAGACCGCGCCCGCCAAGACCTTCCTCACCGCGGAGTTCGGCCCGGAGGCGGGCACCTACGGAGTCGGGCAGCCCATCACGGCCAAGCTCAGCCACGCGGTCGGCGAGGGCAAGGGCAGGGCGGTGGTCGAACGCGCCATGAAGGTCACCTCGAAGCCCGCGGTGGAGGGCGCCTGGCACTGGGTCGACGACAAGACCCTGCACTACCGGCCCAGGGAGTACTGGCCCGCCGGGACCACGGTGGACGTCGCCAGCAACCTCAAGGGCGTCAAGGTCGCCGGCAAGCTCTACGGCGGCCCCTCCAAGCCCCTGAAGATCACCATCGGGGACCGTGTCGAGGCCGTCGCCGACGCCGAGTCGCTCACCATGACGGTGAAGCGCAACGGAGAAGTGATCAAAACCATGCCGGTGACCACCGGCAAGCCCGGCTTCGAGACCCGCAACGGCATCAAGGTCGTGCTGGCCAAACAGCAGTTCGTGCAGATGCGCAGCACCAGCATCGGCATCGCGGAGGGCAGCTCCGAGTCGTACGACCTGCCCGTCTACTGGGCGACGCGCATCACCTGGAGCGGCGAGTACGTCCACGCCGCGCCCTGGTCGGTCGGCTCGCAGGGCTCCGCGAACGTCAGCCACGGCTGCGTCGGGATGTCCATGGGCAACGCCGAGTGGTTCTTCAAGACCGTCCGCGAGGGCGACATCGTCGAGGTCGTCAACAGCTACGGCGACATGATGGACACGTTCGGGAACGGCTTCGGAGACTGGAACCTGTCCTGGGACAAGTGGCGCGAGGGCAGCGCCCTGGTCCCCGGCTCCGAGGCATCGAACGGGAACGCCACCCCCGTGACCGCCCGGCTGCGGCCGGTGGTTTGAGGGCTCGGTCCACCTTCGGGGCGCACTGGGCGTCTGCCGACGGTCGATCGTGCTCGATCCCCCCGGACTCCGTCCGGGAGGTGCCCCCGCTCCCTTTCGCCGTGTTCCACAGCAGCCGCGGGCCGCGCACCCTGCGGGCTCACTCGCCGCAGGCGGGGGCGCGGCCCCCCGGGCGAAGCCCCGGCCGCGCCCGTCAGGCGCCGATGGAGAGGCGGCCGCGCAGCAGGGCCGCGAGGGACGCCGCGAACTCCACCGGGTCGACCGGCAGCGTCACCGCCGCCTCCGCGCGGCTCCAGGTGGCCAGCCAGGCGTCCTGCGGGCGGCCGATCAGCAGCAGCACGGGCGGGCAGTCGAAGACCTCGTCCTTGATCTGCCGGCACACGCCCATCCCGCCCGCCGGAACCGTCTCGCCGTCCAGCACGCAGACGTCGATGCCGCCCTCCTCGAGGGCCTTCAGGACCGCGGGCAGGGTCGCGCACTCCACGAACCGCACCGGCGGCACGTCGGCCGCGGGCCGGCGCCCCGCTGCCAGCCTGACCTGCTCGCGGGTGTTCGAGTCGTCGCTGTAGACCAGGACCGTGGCGCTCGACTGCATGGTTCCTCCGCACTCGTTCGATCAGGCTTGTTGCGCCGGATGCTACTCCGTCCCACTGCCTGTCAGCATCGGTTCGGACACGGCTCCGATGGGCCGTCCGGCCCCGCCGGAAGGTCCCGTTGAGGGCCGGAACACTCCGAACGGCACCCCCCGGAGTGAGGGCGGGATAAGCGACCGACATAATGTCGGTCGTGGCGACAGCAACGACAGTAGAAACCGGGCACGCGCACCCGTCGGTCAATCGGCCGAACCTCACCAGCGTCGGAACCATCATCTGGCTGAGTTCCGAGCTGATGTTCTTCGCGGCCCTCTTCGCGATGTACTTCACCCTGCGATCGGTGACGGGTGCCGAGTTCTGGGCAGAGAAAGCCGAAGCGCTGAACTTCCCGTTCTCGGCGACGAACACCACGATCCTGGTGCTCTCCTCCCTCACATGTCAGCTCGGCGTCTTCGCCGCCGAGCGGGGCGATGTGAAGAAGCTGCGCACCTGGTTCATCATCACGTTCGTGATGGGTGCGATCTTCATCGGCGGTCAGGTCTTCGAGTACACCGAGCTGGTCAAGCACGAGGGGCTCTCCCTCTCGTCCGACCCGTACGGCTCGGTGTTCTACCTGACGACCGGTTTCCACGGCCTGCACGTGACGGGCGGACTCATCGCCTTCCTGCTGGTCCTGGCAAGGACCTACGCGGCCCGGAGATTCACCCACGAGCAGGCAACCGCCGCCATCGTCGTGTCCTATTACTGGCACTTCGTCGATGTCGTCTGGATCGGCCTCTTCGCCACGATCTACATGATCAAGTAATCGGCGCGGGCGGCTCGTCCCGAGCGGGCGCCGCCTGAAGCAGACATAGTCCAGAAGCACCGACGCAGAAGATCCTGACACCGGGGTAATCCGTGAAAAAGCTCTCCGCACGACGACGCCATCCGCTGGCGGCGGTCGTCGTCCTACTCCTCGCGCTGGCGGCCACTGGGGGGCTGTACGCCGCGTTCGCACCCGCGGACAAGGCGCAGGCCGACACGACCGCCCAGTCCCTCGCCATCAAGGAGGGGCAGAAGCTCTACACCGTGGGCTGCGCAAGCTGCCACGGAACCGGCGGTCAGGGCACCTCAGACGGCCCGTCCCTGGTCGGTGTCGGCTCCGCCGCCGTCGACTTCCAGGTCGGCACGGGGCGTATGCCCGCCCAGCAGCCCGGCGCTCAGGTGCCCAAGAAGCCGGTCGTGTACTCGCAGGCCGAGATCGACCAGCTCGCGGCGTACGTCGCCTCTCTGGGCGCCGGTCCGATCACGCCCACCGAGAAGCAGTACAGCCCCGAGGGTGCGGACATCGCCAAGGGTGGCGAACTGTTCCGCAACAACTGCGCCCAGTGCCACAACTTCACCGGCAAGGGCGGCGCGCTGACCGAGGGCAAGTACGCCCCGGACCTGGAGGGCGTCAGCCCGAAGCACCTCTACGAGGCCATGCAGACCGGCCCGCAGAACATGCCCTCCTTCCCCGACACCACACTGCCCGAGCAGCAGAAGCGGGACGTCATCGCGTACGTCACGACCGTGAACAGCGACGACACGCCGAGCCCTGGCGGTTTCGCGCTGGGCGGCCTGGGCCCCGTCAGTGAGGGTCTGTTCGGCTGGATCTTCGGTCTCGGTTCGCTGATCGCTGTTGCCGTCTGGGTCGCGGCCCACACCGCTAAGGCCAAGAAGTCATGAGTAGCCAAGACATTCCAGAAGAGAACCTGCCCGCAGAGCAGGGCGCCGCGCACGACGCGGCACACGGTGGCACCACAGCCGTCGCCTCGCGCCCGGACGATCCGTTCGCCGACCCGGGACTGCCGGCCCACAAGCCGCGCATCCAGGATCTCGACGAACGGGCCGCCAAGCGCTCCGAGCGCACCGTGGCCTTCCTGTTCACCCTGTCGATGCTCTCGACGGTCGGCTTCATCGCCGCCTTCGTGATCTTCCCGGTGGACAAGATCGTCTACATCTGGCCGTTCGGGCACATCAGCGCGCTGAACTTCTCGCTGGGCCTGACGCTGGGCCTCGCGCTGTTCTGCATCGGCGCCGGCGCCGTCCACTGGGCGCGCACCCTGATGTCCGACGTGGAGGTCGCCGACGACCGGCACGCGATCGAGGCCCCGCCCGAGGTCAAGGCCAAGGTCATGGCCGACTTCGCGGACGGAGCCAGGGAGTCCGCGATCGGTCGGCGCAAGCTGATCCGCAACACCATGTTCGGCGCGCTGGCCATGGTGCCGCTCTCCGGTGTGGTGCTGCTGCGCGAGCTCGGTCCGATGCCGGAGAACAAGCTCCGCACCACCCTGTGGGCCAGGGGCAAGCAGCTCATCAACATGAACACCAATGAGCCGCTGCGTCCCGAGGACGTCGCTGTGGGTTCGCTGACCTTCGTCATGCCCGAGGGCCTGAAGGAGGACGACCACAACTTCAACACGGAGATCGCCAAGGCGGCCGTGATGATCGTCCGGCTCCAGCCGGAGGACATCAAGGACCAGCGCGAGCTCGAGTGGTCCCACGAGGGCATCGTGGCCTACTCGAAGATCTGTACCCACGTCGGCTGCCCGATCAGCCTGTACGAGCAGCAGACGCACCACGTCCTCTGCCCGTGCCACCAGTCCACCTTCGACCTCTCCGACGGCGCCCGCGTCATCTTCGGTCCGGCCGGTCACGCGCTTCCGCAGCTGCGGATCGGTGTGAACGCGGAGGGCAATCTCGAGGCGCTCGGCGACTTCGAAGAGCCCGTCGGTCCGTCCTTCTGGGAGCGCGGATGAGCACCATCGACGAAAACAAGCGGAAGGCGCCCGCCGGTGAGCGGGTCGCCGACTGGGCGGACGGCCGGCTCGGGATCTACTCGTTGGCCAAGGCCAACATGCGGAAGATCTTCCCGGACCACTGGTCCTTCATGCTGGGCGAGATCGCGCTCTACAGCTTCATCATCATCATCCTCACGGGTGTGTATCTGACGCTGTTCTTCCACCCGAGCATGAACGAGATCGAGTACCACGGCTCGTACGTGCCGATGCAGGGCATCCGCATGACCGAGGCGTACGCCTCGACGCTGGACATCAGCTTCGACGTCCGCGGTGGTCTGCTCATCCGGCAGATCCACCACTGGGCCGCGCTGATCTTCCTCGCGGCGATGTTCGTGCACATGATGCGCGTGTTCTTCACCGGCGCGTTCCGCAAGCCGCGTGAGCTCAACTGGCTGTTCGGCTTCCTGCTGTTCGTCCTGGGCATGTTCACCGGCTTCACCGGTTACTCGCTCCCGGACGACCTGCTCTCCGGCACCGGTGTCCGCTTCACGCAGGGCGCGATCCTGGCGACCCCGGTCGTCGGCACGTACATCTCGATGTTCCTGTTCGGCGGCGAGTTCCCCGGCCACGACATGGTGGCGCGGTTCTACTCGATCCACATCCTGCTGCTGCCCGGGATCATGCTCGGCCTCGTGGTGGCGCACCTGATCCTGGTCTTCTACCACAAGCACACGCAGTTCGCGGGCCCCGGCCGGACGAACAAGAACGTCGTCGGCATGCCGCTGCTGCCGGTGTACATGGCCAAGGCCGGAGGCTTCTTCTTCCTGGTCTTCGGTGTCATCGCGATGATCTCGGCGATGTTCACGATCAACCCGGTGTGGGCGCTCGGCCCGTACCGGCCGGACATGGTCTCGACCGGCGCGCAGCCCGACTGGTACATGGGCTTCGCGGAGGGTCTGGTCCGTGTGATGCCGGGCTGGGAGATCAACCTGTGGGGCCACACCCTGGCCCTGGGCGTGTTCATCCCGCTGGTCGTCTTCGGTCTGATGCTCGGGGCGCTCGCGCTGTACCCGTTCATCGAGTCGTGGATCACCGGAGACAAGCGCGAGCACCACATCCTGGACCGTCCGCGCAACGCTCCGACGCGTACCGCGCTGGGCGTCGCCTGGGTGACCGCGTACGTGATCATGCTGCTGGGTGGCGGCAACGACATCTTCGCGACGCACTTCAACCTGTCGATCAACGCGATCACCTGGTTCGTGCGCATCACGTACTTCGTCGGACCGGTTCTCGCGTTCGTCATCACCAAGCGGATCTGCCTGGGTCTGCAGCGGCGCGACAAGGACAAGGTGCTGCACGGACGCGAGTCCGGCCTCATCAAGCGCCTGCCGCACGGTGAGTTCGTCGAGGTCCACGAGCCGCTGGCGCAGGCCGACCTGCACACGCTGACCGCGCACGAGCAGTACAAGCCCGCCGAGATCGGCCCGACGGCCGACGAGAACGGCGTGCGCCGCAAGGTCAAGCGCACCGAGAAGCTGCGCGCCAAGCTCAGCAAGGGTTACTACGGCGAGGCGAACCAGATTCCCAAGCCGACGACCGAGGAGTACCAGGAGATCACCAGCGGCCACGGCCACCACTGATCCCCGACCGACACGTCGCCACAGCGCGGGGCCCCGTCCACTCGATGGACGGGGCCCTTCGCCGTGTCCGCCGCCTGGATAGGGTGGAGCCATCCCCTATCGGCTTGTGGACCCCAGGAGCGGACCATGAACGTTGTGACCCCGGGCGGCGGCGACAGCGTGGCGGCACACTCCTGGCCCAGCGTGCTGAACGCCCTCCTCGACAACCGTGACCAGAGCGCCGACGCCACCGCGTGGGCCATGGACCGGATCCTCAGCGGAGAGGCCACCGACGCCCAGATCGCCGGCTTCGCGGTGGCCCTGCGCGCCAAGGGCGAGACCGTCGAGGAGATCTCCGGTCTGGTGCGGACGATGTACGAGCACGCCAATCTGATCGAGGTGCCCGGCGGATGCGTCGACATCGTCGGCACCGGCGGCGACGGGGCGAAGACCGTCAACATCTCCACCATGTCCGCGATCGTCGTCGCCGGCACGGGCGCCAAGGTCGTCAAGCACGGCAACCGCGCCGCGTCCTCGGCGAGCGGCGCGTCCGACGTCCTGGAAAAGCTCGGCGTCAATCTGGAGCTGACCCCGCAGCGGGTCGCGGAGGTGGCCGAGCAGGCGGGCATCACCTTCTGCTTCGCGGTGAAGTTCCACCCGGCGCTGCGGCACGTCGCCGCCGCCCGCAAGGAGCTCGGCATCCGCACCACGTTCAACTTCCTCGGCCCGCTCACCAATCCGGCACGGGTGGGGGCCCAGGCCACCGGCGTGGCCGACGCCAGGATGGCGCCGATCATGGCCGGAGTGCTGGCGGAGCGCGGCTCGTCCGCGCTGGTCTTCCGCGGTGACGACGGCCTCGACGAGCTCACCACGACGGCCACCTCCCGGGTGTGGGTCGTGCGCGACGGCGCGGTGCGCGAGGAGGCCTTCGACCCGCGGGACATCGGCATCGACCTGGTCCCCGTCGAGGCGCTGCGCGGCGCGGACGCCTCGTACAACGCGGACGTGGCGCGCCGGCTGCTGGCCGGCGAGACCGGGCCCGTGCGGGACGCGGTGCTCCTCAACTCGGCGGCGGCGCTGGCCGCGCTGGAGCCGACGGACGGCACGCTGAACGAGCAGCTGGCGGCCGGGATGGCGCGGGCCGCCCGGTCGGTCGACTCCGGGGACGCCAGGGCGGCGCTGGAGCGCTGGGTGGCGGCCAGCAACGCCTAACGGTTCCGGAAGGGAGCGGTCCGTAGTGCGGACCGCTCCCTTGCGCTGTGGGCGACGTGTGGCAGGATGCGTCCCAAGGTCATGAGTGACAGCGATTACGGCCCCGGCCCGCTGTCCGGCAACCCTCCGTCCGTGGCGGGGTGCCCCGGGTGAAGACCAGGCCGCAGGCAGCGAGGTCTGTGGCAAGCGCGGACCCCCGCGGCGTCGTCGAACGCCGTGTCCCTGGGGTCCTGGTCCTCAAGGGAGCAGTCTCGTGAGCAAGCGAATGCGATAGGGCGTCTCAGCCCCTTCTTCATCACCCTCCGTACGGCGCCGCCGTGCGTCGAGGCACACCCGTATCCGGGTCCCTGAAGCCGATTCGCCGCATCCTGCTGGGAGATACCGCCATGTCCGCGTACCCGAACACCGCCGAGACCGCTGTCGCCGACACCGAGACCGCCGCCGACCCGTCCTTTTGTGCCCCGCTGCCGGTTCTCGGCCGGGACGTCACCGTCCCGCTCGTCACCGGCGGCGAAGTCACCTACGCGGCCCTCGACTACGCGGCCAGCGCCCCGGCGCTCCAGCGTGTCTGGGACGACGTCGCCGCGTACGCCCCCTACTACGGCAGCGTGCACCGCGGCGCCGGATACCTCTCGCAGCTCTCCACCGACCTGTTCGAGAACAGCCGGGTCCAGGTGCACGAGTTCCTCGGCTGCCGCGCGGACGACCAGGTCGTCTTCACCCGCTCCACCACCGACTCGCTGAGTCTGCTCGCCACCGCGCTCCCGGCCGGGTGCGAGGTGTTCGTCTTCGAGACCGAGCACCACGCCTCGCTGCTGCCGTGGCGGCACGCCCGCGTGACGTATCTCGACGCGCCGCGTACGCACGGCGAGGCCGTCCGCACGCTGGAGCACGCACTCGCCGGACGCGACCCGCACGGGCCCGCGCTGGTCTGCGTCACCGGCGCGTCGAACGTCACCGGTGAGCTGTGGCCGGTGCGGGAACTGGCGGCCGCGGCCCACGCCCACGGCGCCCGGATCGTCCTCGACGCCGCCCAACTGGCGCCCCACCACCCGGTGTCGGTCCAGGAGCTGGACGTCGACTGGGTCGCCTTCTCCGGGCACAAGCTGTACGCCCCGTTCGGTTCCGGTGTGCTCGCCGGGCGGTGGGACTGGCTGCGGGAGGCGGAGCCGTACCTCGCGGGCGGCGGCGCCTCGCGCTCGGTGGCGCGGCGGGCCGACGGCGGGGTGGACGTCGAGTGGCACACGAGCGCCGCGCGGCACGAGGCCGGTTCCCCGAACGTGATCGGCGTCTACTCGATCGCCGCCGCCTGCAAGGCGCTCACCGAGGCCGGGTTCGACGCCCTGGTCGCCCGCGAGCAGCGCCTGATCGCGCAGGTCCGGGCAGGACTCGCCGAGGTGCCCGAGGTCAGGGTGCTGTCGCTGTTCGGCGACGACTCCCCCTCGCGTTCCGCTGGGGGGACCCCCACGAGGGTCGGCGTCCTCTCCTTCGTCGTGGCGGGCTGGAACAGCTCGCACTTCGCCGCCGCGCTGTCCGCCGAGTACGGCATCGGCGTACGGGACGGGCTGTTCTGCGCCCACCCGCTGGTGCGCACCCTGCTGGGCGGCGACCCGCAGGACGTCGGCGAGTGCGGCGCGCCGGAGGCGGGGCCGGGGGAGAGGTCCCGGGGCGCCATCCGCGTCAGCTTCGGCGCCGGCACGCCCGACGAGCACGTGGAGCGGTTCGTACGCGCCGTGAGGGAGCTGGTCCGCGACGGCGCGCAGTGGAAGTACCGCACCGAGGACGGGCGCTGCGTGCCCGACCGCGGCTGACCGGGGCCGCGAGACGGGACGAGGGGGTGTTCATCTTCGCACCGTCGCCCGGGGCACTCTTCGAACCCGTGTCCGCCGCGCACCCCGTGCGCGGCGGGCGCAGGGCTCCGGGCTACGCGTCCAGGCCGATGGCGAACGCGGCCTCGAGGTCGTGCTGGGAGTAGGTGCGGAAGGCGACATGGGTGTCGGTGCCCTCGACGCCGGGGATCTTGCTGATGCGGCCCGGGATCACGTCCGCCAGGTCGTCGTGGCGGGCGACGCGCACCATGGCGATCAGGTCGTAGGTGCCGGTGACGGAGAAGACCTCGCTGACGCTGTCCAGCGCCGCGATGGACTCGGCGATCTCGGGGATACGGTCCACGCTGGTCTTGATGAGCACGATCGCGGTGATCATGGCTGGCTTTCTCCCTCGGTCGCTGAAGATGCGTTCACTCTAGTCCCACGCCCGTAGCGGCCCCACGCGTAGACGAAGCCCACCCCGAACCCCACCAGATGCGCCAGGTAGGCCACGCCCGGCCCGCTGCCCGCGCCCCTGGCGGCCAGCCACTGCAGCACGAACCAGAAGATCAGCACCGCCCAGGCGGGGAAGCGCAGCGGCAGGAAGAAGAGGAAGGGGAACAGACTGGTGACCCGGGCCCTCGGGAAGAGGAAGAGGAACGCCCCCAGCACGGCGGAGATCGCCCCGGACGCGCCCACCAGGGTCTGGGCGGAGTCGGCGTTGACCGCCGCGTAGACCAGCAGCGCGAGATAGCCGGCGCACAGGTAGAACAGCAGGAAATGCATCTGCCCCATCCGTTCCTCCGCCATCGCGCCGAAGACGAAGAGGAAGAGCATGTTCCCCAGCAGGTGCAGCCAGCTGCCGTGCACGAACAGCGCGGTGAGCGGAGTGAGCAGGGCGCCCGGGGAGCCGGCCATCAGCTCGGCGGGGATCACGCCCCAGCGTTCGAAGTACGCCGCCTGAGCCGCGAGCAGCCGGTCGCCGGCGCCGTACGAGGGGTTCAGACCCGAGATCGGGCTGATGACGAAGATCGCACAGCACAGCGCGATCAGGCCGTACGTCACCGCGGGTCCCGCCGCCGCGTTCCTTACCGCATCCCGGGCCGTGCCCCACCGACTGATCATGGACAGAGCATGGCGTAGCGGGACCGAACGGTACAGAGCGCCTCGCCGCGACATCGGGTACCTGCGAGGCCGTAGGGTTACAGGCAGTACATCCGCAGTTCGACGGCGCACCGCGGTACCCGCACTCGGCACAAGACATGAGGACGGCACGATGACGACGGTTCCCTCGCCGACCGCTGACACCAGGTGGCGCTGCACGCTCTGCGGCAATCTGACCCGCTTCGACGTCACCCGCTCCTCCAAGGTCGTCGAGTACGTCCATCTGGACCTGGCGGGAGAGCCGAAGGTGGAGGAGCGCGAGGTGGTCAGTGAGACCATCGAGTCGGTCCGCTGCCGGTGGTGCAACGCGGTGGACCAGATCGAGCTGGTGGACAGGCCGGGCGCCGGTTCCTGAAGGAACGGCCCGCACGGGTGGTAGGGGTGAACGGATCGTGGAGCAGCCTGACAACGGCGGCGAGCCGGCCGGTGCGGCCGGTGACGCCGCCGAGGCGCTCGACCGCCCGCTGCCGGAAGGGGTACGGCGACGGGTCGTCGCCCTCGTCTCCGACGCGTTCGGCGGCCTGACGGTAGCCGAACTCCCCGCCCAGCTGCGCCAGTACGCCCGGTTCACCCCGACCCGGCGCGCCAAGTTCGCCGGGAACGCGATGGCCGCCGCGCTGGAGGGGGACTCCCTCTTCCGCCAGCGCATCGGCGAACGGCTCGGCAAGGCGCAGCCCGAGCTGGCCAAGGCCCTCGAGTCCGGATCGCCGCCCGCCGCCGCGGACCCCGTGGACGTCGCGGCGGCCGCCTATGTGCTGCGCCCCCCGGGGTGGGTCAAGATGGTCGCCGCCGCGGGCGAGGAGGTGCAGCGGGCCGACGCCGAGCGGGCCGACGAGGCCGGCCGGCGCGAGCTGGACCGGCTCCGTGAGGAACTGACCGAGGCCCGTGGCCAGATCAGATCGGAGACCGAGCGGCTGCGGGCCGAGCTGGACGGCGCCCGCAGGGAGGGCGAGGCGCTCCACCGCAAGCTGCGCAGCGCCCAGGCCGACGTGAAGCGCGGCGAGGCGGCCCTGCGCCGCAAGGAAGTGGAGCTCGACGCCGTCCGCGCGCAGGCCGCGGCCCAGGTGTCTGCCGCGGAGAGCGAGACGCGGCGGCTCAAGGCGCGGCTGGCGGAGGCCGAGGCGGCGGTGGAGGCGGGCCGCAGGGCCGCCCGCGAGGGCCGCTCCGTCGAGGACATGCGGCTGCGCCTTTTGTTGGACACGGTGCTCGACGCGGCCCAGGGGCTGCGCCGCGAGCTGGCCCTGCCGCCCGCGGGCCTGCACCCGGCCGACATGGTGGACGCCGTGGAGCCGGGGCGCATGTCGCCGAAGGACATCGCGGCGCGGGCGCTCTCCGAGACGGACCCGGCACTGCTCGACCAGCTGCTGGCGCTGCCGCAGGCGCATCTGGTCGTCGACGGCTACAACGTCACCAAGACCGGCTATCCCACGATGCCGCTGGAGAAGCAGCGGCTGCGGCTGCTGGGCGGCCTGTCGATGCTCGCCGCCCGCACCGGGGCCGAGGTCACCTGTGTGTTCGACGGGGCCGAACTGGCCGCGCCGGTACTGCTGGCGCCGCCGCGCGGTGTGCGGGTGCTGTTCTCCAAGCCGGGCGTGACCGCGGACGAACTGATCCGCCAGCTGGTGCGGGCCGAACCGCCCGGCCGGCCCGTGGTGGTCGTCTCCACCGACCGGGAGGTCGCCGACGGCGTCGCGAAGGCGGGCGCCAGGCCGGTCGCGTCCGCTTTGCTGCTGAAGCGGCTTTCGCGCGCCTCGTGACCCCGTCGTAACTCCCGCGGCATATGCCCGATTTGGTAACACCCCAGGTGGGACGTTGTGTCAAGTGTCCATTACTACGGGTGTGATGAGAGTAAAGAATGGTGTTCAGGGGTAAGTATTTTCCGATGGGGATTTGAACTGATCACAAGAAGGTCACTAAGGTCAGGCCTCGAACCTTCGCGCGGTTGATCGCCCATCCGGGGTGACAGCGAAGGAACCGCCGAGTTCGTACAGTTCGACCCTATTTCCCCCGGGGACCCGACGTACGGACGCCGGGGACGCGCCATCCCCCCACTGCCCGGTAGGCGGCTCGAGGAAGAAGGAGCTCGCCTTCGTGGCGTCCCACCGTCGTCCCAAGCAGCCGAGCCGCACCCGTGTGACCGTGCTCACCGCGACCGCCGCAGCGGCCGTGGCCCTGACCTCCCAGACCGCCCAGGCCGACCCGAAGCCGAGCAAGAGCGAGGTCAAGGAGAAGGTCGACAAGCTCTACGAAGAGGCGGAGAAGGCCACCGAGAAGTACAACGGGGCCAAGGAGCAGCAGGAGAAGCTCGACGACCAGATCGACGCGCTTCAGGACAAGGTCGCCCGTGGACAGGACGAGCTCAACACCCTGCGGGACAGCCTGGGTTCGGTCGCGAGCGCGCAGTACCGCACCGGAGGCATAGACCCCTCCGTCCAGCTCTTCCTCTCCGGTGACCCGGACACCTACCTCGACAAGGCCTCCGCGCTGGACCAGCTCGGCGCCAAGCAGACCGAGGCCATCCAGGAGATCCAGTCCAAGCAGCGCACCCTCGCGCAGCAGCGCCAGGAGGCCCAGAGCAAGCTCGGCGACCTCGCGGAGACGCGCAAGACGCTCGGCGAGAAGAAGAAGGAGGTCCAGGGCAAGCTCGCGGAGGCGCGCCAGCTCCTGAACTCCCTCACCGCCGCGGAGCGCGCCGCGCTCGCCGCCGAGGAGAGCCGCGCCAACCGCGCCAGCGCCCGTACGGACCTCGGCCCGGCCGTGCCCGCCTCGCAGCGCGCGTCCGCCGCGTTCGCCGCCGCGCAGTCGCAGATCGGCAAGCCGTACGTCTTCGGCGCCTCCGGCCCGAACTCCTACGACTGCTCCGGCCTCACCTCCTGGGCCTTCGCCCAGGCCGGCGTCTCCATCCCGCGCACCTCGCAGGCGCAGGCCAACGCCGGCACCCGCATCTACTCGCAGAGCCAGCTCAAGCAGGGCGACCTGGTCCTCTTCTACGGCGACCTGCACCACGTCGGCTTCTACGCCGGCAACGGCCAGGTGCTGCACGCCCCGCGCAGCGGCACCGTCGTGCGCTACGAGTCGATCAACAACATGCCCTTCCAGTTCGGCGTGCGTATCTGACGCGCGGTCGGGCCGGGAGGCCGGGCGGATCGTTCGGCGGGGTTCCACACCCGCCCGAACGGGGGAATTCGTCCCTTCCGTACTGACGTGACGCCCCGCCGGTGACCTGTGGTCTCCGGCGGGGCGTCAGTTTGTATGCCCGGTCGGGTCTTTGGTCACCGGGTGTTCACCCGGCTACTCTCTGCCGCGCACCGAACCCCCGGTTTCCCGGAAGTCCTGCGGAAGGGAGCGCGGCACGTGGTTTCCCACCGCCGAACCTCACAACCCGGTCTCACCCGAAGTGCCCGCGGCACCGTCCTGACCGCCGCGGCGGCGACGGCCGCCGCCGCCCTCGGAGCCGGCGCCGCACCGGCCGGCGCAGAGCCGGGCACCGGCCCGGAGGCGACCCGGGCCACGGTCGACCGGCTCTACGAGGAGGCCGAGCGGGCCACGGAGCGGTTCAACGAGGCCGGTGAACGCGTCGAGCACCTCGAGGACGAAGTGGCCCGCGCGCAGGACCGGGCCGCCCGCAGCCAGGAACGCATCAACCGGATGCGCGGAGTGCTCGGTTCGGTGGCCGGCGCGCAGTACCGCTCCGGCGGCGTGGACCCGGCGCTCGCCCTGCTGCTCTCCCAGGACCCCGACGGCTACCTCGAGGCAGCGGCCACGCTGGACCGCGTCGGCGAACGCCACTCCGCCGCGCTGAACGACCTCCACCGCGAGCGGCGCCGGCTCGGCCAGGAACGCGCGGAGGCCTCACGCGACCTCGCCGAACTGGAACGCAGCCGTCGGGCCGTGGCCGGTCACAAGCGCACCGTCGAGCGCAAGCTCGGCGAGGCCCGCCGGCTGCTGAACGCCCTGTCGGCCGGGGAGCGCGACCCGTACGCCCGCTCCTCACGCTCCGGCCGCGACGCCCTCCCCGACCTGTCCGCCCTCGCGGCCGCCTCCCCGCACGCGGCGGCCGCGACGATGGCGGCGCGCGGCGTCGTCGGCCGCCCCTACGTCTGGGGCGCCGGCGGTCCCTCCGGCTTCGACTGCTCCGGCCTCGTCCAGTGGTCCTACGCCCAGGCGGGCGTCGCCCTCCCGCGCACCTCCCAGGCCCAGGCGAACGCGGGCCGCCGCGTGCCGCTGTCCCAGGCCCGGCCGGGGGACATCGTGACGTACCGCGGCGACGCGAGCCATGTGGGCATGTACGTGGGCAACGGGCAGGTCGTGCATGCGCCGTATCCGGGGGCGTCGGTGCGGTACGACCCGGTGGGGATGATGCCGGTGCATGCGGTGACGCGGGTGTAGGAGGCGGCCGCGGGTGCGTGGCGCCTGCGGCGGGCGTCGTCCCCGCCCCTTCCCGAACCGGGGGCTCTCCCCCCTACGCCTGGCGGCGTGGGAGGTGCCCCCACCCACGGCCGCCAGGCCGTAGGGGGAGTTCGAGGCCACCGTGCGAAGCGCGGTACCGGGCCTGGGCGAAGCCCGGCCCGCCCGCCCCGAGGGCGGTACGGGGTCCGGGGCCTGCCCCGCCACGCCGCGGAGCCGCACATCGGTACAGCGGGAAGGGGCGGGGAGGGGAACAGGGCCCGCGCAGCGGTCCGCGGATCCGTCCGGTTACGTACCATCGCAGGATGGCAGGCCACCCGCACAAGCAGCACGCCGCGCACGCGGCCGCCACAGCCACCGCGCTGCTGCTGCTCGCCGGCTGTGCCGCCGCCGACCCGCCCGTCGACCCCACCGTGGAGGAGATCCGGCAGACGCTGGACGCCCGTGCCGACGCGCTGCTCGGACACGACCGCGCCGGGTACCTCGCGTCGCTGGAGCCCGGTGACGAGCGGCTGCGGGCGGCGCAGGGCGAGGAGTTCGACAACCTCGCCGACGTGCCGCTGCGTTCCTGGGAGTACCGGATCACGGGCGTGCGACGGCAGGGTGCGTCGGCCGTCGCGGACGCCGAGGTGCGCTACCGCATCGCCGGCTACGACGCCGCCCCCGTGACCGCCTCGCGCACCCTGGAACTCGCCGAGCGCGGCGGCCACTGGTATGTGACCGCCGACCGGGCGGGCGCCGGTACCCCGCAGCAGTTGTGGCAGCAGGGCGAGGTGGACGTCGTACGCGGCAGCCGCAGCATCGTCCTCGGCGTCGGCCAGGACGCGGCGCGGCTGCGTGAGCTCGCGGCGGCCGCCGACCGCGCCGTGCCCGCCGTCTCGGACGCCTGGCCGTCCAAGTGGCCCGGCCGGGTCGTCGTGCTCGTGCCGGCCACGACGGAGGAGATGGGCAGGCTGCTGGGCACGCCGGGCGCCGGCTACCGGGGCATAGCCGCCGTGACCACCGGCGAGACGAGCCGCGGGGCCGCGGCGCCGGCGGACCGGGTGGTCGTGAACCCGGAGGCGTACGGGCTGCTCGGCACCTTCGGGCAGGGCGTGGTGCTCACCCACGAGGCAACCCACGTGGCGACCCGCGCCCACACCACCGCCGCCACCCCGATGTGGCTGTCGGAGGGCTTCGCGGACTGGGTGGCGTACCGCGGCACGGGCCGTACCGCCGCCGAGGCCGCCCCCGAGATGCTGGAGGCGGTACGGGCGGGGGACGTGCCGGCCGGACTGCCCGGCGACCGGGACTTCACCTTCGGCGGGGACCCGGACACCGTCGCACGGGCCTACGAGGGCGGCCGGCTGGCCTGCGAGATGATCGAGGAGCGCTGGGGCGAGGAGAAGCTCACGGCGTTCTACCGGACCGTCGGCGAGGGGCGGCACCGGGACGGCGCGGTGGAGCGCGCGCTGAGCGAGGAACTCGGCATCACGTCCGCCGGGTTCACCGCGATGTGGCGGGACTATCTGACCGAGGTTCTGGGCTGACGGCTGTCCGCGTCGCCGCGCGGCTCCTGCTGTCCGGCGCCGCCGTGACCGTCTGCCGCCACAGCCGCCGGCACGCGTCGGCCGCCGCGGCCACCAGCAGCCCGTTGCGCACCACGAGCAGCGCGATCCCCAGCGGGTCGCTCGCCACGACGTGCGAGAACCACACCGGGAATTCGAAGAGCGTCACCCCGGTCGCGACCAGGACCAGCACGGCGGGCCGCAGCATCCGGCTCGACCGGTGCACCAGGCACACGGCGGCCAGGCCGACCAGCCACACCATGTACTGAGGGCTGATCACCCGGCTCGTGGTGGTGAACAGCAGTACGGCGGCGAAGGCCGCGTCGCACGGGGTGGCGGCAGTGAACTCCCGCGCCCGCGCCCGCCACACCGCGAGCCAGCCGAGCGCGGCGACGGACAGCGCCAGGGCCAGGCCGCTCACCAGCGGGACGTACGGGCCGAGGAACTCCACCGAGCCGTAGTTCAGCAGCACCTGGCCCTGCCACCCGAAGTGGCGCCAGACATGGAAGACGAGCGAGCCCAGCGACTCGATCTCGGTGCCCCGGCCGCGCTGGAAGGCGAGAAAGGCCAGGGCGCCCGGCAGCGCGGCGGCCAGCGCCAGGGCCACGGCCGTCACCGTGACCGCCGCGGCCGACCAGGACCGGCGGGTCGCCCGGCCGCGGGACGTGCCGAGGAGCACCAGCAGCGGCCACACCTTCAGCAGCGCGCCCAGACCGGCGAGCACGCCCATCACCCGTGGCCGGCCCACTCCGGCGAGAAGCGCGCCGACGGCCACGGCGGTCACCATCAGGTCGTACCGGGCGTACACGGTCGGGCCGAGCAGTGGCACACCCGCCACCCACACCCAGGTGCCGGCGCGTCCCGTTCCCGTACGCAGCAACAGGGCCAGGACCAGCAGGTCGCACAGGAGTGTCAGGAGGACGAACGCGGAGACGTAGCCGAGGCCGGGCAGCAGGCCGGGGGCGAGGATCGCGAGCGCGGCCCCCGGCGGGTACTGCCAGGTGACGTCGTCCAGCGGATAGGTGCCGGTTCGCAGGATCTCGTGCCAGCCCTGGTAGATCACCGAGACATCGGTCGTCACGTCGGGGCCGGGGAAGGCGGCGAACCCCAGGACGAAGAGCAGCAGCACCGCCCTCGTCACGACCCACACCGCGACGGGATGCCGGGCGACGCTCGCCACCGCCATGCCGTTGTGCCCCTTTCGTACGGGAACGGGCGTCCTCATGATGCCGGGCGGGCCGCGGCCCGGAGGTGAGGCGGGGCCGTGCGGGGGCCGGGGCGGGGGCCGTTCGGTACGGGGGCCGGGGCCGTTCGGTACTGTCGGCGGCGATGCACAAGACCTTGATCGTGACCAACGACTTCCCGCCCAGGCCCGGCGGCATCCAGGCGTTCCTGCACAACATGGCGCTACGGCTGGACCCAGGGCAGCTCGTCGTCTACGCGTCCACGTGGAAGCGGAGCCGCGAGGGTGTGGAGGCGACCGCGGCCTTCGACGCCGAACAGCCCTTCACCGTCGTCCGCGACCGCACGACGATGCTGCTGCCGACCCCGCGCGTCACGCGCAGGGCAGTGGGGCTGCTGCGCGAACACGGCTGCGAGGCCGTGTGGTTCGGGGCGGCCGCCCCGCTCGGCCTGATGGCCCCGGCTCTCCGCAGGGCGGGCGCGCGGCGGCTGGTGGCCACGACGCACGGCCACGAGGCGGGGTGGGCGCAGCTGCCCGGGTCCCGGCAGCTGCTGCGCCGGATCGGCGAGGGCACGGACGCGATCACCTATCTCGGCGAGTACACGCGCTCGCGCATCGCCACGGCGCTGAGCCCGCAGGCGGCGGCGCGGATGGTGCAACTGCCGCCGGGCGTGGACGAGAAGACCTTCCACCCCGACTCCGGCGGGGACGCGGTCCGCCGGCGCCTCGGCCTGAGCGACCGGCCGGTCGTGGTGTGCGTCTCCCGTCTCGTGCCGCGCAAGGGGCAGGACACGCTGATCCGCGCCATGCCCGCGATCCTTGCGCGGGTGCCCGACGCGGTGCTTTTGATCGTCGGCGGCGGGCCGTACGAGAACGAACTGCGGGGCCTCGCCGCGCAGACCGGGGTCGAGGGGTCGGTGCGCTTCACGGGCTCCGTGCCGTGGTCCGAACTTCCCGCGCACTACGGGGCGGGCGACGTCTTCGCCATGCCGTGCCGCACCCGCCGGGGCGGCCTGGACGTCGAGGGCCTCGGCATCGTCTATCTCGAGGCGTCGGCGACCGGCCTCCCGGTCGTGGCCGGCGACTCGGGCGGCGCGCCGGACGCGGTCCTCGACGGCGAGACGGGGTGGGTGGTGCGCGGCGGCTCCCCGGAGGAGTCGGCCGACCGTATCGTCACGCTCCTCCAGGACCCCGAGCTGCGCCGGCGGATGGGAGAGCGGGGGCGGGCGTGGGTCGAGGAACGCTGGCGGTGGGACCTGCTGGCGGAGCGGTTGGTGGCGCTGCTGTAGGGGGCGGCGGGCGGGGTCCGCTGCGGCGGGACGTGTTCCCCTACCCCCTGCGGCCTGGCGGCCGCGGGGGGACCCCCACCTTCCCGAACCGGGGGCGCTGCCCCCGGGCCCCTGCGCGCCCTCCGGGCGGCGGCCCGGGCTCCGCCCGGGCCCGGTACCGCGCTCCGCGCGGTGGCCCCAATCTCCCCCTACGGCCTGACGGCCGTGGGAGGTGCCCCCCCCAGGCCGGGCACCTTCAGGCCCGCCGGCGTTTGAGGCGCGGGGTTGGGGGCTGCGCCCCGACGGGATCGGCCAACCCAGTCACGCCGGCTTGGGGGACTTTCAGCCCCGCCGGGGCCACTCCCACGCCGACCAGGCTTGAGCCACCGGGCACCTTCAGGCCCGCCGGCGTTTGAGGCGCGGGGTTCGGGGCGGCGCCTCGACGGGACCGGCAAGTTCAGAGCCTCGCCGGCGTTTGAGGCGCGGGGGCCCGGGGGCGGCGCCCCCGAGTCCCGTACGCCCCCGTCAGGCCCGGTAGATCGCTTCGATTTCGTCCGCGAAGTCCTTCGCCACCACGTTCCGCTTCAGCTTCAGGGACGGCGTGATGTGCCCCGCCTCCTCCGTGAACTGGGACGGCAGGATGCGGAACTTGCGGACCGACTCCGCCTTGGAGACCGCCGCGTTGCCGTCGTCGATCGCCTTCTGGAGCTCGGTCCGGAGGTCCGCGTCGTCGCGCAGGGAGGCCGCCGTCGAGCCGGCCGGTTTGCCGTGGTCGGACGCCCAGCGGGCGAGGAACTCCTCGTCGAGGGTGACGAGCGCGCCGACGAACGGGCGGCCGTCGCCGACGACCATGCACTCGGCGACGAGGGCGTGGCCGCGGATGCGGTCCTCGATCACCGCGGGGGCGACGTTCTTGCCGCCGGCGGTGACGAGGATCTCCTTCTTGCGGCCGGTGATCGAGAGGTAGCCGTCCTCGTCGAGGGTGCCGATGTCGCCGGTGTGGAACCAGCCGTCGGCCAGCGCCTCCGCCGTCGCCGACTCGTTGTTCCAGTAGCCGGTGAAGACGTGCTCGCCGTGCAGCAGCACCTCGCCGTCGTCGGCGATGCGGACCACCGAGCCGGGCAGCGGCTGGCCGACCGTGCCGATCTTCTGCCGGTCCCACGGGTTGAACGCGGTCGCCGCGCACGACTCGGTGAGGCCGTAGCCCTCGAGGACGGTGAAGCCGATGCCGCGGAAGAAGTGGCCGAGCCGCTCGCCGAGCGGCGCGCCGCCGGAGACCGCGTACTCGCCGCGGCCGCCCAGCACCCCGCGGAGCTTGCTGTAGACCAGCTTGTCGAAGACCTTGTGCTTGAGCTTCAGGCCGAGCGGCGCGCCCTGCGGGCTGCCGATGGCGCGGCTGTAGGCGATGGCCGTGTTCGCGGCCTGGTCGAAGATCTTGCCCTTGCCGTCCGCCTGCGCCTTGGCGCGCGCCGCGTTGTAGACCTTCTCGAAGACCCGCGGCACACCGAGGATCAGCGTCGGCCGGAAGGACGCGAGCTCGTCGGTGAGGTTCTTGATGTCCGGTACGCAGCCGAGCTTGATCGGCGCCATCACGGCCGCGATCTCGACCATGCGGCCGAAGACGTGCGCGGCGGGCAGGAAGAGCAGCACCGAGCTCTCGCCGGTACGGAACAGCGGCTTGAGGCGCTCGACGAGGTTTCCGCACTCCGCGAAGAAGGCGCGGTGGGTGAGGACACAGCCCTTGGGGCGCCCCGTGGTGCCGGAGGTGTAGACGATCGTCGCCGGGTCGTCGGCCTTGGCGCTCGCGCTGTGCTCGTCGACGGTGGCGTCGGGGACCTCCGCGCCGGCGGTGGTCAGTTCGTCGATCGCGCCCTTCTCGAGCTGCCAGACGTTGCGCAGGGCGGGCAGCGCATCGCGTACGGACTCGACCGCGGCGGCGTGCGCGTCGTTCTCGACGATCACGGCGGCGGCGCCGGAGTCACCGAGGATCCACTGCACCTGCTCGGCGGAGCTGGTCTCGTAGACCGGCACGGTCACCGCGCCGGCGCTCCAGATTGCGAAGTCCAGCTGGACCCACTCGTAGCGGGTGCGGGACATCACGGCGACCCGGTCGCCGGGGCGGATGCCGGACGCGATGAGGCCCTTGGCGGCGGCCCGCACCTCGGCCAGGAACCGGGTGGCCGTGACGTCGGCCCACGCACCGGCGATCTTGCGGCCCATCACCGCCACATCCGGATGCTGCGCGGCATTGCGGCGGATGAGATCCGTCAGGTTGCCGTCCGTGGGGACCTCGTACAGGGCCGGAAGGCTGAACTCGCGCAAGACTGCTGCTCCTCATCGGGCGCCGGCGCCACGGCTCTGTGTGATGCACCGGATGCGGTCCAAGATCGGGCAGGTGCTCGGTGGGGGTGAGCACGACTGGACCGCCCGGACGTTACCCACCAGTAGACAGTTCCCGATAGGGGTTCCCGGCCAACTGTTCTATGCGTCACACGTTGATGGCTGTACTTCGCGCAGCGTATTCCACTCCCGCCGCCGATCCCAAGTAACCGCAGGTAGGCCCCTCTACCCTGCGCGGATGGGGCCCTCTAGGGTGATCGCCATGCGAGGCATGCGAGTCAATGTGGTCAGTGACGTGCACGGGAATGCGAAAGATCTCGCCATCGCCGGTGATGGTGCCGACGCCCTCATCTGCCTCGGTGACCTGGTGCTTTTCCTCGATTACGCCGACCACTCGCGCGGCATCTTCCCCGAGCTGTTCGGCACCGCGAACGCCGATCTGATCGTGGAGCTGCGCACCGCCCGGCGCTTCGAGGAGGCCCGCGAACTCGGCCGCCGGCTCTGGGCGGAGCTCGGCATGGACCGGGAGAGCGCCATCGAGTCGGCGGTGCGCCGCCAGTACGCCGAGCTGTTCGCGGCCTTCCCCACCCCGACGTACGCCACGTACGGCAACGTCGACATTCCGTCACTGTGGCACGAGTACGCCCGCCCCGGCATCACCGTCCTGGACGGCGAGCGCGTCGAGATCGGCGGCCGGGTCTTCGGCTTCGTCGGCGGCGGACTGCGCACCCCGATGCGCACGCCGTACGAGATCTCCGACGACGAGTACGCCGCCAAGGTCGAGGCGATCGGCGAGGTCGACGTCCTGTGCTCGCACATCCCGCCGGACGTTCCCGAGCTGACGTACGACACCGTGGCCCGCCGCTTCGAACGCGGCAGCCGCGCCCTGCTGGACGCGATCCGCCGCTCCAGACCCCGGTACGCGCTCTTCGGCCACGTCCACCAGCCGCTGGTCAGCCGGATGCGGATCGGCGCGACCGAGTGCGTGAACGTCGGGCACTTCGCGGCCGGCGGACGCCCCTTCTCGCTCGCCTGGTGACCTCACGGCGTCGCCCCCGGGGCACGCACCGGAGCGCGCCGCGGTCGCGATAGCCTGCACCCCGTACATCGGCCCGGTCCGTACGCACTGTGAGGGAGCCGCAGAGATGGCGGAACACACCAGCTCGAGCATCACGATCGATGCGGCGCCGGGCGAGGTCATGCGCGTCATCTCCGATTTCGACCGCTACCCCGAGTGGACCGGCGAGGTGAAGCAGGCCGAGGTGCTCGCCACCGACGCCGAGGGGCGGGCGGAACAGGTCCGTCTGGTGCTGGACGCCGGCGCCATCAAGGACGACCACACGCTCGCCTACACCTGGCACGGCGCCGACGAGGTCAGCTGGACCCTGGTGAAGTCGCAGATGCTGCGCGCCCTCGACGGCTCGTACCGCCTCGCGCCCGTCGGCGGCGGCGACCGTACCGAGGTGACGTACCGGCTCACCGTCGACGTCAAGATCCCGATGCTCGGCATGATCAAGCGCAAGGCCGAGAAGGTCATCATCGACCGTGCGCTCGCCGGTCTGAAGAAGCGCGTCGAGAGCGGCGCCGGCGCCTGATGCGCAAGGTCCTCGTCACCGGGCTCGGCGGCGCGGGCCGTACCACCGTCGCCGCCGCCACGGCGCTCGCCTGCGCCGGCGACGGCGGCCGCACCCTCTTCCTGTCGGCCGACCCGGGCGACGTCCTCGGCGCCCCGGTCACCGCCGGCCACGAGGAGCCCGCCCGCGTCCACGACGGCCTGTGGGCCGCCCGCATCGACGCCGGGGCGGACTTCCGCGCCGAGTTCCTCGACCTCCAGCAGCGTGCCTCGGCGGCGCTCGACCTGCTGGGCGCCGCCCGGCTCGAGGACGCGGAACTGACGCCGCTGCCCGGCAGCGACCAGTTCGCGCTGCTGCGCGCGCTCGCCGTCGCCTCGCGCGGCGACTGGGACACGGTCGTCGTCGACATGCCGCCGCTGCGCGAGACGATCGCGCTGCTCGCCCTGCCGGAGGAGCTGCGCCGCTATCTGCGCCGCCTGCTGCCGGCCGAACGCCAGGCCGCCCGCGCCCTGCGCCCGGTGCTCGCCCAGCTCGCGGGCGTACCGATGCCCGCGCAGTGGCTGTACGCGACCGCCGGCCGCTGGGACGCGGAACTCGCCGGTGTGCAGTCGGTCGTGGAGTCCCCGGACACCACCCTGCGGATCGTCGCCGAGCCGGGCCCCAGGGCCGCCGCGGCGCTCCGCGAGGCCCGCACGGGGATCGCCCTGCACGGGCTGCGCGTCGACATGCTCGCGGCGAACCGGATCCTGCCCCAGGAGTCCGCGGACCCCTGGCTCGCCGGGCTCACCGCGCAGCAGGAGAAGTGCCTGCACGAGTGGCACGGCGCCCGGCCGCCGGGCGCCTCCGTACGGGAGGTGCCCCACCTCGGCCGCGACCCCCAGGGCCTCGACGACCTCGCTCTCCTCCACACCGCCGCGGTCGGCGAGGACGGCGGACTGGGCGCCATGCCCCGGTGGGACGGGGCGGAGACGTCCGGCGACCTCGGCCGGATCACCGCACCGCCGGCGACCGGTCACCCGTCCGGTGCCGGGGACGCCCTCTATGTGTGGGAGCTCGACCTCCCCGGCGCCGTCAAGGAGACGCTCTCCCTCGTCCGCCGCGGGGATGAACTCCTGATCGGCGCGGGCCCGTTCCGCAGGAACCTCCCGCTGTCCTCGGCCCTGCGCCGCTGCACCGTCGCCGGCGCGGGACTCACGGACGGCGTGCTCAAGATCCGTTTCACGCCCGACCCCGGGCTGTGGCCACGGACACCCTGAACGCCCTCAACGTCCTGGCGCCGTTCGGGTAACGTCGAAAGCACACAAACCCCCGACGCGGCACACCCAGGAGTACGTCATGAGCGAAGCGACCGAGCGCCCCGACGCCGACGCCTGGTCCGCCGCCTGCGAGGAGGACCTCCAGGAGGAGCAGGCCCGGCGCCGTGCCCAGTACGGCCCGCCGCCCGGCTCCGCCGCGGAGGAACTGCGCAAACTCTTCGACGTCGTCGCCGAGAAGGTGACCACCTTCCAGTCGTCCCTGCCGGGCATCGCCGCGCAGAGCGCCGTCCAGCAGTTCGTCGGCCAGGCGAAGGCCGTGGTCGAGCCGGTGATCGAACGGAACCCGCAGGTCTTCGACCATCTCGCCGCCGCGGGCGGCGAACTGCTCGCCGCCTACCGGTCCGCGGTCGAGGGCCAGGAACGGCGCTGGACCCGTGGACCGGACCCCGCCGAGCCCGCCCGGAAGAGCGACGATCCGCGCGACGAGGGCCCCGAAGGCAGCGAGCACATCGACCTGGACTGACCAGGGCATGCCCGCCCTCGGGTACGGTTGAGCCCAGCGGGGCTCGACCGAATACTGAGGGACACATGGGACTCACCATCGGCGTCGACATCGGCGGCACGAAGATCGCGGCGGGAGTGGTCGACGAAGAGGGCGCCATTCTCGAGACGCACACCGTGCCGACCCCGTCGACTCCCGAAGGCATCGTCGACGCGATCTGCTCGGCCGTCGCGGGCGCCGGCTCCGGGCACGACATCGAGGCCGTCGGTATCGGAGCCGCCGGTTACGTGGACGACAAGCGCGCCACGGTCCTCTTCGCACCGAACATCGACTGGCGCCACGAGCCGCTCAAGGACAAGGTCGAGCAGCGCGTCGGCATGCCCGTCGTCGTCGAGAACGACGCCAACGCCGCCGCGTGGGGCGAGTACCGCTTCGGCGCCGGCCAGGGCCACGAGGACGTCATCTGCATCACGCTCGGCACCGGCCTCGGCGGCGGCATCATCATCGGCAACAAGCTGCGCCGCGGGCGGTTCGGCGTCGCCGCCGAGTTCGGCCACATCCGGGTGGTGCCCGACGGCCTCCTCTGCGGCTGCGGCAGCCAGGGCTGCTGGGAGCAGTACGCCTCCGGCCGCGCCCTCGTCCGATACGCGAAGCAGCGCGCCAACGCCACGCCGGAGAACGCGACGGTCCTGCTCGGCCTCGGCGACGGCACCGTCGAGGGCATTCAGGGCAAGCACATCAGCCAGGCCGCCCGGCAGAGCTGCCCGGTCGCCGTCGACTCCTTCCGTGAGCTGGCGCGCTGGGCGGGGGCCGGTCTCGCCGACCTGGCCTCGCTGTTCGACCCGTCCGCGTTCATCGTCGGCGGCGGCGTCTCCGACGAGGGCGACCTTGTCCTCGACCCGATCCGCAAGTCCTTCCGGCGCTGGCTGATCGGGGGCCAGTGGCGTCCGCACGCCCAGGTGCTCGCCGCGCAACTCGGCGGCAAGGCCGGGCTGGTGGGCGCGGCGGACCTCGCACGCCAGGGCTGACGGCCGTACCGCACGGGTGACGTGCCCGCCACGCCTCACGAAGGACTCAGCCTTCGGGAAGCGCGGCGGGCACCGTCGTATCTTGCTCCCATGCCGATCAACCCGATCACGCCGCTGCCCAAGTCGCGCACCGACCCGGACGGTTCGGCCGTGGTCCGGGTCCTGAGCTACAACGTCCGCTCCCTGCGCGACGACGAGGCGGCGCTCACCCGGGTGATCCGGGCCTGCGAGCCCGACCTGGTGTTCGTCCAGGAGGCCCCGCGCTTCTTCCGCTGGCGCAAGCACGCGGCCCGGCTCGCGGCCAGCACCGGCCTTGTGATGCTCGCCGGCGGCGCGACGGCGGCCGGGCCGCTGCTGCTGTGCTCCCTGCGGGCCACGGTCGAACGCACCGAGGACCTGCTGCTGCCCCTGCGCTCCGGCCTCCACCGGCGCGGCTTCGCCACTGCGGTCGTCCGGTTCGCGGGCGCGCGGGTCGGCGTCGTGAGCTGCCACCTGAGCCTGCAGAGCGACGAACGCCAGGCGCAGGCCGGGATGCTGCTGGACCGCGTCAAGGCGATGGACGTGCCGCACGCGATCGTCGCCGGCGACATCAATGAACGGCCGGGCGGCCGGAGCTTCTCCCGCCTGGCGGCGGAACTCCGGGACTGCTGGGCGGTCGCGCCGTGGGGCGACGAGCACACGTCGACGGCGCGGGATCCGCACCAGCGGATCGACGCGGTGTTCGCGACGGAGGGGGTGGAGGTGCTGGGGTGCGGGGTCCCGCGGGGCCTGCCGGGCGTCTCGGCGCCTGACCTGCGGGCGGCGTCGGACCACCTGCCGGTGCTGGCGGCCCTGCGCCTGCCGCCCACGGCGGGCTTGTCCCCCACCCTCCCTCTGCGGCCTGGCGGCCGCGGGGGGACCCCCACCTCCCCGTAACCGGGGCAGGCCCCGGGCCCGGTACCGCGCTTCGCGCGGTGGCCTCAAACGCCGGCGGGGCTTGAGTTGCCCGGCAACTCAAGCCACGCCGCGTTTGAGGCGCGGGTCCGGGCAGAGCCCGGGCTCGGGAAGGGGCGGGGAACACGCCCCGCGTAGCGGCCCGCCCCGCGTCACACCACCGCGCCCCGCCCCGGGTCGTCCGGCTCGTCGTCGTCGTGGGACATCCGCGCCACCAGCGTCCCGAAACCGCCCAGGAAGCCGCCGACGCACAGCGTCGTCAGCCACCACTTCATGTCCCACTGAAGGATCACCGCGACCAGCATCAGCACCGGCCCGCCGATCACCGCCAGCCAGGCGAACCTGGCCGTCACGTCGGTCTCGGGCAGCGGCGGCGGTTCCGGCGGGACGAAGTGGCCCTCGTCGGTGTCGTCGAAGTCGTCGTCGGACGGCTGCGCGACCTGGTAGTCGCGCGGTCCGCCGACGCCCGGCGCGAAGGTCACCGAGCTGCCGAGCGCGGGCTTGTCCTCCTCGGGCGGGGGCGGCGGCGCCGGCCGCCCCGGCGTCTCGTTCATGTCGCCCTCGAGCAGCGCCAGGTCCTCCACCGACTTGAACGGCTTCGCGCCGGGCGGGTCGGAGGGCTCGTCGCCGTATCCGGCGACGATCGCCGCCCATGCGGCGTCCTCGTCGATCGGCTGCGGCTCGCGGTCCGCGTCGTGCTGGTCAGCCACCGGTCGTGCTCCCTCCCAAGGATTCCGGCGCGGGCGAGGTTCCCGCACCCGGAGCGAGCCGGTCGATGAACGCATGACTCTCCTCGAAGATCCGCTCCGCATCGTGGTCCAACGTCGCCACGTGGTAGCTCTGTTCCAGCAGGATCTCGGTGACGTCCGTGGAGGAGACGCGGCTGAGGATCCGCGCGGAGTCGGCGGCCGGCACCACATGGTCCTCGGGACTGTGCAGCAGCAGCATCGGCTGGGTGACCTGGGGCAGCTCCCCGTCGACCATCCGGAAGAACTGCCGCACCGAGTGCGCGGCGTGCAGCGGCACCCGGTCGTATCCCAGCTCGTCGACGCCTTCCTTGGCGATGTCGCTGGTCAGGCCCTTTGTGGAGGGCACCAGATGGCGGACCACGGGCAGCAGGGACGCCATCGCGCCGTGCACCTTGTTCGCCGGATTGACCACGACGACGCCCCGCACCGCGTCACCGTGCTTGGCGGCCAGCCGCAGGGTGAGGGCGCCGCCCATGGAGAGGCCGAAGACGAAGACCGCCTCGCAGCGCTCCTGGAGCCCCCGCAGCTCGCGGTCCACCTCCGCGTACCAGTCCTGCCAGCCGGTGACCTGCATGTCCTGCCAGCGCGTGCCGTGACCGGGCAGCAGCGGGAGGGAGACGGTCAGCCCCCGCTCCGCCAGGTATTCGGCCCAGGGCCGCAGCGACTGGGGGGAGCCGGTGAAGCCATGACAGAGAAGAACGCCGACCCGGCCGCCTTCGTGGCGGTAGGGCTCGGCTCCGGGAAGCACCGGCACCGGGGATCTCCTGTTCGTGAGGTGTACGAGGCGTGGGTGGGACGAGGCGTGGGCCGTGCGAGGCGTGGGTGGGACGAGTTCGTGCGGGAGGGGTGACGGGTGTACTTCACGGTACGCGACCGGACCGACACCGACCAGGGCCGTAGCCGCACGGCGGACCGGATGTGACATGCCCCCGGCGCGGGAAGCGGGGGCGGTGGGCGGGTTAAGGTCTGTTCGACAGCAACAGGAGGCATTCGAGTTGATCTACGGCGCCATGAAGTTCTCCATCGGAGGCTCGCTCAAGCTTGCCTTCAGGCCCTGGGTGGAGGGTCTGGAGAACGTTCCCGCCGAGGGTCCCGCCATCCTCGCGAGCAACCATCTGTCGTTCTCCGACTCGTTCTTCCTCCCCGCGGTGCTGGACCGCAAGGTGACGTTCATCGCGAAGGCCGAGTACTTCACCTCGCCCGGTGTGAAGGGCAGGATGACGGCCGCCTTCTTCAAGGGCGTCGGCCAGCTCCCCGTCGACCGCTCGGGCGCCCGTGGCGCGGGTGAGGCGGCGATCAAGGCCGGTATCGACGTGATCGACTCCGGTGGTCTGTTCGGCATCTACCCGGAGGGCACCCGCTCCCCGGACGGCCGTCTCTACCGGGGCAAGCCCGGCGGCCTGGCGCGTGTGGCGCTCGCCACCGGCGCGCCGGTGATCCCCGTCGCGATGATCGACACCGAGAAGATCCAGCCCCCCGGCAAGGTCGTCCCCAAGCTGATGCGCCCGGGCATCCGGATCGGCAAGCCGCTGGACTTCAGCCGCTACCACGGCATGGAGGGCGACCGCTTCATCCTGCGTTCGGTGACCGACGAGGTCATGTACGAGATCATGAAGCTGTCCGGCCAGGAGTACGTCGACATCTACGCGACGGCCGCGAAGCGCCGGATCGCCGACGAGGAGAAGGCCGCGAAGGCCGCCCGCGCCGAGGCCGAGAAGGCCGAGAAGGCGAAGAAGTCCCAGCGGCCGGCCGCCTGAGCCGGGCCGCGGTACCGGTACGGGGTGTGGTGGGGGTCATGGCCAAGCGCGAGCGAGTCGTGCGGATGTCCGTCGAGCAGCCGCTGTGGCGTGCGCTGACCGCCTACCGCGTACTGACCATGGTCTACGCGGTGCTGCTGTTCGTCTTCACCCGGCAGAAGTTCGAGCGCCCCATGGTCGCGGTCTGCTTCCTCGCGGTGATGGCCGTGTGGACCCTCGCCACTCTCCCCAAGGTCGCGAACGCGGCCCGCTGCACCAAGGGCTTCCTGGCGGCGGACCTGACGATCGCGCTGACCGGCATACTTCTCACCCCGCTGGCCGACGCCCAGGCCCAGACCCAGGACGGCCCGACCCTCCCGACGATCTGGACGGCAGGGTCGGTCCTCGCCTTCGCCATCAAGGGCGGCTGGCGCTGGGCCGGGTTCGCGTCCTCTTTTGTCGCCGTCGCCAACATCGTCGAGCGGGGCGAGCCCAGCCGGGACACGTTCCACAACGTGCTGCTGGTGTGGGTCGCCTCCATAGCCATCGGTTACGTCGTCGAGGTGGCCCGCGCCTCCGAACGCACCCTCGCCCGCGCCCTGGAGATCGAGGCCGCGACCCGCGAGCGGGAGCGGCTGGCGCGCGACATCCACGACAGCGTCCTGCAGGTGCTGGCGATGGTGCAGCGGCGCGGCAACGCGCTCGGCGGCGAGGCCGCGGAGCTCGGCCGGATGGCCGGCGAGCAGGAGGTCGCGCTGCGCAGCCTGGTCGCCGGCGGTCTGGTCCCCGCCTCCCGGGTGTCGGAGGACGAGTCGCAGGGCGCGGTCGTACGGGTCGTGGACGTACCGGACGACGACGCTCCGGCGCCGCCGTGCGACCTGCGGACGCTGCTCTCCCCGCACGCCGGGTCGCGGGTGACGCTGTCGGAGCCGGGCGCCCCGGTGCTGATGGACCCGGCGGCCGCGCGGGAGCTCGCGGCCGCTGTCGGCGCCGCCCTGGACAATGTGCGCAAGCACGCGGGGGACGGCGCCCAGGCGTGGATCCTGGTCGAGGACTGGCCCCATGAGGTGATCGTGACGGTCCGGGACGACGGGCCGGGCATCGCGGAGGGCAGGCTCGCGCAGGCGGAGGGGGAGGGCCGGCTCGGCGTCGCCCAGTCCATCCAGGGGCGGCTGCGGGATCTCGGCGGGACGGCCGAGCTGGTCTCGGTCCCCGGCCAGGGCACGGAAGTTGAGCTGAGGATCGCACGGGGGAAGGCAGGAAGATGACCGACCAGCAGACGATCAGAGTGATGGTGGTCGACGACCACCCGATGTGGCTGGACGCGGTCGCCCGCGACCTGGCCGCGGCCGGGTTCGACGTCGTCGGCACCGCGGGGGACGGCGCGCAGGCCGTCCGCCGGGCCAAGGCGGTCACCCCCGATGTGCTCGTACTGGACCTCAACCTGCCCAAGATGCCGGGCGTGCAGGTGTGCAAGGAGCTCGTCGCCGCCCTGCCCGGGCTGCGGGTGCTGGTGCTGTCCGCCAGCGGTGAGCACGCCGACGTCCTGGAGGCGGTGAAGTCGGGCGCCACCGGCTATCTGCTGAAGTCGGCCAGCACCGAGGAGCTGACGGACGCCGTGCGCCGCACGGCTGTGGGCGACCCCGTCTTCACGCCGGGCCTCGCGGGTCTGGTCCTCGGCGAGTACCGGCGCCTCGCGTCCGAGCCCGTGCCGGCGGCCGGCGGCGACGAGCCGAAGGCACCGCAGCTCACCGAGCGCGAGACCGAGGTGCTGCGCCTGGTGGCCAAGGGTCTGTCGTACAAGCAGATCGCGGAGCGGCTGGTCATCTCGCACCGCACCGTCCAGAACCATGTGCAGAACACCCTCGGCAAGCTCCAGCTGCACAACCGCGTCGAGCTGGTGCGGTACGCGATCGAGCGCGGTCTGGACGACGCCTGACCCACGCCGCGGACACCCCCGGAACAGTCACCCTTACGAGTGAACGCTGCTCGGCCAACGACCCGGCATTCCACCGGAATTGACTTTCGGCCCATCTCCGAGTGACCTGCGTCACCATTAGCGTGACGGTCACAGGCTCACCAGGCGAAGGGAAGTTTTCCATGCGCGTCGGAGTACTGACCGGGGGCGGCGACTGCCCCGGCCTCAACGCGGTCATCCGCGGCCTCGTCCGCAAGGGTGTGCAGGAGTACGGCTACGAGTTCACCGGCTACCGCGACGGCTGGCGCGGACCGCTCGAGGGCGACACCGTTCCGCTCGACATCCCGGCCGTCCGTGGCATCCTGCCCCGCGGCGGCACGATCCTCGGCGCTTCCCGCACCAACCCGCTGAAGGAAGCGGACGGCATCCGCCGGATCAAGGAGAACCTCGCCAAGCAGGAGGTGGACGCCCTGGTCGCGATCGGCGGCGAGGACACCCTCGGCGTCGCGGCCCGGCTGTACGACGAGTACGGCGTCCCGTGCGTCGGCGTCCCCAAGACCATCGACAACGACCTGTCCGCCACCGACTACACCTTCGGTTTCGACACGGCCGTCGGCATCGCCACCGAGGCGATCGACCGGCTCCACACCACCGCAGAGTCCCACATGCGCGTCCTCGTCGTGGAGGTGATGGGCCGTCACGCCGGCTGGATCGCCCTCCACTCGGGTCTGGCGGGCGGCGCCAACGTCATCCTCATCCCCGAGCAGCGCTTCGACGTCGACCAGGTCTGCGCCTGGGTCACCTCCCGCTTCCGGGCGAGCTACGCCCCGATCGTGGTCGTCGCGGAGGGCGCCGTGCCCAAGGACGGCGACGCGGTCCTCAAGGACGGCACGCTCGACTCCTTCGGCCATGTCCGGCTCTCCGGCGTGGGGGAGTGGCTGGCCAAGCAGATCGAGAACCGTACGGGCAAGGAGGCCCGCACCACCGTTCTCGGCCATGTCCAGCGCGGCGGCACCCCGAGCGCCTTCGACCGCTGGCTGGCCACCCGCTTCGGGCTGCACGCCATCGACGCGGTGCGCGACGGCGACTTCGGCAAGATGGTCGCGCTCCAGGGCACCGACATCGTCCGGGTCCCGATCGCGGAGGCGACGGCCAGGCTCAAGACGGTCGACCCGAAGCTCTACGAGGAGGTCGGCGTCTTCTTCGGCTGACACGGCGGTGGGCCGTATATTCGCCGCATCCGGATATACGCGGGTATCCGGCCCACAGCTCGTGAACCGGGAGAGAACGTGGAAATCCTCGCCTTCGGTGTCCAGGCCGACGAACAGCCGCTCATCGAGCGGGCCTTCGCGGATCTCCACGAGGACGTGCGGTGCCTTCAGGTGTTCCTCGACGCGGACACCGCCGCCATCGCCGCCGGCCACGAGGTGATCTCCACCAGCGTCAACGCCCAGTTGGACGCCGAGGTGCTGCGGACCCTCGCCGCCGGCGGGACGAAGATGATCGCCCAGCGCTCCACCGGCTTCAACAACATCGACCTCGGCGTGGCGGGCCGGCTCGGGCTCACCGTCGCCCGGGTGTCGTACTACTCGCCGTACTCCGTCGCCGAGTTCGCCTGGGCGCTGGCCATGGCCGTCAACCGGCGCATCGTCCGCGCCGCCAACCGCACCCGCGACTTCGACTTCCGGCTCGACGGACTGATGGGCCGGGACCTGCGCGGCCGCACCGCCGGCGTGATCGGCACCGGCAAGATCGGCGAGGCGTTCACCCGGATCGCCCACGGCTTCGGGATGCGGCTGCTCGGCCTGGACGTCGCCCCCAACCCCGTCTGCGTCGACCTCGGCATGAAGTATGTCGACAAGGACGAACTCCTCGCCGCCGCGGACCTGGTCAGCCTGCACGTACCGCTGCTGCCCGCCACCCGGCATCTGATCGGCGCCCGGGAGCTGTGCGCGATGAAGGACGACGCGATCCTGGTGAACTCCAGCCGCGGCGGCCTCATCGACAGCGACGCCCTCGTCGGTGAACTGCGCAAGGGCCGCTTCTCCGGCGTGGGCCTCGACGTGTACGAGGCGGAGGCCGGGCTGTTCTTCCTCGACAAGTCCATGGAGGCGGTCGACGACGACACCCTGGCCCGGCTGATGACCTTCCCCAACGTGCTGGTCACCTCCCACCAGGCGTACTACACCGTGGACGCGGTCCACCAGATCGTGGAGACCACCGCCCGGAACATCACTGACTATCTCGCGGGCCGGCGCGGCGAGAACGTGCTCGTCCCCGTCGCGCCCGCCCCCTGACCCCGGCTCTCAGCCGACCAGCACACCCGCCAGCAGCGACGCCGTCAGCGCCGCGCCGTCCATGGTCAGCACCGACTCCGGATGGAACTGCACGGACGCGAAGCCCGCGCCGCGCAGCGCGTGGACGTCCCCGGTCGCCGCGTCCCGGCTGAGCTCGATCCCGTGCGCGGCCAGTTCCGCGGCGGCGGCCTCGTCGCAGCGCGCGGTGAAGCTGTTGTAGAAGCCCACCGTCTCCGGGCGCCCGAAGAAGTCGATCCGCTCCTGCGCCCCCTGGTACGGCTCCTCCTTGCGCACGACCTCCAGGCCCAGCTCCGCGGCCAGCACCTCATGGCCCAGGCACACGCCCAGCAGACCGTGCCGGTGCCCCTTCAGCAGGTCGGCCGCGAGGGCCCGCAGGAAGCCCATCTTCGGATCGGAACCGTCGGCCGGATCGCCGGGCCCCGGCCCGAGCACCACCGGCCCCCGGTGAGCGAGCACCCGCTCCCGCAGCCCCGGCTCGTCGAAGCGCAGGACCGTCACCTCCAGGCCGGTCGAGCGCAGCAGATGCGCCAGCATGGCGGTGAAGGCGTCCTCCCCGTCGACGACCAGGGCGTGCCCGGAGAGCCGCGCCGTCTGCTCCGGCATCCGCAGCCAGAACGGGGCGAGGCCCGCCCGGCGGGAGTCCAGGGCCGCCCGCACCCGCGGATCGTCGGCCAGCCGCGCGACCGGCTCCCGCGTACGGTCCGGGCCCGGCCGCACCCCCAGCGCGGCCAGCACCCCGGCCGCCTTGGCGTGGGTCTCCGCGACCTCGCCCGCCGGGTCGGAGTGCCGCACCAGCGTCGCCCCGACCGGCACCCGCAGTGTTCCGGCGGCGTCGATGTCGGCGGTGCGGATCAGGATCGGCGAGTCCAGCGTCTGCGCACCGCCCGCGTCCTGCGCGATCAGCGCCAGGGCGCCCCCGTAGTAGCCGCGTCCGCCCACCTCGTGGCGCTCGATGACCCGGCAGGCGTTCTGCACCGGCGAGCCGGTGACCGTGGCCGCGAACATGGTCTCCTTCAGCACCTCCCGCACATCGAGGGCGGAACGCCCCCGCAACTCGTACTCGGTGTGCGCCAGATGAGCCATCTCCTTCAGCCGGGGCCCCACCACCACACTCCCGCTACGCCCTGGGGGCGTGGTGGGACCCCCACCCATGTCGCCGACCGTGCACATCATCTTCAGCTCCTCGTCGACGACCATGGAGAGCTCGTCGCGCTCCTTCCGGTCGCCCAGGAAGCCGAGCAGCGCCTCGGCGGTGGGCCCCTCGGGCGGATAGCGGAAGGTGCCGCTGATCGGATTCATCACGACCGTGCCCCCGCTCATGCGCACATGCGCCTCCGGGCTCGCGCCGACCAGTGTGCGCTCGCCGGTGTGCACGACGAAGGTCCAGTACGCGCCCCGCTCACCGGTCAGCAGCCGGCGGAACAGTGCCAGCGCGTCGGCGCGGCCGAAGCCGGGGAGCCGGCCGGTGAAGGTGCGGCGGACGACGAAGTTCGCGCCCTCGCCGCGGCCGATCTCGTCGTCGATGACGCGGCGGACGATGCCCGCGTACTCCTCGTCGTCGACGTCGAACCCCCCGCCCTCCACACGCACGGCACGGCGGGGGAGCGCGGCCAGCGCCTCGGCGAGCGGCAGCCGGTGGCACTCGTCGGCGACCAGCACCGACAGCGGCGTCCCGTCGTCGGTGACGTCGAAGCCGCGCTCCGCGATCTGGCGGAACGGGACGAGCGCGAGCGAGGGCCCCTCGCCCACCGGGACGGCGGCGAGCCGGTCCACCTCCCGCACGTCGCCGATCAGGACCTCGACGGTGTCGTGGTCATGGCCGGGGGTGCGCCGGCGGAGCAGCGCGAAGGGAGGGCAGTCGTCCTCGAGCAATCGGTCGATGATCATGCGGTCGGTTCCTTCCGGATGGGAGGAACGGCCGGCCCCGCCGAGTGCGGGAAAGACTGAAGGCCGCCCCTCGGGCGGCCTTCGCGATCGGATGCTGCGCGCGATGTGTCAGTGGGCCGCCGAGTGTGCGGTCCACCACCAGCTCTGTGCCTGCTGCGCCAACATGCCGCCGACCCTAACCCATCCGCGCCCGGCTCCGCGGCCATGATCAGGGGTCCGCGTCCCCGGCGCGCCCGTGCGTACGGCTGTCTCACTGGGTGAGCGACGGCTTGGACGCCCATCCGGACCCCGTAATGTTGACGACGTGACCGTGAACGCTAAGACCACCCCCGCCGGTGGCAACACCTGGCGAAACCTGCCCGCGGCGCAGCAGCCCGAGTACCCCGATGCCGAGGCGCTGCGCGAAGTAGTCGCGGACCTCGAGTCGTATCCGCCGCTCGTCTTCGCGGGCGAGTGCGACCAGCTGCGCGCCCGGATGGGAGCCGTCGCCAAGGGCGAGGCGTTCCTGCTCCAGGGCGGCGACTGCGCCGAGTCGTTCGACGCCGTGTCCGCCGACCAGATCCGGGCCAAACTCAAGACCCTGCTCCAGATGGGCGCGGTCCTCACCTACGCCGCGTCGGTGCCGGTGGTGAAGGTCGGCCGTATCGCCGGCCAGTACTCGAAGCCGCGCTCCAAGCCCACGGAGACCCGCGACGGCGTGACCCTGCCGACCTACCGCGGCGACTCCGTCAACGGCTTCGACTTCACCGAGGCGGCCCGTATCCCGGACCCCGAGCGCCTGAAGCGGATGTACAACGCCTCCGCCTCGACGCTCAACCTGGTCCGCGCCTTCACCACCGGCGGTTACGCCGACCTGCGCCAGGTGCACGCCTGGAACCAGGACTTCGTGAAGTCGTCCCCGTCCGGCCAGCGCTACGAGCAGCTGGCCCGCGAGATCGACAACGCGCTCAGCTTCATGAAGGCGTGCGGCACCGACCCGGCCGAGTTCCGCACGGTCGAGTTCTACGCCTCCCACGAGGCCCTGCTGCTGGACTACGAGGGTGCTCTGACCCGCACGGACTCCCGCACCGGCAGCCTCTACAACACCTCGGGCCACATGGTCTGGATCGGTGAGCGCACCCGCCAGCTGGACGGCGCGCACATCGAGTTCGCCGCCAAGATCCGCAACCCGATCGGCATCAAGCTCGGGCCGACGACGACGGTGGACGAGGCGCTGACCTACGTCGACCGTCTCGACCCCGACCGGGAGCCCGGCCGGCTGACCTTCATCGTCCGCATGGGCGCCGACAAGGTCCGCGACAAGCTCCCCGAGCTGGTCGAGAAGGTCACGGCCTCCGGTGCGACGGTGGCCTGGGTGACCGACCCGATGCACGGCAACACCTTCGAGGCGGCGTCCGGGCACAAGACGCGCCGCTTCGACGACGTGCTTGACGAGGTCAAGGGCTTCTTCGAGGTCCACAAGGCGCTCGGCACCCACCCGGGCGGCATCCACGTCGAGCTCACCGGTGACGACGTCACCGAGTGCGTGGGCGGCGGCGACGAGATCTTCGTCGACGATCTGCACCAGCGCTACGAGACGGCCTGCGACCCCCGGCTCAACCGCAGCCAGTCGCTGGACCTGGCCTTCCTGGTGGCGGAGATGTACCGCGACCAGTAGTGGACCGATGACGGTGGGGCGTGGATCGCTGTGATCCACGCCCCACTGGCATGTCCGGGACTTTTGCCGTCCCGGGACGGCGGGTAAGGTTAGGTTAGCCTCACCGAGTCAATCGGTACGGGCGACCGAAACGACCCTGCCGGGAGGTGAACCGCGTGTACGTCTGCTCGTGCTTCGGCATCACGGAGAAGCAGGTCAAGGAGCACGCGGACGCCGGCGCCTGCACCCCCCGCCAGATAGCGTCCGTCTCCAAGGCGGGCACCGACTGCGGTTCGTGCGTGCGGCGCATCCAGGGGATTCTCGGCCGTGGCGCGTGCCCCCGCCGCGAGCTGCTGGACCAGGGCAACGGCGCTTCCGTAATGGCTGCCGACGCGGCCGGCACCCGTCCGGCGCTCGACGAAGCGGCGTAGCCCCCGGCTCCCTCCCGGACCGGCCTCGGCCAGGGCCTCTCGTTCGGATCCTGCCGGGCTCGCGTGCCCTGGCACCGCGCCGAACGAAAGACCCTAGCCCTCCGGCTGCTCGATCAGCTGCGCGATGTAGAGCGCCTCACCGAGCTTGTCGACCAGGTCCAGCTGGGTGTCGAGGTAGTCGATGTGGTGCTCCTCGTCGGCGAGGATGGACTCGAAGATGTTCGCCGAGGTGACGTCGCCCTTCGTCCGCATGACCTCGATGCCGCGCTTGAGGCGGTCGATGGCCTCGACCTCGACCTGCCGGTCCGCCTGGAACATCTCGGTGACCGTCTGCCCGACGCGTACATGGAACAGCCGCTGGTAGTTCGGCAGGCCGTCCAGGAAGAGGATCCGGTCGGTGAGCACCTCCGCGTGCTTCATCTCGTCGAAGGACTCGGCACGGGTGTATTTGGCGAGCTTCGTCCAGCCGAAGTTCTCCTGCATCTTCGCGTGCAGGAAGTACTGGTTGATCGCGGTCAATTCGGCAGTCAGCTGCTCATTGAGGAACTCGATGACCTCGGGGTCGCCCTGCATTGCAGAGGCTCCTTCCGCGCGTATGTCTGGGCAGGTTCGCGCATCCTCGCACCACGGCCACAGGCCGTCCAGTAAGTGCACGCTTAGTAGGAGTTGCCCGAATCGGGCCAGACCTGGTCATGACCACCCCTCCCGGTCTGTCACCATTGGAGGCATGGGTCAGCCGGAGAGCCGGGAATACCGCGCACCAGAGGAGTCCGAGCTTCCGCCGGGACAGCGACTGCAGCGAGGCTGGCCCGTCACCCATTACGGACCCGTGCCCAAGTTCAAGCCGGACCGCTGGGAGTTCAGGGTCTTCGGCGCCACGGCCGACGGTGAGAAGCGCTGCTGGAGCCACGAGGAGTTCTCGGCGCTGCCGTTCTCGACCGTCGAGGGCGATCTGCACTGCGTGACGAAGTTCAGCATGCTGGGGGCCGAATGGGGCGGTGTGCCGGCCCGCACGATCGTGGAACTCGCACCCCCCGCGCCCGCCGTCAGCCATGTGATGGTCTGGGCGGAGTACGGATTCAGCGCCAATCTGCGCCTCTCGGACTTCACCGCCGACCGCACGATCTTCGCCACCCACAAGGACGGTGAGCTGCTCACCGCCGAGCACGGCTTCCCGCTGCGGCTGGTGGTGCCGCATCTGTACGCCTGGAAGGGCCCCAAGTGGGTCCGCGGCGTGGAGTACATGACGTCCGACCGCCGCGGCTTCTGGGAGGAGCGCGGCTACCACAACGTCGGTGACCCCTGGCGGGAGCAGCGCTACTCCTACCAGGAGGAACCGGGGGACGGCCCGGAGCTCTGAGCCCCGGGCCGGTCCTCGCCGTCTGCCGCACGGCTCAGTGGTGGTACTGGTGGACCACCGCGTGCCCCTTGCCCCGGCTGATCATCCACCGGTTCACCGGCGTGGTGACCAGGAACGCGACGAAGAACGCGAAGGCCAGCGCGCTCCAGAAGAGCCAGTCGGCCAGGTGGGCGTCCATCGCTCCCGGCACCAGCAGCAGTACGCCGTTGTCCACGATCTCCATGACGGTGATCGAGATGGTGTCGGCGGCGAGAGCGACGCCGATCGCGGCCTTCAGGCTCAGGCCGGCCCGTACGACCGCCCAGAGGGTCAGCGAGTAGCCGAAGAAGAAGGCCAGGGTGATGGCGAGGGCCATGGTGGGCGCGTTGCCCCAGCCCAGCGCCGTGCCGATGATCATGCCGAGTACCTCGCCGATGGCGCAGCCGGTGAGGCAGTGCAGGGTCGCCTTGGCCGCCATGCCCCAGCCGACCTTGCCCTCGCCGTGCATGTGGGCGTGGCCGTGCTGGGCGTGGCCCGTGTGATCGGTGTGAGTCGTGTGGTCGGTGTGGTCCGTGTGCCCGGCGTGCGTGTCGTGCTGCATGGCGTGCCCCCAGCGTCCGGTAGCGGTTCCTGTCGACATCAGGAACCGTATACCCCCTGGGGGTATTCCGAAAAGGGTCAGCGAAGGGTCTTCAGCCGCGCCACGTCCGCCGCGTGCCCCTCCTTGCCGCCGGGGGTCTCGATGACCAGAGGGACACCGTCGGTGGCGGGATGCGACATGAGCGCACGGAACGGCTCCTCACCGATGTGCCCCGCGCCGATGTTCTCGTGACGGTCCTTGTGTGCTCCGGCCACGTCCTTCGAGTCGTTGGCGTGGATCAGCTTCAGCCGGCCCTCGCCCACGGTGTCCACCAGCAGGTCCAGGGTCTCCCTCACCCCGCCGGGAGCCGCCAGGTCGTGCCCGGCCGCGTAGATGTGGCAGGTGTCCAGACAGACGCCCAGCTTGGGGTGGGCGTCGAGCGCCTCGAAGTACGGACCGAAGTCCCAGGTCCGCGAGCAGAGCGAGAAGCCCTGCCCGGCCGTCGACTCCAGGAGCAGGAACGGGTCGTCTTCGTGCGTCAGCTCGTCCAGCAGCGGCAGCAGCCGCTCCCGCACCTGCGCCAGCGCCACCTCGCGGGGGCGGCCGCCCGTCGCGGAACCGGTGTGCACCACCACGCCCAGCGCGCCGATCTCCCGCGCCCTGCGCAGGGAGTGCCGCAGCGACAGGACGGACTGCTCGGCCGTGGCCTCGGTGTGCGAGCCGAAGTTGATCAGATACGGGGCATGCACCCAGGCCGAGAGGGACTCCGCGGCACACTCCGTCCGGAACTTCTCGTCCTGCGCCGGGTTGCCCCTGGGCGTGGCCCAGCCCCGCGGATTGGCCACGAAGACCTGCACGGCCTCCGCCCCCAGCTCCCGTGCGTAGGCGAGTCCGGTCGTGGCGAGGCCGCCGGCCACGGGGACGTGGCCGCCGACAGGGTTGCGCATCGGAGTCAGAGTCCCTTGATCTTGATGGTGATGGTGCTGCCCTCGGGCGCCCGGCCGCCGCCCTCGACGGACTGGCTCTCGACCTTGTCGCCGAGGAACGGGAAGTTCTTCTCGGTCTTCACCACGAAGCCCGCCCCCTCCAGCTCGGCCGTGGCCTCGTCGACCCGGTCACCGACCACGTCGGGGACCTCGACCATCCGCGGGCCCTTGGAGACGGTGAGCGTGACCGTGTCACCGCGGGCCAGCCGGGTGCCCTCGGCCGCCGACTGCCGGGCGACCGAACCGGCCTCCTCGGCCGAATGGATCCGCTCCTCGGCCACCTCGACCTTCAGCCCCGCCTCCTCGAGCTCGGCGGTCGCCTCCTCGACGGCGTCGCCCGTCACGTCGGGCACGTCGATCGGCGCGCCCCTGCTGACCACGATCGAGACCGCCGTGTCGGGGCTGCGGCTGCTGCCCGCGGCCGGGTCGGTGCGGATCACCGCGCCCTGGGCGACGCTCTCGTCGAACTCCCTGGTCACCACGCCCGGCGCGAGCCCGGCCGCGCGCAGTTCCCGTTCGGCCTGCGCCAGGGGCTTGTTCTCCAGCCGCGGGACCTTCACGATCTTCGGGCCGCGGGAGATCGTGATCGTCACGGAGTCGTTGCCCCGTATCCGTTCGTTCGTGGCCGGGTCCGTCTTGATGACGGTGCCGCGGGCGACGGTCTCACTGAAGTCGTGGCGGACCGACTTCACGTCGAGTCCGGCCTTGTCGAGCATCTGACGGGCTTCCGTCTCGCTCTTGCCGATCACGGCCGGCACGCGGGTGAACTGACCCGAGTTGATGTACCAGACGCCCGCGCCGACACCGAGCACGGCGACCACCGCGATCAGCAGCGTGACCAGGCCGCGGCGGGACAGCGGGGCGCGGCGGCCGGCCGGCCGGACCGGTTCCCGCTCCGGCGGCTCCGGGGGCGGCAGGATCAGCCGCGCCGTGCGGTGCACGCCGGGCTCCTCACGGGGCAGGGCCCGCGGGATCACGTCCGTACGGTCCTCGTCGGAGCCCGCTGCCGCCACCGGGGCGACGTCCTCCGGCCCGGTCCGCGGGGGCGCCACGTCCAGCTGATCGGCGGTGAGCGCCGCGCGAGCCTCACGCGTACGGGCCAGCAGCTCCACCGCGTCGTGCGGGCGTACGTCGGGATGACGGGCGGTCGCCGTCGCCACCAGCTCGTCCAGCTCGACGGCGAGGCCGGGGAAGAGCGCGGACGGCGCCGGCATGTCGGTGTTCAGATGCTGGAAGAGCACCTGGGCCGGGGTGTCGCCCGCGTGCGGCTTGGCGCCGGTCAGCATCTCGTAGAGGACCACCCCGCACGCGTACACATCGGCGCGGGTGTCGGCGGTGCCGTACTCGATCTGCTCCGGCGCGAGGTAGGAGACGGTGCCGAGGACCGTGCCGGAGGTGTTCGTCACGGAACCGACGGTCCGTACGAGACCGAAGTCGGCGACCTTGACCCGGCCGTCGTCCCCTATCAGCACGTTCTCCGGTTTCATGTCCCGGTGCACGAAACCGGCCCGGTGCGCGGCGCCGAGCGCCGCCAGCACGGGCTCCAGGATGTCCAGCGCGGCCCGCGGCCGGAGCGCGCCGCGCTCCCGCAGCACGTCCCGCAGGGTGCAGCCCTCGACGTACTCCATCGCCAGATAGACGTACGCCCCCTGGGCGCCCTGGTCGAAGACGCCCACGACATTCGGGTGCGCGAGCCGGGCCACGGACTTCGCCTCGCGGATGAAGCGCTCCACGAAGGTGGCGTCCGTGGCGAGATCCGGGTGCATCACCTTGAGCGCGAGCTCCCGGTCGAGACGGGTGTCGACGGCCCGGTAGACCGTGGCCATGCCGCCGACGGCGATGCGCTCATCGACTCGGTAGCGGCCGTCGAGCACCTGCCCGACGAGGGGGTCCTGGAGGGTCGTATCCACGCGCCGATTCTACGAGCCCGGTCGGACACGACGGACGGCCCGTGCGGAGGCGGTGCGGTACTGCAGCCGACCTGTGACGCCCCGCGCCCCGTTCCGGGGGCGCTGCCCCGTATCCCGGACGCGCCTTCAGCGCGGGCGGGGCGGGGTGCGGCGGTCTTGTCGGGGCGCTGCCCCGAGCCCCGCGCCTCAATCGCCGGCGGGGCTCGATGTGGCCGGTTCTGTGCCGAGCCCCGCGCCTCAAACGCCGGCGGGGCTGAAGTCGCCGGGCAACGCAAGCCCGGCCTGGGGGTACTCCCCCTATGCCTGGCGGCGTGGGAGGTGCCCCCCACCCACGGCCGCCAGGCCGCCGGGGAAGGGTCAGGGGGACAAGCCCGCCGCAGGCGCCACGCCCCGCCCCCGCGGCCGCCGCCCTCAGAACGCCGGCCGCTCCGGGTCCAGCGCCGCGCGCCCTTCCGTCGGGGACGATGCCTCGGCGAAGTGGCGGCGGGGGATCCGCCCCGCCCGGTACGCCAGCCGCCCCGCCTCCACCGCGTGCCGCATCGCCTCCGCCATCAGGACCGGCTCCTGCGCCCGCGTCACCGCCGACGCCAGCATCACCGCCGCGCACCCCAGCTCCATCGCCAGCGCCGCGTCCGACGCCGTGCCGGCGCCCGCGTCGAGCACCACCGGCACGCCCGCCTGCTCGGTGATCAGCTGGAAGTTGTGCGGGTTGCGGATGCCCAGCCCGGACCCGATGGGCGAACCGAGCGGCATGATCGCGGCGCAGCCCACGTCCTCCAGCTTCTTCGCGAGGACCGGGTCGTCGTTCGTGTACGGAAGGACCGTGAAGCCGTCGTCGACCAGCGTCTCCGCCGCGTCGAGCAGTTCCACCGCGTCCGGCAGCAGGGTCCGCTCGTCCGCGACGACCTCGAGCTTGATCCAGTCGGTGCCCAGCGCCTCCCGTGCCAGGCGCGCGGTGAGGACGGCCTCGCCGGCGGTGAAACAGCCCGCGGTGTTGGGCAGGACCCGGATGCCGAGCCGGTTCAGCACCGACAGGACGGACCCCTGAACGGTCGGGTCGAGGCGGCGCATCGCCACCGTGGTGAGTTCCGTGCCGCTCGCGACCAGGGAGCGCTCGAGGACGTCGAGGCTGGGCGCCCCGCCCGTGCCCATGATCAGCCGGGAGTCGAACGTCGTACCGGCGAGAGTGAAGCGGTCGTCTGCCATGGCGGCTCAGCCTCCCTGCACTGCGGTGAGAATCTCGACGCGGTCACCGTCGCCGAGGCGGGTGCCGGGCCACTGGCCGCGCGGAACGACGGTCTCGTTGACGGCCGCGGCGACACCCGTGGGCGCGGCGGTGAGCTGCGCGACGACGGCGTCCAGCGTGGTTCCCGCGGCGAGATCCCGCGCCTCGCCGTTGACGGAGATGCTGACGGAGACGTTCATGCGGGCTGCTCCTCGAGGACGGCGTCCGTAAGAACCGGGCCCGCCGCGAAGCGCCGCGGCGAGAAGGGCCGTGCCACCTCCGGCAGCTCGCCGCTCAGCAGCGCCTGAGCCAGCACGTCGCCGGTGACGGGCGTCAGCAGCACCCCGTTGCGGTAGTGCCCGGTGGCCAGCAGGAGCCCCGGCAGCTCCGTGAAGCCCAGCAGCGGCGCGTTGTCCGGCGAGCCCGGCCGCAGTCCGGCGCGGGTCTCGACCAGGGGCAGCTCGGTGATGCCCGGCACCAGCTCGTGCGCGTCGCGCAGCAGCTCGTACACCCCGCCCGCGGTGACCGTCGTGTCCCAGCCCAGTTCCTCGCTGGTCGCGCCGACGACGAGTTCGCCGTCCTCGCGCGGCACGAGGTAGACATGGCTGCCGCGCACCACGGCGCGCACCGTGCGGGACAGGAACGGCGCGTACGGCCGCGGCACGGTCAGCCGCAGGACCTGGCCCTTCACCGGCCGTACGGGCGGCACCACGTCCGCCGGTACGCCCTTCAGCCGGCCGCTCAGGCTGCCGCCCGCCAACACGACCTGCTGCGCGCGGACTTCCAAGCCGTCGGCGAGGACCGCCCCCACCGCCCGGTCGCCCTCGACGAGCAGCCGCTCCGCCCAGGTGCGGCGGAGGCCGACCCCGGCCCGCTCGCAGGCGACGACGAGCGCCGCCGCCAGCCGCCGCGGGTCGACCTGGTGGTCGCCGTCCACCCGCAGCCCGCCGCGTACGCCGGGTGCGAGCATCGGTTCGAGGCGGCGGCACTCGCGGCCGGAGAGCCATTCGGAATCGAGGCCCGAACGGCGCTGCAGCGCGTGCAGTTCGCGCAGGTGCGCCCGGTCGTCGGCGTCGAGGGCGACGGTGAGCGTGCCGCAGGAGCGGTGTCCCACCCGCTGCCCGCTCGCCTCCTCCAGCTCGGCGACGAAGGCCGGATAGCGGCGGGCCGATTCGAGGTTGAGGCCGAGCAGCGTCTGCTCGCCGTAGTGGAGTTCGGTGACGGCGGCCAGCATGCCGGCGGCGACCTGCGCGGCGCCGCCGCCCGGCTCCGGGTCGGCGACGGTGACCCGCAGGCCCCGCTGTGCGGCGCGCCAGGCCGTGACCAGGCCGATGATTCCGCCCCCCACGACAAGGACGTCGGGGGTGTGCGGTGTACGAGACGACATGGGCGTCCAGCCCCTCCCTTCGCCGGCATGACCCGGATCAGGTTCGTACGGTCGGAGGCCGGTCAGCCTCCCTCTCAGCCCGGTGCGTCCGGGCTCCCGCGAGTGCCTTACGGTGGCCACCCTAACCTCCCGCCCCGACGCTCGGTAAGGGAGCCGCAGCAGTGGCGAAGACCCTCGACGGACTCGTTCTCTCGCCGGTCGCGGACCAGGCTCCGGGCCGGCTCGGCACCCGCCCGCGCTCCACGTACCACGTGGAGCGGGGCGTGCTCTGGGCCGAGGGGGGAGGCCGGGTGCGGCTGGAGGAGACGTGGGAGTGGGCGTCACAGGAGGGCCGCGGGACGAGCGTGGTGGAGGAACTGCCCTCCGGACCGCCCGCAGCATCCTGACCCGTCGTCAGGTACGTAAGGTGTGCGGGTGGAAGAACGGCAGCAGCAGACAGCAGAGCGCCGGCGCGTGGTGATCGTCGGCGCCGGCATGGCCGGTGTCCAGACGGCGGTGGCCCTCCGCGAGCGGGGCTTCACCGGCCCGGTCGCCGTGCTCGGGGCCGAGCCGCACCAGCCGTACGACCGGCCCCCGCTGTCCAAGGCGGTCCTGCTCGGTACGGCGGAGGGCTCGGCGTTCGACATCGACTTCGAGGCCCTGGACGTCGAACTGCGCCTCGGCGTCGAGGTGACCGGAGTGCGCACGGACGCCCACGAGGTCGACACCGCGGCCGGCCCCGTCGCGTACGACGTGCTCGTGCTGGCCACCGGCGCGGAGCCGGTCACCCTGCCGGGCGCGGCGGGCGTCCCCGGTGTCCATCTGCTGCGCACGCTGGACGACGCCGCCCGGCTGCGGCCCCTGCTCGCCGAGAAGCACGACATCGTCGTGGTCGGCGCCGGCTGGATCGGCGCGGAGTTCGCGACGGCCGCCCGGCAGGCCGGCTGCGCCGTCACTGTCGTCGAGGCCGCCGACCGTCCGCTCGCCGGCACCATGCCCGCCGAGGTCGCCGCCCCGATGGCCGCCTGGTACGGGCAGTACGGGGCCGAACTGATCACCGGCGCCCGGGTCGCCGCCGTCGAACCGGGAGCCGTCGTCCTGGCCGGGGGCCGCAGGGTCCCGGCCGGCGCCGTCGTCGTCGGCATCGGCGCCCGGCCCGCCACCGGCCTGCTCGCCGGCTCCGGCATCGAGCTGGGCCCCGACGGGGCGGTCGTCGCCGACGAGCGGCTGCGCGCCTCCGCCCCCGACGTGTACGCCGTGGGGGACTGCGCCTCCTACCCGTCCGGCCGCTACGGACGGCGGCTGCTCGTCCACCACTGGGACAACGCGCTCCAGGGGCCGCGCACGGTCGCCGCGAACATCACCGGCGGCGCCGAGGAGCCGGAGCCGTACGACCCCGTGCCGTACTTCTGGTCGGAGCAGTTCGGCCGTTTCGTCCAGTACGCCGGCGACCATGGCGCCGCCGACACCCTGCTGTGGCGCGGCGGCCCCGCAGAAGAGACCTGGTCGGTGCTGTGGCTGCGCGACGCCGCCCTGGTGGCGCTGCTGGCCGTCGGCCGACCGCGTGACCTGGCGCAGGGGCGCAAGCTGATCGTGTCCGGGACGGCGCTGGACCGGGCGCGGGCCGCCGACCCCTCGGTGCCCCTGAAAGCTGCGGCACAGTCACCCTGAAAGCAGCGGTGCGTCCCTCTGAAGGCGGCGTCGGCGTCCCCTGAGGAGGCGCCACGGCCGGTCCCGGCTTCCGACTGTCGGTCCTGGATGGGAGGCTTGTCCCGTGACCGAGATTGACGCAAAGATCGATGCTCTCGTCCCCGCCTGGCTTTACCTGCCGGACATCGCGGAAATGCTCGATGTCGAGGTGACGCGCGTGCGGCAGCTGGTCAAGGAAGGCCAGCTGATCGCGGTGCGCCGCGGCGAGAACCGGGCGCTTCAGGTGCCTGCCGCCTTCATCGACGGCAACAAGGTGGTCAAGGGCCTCTCGGGGACCCTGACCCTCCTGAGGGACGACGGCTTCAACGACGAAGAGATGCTGGAGTGGCTGTTCACTCCTGACCCGAGCCTGCCGGGCACGCCCGCGCAGGCGCTCAGCGAGAATCGCGGTACGGAGGTGAAGCGCCGCGCACAGGCGCTCGCCGTCTGACATACCGGAAAACACCATCGCGGCCGGATGTACGGGACGGGCCGCGCCCGTCCCGTACATCCGGCCGCCCGACGTGGGGATCGCCTCATGGCCACGGCTCGCGCGCTGCTGTCCGACGCCCGGCTCTATCTGTGCACGGACGCCCGCAAGCGGCAGGGAGACCTTCCCGCCTTCCTCGACGCCGTGCTGACGTCCGGTGTGGACGTCGTGCAGCTGCGCGACAAGGGCATGGAGGCCGGTGAGGAGCTGGAGCACCTCCAGGTCTTCGCCGACGCCTGCCGCAGACACGGCAGACTGCTCGCGGTGAACGACCGCGCCGACGTGGCGCACGCCATCGGCGCCGACGTGCTGCACCTGGGTCAGGGCGACCTGCCGGTGCCCGCCGCGCGCGCCATCCTCGGCGACGGCGTGCTGATCGGCCGTTCGACGCACTCCGGGTCCGAGGCGGCCGCCGCCGCGGTCGAGCCGGGCGTGGACTACTACTGCACCGGCCCCTGCTGGCCCACCCCCACCAAGCCCGGACGCCACGCCCCCGGCCTCGACCTGGTGCGATACGCGGCGGGGCTGGGCGCCGAGCGGCCCTGGTTCGCCATCGGCGGCATCGACGCGGGCAATCTGGACGAGGTGCTGGACGCCGGCGCGCGCAGGGTCGTCGTGGTGCGGGCGATCACCGAGGCCGACGACCCGGCATCCGCCGCGGCCGATCTGGCGAAGCGGATCAGGGCCAGGTCCTGACCTCGGCCGTCCGGCGGCGGCGATCTCCTCGCGCTGATCCCGCCGCACCGACCCAGCCACACTGATCGTCCGTTTTCTGTCCAAGGGATGGACAAGAGATGGACAAACGCGACAATTTTCCCTGATCCGGTTGGGGGACCCCCACCGTCTGGCTAACCTGCGGGTATGGCCCTCGGTACTGCTTCCACCAGAACGGATCGCGCGCGAACGGTGCGCGACCTGCTTGCGACGGGCAAGACGTCGTACTCGTTCGAGTTCTGGGCGCCCAAGACCGAGAAGGGCGAGCGGAACCTGTGGAACGCGCTGCGCAGGGTCGAGGCGGTCGCTCCCAACTTCGTCTCGGTGACCTACGGCGCCGGCGGCTCCACCCGCGCCGGCACCGTCAAGGCGACCCAGCAGATCGCCGCCGACACCACCCTGACGCCCGTCGCGCACCTCACCGCGGTGAACCACTCCGTCGCCGAGCTGCGCAACATGATCGGCCAGTACGCGGACGCGGGCATCCGTAACATCCTCGCCGTCCGCGGCGACCCGCCCGGCGACCCGATGGGCGAGTGGGTCGAACACTCCGAGGGCGTGCGGTACGCGGCGGACCTCGTCCGCCTCATCAAGGAGTCGGGCGACTTCTGCGTGGGGGTGGCGGCGTTCCCCGAGATGCACCCGCGCTCGACCGGGTGGGACGAGGACATCCGGCACTTCGTGGACAAGTGCCGCGCCGGCGCCGACTACGCGATCACGCAGATGTTCTTCCGCCCCGAGGACTATCTGCGCCTTCGGGACCGGGTCGGTGCAGCGGGTTGCGAAACCCCGATCATCCCCGAGATCATGCCCGTCACCAGCGTCAGACAGATCGAACGGTTCGCCACTCTCAGCAACGCGCACTTCCCGGCCGAGCTGAAAGAGCGGATCGTCGCGGTCAAGGACGATCCCGCCGCTGTACGCTCCATTGGCATCGAGTTCGCGACGGAGTTCTGCGCGAGGCTGCTTGCCGAGGGTGTCCCGGGGCTGCACTTCATCACGCTCAACAACTCCACCGCGACGCTCGAAATCTACGAGAATCTCGGACTGCACGAGCAGTCCTGACCGGTCGTACCCGCCCCGCCCCGGGGCCGGCGGCCGCAGGAGAGGGGCGGACATGGGCTGGACGGTCCTCTACGTCGCGTTCGGCGTCGTCGCGCTGTGGCTGCTGGGCGAGGTGCTGCTGCAGTACAAGGCGCGGCTGCGCTGGCGGGTGCTCGCCTTCTGCGGCTTCCTCGGTGTCGTCATAGGCGTGCTGATGGCCTCCGTCGTGGTGATCGCCCTGGGGACCATGGCGTTCGCGGTCGGCCAGACCTATGTGACGCTCTCCTTCCGGCGCGGCTTCTCCACCGGCTGGGCCCTGGGCGGCAGCCCCGGCGTGAGCAGGCGCCGCAGGTCCGGCGCCGCCCCGGAAGCCGAGCGCGAGCCCACGCTCGAGGTCACCGACATCTCCTACGACACGCCCGACCACGGTCCGGCCGCGGCCGACGAGGGCCCGGGCGTCTACGAGCCCCAGCCGCTGCCGGACGACACCGGGCAGTACGGCGTCTACACCCCCGCGGCCTACGCGGCCCAGGACGAGCCCCGGCACGACGCCGCCGCCCAGGACCCGTACGCCTCGGGATACGGCGCCTACGACGCGTACGCCGACCACTCCCAGCAGCAGCCCGCGGAGCAGCCGACCTACGCCGGCCAGTACGACTACGGCACCGGCCAGCAGTACGCCACGTACTCCGACCCCTACGTGGGCGGTCAGCAGTACAGCACCCACGACGCCTACGGCGCGGGCTACGGCGACCAGCAGCAGTACGCCGCCTACGGGCAGCAGGACGGCTACAGCGAGACGCCGCCCGGCGGGGTCTGGGTGCCGCAGCAGCGCGAGGGCGACCAGGAAGAGCCGCCCCCGGTGTACTACGACTCCGGCTACAACGAGCAGCAGCAGTACCGCTACTGAGCGGCGGAACTCCGCGGCCGCGGGCCCTCAGCGCGAGCCGCGGAAGTCCGCGCCCTCCACGATCAGCCCCGCCACCAGCGCTCCCGACATGCCCGCGTGCGCCAGCCCGCCGCCGGGATGCGCCCAGCCGCCGGCGAAGTAGAGACCGGACAGCGGCCCGGTGTTGGGTGCCGGCAGGAACGCGCCGGACCCGCCCGCCAGGGCCGGGGCCGGGACCGCCGCGCAGCCGGTGTCGTGGCGGGTGTCGTCGGGGGTGCGCACCTCGCGCCACAGGATCCGCTCGCGCAGGCCGGGCACCGCGGACCGGGCCGCAGCCACCAGCCGGTCGGCCGCTGCCTCGGCGGCCTCCGCCCAGCTGCCGCCGTCCCGCAGTCCGGCCGGCACGGTGGCCGTCAGCGTGACCGCCTCGTGGCCGTCGTCGGGCCGCAGCAGCGGGTCGTCGGGGCGCATGACGGTCACGGTCGGGTGCGCACCGGTGGTGCCGGCGCCGATCGCGTCCCATTCGGCCGCCGCGTCCGGGGCGTGCACCACGGTGCGGTGCACGGTCTCGTCCGGCCGGCCGCCGCGCAGCGCCAGATGGACCGTCAGCCGCCCCGTACGCGCCTCAGGGCGGCCGTGCCGCGGCTCGTCACGGCCGCCCCACGCGACGACGCGGTTCTCGACCAGGGAGGGCAGCGGGGCCCCGGACACCACGATGTCCGTCTCCACCGGGCCGCCGCGGTCCAGCTCAAGACCCACCACGCGGCCGTCCTTCTCCACCACGCCGGTCACGGCGGTGTCGAACACGAACTCCACCTTCCTGGCCAGACACCGCTGGTGCACGGCGTCGGCGAGGGCGCGCAGACCGCCCTTCACGTACCAGGAGCCGAAGGTCTGCTCCATGTACGGCAGTACCGCGGCGGCGGCCGGCGCGGTGCGCGGATCCAGCCCGTACGCCGTGGCGTGGCTGCCGAGCAGTGCGGCCAGTCGCGGGTCGCGCAGTTCGCGGGCGCCGATCTCGCCGAGCGTGCGGGCGGGCCGCCGCAACAGGCCCTGCCTCAGCGCCGGATAGGGGTCCTTCGAGAACGGCGAGGTGTCCGCGGGCAGCGGCTCCTCCAGCAGCGGACGGCGCGAACGCTCCCAGGCGTCCCGGGCGCGGCCGAGGAAACCGCCCCAGCGTTCGCCAGAGCCGGGCCCGAGCGCCGCCTCGAGAGCCGAAAGAATGCCGGCCCGGGACACGTTGGGGAGCAGGACGTCCGTCCCGTCGGCGAAGACGTGCCGGCTCGCCGGATCCACCTGCGTCAGCTCGACGCACTTCTCCAGGGGTTCCTTGCCGGTCTTCACGAACAGGTCCCGCCAGACCGCCGGGAGGTGCAGCAGACCGGGGCCGGTGTCGAAGACGAAGCCGTCCCGCTCCAAGCGGCCCACCGAGCCGCCGTGCGTGGACCCACGCTCGTACACCGTCACCCGGTGGCCTGCCACGGCCAGCCGGGCGGCCGCCGCCATGGCGCCCATCCCGGCGCCGATCACCGCAATCCGTGCCATGTCCGTGACTTTATTACCCGGGTCCGGCGGGTCACGGCCCGGGGCGGCCCGTCGGCGGACGGCGCACCGAGAGCCGCAGCGGCCTCACAGGCCCGCGCCGGCCAGGCGTTTCTCCTCCCGGCGCCGCGCCCTGCGCCGCAGGAAGTTGCGGATCCTGGTCGCGAGGAAGATCACCGTGACGATGCCCAGCACGAGCAGCGTGCCCGCGATCACCGCGGCGGCCACCGGGTTGAAGACCGCGAACGAGATGATCGCGGCCACCCCCAGGTCCTCCGCCAGGCTCACGCCGATGTTGCTGAACGGCTCGGGCGAGGTGTTGACGGCCATGCGGGTGCCGGCCTTGACGAGATGGCTGAGCAGCGCGGTGGAGCCGCCCACGGCGGCCGCGGCCACCTCGGGCAGCGACCCGCTCTGGCCCGCCAGCAGCGCGGCGACGACGGCGCCGGACACCGGCCGGATCACGGTGTGGACGGCGTCCCATATCGAGTCGAAGTACGGGATCTTGTCCGCCACCGCCTCGCACAGGAAGAGCACGCCGGCGACGATCAGCACATCGGTGCGCTGCAGCGTCTCGGGCACCTGGTCCGAGACGCCGGTCGCGCCGAAGACGCCGAACAGCAGGATCACCGCATAGGCGTTGATCCCGCTGGCCCAGCCGCTGGTGAAGACGAGAGGGAGTACGGACACGGACGCGATGGTAACCAGTCCGGTGGCGCGGTGGGTGAGGATCCGTACGGAGAGCTGAGTATCCGTACCTAGGCGCCGAGTTGAGTACCCGCGCGGATGGGGTCCGGCCCGCCGGGACGGAAGAGTGGGGACCACGGAAGGGGCGCGGCGCCGGCACCGCCGACACGGGGCGGCGGAACGGCGCGGCTCCCCCGACGGAACGGGGATGCGGTACGGAGGGCCCATGACCACGGGGGGACAACGGGGGACGGGCTCTTCGGACCCACGGGGGAACGGGGAAGCGGGGGACACGGGGAACGGGGAACGGGGAACGGGGAACGGGAGACGCCGGCCGGGCTGGAGAACCAGCCCGGCCGGCGTTCCTGTCGTCCAGCCGGTCGCAGTGCGCCGTCAGTCCCGGCGGCCGCTCACCCGGCCGTGCAGCAGCAGCGACAGCGCCCCGTGCACATCGTCCAGCGACCGCTCCCGCTGGAACGCCTGCCAGTCCAGCGCGGCCACCAGCACCATCCCGACCAGCGCGGCGGCCGTGAGCGGGATGTCGATCTCCTCGCTCAGCTCACCCGCCTCCACGCCCTCCCGGAGCACCGTCTCCACGACGGCCACCGCCTCCTGGCGCACCACGAGGAGCGTGGACTGCCAGGCGCGGTTGGTGCGCCACAGCTCCGCGACGTACAGCTGGGTGAAGGCCGGATAGCGGTCGATGAAGACCAGACCGGCCCTGATCATCTCGTCCAGCGCCTCGACCTTGGAGCCGCCGCGGTCCGCCGTCCGGTCGGCGGACTCCTGCAGGGAGGCCGTGAGAAGGCCGACGCCGAAGCGCAGCAGCTCCTCGAACAGCTCGGTCTTGCTCTTGAAGTTGTAGTACACCGTGCCCTTGGCGACCCCGGCCCGCTCGGCGATCTCGTCGACCGTCGTCGCCGAGAAGCCCTGCTCGGCGATGAGCGTCACGGCTGCCTCGTAGAGCTTGGCGCGGGTCGCCCGGCGTCTGGTGCTGCTGCTGTCCATGACATCGATTCTCACAGGTCCGCCCGCCGTCACAGACTCAGCTCGGGGTGAAGCCGGTCGAGCGTCCACACCTGCTTGCTCCGTGCGGACAGGGCGGTCAGCGCGAGAGCTCCCGCGGTGAAGGCGAGCAGCACCGCACACGCCTGCCACACCGGACCGGCCCCGCCGCCGGTGATGAGTATGCGCAGCGCCTCCACGACGTACGTCATCGGCAGGAACGGGTGAATGGCGTTGAAGAAGCCGGGGCTCGTCTGGACCGGGTAGGTGCCGCCGGCCGACGTCAGCTGGAGCATCAGCACCGCGAGGACCAGGATGCGTCCGGCGGCGCCGAAGCGGGCGTTGAGCCACTGGATGATCGCCGCGAAACAGCAGGTGACCAGGGCGAGGAAGCCGACGGTGCCGGCCGCGTTCGCCATCTCGAGCCCGAGGCCCCAGTGCAGGACGGACATCAGGGCCGTGACCTGGAGCAGGCCGAGTGACGCCACCGGGAGCAGACCCGCCAGCGCGATCCGCCATGCGGAGGCCCCGGTGGACAGGGCCCGGCGGTTCAGCGGCTGGATGATCATGTACGCCACCATCGCGCCCACCCAGAGGGAGAGCGGGATGAAGTACGGGGCGAAACCGGTGCCGTAGTTGGGCGCAGCGTGCAGGGACCGGCCGGCCAGCTGGACCGGGTCGGCCATCACCTCGGTGCGGCGGTCGCGCTCCTTCTTGTCGTAGTCGGGGATCTCGTCGACCCCCTTGTCCAGCCCCGCCGCCAGCTCGGTCGACCCGTCGGCCAGCCGGAACAGCCCGCCGTCCAGCTCGCCGGCGCCCTTCTTGAGTCTGCCGACGCCCGTGTCCAGATCGGTGGAGCCGGTCTTGGCGGTGGTGAGCCCGGTGTGCAGCCGGACCGCGCCCGAGGCGACCTTGTGGGCGCCCTTGTTGAGCTCGTTGATCCTGCCGATCGCGTACTCCAGATCCTCGTCCAGCTTCGGAGAGCGCTTGGCGAGGGCGTCGGCCTTCTTCTCGAGGTCGGCGAGCTGCTTCTGCAGCCGCTTCAGGTCGCCGTCGCTGTTGGCGACCAGCACGTTGAGGTCGTCCGCGATCGTGGCGACGTCGGCCGCGGTCACCTTGGCGCGCTTCAGCTCCGGACAGGCCCGGGCGTCGGGTATCAGGGCCTCCTCGCACTGGGTGCGGTGGATCTCGCTGAGCGCGTCGGCGGACTTGTGGGCCACGACGGTGGCGGCCGGGGCGCGTTCGACCAGGCGGTCCAGGTTGTGCTGGACGGCACGCGAGGTGTCGGCCACCAGCCGGGCCGAGTCCCCGATCGACTTGCCGTTGTCCTTCAGGTACGGGCGGGCGCGGTCGGCGGCGCCGTTGATCCGGTCGGCCAGCGCCTGCGTGCCCTCGGCGACCTGACGGGACCCGGTCTTCAGCTCACCGGCGCCCTTGTGCAGCGTCTTGATGCCTCCGGCGAGCTTGCCGCTGCCCTCCTTGGCGTCCTTCAGACCGTTCGCGAGGTTCTCGGAGCCCTTCTTCGCCTCACCGACGCCGCTCCTGAGCTTGTCGGCCCCCTTCGCGGCCTTCTCCGTCGCGTCGTGGATGTCGGAGAACGAGATGAAGATCCGGTCGAGGAACGACCGGGAGGCGTCGGTCGACGCGGCCGTGCGCACCTCGGCGAAGACCGTCCGGGAGATCTGCCCGACGATGTAGTTGTTCGCGTCGTTCGTACGCACCCGGAGGGCCCCCGTCTCGGGGGAGTCGCCCGAGCTGGAGGCGATGCGCCGGCTGAAGTCCGCCGGCACGGTCAGCGAGAGGTAGTACGTGCCGTTCTCGACACCGTCGCGGGCCTCGGCGTCGCTGACCTCGTGCCACTCGAAGACCTTGCTGTCGCGCAGGCGCTCGGTGATCTCGTCCCCGGCGGCAAGTTTCTCGCCGCCGGTGGTGGCCCCCTTGTCCTCGTTGACGAGGGCGACGGGAAGCCGGTCGAGCCTGCCGTACGGGTCCCAGAACGACCACAGGTACAGGGCGCCGTAGAGCAGCGGGAGCAGCAGTACGGCGACGATCGCGGCGGCCGGCAGCTTGCCCCGGCCGAAGCGCTTCAGCTCAAGCGCGGCCAGTTTCGGCGATCGCATCGGCCGGGCCCTCCTCGTCGGTGTCGGTGTCGGTGTCGGTGTGCGTGTCCGTATCGGTGTGGGTGTCCGCGCCGGCGTCGGTGTCCGGGTCCGCGTCGGTGTCCGGGTCGCGGTCGGTCGTGGCGGCGGTGGGCGCGGGCTCGGCGTCGGTCCCGGCCTCGCTGCCGTCGGCGGCCGGGGAGCCGGCGGCGGGCGACGCGGCTGTCCCGGTGGACACGGTGACGGCGCCGGCCGGGGCCTGGCTGCACACGGCGAGCACGGTCGTGCCGGCGTCGGCGATCGAGCGCAGCAGCGCCCAGGCCGTGGCCCGTTCCTGGTCCGAGAGCTTGAGGTCCATGTCGTCGACCGCGAGCAGCCGGGGGCGGGCGATCAGGGCGAGGGCGACGGAGAGCCGCAGCTCCTCGGGCCGTTCGAGGTCGCGCACGACCGTGCGTTCCCGCTTGGGCAGCGTCGCGAGGTCGAGCCCGGCGGCGGCGAGGGCGTCCTCGACACGCTGTCGTGCCGTGGCCGCTCGCTCCGCGCGCGGTCTCAGCAGCGCGCGCAGCGATCCGTCGAAACGCCGCTGCAACAGGGCCCGCTCGCGCAGATGCTCCGCCACCGTGAGCGCCGGATCGAGATCGCTGACCCCCGGCACCGGCCCGAGCGCGCTGATCCGGCGCACCGCGGACATCTTGCGCGGCAGCGACAGGCCCGCGACCTCGGCGCTGCCCTCGGTGGCCCGCATGCGTCCGACGAGCGCGAGCAGCAGGCAGGTGCGCCCGGACCCGGACGGGCCCTCGATCGCCACCAGCGCGCCGGGCTCCGCCTCGACGTCCACCGAGCGGAACGCCCAGCCGCGCGGGCCCTTGAGCCCGAACCCCGAGGCGCTCACGGCCGCGCCGTGCGGGCCGTCCACGTCTCCCACCCCGACTCCCATCCCCTGTTCCTCCGTCAGTTTTGAACTGACCGGTCAGTGCAAAAAGTTACTCCGAACCCTTGATCGACGCAAAGGGGCAGGTCAGGCCGACTGTCAGTGGGTGGCTCCACGATGGACACATACGGCCACAGCGCCGTCACACGACGACAGGAGGCTCGTCATGGCCAGCTACTCAGCCGCCGCACACCGGCGCCGCGCCACCGGCCCTGCCCCTTCATCGACCGGACCCGCGCAGGACGTGCACCCCGTCCCGCGCCGGGCCACAGCGCCGCCCGCCGCCCTCGATCTGCTCGCCCAGGCACGCGCCGGGCTCGAAGAGGCGGCGGCCTTCGACCAGCCCAACGAGCGGTATGCCACGGCGCATCTCGCCGCCCTGCGCACCGCCGCCGCGGTGCTCGCCGCCCGTGCCCGCCCCGAGACCGCCGTACGGCGCGGACACGGGGCGTCCCCACGGCGGAGCCGCAGGGCAGCCATCCGCAGCGCCTGGGAGATCCTGCCGGAGACGGCGCCGGAACTGTCCGAGTGGAGCCTGCTGTTCGCCTCCGGAGCCGAGCGCCGTGCCCGCGCGGAGGCGGGCATACGGGGCGCGGCCAGCCACCGTGAGGCCGACGACCTGCTCAGGGACGCCGCCATGTTCCTGCGGCTGGTGGAGCGGATGCTGGTACCGCAGCCGGTGCTGCCGCAGCCCAGGGCCGGACAGCCGGAGCAGCCGCCGCCGCAGGGCGAGACGGAGCGCCGACCGGGGCCGCGAAGGCAATAGGGTGGGCGCAGGCCAGCCAGAACATCGCCCGAGGAGCCAACTGCCGTGTCGGAACCGTCCCCCACAGGTGGGCAGACCCCACCGCGCCCCTCTCGCGCCTCAGTCCGCACCGCCGTGGTCTGGGAGGTCCTCAAGGACGCCCTCGACCACCGGGTCAAGGAGACCGGGACGGACCACCTGGACATCCTCGACACCGGCGGCGGCACCGGCAACTTCGCGGTGCCCGCCGCCCGGCTCGGCCACCGGGTCACCGTCGTCGACCCCAGCCCGAACGCGCTGTTCGCGCTCGAGCGCCGGGCCGCGGAGGCCGGGGTCGCCGACCGGGTGCGCGGCGTCCAGGGCGACATCCACGGCCTCTTCGACGTGGTCGCACGCGGCGGTTACGACGCGGTCCTGTGCCACGGCGTCCTGGAGTACGTGGACGACCCCGCGGAGGGTGTGCGCAACGCGGTCGAGGCCCTGCGCCCCGGCGGAGCGCTCAGCCTGCTCGCCGCCGGGCTCGGCGGCGCCGTGCTCGCCCGTGCCCTGGCCGGCCACTTCAACGACGCCCGCCAGGCGCTGAGCGACCCAAACGGCCGCTGGGGCACGGGCGACCCGGTGCCCCGCCGCTTCACGGCCGAGCAGCTCACCGAACTCGTCGGCCGGGCCGGTGTGGAGGTCGGCGCGGTGCACGGCGTGCGGGTCTTCGCCGACCTCGTGCCCGGCGTTCTGGTGGACACCGAGCCCGGTGCTCTGGATGCGTTGCTCAAGCTGGAGGCGGCGGCCGCCGAGCTGCCGGCCTTCCACTCCGTCGCGACCCAGCTGCACGTCCTGGGCGAGAAGCGGGGCTGATCAGCGGCGCAGCCGCAGATGGAGTACGCCACAGAGCCTCCGTCGGCGGGTTTCGCACCGTATGATCGGGGGACACCATCCGGCATGACGGATCGGAGGTTGGGGAATCAACGCCTCAGCACCCCGATCGGGCATGGCGGCCCGGAATGGCGTTTGCGAGAGGGCGGGTTTCACGGGGGCGAATCCCTGCCTATCCTGAAAGGGCCGCATACCGGTCGTCCCCGCGACCGACGACGAGGAGGACTCCGTGCCGCTCTCGGAGCACGAGCAGCGAATGCTCGAGCAGATGGAGCGAGCGCTGTACGCCGAAGATCCCAAGTTCGCGACAGCGCTTGAGGGAAGCGGGCTGCGTACGTACACCCGACGACGGGTCTACCAGGCAGTTGCAGGCTTCCTGGTGGGTATCGCGCTCCTCATGGCCGGAATGGTCGCCCAGCAGATCTGGATCAGTGTGGTGGGCTTCCTCGTGATGCTCGGCTGTGCGGTTCTCGCGATCACGGGCTGGCGCAAGGCGCCGAAGCCGGGTGAACAGCAGGCCTCCGGTGAGCAGGGGCGCCGCAAGTCTCACCAGCACAGATCGGTGATGAGCCGGATCGAAGAGCGGTGGCAGCGCCGCCGCGACGAACAGGGCGGTCAGGGCGGCCACTGAGGACCGCGGGCCACAGACCTGTACAGAGCTGGAACACGTGTGAGGGGCGACGCCGAAGGCGTCGCCCCTCACACGTGTTCCCGAGTGCCCTCGTGACCCGAGTGCCCTCGTGACCCGGGCCGTGGAGCCCTGAAACGTGTTCCGGGACCGGGCCCGGCCCGTGCGAGACCTGGCCCGTGAGCCTCTGGACGTGCTCCGGGGCCGGGCCTGTGCGGCCCGGCCCCGGGTGTCTCAGCCCTGCTGCCGCGACGGGCGGCGCAGCGCCCGGGCCCACCGGTTCAGCCGCAGCCGCCGTATCTGCCACCGGTCCGTGACGGCCGACCAGCGCGCCGTCAGCGCCCACACGGCGCGAACGGAGGAGCGGGGCAGCAGCACGGCCCGCATCCGGGTCCGGAAGCCCACGGCGCCGAGCAGGCCCGACTGGATCCGCCGGGCGTCCTCCGCGAGAGCCGTGCCCGGCTCCGGTACGGGCGCGTAGAGCACCTGCTCCACCGAGCGGGCCATCCGGTGCACGGCTGCCGCCGATTCGTCCTCCAGCTTGCCCAGCCTGACGATGCGTGCCGCCGTCTTGCGGGGCGTCAGCGATTCGTCGGGCAGGACGCCCACGTCCCACGCGGTGTCCGTGACCTCCTGCCAGACCGCCAGCGTCCGGCCGGGGTCGGCCACCGCCGTGCGTCCGGCGGTGGCGCTGCCCTGCGCGCCGAGCGACACGGCGCCGGGCGCCGGCGGGTCGTCCTTCGCCGGCCGGACCGGGGACCCGGCCAGCCGCCGGGAACGCGTCACGAGCCGCAACAGCAACGGCACCGACAGCAGCAGCAGTCCGGCGGCGACGCCGAAGGAGGTCATCAGGACCGTGTCCAGCGACGAGTCGTCCGCCGGCGGCTGCACGTCACGCGGGTCGGCGGCGCCGCACTGGCCCAGCTGCCGCTCCTGCCGGGGGCACGCGTCCTGCGGACGGTCCGACGGCTCGGGGGCGGCGGAAGCGCCCTCCTCCGGCTGCGCCGGATCAGAGGGACCGCCGACCGGCGTCTGCTCCTGGGTGTACTCGGGCCGGGAACCACGGCTGGGCGTCGGCTCGAAGCGGGTCCACCCCACGCCCTCGAAGTACAGTTCGGGCCAGGCGTGGGCGTCGCGCAGACCGACCGACACCGTGCCGTCCGACTGCGTGGCGCCCGGCTGGAAGCCCACGGCGACACGGGCCGGAATGCCCAGGGTGCGCGCCATCGCGGCCATCGAGAAGGAGAAGTGGACGCAGAAGCCCTCCTTCTGCTTCAGGAAGCGGCTGATCGCGGTGACGCCCGTACCCGACCGGACATCGGTGTTGTAGGTGAAGCCCCCGTCGAGGGAGAACCAGTCCTCGAGCTTCTTCGCCTTCTCGTAGTCGTTGGCCGCGCCCTCGGTCACCGTGAGCGCCGTCTTCTTGACGTCCTCCGGGAGCACGTCGGGAACCTGGGTGTACTCCCGCAACAGCGCGGCGGGCGCCTCGGGCGCGGCCGCCAGCTGTTCCTGGGTGGGCTGCACGATCATGCTGTTGACCGAGTACTGCGCCCCGGCCGTGGTCTGGTCGCGGTCGCCGACCAGCGTCCGTCCGGCGGGCTCGTAGCGCCAGCGGCCCTCGATGGCCACCGTCGTCGCCGGGAAGGGCATCGGCAGCCAGTTCTGCTTGTACGAACCGGCCGCGGAGATGTTGGTGCGGACCTCGGTGACCTGGACCGACGGGCGCAGCCCCGCCGGCTCCGGCAGCCGCTCCGGCACGCCGGTGACCTTGCGCTCCGAGGAGCGCCACGAGGTGCCGTCGAACCGGTCCAGAGCCAGGATCCGCAGATACATGTCCTCGTTGCCGGGCGCGTTGCTGCGGTACCGCAGCACCTCCCGGTTCTGCGGCTGGTTCAGATTGTCCTGGAGCGAGACCAGCGGATTGACGGCCGAGATCGTGCCGCCACCGCCGCCGATCCCGCCACCTGGACCGTTGCCCACGCCGCCGATCAGGCCGCCGTTCAGGGCCGGCAGTGCCGCCGGCACCGCGAGCGCGATACCGAGCGCGAGGACGCCGATACGGCGGCCGGCGCGTACCGGCGCCTGGGGCCGGCCCTCCGCCGGGCCGAGGCCGCCCGTCGAACGGGCGGCCGCCGCCCCACCGAAGACGCGCCCCCACTGGGACAGCCGGTCCCGGCCCTCCGCGAGGAGCAGCACCAGATAGCCGGAGGCCGCCAGCAGGAACCACAGCCAGCTGGCGCCGCCGCCGGACAGCCCGGCGGCCACCGAGTAGAGCGCGAGGAGCGGCAGCCCGGCCGGAGCCGCGCTGCGGAACGTCACCGCCAGCGCGTCGACGGTGAGGCCGATCAGCAGCACGCCGCCGATCACCATCAGCCTGATGCCGTCGGTCGCCGGGGCCGGGATCGCGTACCGGCCCACGTCGTCGGCGCCGGCCCGCAGCAGCTCGCCGAAGTGGGCGAACGCCTCCGGGCCCGGCAGCACCCCGAGGAAACTGTGGCCGCGGGCGAAGACGACGGTGAGCACCAGCAGCGTGACCAGTGCCTGCACCGCTACGGTCAGCGGCCTGGCCAGCGGCACCCGTCTGGCGAGCGCGCCGACCCCGGTCTGGATCGCCAGCAGCAGCGCCGCCTGGAACATCCAGTTCGGCGGGTCCACCAGCGGCAGCAGGGCCCCCGCCGCCATCAGGGTGGCAGCGAAGGCGCACACCGCGAGCCTTCCGCGACCGCTCATGACCAGCCTCCCGACGAGCCGTACGCACCGGTGCCCGACGGCTCGGTGCGATCGCGTGCCGCCTGCTGCCACAGATCCGCGAGCGGCGCGCCGGGCGGGACGGCGAGCGCGGTCCACCCCGCCTCGCGGAGCTGCCGCAGCCGCTCCTCGACCGGGCCGGGCACCGAGCCGCCGGTCAGCCACGTCCCGCTGTCGAGCACGAAGGCGACCGCGGCCCCGCTGCTGCGGCGCATCCGGGCCGCCAGCGCGGTCTGTTCGTCGTCGAGGTCGCCGAAGAAGCCGATCAGCAGCCCTTCGCTCGTGCCGCGCAGCACCTCGTACGAGCGGGACAGGCCCGCGCCGTCGGAGTGGTCCACGACGGAGAGCGTGTCCATCATCATTCCGGCGGCCTCCGCGGACTCGTGGGAGGAACCGGCGAAGCCCTCGGCGCCCTGCCCGGGCACGGAGCTGCCGGTGTCCGTCAGCAGCCGCACGGAGAAGCCCCGTTCCAGCAGGTGCATCAGGGCGGAGGCCGCGCCGGACACCGCCCACTCGAACGCCGAGTCCGGTCCGGCCCCCTGGAACGCCGTCCGCCGGGTGTCCAGCAGCACGGTGCACCGGGCCCGCTGCGGCTGCTCCTCGCGCCGGACCATCAGCTCGCCGTACCGCGCGGTGGAGCGCCAGTGCACCCGGCGCAGGTCGTCGCCGTGGCGGTACGCGCGCGGGATGATGTCGTCGTCGCCGGCCAGGGCGAGCGAGCGCTGGCGGCCCTCGCCGTAACCGGAGGCCTCGCCGGCGAGCCGGACGGCGGGCAGGGACTCGGTGCGCGGAACGACCGTGAGGGTGTCGAACGCGCTGAACGACCGGGTGAGCTCGCACATGCCGAACGGGTCGGTCAGCCGCAGCTGGAGCGGCCCCAGGGGATAGCGCCCCCGCAGGTCGGAGCGGACCCGGTAGGAGACCTCGCGCCGGCCGCCCGCCTCGACCCGGTCCAGCACGAACCGCGGCCGCGGGCCCAGTACGTACGGCACATGGTCCTGGAGCATCAGCAGCCCGGTCGGCATCCGGGAGACGTTGTCCATGCGCAGATGGACCCGCGCCTCGGAACCGGCGGGCACCCGGCCGGGCGACAGCCGCCGGCTGGCCGCGACCCGGTAGCGCGTGCGGTACAGCACGACCACACAGATCAGCGGCAGCCCGGCGAGCAGCAGTCCCACCCGCAGCAGGTCGCTCTGGCCCAGGACATAGGCGCACACGGCGGCCGCCACGCCGGCCGCGAGGAACGAACGGCCCCGGGTGGTGAGCCCGCCGAGCGCCGCGCGCACCCCGCCGGCGTTCGTGCCGTCCGGACCCGGCGAGGCATCGGGTCCTGCGGCCGCCATCACAGCCGCCGGGCGCCGGGCTGCTGCCCGTAGAACGGCGTGCGGTCCGGGCCGCCGCCGTACGACCCGTCCGCGCTGCCGGTCGTGGGCACCGCGGTGCGCTGGACGATGTCGAGCACGACCTGCTCGGCGGTCCGGCGGTTGAGCTGAGCCTGCGCCGTCGGCAGCAGCCGGTGCGCCAGCACCTGGACGGCGAGCGCCTGCACGTCGTCCGGCAGGGCGTACTCACGGCCGCTGAGGGCGGCGGACGCCTTCGCGGCGCGCAGCAGGTGGAGCGTGGCGCGCGGGGACGCCCCGAGTCTGAGATCGGGGTGGCTGCGCGTCGCGGAGACGAGCTCCACCGCATACCGGCGGACGGACTCGGCGACGTGCACCGCGCGCACGGCCTCGATCAGCTTCACGATCTCGTGGGCGTGCGCCACGGGCTGCAGGTCGTCCAGCGGGGAGACCCCGCCGTGCACGTCGAGCATCTGCAACTCGGCGGCCGCGCTCGGGTAGCCGATCGAGACGCGCGCCATGAAACGGTCGCGCTGCGCCTCCGGCAGCGGATAGGTGCCCTCCATCTCCACCGGGTTCTGGGTGGCCACCACCATGAACGGATTGGGCAGTTCGTAGCTGTGTCCGTCGATGGTGACCTGGCGTTCCTCCATCGACTCCAGCAGCGCCGACTGGGTCTTGGGCGACGCGCGGTTGATCTCGTCGCCGATCACGATCTGGGCGAAGATCGCGCCCGGCTTGAACTCGAACTCACGCCGCTGCTGGTCGAAGATCGACACACCCGTCACATCGGACGGCAGCAGGTCCGGCGTGAACTGGATGCGCCGCACGGAACAGTCGATGGACCGCGCCAGCGTCTTGGCCAGCATCGTCTTGCCCACGCCGGGGACATCTTCGATGAGGAGATGTCCCTCGGCCAGCAATACGGTCAGCGAAAGCCGTACGACCTCTGGCTTGCCCTCGATCACGCTCTCGACCGACCTGCGGACACGATCCGCGGTGGTGGTCAGATCCGTGAGGCTCGCTCGATCGTCATAGGTCGTCACCCGGCCCTCCTCGGCCCGTTCATAGGGCCGGCGCCTTGGACGGCACGGCCCACCCCGAAACACGGACACCGCTCCCGGAGGGTCCGGAAGCACGTCCCACAGGCATTCTTGTTTGCGTTCCCGTGTTGTGTCACTTGCCTGTGGACAAGTGGGCGGGATATGTCGGGGTTGAGCCGTTTCGTCCAGTGCCCGACTGCTTACGCAGCGGGGTCGATCTCCCTCAGCAGTCCCGTCGTGACGTCGAAGACGAAGCCGCGGATGTCGTCGGCGTGCAGCAGGAACGGCGAGGTGCGCACCCGCTGCATCGACTGCCGGACGTCCTGGTCGACGTCGCGGAACGCCTCGACCGCCCATGCGGGACGCTGCCCGACCTCCGCCTCCAGTTCCATACGGAAATCCTCCGTGATGGTCTCAAGGCCGCAGCCGGTGTGGTGCACGAGGATCACGCTGCGGGTGCCCAGCGCGCGCTGGCTGATGGTGAGTGAGCGGATCACGTCGTCGGTGACGACGCCGCCGGCGTTGCGGATCGTGTGGCAGTCGCCCAGTTCGAGCCCGAGCGCCGCGTGCAGGTCCAGTCGGGCGTCCATGCAGGCGACGACCGCGACCTTGAGGACCGGGCGGGCGTCCATGCCCGGGTCCTCGAACTCCGCGGCGTACTTCCGGTTCGCCTCGACGAGGCGGTCAGTGACGGTGCCGCCGGTACGCGCGGTGTCGGCGGCGGGCTGGTGCGCAGAAGTCGACATGGAAAGAAGGTAACGGTCACGGCCCCGGCCGGGCCGGTGTGAGAGTGGACAAAAGAACGTCAACGACCCGTCCTGTGAGGTAACCCACAAGCCTGACTCGGCGGCCCGCGCGACGCGCTGGCCGGTTGATTGACCGGCCGGACCAGTGCACTAAAGTGACGCGCAGTTCACGGACACCAACCGCACAACCGGTGGTTTCCCGCACAATTCCCCGCGTGCGCGGCGTACGCACGGCCCGGCCATGACCCGCCCGCGCCGGATCTGAGAGGGCGCATGAGCCAGACCCGACACGTCCCGGTGATGCTCCAGCGGTGCCTGGACATGCTGGCCCCCGCGCTTCAGGAGCCGGGCGGAGTCGTCGTCGACTGCACCCTCGGCCTCGGCGGCCACAGCCAGGCCCTTCTCGAACGTTTCCCCGAGACCCGGCTCGTCGCGCTCGACCGCGACAAGGAGGCGCTGCGCCTCTCCGCCGAGCGGCTCGCCCCGTTCGGCGAGCGGGCGACCCTGGTGCACGCCGTCTACGACGAGCTCCCCGAGGTCCTCGACCGCCTCGGCATCCCCAAGGTCCAGGGCGTGCTGTTCGACCTCGGCGTCTCCTCCATGCAGCTCGACGAGGCGGAACGGGGCTTCGCCTACGCCCAGGACGCCCCGCTCGACATGCGCATGGACCAGACCACCGGCCTCAGCGCCGCCGAGGTCCTCAACACCTACCCGCCCGGCGAACTGGTGCGCATCCTGCGCGCGTACGGCGAGGAGAAGCAGGCCAAGCGGATCGTGTCCGCCGTCGTGCGGGAGCGCGCCAAGGAGCCGTTCACCAACAGCGCCCGGCTCGTCGAACTGATCCGCGACGCACTGCCGCAGGCCGCCAAGCGCACCGGCGGCAACCCGGCCAAGCGCACCTTCCAGGCCCTGCGCATCGAGGTCAACGGCGAACTGGCCGTCCTCGAGCGGGCCATCCCCGCCGCGGTCTCCGCGCTCGCCGTGGGCGGCCGGATCGCCGTCCTCTCGTACCACTCCCTCGAGGACCGGCTCGTCAAGCAGGTCTTCGCGGCCGGCGCCGCGAACACCGCCCCGCCCGGACTCCCCGTGGTCCCCGAGCAGTACCAGCCCCGGCTGAAGCTGCTGACCCGCGGAGCGGAGCTGCCCACCGACGAAGAGGTCGCACAGAACCGCCGTGCGGCTCCGGCGCGTCTGAGGGGGGCACAGCGCATCCGGGAGGACGTCGCGTGAGCGCGGCGGACCGGGTGACGCGCACGGCCGACGCGGCGCCGAAGGGGAGGACACCTTGAGCACACCGGCCAAGCAGCTGAAGGGATCGGCCGCGCGACTCGCGCGGCTGCTGCCGTCGGGCCCGAGCACCGCGGCCCGCGCACCCTTCGTCCTGCTGGTCGTGCTCATCCTCTCCGGCGGGCTGATCACGCTCCTGCTGCTGAACTCGTCACTCAGCCAGGGCTCGTTCGAGCTGAGCGAACTCAAGAAGAAGACGACCGAACTCACCGACGAGCAGCAGGCGCTGCAACGCGACGTCGACCGCCGTTCGGCCCCCGGCGCCCTCGAGCGGCGCGCCCGCGAGCTCGGCATGGTGCCCGGCGGCGGCCCCGCCTTCCTCGGCCCGGACGGCAAGGTCCTCGGCGTACCGCAGAAGGCCACCGCGGAACCCCTGCCGCCCGCGCCGGAGCCGTCACAGACGGACGGCGACCCCTCCGCCCCGCCGTCCGAGCAGGTCACGCCCCCGGACGCCACGCCGTCCGACACCGCCTCCGCACAGCCGGACGCCGTGTTCCCGCAGACCCAGGGCCTGTCCGGCCCGCCCGCGGGACCCGGCGACAGCGAGCCCGCCCCCCGTACGTCCCCGCAGCCGAACCCGACGACCCCCGGCAGGTGACGCAGTGCCCCCCAAGGAACCACCGCGGCGCCGGGTGCCAGGCCCGGCACGGCGGCCCTCCGCGCAGCGCTCCGGACAGCGGCCACGGCGACCGCCCGCCGCCGGCCGGTCGCGCGCCGGACAGCGCCCCGCCCCCCGCCGCGTCCGGCTCGGCAACCCGCGCCCCCGGCTGAGGCTGGTCAGCCTCGGCCTCACCCTGGTCATGCTCGCCTTCGTGATCCGGCTGCTTCAGGTGCAGGCCGTCGACGCCAGCACCTACGCGGCCAAGGCGGAGAAGAACCGCTACCTCAGCCACGACCTCGCCGCCGAGCGCGGCAGGATCACCGACCGCGCCGGGATCGCCCTGGCCACCAGCGTCGACGCGCACGACATCACCGCCGACCCGAAGATGTTCACCCCTGAGGACAGCAATTCGCCCAACGCGCCCGAACAGGCCGCTCAGCTCCTCGCCCCCATCCTCGGCAAGGACCCCGCCGACCTCGCCAAGAAACTGAAGAAGCCCGGCTCCCGCTACGCCGTGCTGGCCCGCCGCCAGACCCCGCAGGTGTGGAACCAGATCAAGGACCTCAAGGGCGTCTACGCGGAGAAGGCCGCCGCCGACAAGCGCAGTGGCGGCCCCGGAGCCAATGTGCTCGCGGGCGTCTTCCAGGAGCCCAGCAGCACGCGCGTCTACCCCAACGGCGATCTCGCCGCGGGGATACTGGGCTTCGTCAACGCGGCGAACCGCGGCGGCGGCGGCATCGAGTCCATGCTCGACGAGACGCTGGCCGGCAAGGACGGCACCATCACCTACGCCCAGTCCGGCGGCCGCCGCGTACCCACCGCCACGTCCCGCGAAGTGCCCGCAGTGCCCGGCTCCGACGTGGAACTCACCATCGACCGCGACATCCAGTGGGCCGCCCAGCAGGCCATGGAGGAGCAGGTCAAGAAGTCCAGGGCCGACCGCGGCTACGTCATCGTGCAGAACACCCGCACCGGCGAGGTCCTCGCCATGGCCAACGCCCCCGGCTACGACCCCGGCGACCTGAGCACCGTCACCCCCGGCACGCTCGGCAACGCCGCCCTGCAGGACGCGTTCGAACCCGGTTCCACCGCCAAGGTGATGTCGATGGCCGCCGTGCTGGAGGAGAAGAAGGCCACCCCCGGCACCCATGTCGTCGTCCCCAACCGGCTGCACCGCGGCGACCGCCTCTTCAAGGACGACGTCGACCACCCCACCTGGTACCTCACCCTCAACGGCGTCCTCGCCAAGTCCAGCAACATCGGCACCATCCTGGCCACCGGGCAGCTGGGGAAGACCCAGCCGGAGGCCAACAAGGTGCTCCACTCCTATCTGCGCAAGTTCGGCATCGGCCGCCCGACCGGGCTCGGCTACCCGGGCGAGACCCGGGGCATCCTCGCCGAGCCGCAGGACTGGTCCACCTCGCAGCAGTACACGATCCCCTTCGGGCAGGGCCTGTCGGTCAACGCCATGCAGGCCGCCTCCGTGTACTCGACCATCGCCAACGGCGGCGTACGCGTCGAGCCCACGCTGGTCCGCGGGACCAGGGGCCCGGACGGGCGTTTCACACCCGCCGAGGAGCCCGAGAAGACCCGGGTCGTCAGCGAGAAGACCGCCAAGACCCTCGCCACCATGCTGGAGTCGGTCGTCGACGACGAGGAGGGCACCGGAACCAAGGCCCGCATCCCCGGCTACCGTGTCGCGGGCAAGACCGGAACGGCCAACCGCGTCGACCCCGAACTGGGCGTCTACAAGGGCTACACCGCCTCGTTCGCCGGCTTCGCGCCGGCCGACGATCCGCAGATCACCGTCTACTGCGCCATCCAGAACCCCACCAAGGGCAGTTACTTCGGCGGCCAGATCTGCGGACCCATCTACCAAAAGGTCATGGCCTTCGCGCTCAAGACCCTGCAGGTCGCCCCGACCGGCAAGGGATCCGCACGGCTGCCCGTGACCTTCGATCCCGGTGAGTGACCCGGAGGTACCACCAGTGACGACGATCACCCCCGATTCCGGGAACCGACCCGGGGACCGCCCCTCATTTTCGCCCGGGCCCGGTGCGCCCGGTACGCTCACCGCCGTGCCACACGCTGATCAGTACCGAACGACCCAGCAGGACGCGGCCCCGAAACACCCGGGAGCGCCCCGTCCTGACCGGCCCCGCCCGACGAAGCTCGGGGATCTGGCGGCCAGACTGGGGGTGGAGACCCAGGGCGCCGCGGAGATCACCGGCATCACCCACGACTCACGGGCGGTACGCCCCGGCGACCTGTACGCCGCCCTGCCCGGCGCCCGGCTCCACGGCGCCGACTTCGTGGCCCAGGCCGCCGACCTCGGAGCGGCCGCGGTCCTCACGGACAGCACCGGCGCCGAGCGCGCCGCCGCCACCGGCCTGCCGGTCCTCGTCACCGACGACCCGCGCGGCCGGATGGGCGAACTCGCCGCGGAGATCTACGGCCACCCCGGGAACGACCTGCTGCAGATCGGCATCACCGGCACCTCCGGCAAGACGACGACCGCCTATCTCGTCGAGGGCGGCCTCCAGGCGGCCGGGCGCTCCACCGGCCTGATCGGCACGGTCGAGATGCGCATCGGCGACGAGCGCATCAAGTCCGAGCGCACCACCCCCGAGGCCACCGACCTGCAGGCGCTCTTCGCGGTCATGCGCGAACGCGGCGCCGACTCGGTCGCCATGGAGGTCTCCAGCCACGCCCTGGTGCTGGGCCGGGTCGACGGCTGCGTCTTCGACGTCGCCGTCTTCAACAACCTCAGCCCCGAGCACATGGAATTCCACTCCGACATGGAGGACTACTTCCAGGCGAAGGCGCAGTTGTTCACCCCGCGCCGCAGCCGGAAGGCGGTCGTCAACCTGGACGACGAATACGGCCGCAGGCTCGTCGACGAGGCCACCGTGCCCGTCACCACGTTCTCCGCCGAGGGCCACCCCGACGCCGACTGGCGCGCCGAGGACGTCGAGGTCGGCACCCGCGGCTCGACGTTCACCGCGGTGGGCCCGGCGGGCGAGCGGGTACGTGCCGAGGCGCCGCTGCCCGGCCCGTTCAACGTCGCCAACACCCTGGCCGCCGTCGTCACCCTCGCCGTCGCCGGGCTCGACCCGCAGACCGCCGCCGACGGGGTCGCCGCCGTGCCCGGAGTGCCGGGCCGGCTGGAGCGCGTCGACGCCGGCCAGCCGTACCTGGCGGTGGTGGACTACGCGCACAAGACCGACGCCGTCGAATCGGTCCTGCGCTCGCTGCGCAAGGTCACCGAGGGCAAGATCCACATCGTGCTCGGCTGCGGCGGCGACCGCGACCGGACCAAGCGCGGCTCCATGGGCGCCGCGGCCGCGCGACTGGCCGACACCTCCGTATTCACCTCCGACAACCCGCGCGGCGAGGACCCCCTCGCGATCCTCGCCACGATGCTCGCGGGCGCGGCGGAGGTGCCGATCCACGAACGCGGCGACGTCATGGTCCACGAGGACCGGGCCGCCGCCATCGCCGAGGCCGTCGCCCGCGCGCAGGACGGCGACACCGTGCTCGTCGCCGGCAAGGGCCACGAGCAGGGCCAGGACATCGCGGGAGTGATCCGCCCGTTCGACGACCGCCAGGAGCTGCGGGCGGCCATCGAACGCTCGCTCAGCGACGCAGCCGTCAAGAACAGTCAGGGATGACCCAGTGATCGCCCTCTCCCTCGCCGAGATCGCCGAAATCGTCGGCGGGCAGCCGCACGACATACCGGATCCGGCCACGCCGGTCACCGGCCCCGTCGTCATCGACTCCCGCGCCGTGGAGCCCGGCAGCCTCTTCGCCGCCTTCCGGGGCGAGAACGTCGACGGCCACGACTACGCGGAATGCGCGGTGGCCCGGGGCGCGGTGGCTGTGCTGGCCACCCGCCCCCTCGGCGTACCCGCCATCGTCGTCGACGACGTGCAGAGCGCCTTGGGGCGCCTGGCCCGCGCCGTGGTCGAACGCCTCGGCACCACGCTCGTCGCGCTCACCGGCTCGGCCGGGAAGACCAGCACCAAGGACCTGATCGCCCAGGTGCTCCAGCGCAAGGGGCCCACCGTCTGGACCCCCGGCTCCCTCAACAACGAGATCGGTCTGCCCCTCACCGCACTGCGCGCCACCGAGGAGACCGAGCATCTGGTGCTGGAGATGGGTGCGCGCGGAATCGGCCATATCCGCTACCTCACCGAACTGACCCCGCCCAGGATCGGCCTCGTGCTGAACGTCGGCACCGCCCACATCGGCGAGTTCGGCGGCCGCGAGCAGATCGCGCAGGCCAAGGGTGAGCTGGTCGAGTCGCTGCCCCCGGCGGAAGAGGGCGGCGTCGCCCTGCTCAACGCCGACGACCCCCTGGTCCGCGCCATGGCAACGCGCACCGCGGCCCGGGTACTTCTGTTCGGAGAGTCCGGCGAGGCCGCCGTGCGTGCCGAGAATGTCCGGCTCACGGAGCTCGGGCAACCCACCTTCACGCTCCGCACACCCACCGGGTGCAGTGACGTGACCATGCGGCTGTACGGTGAGCATCACGTGTCGAACGCGCTCGCCGCGGCCGCCGTCGCCCATGAGCTGGACATGCCCGCCGACGAGATCGCCCTGGCGCTCTCCGAAGCCGGCACCCTCTCCCGCTGGCGCATGGAGGTCACCGAGCGTGCGGACGGCGTGACGGTCGTCAACGACGCCTACAACGCGAACCCCGAGTCCATGCGTGCCGCGCTGCGTGCGCTGGCCGCCATGGGCGAAGCCGCACGGGCGAAAGGGGGGCGCACGTGGGCGGTGCTCGGCCAGATGGCCGAACTCGGTGACGAGGCACTCGTCGAGCACGACGCGGTCGGGCGGCTCGCCGTCCGGCTCAACGTCGGCAAGCTCGTCGCGGTCGGGGGCAGGGAGGCGTCCTGGATGCAACTGGGCGCATACAACGAGGGTTCGTGGGGTGAGGAGTCGGTGCACGTGTCCGACGCGCAGGCGGCGGTCGACCTGTTGCGCAAAGAGTTGCGCCCGGGAGACGTCGTGCTGGTGAAGGCTTCCAGGTCGGTCGGTCTGGAGCGGATCGCACAGGCGCTGCTCGAGGGTCTCGAGGGTGAGGGTGCCGTCCGATGAGGCAGATCCTCTTCGCGGGAGCCATCGGTCTCTTCCTGACCCTGGTCGGGACCCCGCTGCTGATCAAGCTGCTGGCCCGCAAGGGATACGGGCAGTTCATCCGCGACGACGGCCCGCGCAGCCACGGAAGCAAGAAGGGCACGCCCACCATGGGCGGCATCTCCTTCATCCTGGCCACGCTCATCGCCTACGCGCTCGCCAAGGTGATCACCGGTGAGGACCCGACCTTCTCGGGTGTGCTGGTGCTCTTCCTCATGGCCGGCATGGGCCTGGTCGGCTTCCTCGACGACTACATCAAGATCGTCAAGCAGCGTTCGCTCGGTCTGCGCGCCAAGGCGAAGATGGCCGGGCAGCTGATCGTCGGCATCGCCTTCGCCGTCCTGTCGCTGCAGTTCGCCGACCAGCGCGGCAACACCCCGGCCTCCACCAAGCTGTCGTTCATCACCGACTTCGGCTGGTCCATCGGTCCGGTGCTGTTCGTCGTCTGGGCGCTGTTCATGATCCTCGCCATGTCGAACGGCGTGAACCTGACGGACGGTCTGGACGGCCTCGCCACCGGCGCGTCGGTGATGGTCTTCGGCGCGTACACCTTCATCGGGCTGTGGCAGTTCCAGGAGTCCTGCGCCAACGCGGTGACCCTGACCAATCCCAACGCCTGCTTCGAGGTACGAGATCCGCTCGACCTCGCGGTCGTCGCCTCCGCGCTGATGGGCTCCTGCTTCGGCTTCCTGTGGTGGAACACCTCACCCGCCAAGATCTTCATGGGCGACACCGGCTCCCTCGCGCTCGGCGGCGCGCTCGCGGGCCTCGCGATCTGCTCCCGTACGGAGTTCCTCCTCGCGCTCCTCGGCGGACTGTTCGTCCTCATCACCATGTCCGTGGTGATCCAGGTCGGTTCGTTCAAGATGACCGGCAAGCGGGTCTTCCGGATGGCGCCGCTCCAGCACCACTTCGAACTCAAGGGGTGGTCCGAAGTCCTTGTGGTGGTCCGGTTCTGGATCATCCAGGGCATGTGCGTGATCGTGGGCCTCGGTCTCTTCTACGCGGGATGGGCAGCCGACAAGTGAGCGACTGGCAGGGCAGGAACATCACCGTCGCCGGCCTCGGAGTGAGCGGCATCAGCGCCGCGCGCGCCCTGGCCGGCCTCGGCGCGAACGTCACCGTCGTGGACGGCGGATCGGGCGACGCGCACGAGGCGCGCGCGGCCGAGATGGCCGCGCTCGGCATCGCCGTGCGCCTCGGTGACGCCGAGACCCTGCCCGCCGGCACCGACCTGGTCGTCACGTCGCCCGGCTGGAAGCCGTCCGGCCCGCTGTTCGCCGCGGCGGCCGCCGCCGGTGTCGACGTCGTCGGCGACGTCGAGATCGCCTGGCGGCTGCGCGGCCCCGGCGCCGCGCCGTGGCTGGCGATCACCGGCACCAACGGCAAGACGACGACGACCAGGATGCTCGCCTCGATCCTGACGGCGGCGGGCCTGCGGACGGCCGCGATCGGCAACATCGGCACGCCGATCGTCGACGTCGTCCTCGGCGACGAGCCGTACGACGTGCTCGCCGTGGAACTCTCCAGCTACCAGCTGCACTGGGCGCCCTCGCTGCGCGCCCACTCCGCGGCCGTGCTCAACCTCGCGCCCGACCATCTCGACTGGCACGGCTCGATGGAGGCGTACGCCGCCGACAAGGGCCGTATCTACGAGGGCAATACGGTCGCCTGCGTCTACAACGCCGCCGACCCGGCCACCGAGGAACTGGTCCGCGCGGCGGACGTCGAGGAGGGCTGCCGGGCCATCGGCTTCACCCTGGGCACTCCCGGCCCTTCCCAACTCGGCGTGGTGGAGGGGCTCCTGGTCGACCGGGCGTTCGTGACCGACCGGCAGAAGCAGGCCCAGGAGCTCGCGGAGGTCGCCGACGTCGACCCGCCGGCCCCCCACAACATCGCCAACGCCCTCGCGGCCGCCGCGCTGGCCCGTGCCTTCGGCGTCGAACCGGCCGCGGTACGGGACGGGCTGCGCGCCTTCCGGCCCGACGCGCACCGCATCCAGCACATCGCGGACGTCGCGGGCGTCGCCTACATCGACGACTCCAAGGCCACCAACACGCATGCGGCCCAGGCGTCTCTGGCCGCGTACGAGCCGATCGTGTGGATCGCCGGGGGACTTGCCAAGGGCGCCACCTTCGACGAGCTGGTCACCGCCTCGGCGAAGCGCCTGCGGGGCGTCGTCCTCATCGGGGCCGACCGCGCCCTGATCCGGGAAGCCCTCGCGCGACACGCGCCCGAGGTCCCGGTCGTCGACCTCGAGCGGACCGACACTGGGGCGATGTCCGAGGCGGTACGGGAGGCGGCCTCGCTCGCCCGGCCCGGAGACACGGTCCTGCTGGCGCCGGCCTGCGCCTCGATGGACATGTTCACCAATTACAACGAGCGGGGCGAGGCCTTCGCGGAAGCGGTCCGGGCGCTCGCCGACAAGCACGCCTGACAGCCGCGAGGTCCGGCCGGCGCCGGGCACGACTGGAGGGGACAGCCACGATGCCGCCCACGGACGGGCCCCCGCCCCCGGGAGACGCCCTCCCGACCCCACCCGGGACCATGCCCCCGCAGCACCCGGCCCCGCCGGGGCCCGTGGCGCCGCATGCCGGGGGAGCCGCCTCGGCGGCGCGTCCTGCGGCCGCCGCGGGTGATGGCGCCCCGCCGCCCTCGTTGCCGGCAGCCGCGCCTGCCGGCCCGGTGAGGGGAACGGCTTCGCCGCGCACCGCCAGCGCCGCCCGGTCGGCCCCTGTGGCCCAGCCGGACCCGTCTCCGCTGCCGCCGGCCCCGCCCGCCGCCGGCTCCGTCATGCCGCACGCCCAGGGCGTCCGCCGGGCTTCCTCGCCGGTCGCCGGGCCCGCCACTGCGGGCTCGGACGCCGTGGCGCTCGATGCCGTCGGCGCTCCTGTGGCGCGCCGGGCCTCGGCCGCGCCGAGAGGGGCCCGCCGGTCGCGGGCCCTTGGCCGGTGGGCGGACCGGACGGGCGCCCGCGTCGGGCGGGGTGCGCTGCGCGCCGTGCGGGTGTCGGTCGCCGGGCTCGCACCCGCAGGGCCGCTGCCCGCGCTCGCCGGCGCCGTACCCCCACTCACCGGCGCGGCCGGGCCCGCCGGGCTCGCGCTGCGCAGCCGCGTCGGCGGCGAGACGCGGCGGGCGCCCGGGGTGCGGGGCGGCGGGCCACGGGCGCCGCGGACGTCCGGGGCCGCCGGTCCGAGGGGGCCGCGGCGGCTGTACGAGCAGGCGCGCAGGGCCTGGGACCGGCCGCTGACCGCCTACTACCTGATCCTCGGCAGCAGCCTGCTCATCACGGTCCTCGGCCTCGTCATGGTCTACTCCGCGTCGATGATCCAGGCGCTGGAGTACTCGCTCCCCGCTTCCTACTTCTTCCAGAAGCAGTTCGTCGCCGCCGTCATCGGCACCGTACTCCTGCTGATCGCCTCCCGTATGCCCGCCAAGCTGCACCGGGCCCTGTCGTATCCGCTGCTGATGATCACCGTCTTCCTGATGGTGCTGGTCCAGGTCCCCGGGATAGGGCACGCGGTCAACGGAAACCAGAACTGGATCTATCTCGGCGGCCCCTTCCAGCTCCAGCCCAGTGAGTTCGGCAAGCTCGCCCTGATCCTGTGGGGCGCCGACCTGCTGGCCCGCAAGCAGGACCGGCGACTGCTGACCCAGTGGAAGCACCTGCTGGTCCCGCTCGTGCCCGTCGCCTTCCTCCTCCTCGGCCTGATCATGCTCGGCGGCGACATGGGCACCGCGATCATCCTGACCGCAATCCTGTTCGGTCTGCTCTGGCTCGCGGGAGCGCCCACCCGGCTCTTCGCCGGGGTGCTCTGCGTCGCCGGGTTCGTCGGGCTGATGCTGATCAGGACCAACGAGAACCGCATGTCCCGGCTCGAGTGCATCGGTGCGATCGACCTCGGTCCGGAAGGCGAGTGCTGGCAGGCCGTGCACGGCATCTATGCTCTTGCCTCTGGCGGATGGTTTGGTTCCGGCCTCGGTGCAAGTGTGGAAAAATGGGGCCAACTGCCCGAACCGCACACCGACTTCATCTTCGCCATCGCCGGGGAGGAACTGGGCCTGGCGGGGACGCTGTCGGTACTCGCTCTGTTCGCGGCTCTAGGCTATGCGGGTATCCGCGTCGCCGGACGCACGGAGGACCCCTTCGTGAGGTATGCGGCGGGAGGCGTCACCACGTGGATCACGGCGCAGGCCGTGGTCAACATCGGTGCGGTGCTCGGTCTGCTGCCGATCGCCGGCGTCCCGCTGCCGCTGTTCTCCTACGGAGGGTCCGCCCTGCTGCCGACGATGTTCGCCGTCGGACTGCTGATCGCCTTCGCGCGAGAGGAACCCGCGGCGAAGGCGGCCCTGGCCGTGCGGAGGCCCGGGGTGAGATGGAAGACGATGAGACGGCGCGTCAAGAAGCGTCCGTCCGGAGAGCGGTGAATTTCGGTGCATGTCGTACTCGCCGGCGGGGGGACCGCCGGCCACATCGAGCCCGCGCTCGCCCTCGCGGACGCCCTGCGGAGGCAGGACCCGGCCGTGGGCATCACAGCCCTCGGCACGGAGCGCGGACTCGAGACCAGGCTCGTGCCGGAGCGCGGCTACGAGCTGGCGCTCATCCCCGCCGTTCCGCTGCCACGCAAGCCCACCCCGGAGCTGATCACCGTCCCCGGGCGGCTGCGCGGCACCATCAAGGCCGCCGAGCAGATCATCGAGCGCACGAAGGCGGACTGTGTCGTCGGTTTCGGCGGTTACGTCGCACTGCCCGGCTACCTCGCCGCCAAGCGCCTCGGCGTGCCGATCGTCATCCACGAGGCCAACGCCCGCCCCGGCCTCGCCAACAAGATCGGCTCCCGCTACGCCGCCGGCGTGGCCGTCGCCACGCCCGACAGCAAGCTGCGCGGCGCCCGCTACATCGGCATCCCGCTGCGCCACACCATCGCGACGCTCGACCGCGCCAGGGTCCGCCCCGAGGCGCGTGCGGCCTTCGGTCTCGACCCCAATCTGCCGACGCTGCTGGTCTCCGGCGGTTCGCAGGGCGCCCGCCGGCTCAACGAGGTCATCGAGCAGATCGCTCCGGTGCTCCAGCGCTCCGGCATCCAGATCCTGCACGCGGTCGGACCGAAGAATGAAATGCCGCGCGTGGACAACATGCCCGGGATGCCGCCCTATGTGCCGGTACCGTACGTGGACCGGATGGATCTCGCGTACGCCGCGGCCGACATGATGCTCTGCCGCGCGGGTGCGATGACCGTCGCCGAACTCTCCGCCGTGGGCCTGCCTGCCGCCTACGTCCCGCTGCCGATCGGCAACGGCGAACAGCGGCTCAACGCCCAGCCGGTGGTGAAGGCCGGCGGCGGACTGCTGGTCGACGACGCCGAACTGACTCCCGAGTGGGTCCAGGGCAACGTCCTTCCGGTGCTCGCAGATCCGCACCGGCTGTACGAGATGTCGCGCGCGGCCGCCGAGTTCGGCCGCAGGGACGCCGACGACCTGCTCGTCGGCATGGTGTACGAGGCGATTGCTGCACGCCGCAAGGCGTGAGAAGGCAGGGAGCGTGGCCGGACCGACCACCGCGAAACGCAGTGCGCCGGGCCCCTCTGGCGGACCGGACGGCTCGAACGGGGCGGACGGCAAGGGCCGTCCGTCCCGCGAGGGCGCGCCCTCCGGCCGCTTCCGCCGGCCCGGCCCCCGCTTCCTGCTGAGCGCCGTCGGCGCGCTCCTCCTCGTGACCGGCGTCCTCTGGCTGCTCTACGGCTCCTCCTGGCTGCGCACCGAACACGTGGGGACCACCGGCACCGAAGTGCTCACCCCCGCCCAGGTGGAGGCCGCCGCGCGGGTGCCGATCGGCGCACCCCTCGTCTCGGTCGACACGGACGCCATCGAGGCCAGGCTGCGGCGGGCGCTGCCCCGTATCGACTCCGTGGAGGCCGAGCGTTCGTGGCCGGACGGGATCGAACTGGTCGTGACCGAACGAAAGCCGGTCCTGTTGCTGGAAAAGGGCGCAAAGTTTGTCGAAGTGGACGCGGACGGTGTCCGATTCGCCACAGTCGCCGAAGCGCCGAAAGGTGTTCCCCTGCTGCGTCTGGAAGTTGACGGTTCGCCGAGTCTGAAGCGATTCGGCGCGGACCGGCTGGTCGGAGAGGCGGTCCGGGTCAGACGCGGACTTCCCGCGAAAGCGGCCGCCGACCTGAAGAGTGTGAAAGTAGTCTCGTACGACTACATCTCCCTGGAGTTGAGCGGCAATCGCACCGTGGTGTGGGGCAGCTCGGAGGGGGGTGAAGCGAAGGCCCGCGCGCTCGAAGCGCTCATGAAAGCAGCTCCGAAAGCCGAGTACTTCGATGTCAGCGCACCCAGCGCCCCTGCCGCGTCAGGGAGTTGACGCGCATCTGCGCTGGCCAGCACCCTGGTTGGTCATGGCTGTGCGTGATCACATAGGGTGAAAAGAAAAACGGGAGGTTCGGCGTGTTCGTTGAACGTGCGCCACTTGTCGACTTAGTGTCCTGTTCGGAAGAGTCCAGGGAACAGACATACTGGTAACCCTAAACTTCAGCGTTAGGGTTCGGGTCGGCAGTCGGCTTGTCGGGCCGTCCCCATTCGACATCAGTCGTCGCACCGCGGCCCCGCGAAGCGGCGACACGTAACTCGAGGCGAGAGGCCTTCGACGTGGCAGCACCGCAGAACTACCTCGCAGTCATCAAGGTCATCGGTGTCGGCGGCGGTGGTGTCAATGCCATCAACCGAATGATCGAGGTCGGTCTCAAGGGCGTCGAGTTCATCGCTATCAACACGGACGCCCAGGCGCTGTTGATGAGCGACGCCGACGTCAAACTCGACGTCGGCCGCGAACTCACCCGAGGCCTCGGAGCCGGAGCCAATCCGGCAGTCGGTCGCAAGGCGGCAGAGGACCACCGCGAGGAGATCGAGGAGGTCCTCAAGGGGGCCGACATGGTCTTCGTCACCGCCGGTGAAGGCGGCGGCACCGGTACCGGCGGCGCACCCGTCGTCGCCAACATCGCCCGCTCGCTGGGCGCCCTGACGATCGGTGTGGTCACCCGCCCGTTCACCTTCGAGGGCCGCCGGCGCGCCAACCAGGCGGAGGACGGCATCGCCGAGCTCCGCGAAGAGGTCGACACCCTCATCGTCATCCCCAACGACCGGCTGCTGTCCATCTCGGACCGCCAGGTCAGCGTGCTGGACGCGTTCAAGTCCGCGGACCAGGTCCTGCTGTCGGGCGTCCAGGGCATCACCGACCTCATCACCACCCCCGGTCTGATCAACCTCGACTTCGCCGACGTCAAGTCGGTGATGTCCGAGGCCGGCTCCGCCCTCATGGGCATCGGTTCGGCCCGCGGCGACGACCGCGCGGTGGCCGCGGCGGAGATGGCGATCTCCTCGCCGCTGCTCGAGGCGTCCATCGACGGCGCCCGCGGTGTGCTGCTCTCCATCTCCGGCGGCAGCGACCTCGGCCTGTTCGAGATCAACGAAGCCGCGCAGCTCGTCAGCGAGGCCGCCCACCCCGAGGCGAACATCATCTTCGGCGCCGTCATCGACGACGCGCTCGGCGACGAGGTGCGGGTCACGGTCATCGCGGCCGGCTTCGACGGCGGCCAGCCGCCGGCCCGCCGGGAGAACGTGATCGGCTCCACGTCGGCCAAGCGCGAGGAGCAGCCCTCCGGCCCGTCCCGTCCCGCCGACGGCCCCCGTCCCGCCGGCGGCCTCGGCACCGTACCCGTACGCGAGGAGCCCGCCGCTCCCGCCGAGCCGGCCCCGGTCGCGAGCGACCTCGGCCCGTCCTCCGGCCCGGCCCAGGTCCCGCCGGCCCGTCCGTACCCGGACAGCCAGGCGGAAGAACTGGATGTCCCGGACTTCCTGAAGTGACAGTGCAGCCCGACGCGATAGACGAGAGCGGCGCGCACTTCGCCTTCACCGACAGGTGGGGCGGGGTGAGCGCCGTTCCGTACGAGGAGCTCAACCTCGGCGGCGCCGTCGGCGACGACCCGGCCGCGGTGCTCGCCAACCGGGCGCTCGCCGCCAAGTCGCTCGGCCTCGCCCCGGACCGGGTCGTGTGGATGAACCAGGTGCACGGCAAGGACGTCGCCCGGGTCGACGGGCCGTGGGGGGACGGCGCGGCGCCCCGGGTCGACGCCCTGGTCACCACGCGGCGCGGCCTCGCGCTGGCCGTGCTCACCGCCGACTGCACCCCGGTCCTGCTCGCCGACCCCGTCGCCTCGGTGGTCGGCGCGGCACACGCGGGCCGCCCCGGAATGGTCGCGGGCGTGGTGCCCGCCGTCGTCGAGGCGATGCGCGAGCTGGGCGCGGCGCCGGAACGCATCATCGCCCGTACGGGACCGGCCGTTTGCGGTCGCTGCTACGAAGTCCCCGAGCAGATGCGGTCCGAAGTGGCCGCGGTGGAGCCCGCCGCCTGGTCGGAGACGAGCTGGGGGACTCCGGCCGTCGACGTCACGGCCGGGGTGCACGCCCAGCTCGCGGCGCTCGGGGTACGCGACCGGCGGAAGTCGGCGGTCTGCACCCTCGAATCGCGTGACCACTACTCGTACCGCCGTGACCGCACGACGGGGAGGCTCGCCGGATACGTCTGGCTGGAGGACCGGGAAACCCCATGACCGACCGCAGAACCGAACTCGCCGGAAATCTGGCGGCGGTGGAGGAACGTATCGCCTCGGCCTGCGCGGCAGCCGGCCGCGAACGGGAGGAGGTGACCCTCATCGTGGTCACCAAGACCTACCCGGCGAGCGATGTGCGGATTCTCCATGAACTCGGTGTACGTCATGTGGCGGAGAACCGTGACCAGGACGCGGCTCCCAAGGCCGCCGCGTGCGCGGATCTGAGAATTCACTGGCATTTCGTCGGTCAGTTGCAGACCAACAAAGTACGTTCTGTCGCGAGTTATGCCGATGTGGTGCAGTCCGTCGACCGGCTGAAGCTCGTTTCCGCCCTCTCCGCCGCCGCGGTACGCGCGGAGCGGGAGCTCGGCTGTCTGATCCAGGTCGCGCTCGACGCCGAGTCCGGCCGGCAGGGGGACCGGGGCGGCGTGGCGCCGGACAGGATCGAGGAGTTGGCCGCGGCCGTGGCGGACGCACCGGGACTGCGGCTCGACGGGCTGATGACCGTCGCTCCGCTCGCCGGACCGTACGCGGGACGGCAACAGGCGGCGTTCGAGCGGCTGATGGAATTGTCATCCGTACTGCGCGCGACCCATCCGGCTGCGAACATGGTGTCAGCAGGGATGAGTGCGGACCTCGAGGAGGCCGTGGCGGCGGGAGCGACACATGTGCGCGTCGGTACGGCGGTACTCGGAGTCCGACCCCGGCTCGGGTAACGTCGCGAAGCAAGTCGGACCACAGTAGAAAATATGGTCATTCCCGCCCATAGCGGGCAGGCCGAGTGGATCGCGGGCACTTGGTGACGCATGCCGATCCACCACAGAGCGGAGGACTCAGAGAATGGCCGGCGCGATGCGCAAGATGGCGGTCTACCTCGGCCTCGTGGAGGACGATGGGTACGACGGCCGGGGCTTCGACCCCGATGACGACTTCGAACCCGAGCCGGAGCCCGAGCGTGAGCACCGGCGGCACCAGCCCCCCCGTCAGGTGGAGCGCGAGGAGCCGGTGCGGGTGACGGCGCCGCCCGCACAGCGCGAGCCCGTCGCCCTCCCGGTCGACAGTGGTCGTCCGGCGCGAATCGCCCCCGTGGCATCCATCACACCTGAACGCCCGAGCATGGAGAAGAACGCACCCGTGATCATGCCCAAGGTCGTGTCCGAGCGGGAGCCCTACCGCATCACCACGCTGCATCCGAGGACCTACAACGAGGCCCGTACCATCGGGGAACACTTCCGCGAAGGCACCCCCGTGATCATGAATCTCACGGAGATGGACGACACGGACGCGAAGCGACTTGTCGACTTTGCCGCGGGACTCGTCTTCGGTCTGCATGGCAGCATTGAGCGCGTGACGCAGAAGGTGTTCCTGTTGTCGCCTGCTAACGTCGATGTCACGGCGGAAGACAAGGCCCGCATCGCAGAGGGCGGGTTCTTCAACCAGAGCTGAGAAAGACACCGGGGAACGACCCGGCCGAAGGGCCGGCTGAGATGGGATCCAGGGGAGAGGGAAGCGCGGGATGAGCGTCGCACTACAGGTGGTCTACATCGCTCTGATGTGCTTCCTTGTCGTCCTGATCTTCCGGCTCGTCATGGACTACGTCTTCCAGTTCGCGCGTTCATGGCAACCCGGCAAGGCGATGGTGGTCGTTCTGGAGGCCACCTACACTGTCACCGATCCACCGCTCAAGCTTCTGCGGCGATTCATCCCGCCGTTGCGTCTCGGGGGCGTGGCACTCGACCTGTCCTTCTTCGTTCTGATGATCATCGTCTACATCCTGATCTCCATCGTTCGTGGAGTGGGGAACTCGATGTGAGCGATACGGTCCTGCCGACTGCCGACGACTACGTAGAGGTGAAGAAGAGATGCCGCTGACTCCCGAGGACGTGCGGAACAAGCAGTTCACGACCGTCCGCCTCCGAGAAGGCTATGACGAGGACGAGGTCGATGCCTTCCTCGACGAGGTCGAGTCCGAGCTGACCCGTCTGCTCCGTGAGAACGAGGACCTGCGCGCGAAGCTGGCCGCGGCGACCCGTGCGGCCGCACAGAATCAGCAACAGCAGCAGCAACAGCAGGGAATGCGTAAACCTCCGGAGCCCCAGGACGGCCGTGGCCCGGGCGGACCCGGCGCCCCGGTGCCCGCCGCCATATCGGGACCGCCGGTCCAGCAGCAGCCCCCGCAGATGGGTCCCCCCCAGCTGCCCGGTGGTGCTCCTCAGCTGCCGGCCGGTCCCAGCCACGGAGGCCAGCAGGGCCACGGTCAGATGGGCCCCGGCGGTCAGATGCAGGGCGGACCCATGGGTGGCCCGATGGGCGGCCCCATGGGCGGTCACGGCGGCCCGCAGGGTCCCGGCCCGATGGGTCAGGGTCCCGGCGGTGACAGCGCCGCGCGCGTCCTGTCGCTTGCCCAGCAGACCGCGGACCAGGCGATCGCGGAGGCCCGTTCCGAGGCCAACAAGATCGTCGGCGAGGCGCGTTCGCGCGCCGAGGGCCTGGAGCGGGACGCCCGCGCCAAGGCCGACGCCCTCGAGCGGGACGCCCAGGAGAAGCACCGCGTCGCGATGGGCTCCCTCGAGTCCGCGCGCGCCACGCTGGAGCGCAAGGTCGAGGACCTGCGGGGCTTCGAGCGCGAGTACCGGACCCGGCTGAAGTCCTACCTGGAGAGCCAGCTGCGTCAGCTGGAGACCCAGGCGGACGACTCCCTGGCTCCGCCGCGCTCCCCGGCGGCCGCGTCGCTGCCGCCGTCCCCGGCGCCTTCGATGGCTCCGGCCGGCGCGAGCGCCCCGTCCTACGGCGGCCAGACGATGGGCGGCCACGGCGGCCCCTCGCAGGGCGGCCCGTCCTACGGCGGCCAGCAGCAGATGTCCCCGGCGATGACCCAGCCGATGGCACCGGTGCGGCCGCAGGCGCCGCAGCCGATGCAGCAGGCGCCTTCGCCGATGCGCGGCTTCCTGATCGACGAGGACGACAACTGACCGCGCTGCGCGCACAGCGCGCCTAGCCGTCGGCAGACAGCGGGGCCGGGCCCGGGACGTGTTCACACGTCCCGGGCCCGGCCTTTTGCGTGCGCGGGTGCGGTGGCGCCTGCGGCCCCCCGGAACGCCGCCGGGCCCGGCCAAGAGGTTGGCCGGGCCCGGGGTACGCCTGCCGCGTGTTACGCCTTGCGCAGGCGGAACGTCAGCGACAGCCCTTCGTCCGTGAACGGGGCACCGTACGACGCGTCCGCGTCCCCGCCCCCGAAGTCCGTCGCCAGCACCTCGTCCGCGATCAGCGACGCGTGGTCCGAGAGCGCCGAGGTGACCTCGGGGTCGTCGGAGGACCAGCGCAGGGCGATGCGGTCCGCGACGTCCAGGCCGCTGTTCTTGCGCGCCTCCTGGATGAGGCGGATCGCGTCGCGCGCCAGGCCCGCCCGCCGCAGCTCCGGCGTGATCTCCAGGTCGAGGGCGACCGTCGCGCCCGAGTCGGAGGCGACCGACCAGCCCTCCCGCGGGGTCTCCGTGATGATGACCTCCTCCGGGGAGAGGGTCACCGTCTCGCCGTTGACCTCCACCGACGCCTCGCCGGAACGCAGGGCCAGGGACAGCGCCGCCGCGTCCGCGGCGGCGACCGCCTTGGCCACGTCCTGGACGCCCTTGCCGAACCGCTTGCCCAGCGCCCGGAAGTTGGCCTTGGCCGTGGTGTCCACCAGCGAGCCGCCGACGTCCGACAGGGACGCCAGCGAGGAGACGTTCAGCTCCTCCGTGATCTGCGCCCGCAACTCCTCGGAGAGCGTGGGGAAGCCGGTCGCCGCCACCAGCGCCCGCGACAGCGGCTGCCGGGTCTTCACGCCGGACTCGGCACGCGTCGCACGGCCCAGCTCGACCAGCCGGCGCACCAGCGCCATCTGGGAGGAGAGGACCGGGTCGACGGTGTCGAGGTCGGCCTCCGGCCACGAGGCCAGGTGCACCGACTCCGGCGCGTCCGGCGCCACCGGCACGACCAGGTCCTGCCAGACCCGCTCGGTGATGAACGGCGTCAGCGGCGCCATCAGCCGCGTGATCGTCTCGACCACGTCGTGCAGCGTCCGCAGCGCCGCCGCGTCGCCCTGCCAGAACCGGCGGCGCGAGCGGCGCACGTACCAGTTCGACAGGTCGTCGACGAACGCGGAGAGCAGCTTGCCGGCGCGCTGGGTGTCGTACGCCTCCATGGCCTGCGTGACCTGGTCGACCAGCGCGTGCAGCTCGGAGAGCAGCCAGCGGTCCAGCACCGTGCGCTCGGCCGGGGCAGGGTCGGCGGCGGAGGGGGACCAGCCCGAGGTACGGGCGTACAGGGCCTGGAAGGCGACCGTGTTCCAGTACGTGAGGAGGGTCTTGCGCACCACTTCCTGGATCGTGCCGTGGCCCACGCGCCGCGCCGCCCACGGCGACCCGCCGGCCGCCATGAACCAGCGGACCGCGTCCGCGCCGTGCTGGTCCATCAGCGGGATCGGCTGCAGGATGTTGCCCAGGTGCTTGGACATCTTGCGGCCGTCCTCGGCGAGGATGTGCCCGAGGCAGACCACGTTCTCGTACGACGACTTGTCGAAGACCAGCGTGCCGACGGCCATCAGCGTGTAGAACCAGCCGCGGGTCTGGTCGATCGCCTCCGAGATGAACTGCGCCGGGTAGCGCTTCTCGAAGATCTCCTTGTTCTTGTACGGGTAGCCCCACTGCGCGAACGGCATCGAACCCGAGTCGTACCAGGCGTCGATGACCTCCGGCACGCGCGCCGCGGTGTGGCCGCAGCCCTCGTGCGGGCAGTCGAAGGTGACCTCGTCGATGAACGGGCGGTGCGGGTCCAGGCCGGACTGGTCGGCGCCCGTCAGCTCCGACAGCTCGGCGAGCGAGCCGACGCAGGTCAGGTGGTCGTCCTCGCAGCGCCAGATCGGCAGCGGCGTGCCCCAGTAGCGGTTGCGGGACAGCGCCCAGTCGATGTTGTTGTTCAGCCAGTCGCCGAACCGGCCCTGCTTCACCGAGTCCGGGAACCAGTTGGTCGCCTCGTTCTCCGCGAGCAGCCGGTCCTTCACGGCGGTGGTGCGGATGTACCACGACGGCTGCGCGTAGTAGAGCAGCGCCGTGTGGCAGCGCCAGCAGTGCGGGTAGCTGTGCTCGTACGGGATGTGCTTGAAGAGCAGACCGCGGGTCTGGAGGTCCGCCGTGAGCGCCTCGTCGGCCTTCTTGAAGAAGACGCCGCCGACCAGCGGCACGTCCTCCTCGAAGGTGCCGTCGGGGCGGACCGGGTTCACGACCGGCAGACCGTAGGCGCGGCAGACCTTGAGGTCGTCCTCACCGAACGCGGGGGACTGGTGGACCAGACCCGTACCGTCCTCGGTCGTGACGTAGTCGGCGTTGACCACGTAGTGCGCGGGCGCGGGACCGTTCTCATTGGTTCCCTCGCTGACGCTCGGGAACTCCACCAGCTCGAACGGGCGCTGATACGTCCAGCGCTCCATCTCCGCGCCCGTGAAGGTCGTGCCGGTGGCCTCCCAGCCCTCGCCGAGCGCCTTCTCCAGCAGCGGTTCCGCGACGACCAGCTTCTCCTCGCCGTCCGTCGCCACCACGTACGTGACGTCGGGGTGCGCGGCGACCGCCGTATTGGACACCAGCGTCCACGGCGTCGTCGTCCACACCAGCAGCGCCGCCTCGCCCGCGAGGGGGCCGGAGGTCAGCGGGAAGCGCACGAAGACCGAGGGGTCGACGACCGTCTCGTAGCCCTGCGCCAGCTCGTGGTCGGACAGGCCGGTGCCGCAGCGCGGGCACCAGGGGGCGACGCGGTGGTCCTGGACCAGCAGGCCCTTGTTGAAGATCTCCTTCAGCGACCACCACACCGACTGGACGTAGTCCGGGTCCATGGTGCGGTACGCGTCGTCGAGGTCGACCCAGTAGCCCATGCGGGTCGTCAGCTCGGCGAACGCGTCCGTGTGCCGGGTCACCGACTCTCGGCACTTGGCGTTGAACTCGGCGATGCCGTACGCCTCGATGTCCTTCTTGCCGGCGAAGCCGAGCTCCTTCTCGACGGCCAGCTCGACCGGCAGGCCGTGGCAGTCCCAGCCGGCCTTGCGGCCCACGTGGTAGCCGCGCATGGTGCGGAAGCGGGGGAAGACGTCCTTGAAGACGCGGGCCTCGATGTGGTGGGCGCCGGGCATGCCGTTCGCCGTGGGCGGGCCCTCGTAGAACACCCACTCGGGGCGGCCCTCCGACTGCTCGAGGGTCTTGGCGAAGATCTTGCTCTCGCGCCAGAAGTCGAGCACGGCGTGCTCGAGCGCGGGCAGATCGACCTGGGCCGGCACCTGACGGTACTGGGGGGGTGTCATGTACGAACTCCTCCGGCGGACAGCTTCTCTTCCGTCGGAGGGACGAGAGCGCCGATGCTGTGCGGCCGGCTCCCGCGGTACCACCCTCCTTGGCGGCGCACAGGGCGCCGCCCCCTCATTGGGGTCGCGAAGCCGGTTCTACCGGCCGCGGGAGGTGCCCGCGGCTTTCTTCCGGCGGCTCCGGGGTGATGCTTCACGCCGCGCTGGCCCCCGGGCTCTCACCGTCCCCGGGTCGCTCATGGCCGCGTACGACGCTACTCGTCCCCATCCACGCCTTTCGCTGCGCCCAGTGTACGGGCCCCTACGAGGACCGGCCGCCCCCTTTTCCGCGGCGGCGCGGTTGACCCGAATGGCCACGCGGCTCGTCACAGGGCATGGCACGTCGCGCGGGGCGGATTACCCGGCGGGGAGCTGGGCACAACGGATGCAGGCTTGACTTCTCGCGGCCCGGGACGGGCGGAACCGGCGGCGTGCCCCGTTGCCGCGGGGCTGGTGTCGATTTATCGTCCCAGCACGATTCGCGAGCAAGATCACAAAATGTGAAGGGGCCGCGGCCATGGTGGCGAAGAAGACCGCCGACAAGACGGCGTCAGCGCGTTCCGCCGCCGCGGGGGCGGAAACCGGGACGCCCGACGAGAGGGCGACCGGGCCCCGGAAGGCCGCGAAGAAGACGGCAGGAGGCACGGGCGCGGCCAGGAAGACGCCGGCGAAGGAGCCGTCGGCGAAGAAGGCTCCGGCGAAGAAGGCCCCGGCCGCGAGCGCGGCGACCGAGGAGAGCACGGCCGAGAGGACGACGCCCACGCAGACCACGGCCAGGAAGACGGCGGCGGCCACCAAGAAGACCACGGCCACCAGGAAGACCACGGCGGCCAAGAAGAGCAGCACGGCAACGAAGACCACGGCCGAGAGCAAGAAGCAGAGCGATGCGGCCCCCAGGGCTGCGGAAAAGGCCGGCGCGGACGCCGACGCGGCGCCCGGGCCGGTCACCAAGGAGGCCGTCGACAAGGCGGTCGCCGCGAAGCAGGCCGAGGGGGCGGCCGAGGCCGCCGAGCAGACGGGAGCCAGGACGGTGGCAGCGAAGAAGACCGCGGGTAGGGCATCAGACGCGGGCGGGAGCGCGGTGGCGGTGCCCACGGCCCGTACGGCGGCCACGACGCCGCCGGGTGAGCTGGCGGTACGGCCCGGTGAGGACCCGTGGACCCAGGAGGAGGTCGACGAGGCGTGGGCCGGACTCGAGGGCGAGGCGGCCCGGCTGAACGCGGAGATCACCTCTTCCGAGGCGGCCCTCGCCGGGCTGATGCGGGACTCCGGCGACGGCGCCGGCGACGACGAGGCCGACACCGGCGCCAAGAACATCACGCGCGAGCACGAGATGGCGCTCGCGGCCAACGGCCGCGAGATGCTGGAGCAGACCGAGCGTGCGCTGCAGCGGCTCGACACCGGGACGTACGGCCTCTGCGAGAGCTGCGGCAAGGCGATCGGCAAGGCCAGGATGCAGGCGTTCCCCCGGGCCACGCTGTGCGTCGAGTGCAAGCAGAAGCAGGAACGCAGGGGCTGATCCCCAGAGGCTGTGCCGTACCCTCGTCCTCAGTCGAAATCCTAGGTTGAGGGACTCACGTGGCAGAGGCGGAGCGCATCATCGGTACGCCAGATGTTGACGACGAGGCAGCGGCGCCCGCCGAGCCGCCGAAGGGCAAGCGCAAGATCGCCGTGCTGTTCGTGGTGGCGCTCGTCGCCTATCTGCTCGACCTCGGCAGCAAGCTGCTCGTGGTGGCCAAGCTGGAGCACCACGAGCCGATCGAGATCATCGGCGACTGGCTGAAGCTCGAGGCGGTACGGAACCCGGGCGCCGCGTTCGGCATGGGCGAGGCCTTCACCGTCATCTTCACCCTCATCGCGGCGACCGTGATCGTCGTGATCGTGCGGCTGGCGCGCAAGCTCTACAGCGGACCCTGGGCGGTCGCCCTCGGTCTGCTGCTGGGCGGGGCGCTCGGCAATCTGACCGACCGGATCTTCCGGTCGCCCGGCGTCTTCGAGGGCGCGGTCGTGGACTTCATCGCGCCCGCGCACTTCGCCGTGTTCAACCTGGCCGACTCCGCGATCGTGTGCGGCGGCGTCCTCATTGTGCTGCTCTCCTTCAAGGGGCTGGACCCCGACGGGACAGTCCACAAGGACTGACAAGGCATACTCGACGGGTGAGTACGATTCCCGAGGTCCGCGCCCTGCCCGTACCCGACGGCCTGGAGGGCGAGCGTGTGGACGCCGCCATCTCCCGGATGTTCGGGTTCTCCCGTACGAAGGCGGCCGAGCTGGCCGCTGCCGGGAAGGTGCAGGTCGACGGCTCGGTCGTCGGCAAATCGGAACGGGTGCACGGCGGCGCCTGGCTCGAGGTCGAGATGCCGCAGGCGCCCGCGCCGGTGCAGGTCGTGGCGGAGCCGGTCGAGGGCATGGAGATCGTGCACGACGACGACGACATCGTCGTGATCGCCAAGCCGGTCGGCGTGGCCGCGCATCCGAGCCCGGGCTGGACCGGCACCACCGTCATCGGCGGCCTCGCGGCCGCCGGGTACCGCATCTCCACGTCGGGCGCCTCCGAGCGCCAGGGCATCGTGCACCGGCTCGACGTCGGCACGTCCGGGCTGATGGTCGTCGCCAAGTCGGAGCGCGCCTACACCCTGCTGAAGCAGCAGTTCCGCGACCGGGTCGTCGACAAGCGCTACCACGCGCTGGTGCAGGGCCACCCCGACCCGCTGAGCGGCACCATCGACGCGCCCATCGGCCGGCACCCCACCCTCGACTACAAGTGGGCGGTCACAGCGGAGGGCAAGCCGTCGGTGACGCACTACGACCTGATCGAGGCGTTCCGCGCGGCGTCGCTGCTCGACATCAAGCTGGAGACCGGCCGCACCCACCAGATCCGGGTGCACATGGCGGCGCACCGCCACCCCTGTGTGGGGGACCTGACCTACGGCGCGGACCCGACGATGGCGAAGCGGCTCGGTCTGACCCGGCAGTGGCTGCACGCGGTGCGTCTCGGCTTCGAGCACCCGTCGGACGGCCGGTGGGTCGAGTTCGAGAGCACGTACCCGGAGGACCTCCAGCAGGCGCTGGACCGGATCGAGGCGGAGAGCCAGTGACGCTGCGGTACAGCGTGCGGGTCGCCGCCGGCGCTGCCGACCGGGAGGCGTGCTTCGCGGTCCGCAAGGCCGTCTTCGTCGCGGAGCAGCAGGTGCCGGAGGACATCGAGTACGACGCCTACGACGCGGAGGGCGCGGACACGATCCACGTCCTCGCGGTCGGCGCGGACGGTGTCGCGCTCGGCACCGGCCGGTTGCTGCACGGCGCGTCGGCGATCACCAGGACCGGCGGCGACCTCACGGTCGGCGCACTCGGCCGCCTCGCGGTGCGGGCGGCCGCCCGCGGCCTCGGCGTGGGCGCCGCCCTGGTCCGTGCGCTCGAGGACGCGGGGCACCGGCGGGGTCTGGCGGTGGTGGAGCTGCACGCGCAGACGCATGCGCTGGGGTTTTACGAGCGGCTGGGGTACGAGGCGTACGGGGCGGAGTTCTTGGACGCGGGGATGCCACACCTGGCGATGCGCCGTACCCTCACGTCTCCCTGACGACGCGCGCCGCCGGCGGCGGGCAAGTTCCCCTCCGCGCCCTTCCCGTAACCGGGGGCTCCGCCCCCGGACCCCCGCGCCTCGAACTCCCCCTACGGCCTGGCGGCCGTGGGTGGGGGTGCCTCCCACGCCGCCAGGCGTAGGGGGAGTGCCCCCGGCGAGGCTGATGTCGCGGAGCGAAATCCAGCCCGGCCGGCGTTTGAGGACACCGCGCCGAGCGCGGTACGGGGTCCGGGGCCTGCCCCGCCACGCGGCGGAGCCGCACATCCGGTACAGCGGGGAGGGGCCGGGAGGGACGAGCCCGCCGCAGGCGCACCCCCGTCAGCCGCGGCCCGTGCGCGGGGTCTCTTCCGCGTCCGGGACGTAGTCGCACGCGTTGTTGCTGTGGATCTCCTCCGCCCGCGGCGGCGGAGACTGCTTCGGCCACTGGCCCGCCGACGGCAGCGCCGCCGCCGCCGTCGAGATCCGCGGCAGTGCGTACGGGTGCTTCTCGCCCAGCCAGGCGATCATCTGCTCGCGCACCGCGCACCGCGCCGTCCAGATTTCGTTGGCGTCCTTCGCGGTCATGACGGCCCGCACCTCGATCGTGCTGGGTGTGGTGTCCGTCACGGCCAGGCTCCAGTCCCTGCCGTCCCAGGACTTGCAGCCGTGCAGGATCTCCTGGAGCTTCTCGCGCATCAGCGCGACCGGAGCCGAGTGGTCCAGCTGGAAGTAGACCGTGCCGGTCATCTGGGCGCCGCCGCGGGACCAGTTCTCGAACGGCTTGCTGGTGAAATACGACACAGGCATCGTGATGCGGCGCTCGTCCCAGGTCCGCACCGCGAGGAACGTGAGCGTGACCTCCTCGATCACACCCCACTCGCCGTCCACGACCACCGTGTCGCCGATCCGCACCATGTCGCCGAAGGCGATCTGGAATCCGGCGAAGAGGTTGCCGAGCGTGGACTGGGCGGCGACACCGGCGACGATGCCGATGATTCCCGCGGAGGCCAGCATCGAGGCGCCGAACTTCTCCATGGCCGGGAACGTCAGCAGCATCGCCGCGACCGCCACCACCGCGACGATCGCCGTGACGATGCGCATGATCAGCGTGATCTGGGTCCGCACCCGGCGGACCCGCGCGGCGTCCTGGTTGGAGGCGGCGTAGCGGGTGTACGACGACTCGACGACGGCGGAGACGATCCGCGTCACCAGCCAGGCGCTCGCGCCGATCAGGACCAGCGACAGCACATGGCCGATGCCCGCCGCGTGCCGTTCGACGAGCGGCCAGTACGTCTCGCGGTACACGCCGCGCAGCACCGCTCCGAGGAGCACTATCTGGAACGGCAGCCGGCAGCTGCGCAGCATGTCCCAGAGCGGTGTCTCCGGATGGCGTTCGTCGATGCGGCGCAGCAGCCGGTCGACGGCCCAGCCGAAGGCCAGTGCGAGCACGACGGCTCCGCCGATGACGGCCAGCGGCCGCAGTACGTTCTCCATGTCTTCCTGACTCCTGGTGGCGAAGGCGGCTGGCAGGATATCCGGATGGACATCATCCTTTTCCATTCGGCCTTCGGTCTTCGCCCGGCGGTGCACGCGGCCGCGGAACGGCTGCGTGCCGCCGGGCACGAGGTTCGCGTGCCCGACCTGTTCGAAGGACAAACCGCAGAGACCGTCGAGGAAGGCCGGCAGCTCAAGGAGAGGATCGGTACGGAGGAGCTGCTGCGGCGGGCGATCCACGCCGCCGCCCCCCACTCCGACCAGGGGCTGGTGTACGCGGGGTTCTCGCTCGGCGGGGCGCTCGCGCAGAATGTGGCGCTCGGTGACGAGAAGGCGCGCGGGCTGCTGCTTCTGCACGGCACCTCCGACATCGCGGAGGGGACGAGCGTGGACGGCCTGCCCGTACAGCTGCATGTGGCCAGTCCCGACCCCTTCGAGACCGAGGACTGGCTGAACAGCTGGTATCTGCAGATGCAGCGGGCGGGCGCCGATGTGGAGGTCCACCGCTATCCGGGGGCCGGGCATCTGTTCACGGACCCGGATCTGCCGGACTACGACGAGCCGTCGGCCGAGCAGACCTGGCGCGCGGCCCTCGGGTTCCTCGACACGCTCTGAGACGACGGCGAGGGCGGCCGAGGCGGTCCAGGACGCGGCGGCCGGGGCCGGACGCGGCGGTTCCGCCCGGCGCACGCGGGGCGCACGCCGGGCGGAACCGGTCGGTCGGGTCAGGCGCGGTAGGCGGTCCAGTGGTCCTGCATCCGCTGCACCTGGCCGGAGGTGAACTGGTACATGCAGGCGTCGTACGTGTAGTCCATGAAGTTGTGGATGGGGTCGACGCCGGCGTCCCGCTTGCAGGTGTCGCTGCCGGTCGGGCAGGCGTAGGCCGGGCTCTTCTCGGCCGGGGTGTCGGAGACGTAGTCGCCCTTGCCGTTACAGCCGCCCTGGAAGGTGTGGTACAGCCCCATCCAGTGGCCGACCTCGTGGGTGGCGGTGTCGCCCTCGTCGTAGTTGGTGGCGGAGCCGCCGGGCAGCGAGGCGTCGAGGACGACGACGCCGTCCATGTCCGGGCTGGAGTTGTACGAGGACGGGAAGGTCGCCCAGCCGAGCAGCCCGCCGCCGAGGTTGGCGGTGTAGAAGTTCAGCGCGTTGGCGCCGCCCTGGCGGAGGGTGGACTTCATCTCCTTCTCGGCGGTGGAGCCAGAGCTGAGGTTGTACCAGGAGGCGTTGTCCGTGTAGTCGGTTCCGGCCAGGGTGAACTGGAAGCCGGAGTCCGTGTTGCCGGTGCCCTGGCCCGCGAAGGCGGAGTTCAGGACGGCCATCTGGCTGTTGACCTGGGTGGTGGTGAGCTTGCCGGTCGCGCCGTCGTGGATGACGTGGAAGTAGACCGGGATCGTGGTCGAGACGGCGGCCGAGAGGGCGTTCCCGCTCGTACGGGCGGCGTCCAGTCTCTTCTTCAGGTCCGCGTCCATGGCCCTGGCCTTGGTCTCGGAGATCTCGTTCGGCTCGTGGGCTTGGCCGGCGCCGGGGCGCGACTCACGTGCCGCGGCGCTCGCGTGGGTGTCCTCCGCGCACTCCTCGGCGGAGGCGGAGGCGGCCGAGACGGTCGCCTTGGGGGAGGCGACGCTGCCGGGGGCGGAGAGCGGAGCGAGGGCCAGGGTTCCGGCCATGATCGCCGTACCGACTGCACGGTGGCGCAGCCGGGGGGATATGCGGACAAGCGCGCGCATTACGTCTCCTCGCGGGGGGTTGTGGGAGGGGCCGTTCTTGGCCACCGCGGGGAGATTACGGGTGCATGTCAGATCTTGATGAGGACCGTTCAAGCCCAATCAATCCACCGGTGATTGCGGACATCGGGGAGAAAAGTTTCGGTCATGTCCGGGGGTTGAGATCCGCACGTAACGAAATCAGTGACGACGACGGGTGGTGTGTCCGCATTCATGGTGCGGAACACGCCACCCGTCGTAGCGATGTGATCTTCTGTTAACACGTCGGCGGATGGCCGAAAACAGCCCCTAGTGCACGGGCTGGTTCACCCGCTCGACCTTCTGCGTTCCGCTGAGGGTCCGGTAGGACCGCGACCACGACGACGTCGCGTCCTGCCGCGTCCGGTCGGAGATCGTGTAGAAGTCCATCTGGGAGCGCTCGGCGGTCACGTCCAGGACGCCGTAGCCGTGGGCGTCCATGTCCACCCACTTCACATGCCGGTTGGCGGCCCGCACCGCGGCCGACGCGACCAGGGAGACGGTGCCCGGCGCGACATGGAGGAGGTCGTCCAGATTGTCCGAGCTCACCGACGTCACCACGAACTCCGTCGCCGCCGGACGCGACAGCGGATACGTCGCCGCCCTGACCGGGACGTCGTTCGCCCACGCCATGTGGATGTCGCCGGTGAGGAAGACGGTGTTCTGAATGCCGCGCTGCGTCAGATGCGTCAGCAGTTCCCTGCGGTCGTCCGTGTAGCCGTCCCACTGGTCGACGTTGACCGCGAGACCCTCCTTGGGCAGCCCCATCAGCTCGGCGATCGGCTCCAGCAGATACGCGGGCAGGGAACCGAAGGCGACCGGCGAGATCATCACCGAGGTGCCGACCAGTTTCCAGGAGGCGTCGGAGGCCGCGAGGCCCGCCTTCAGCCAGTCCAGTTGGGCCCGTCCGGTGAGCGTGCGGTCCGGGTCGTCCACGTCGCCGTTGCCGATGCTCGACTGCTGCGAGCGGAACGAGCGCAGATCCAGCAGATGCAGATCCGCCAGCTTGCCGAAGCGCAGCCGGCGGTAGACCGTGCCCTCGGTGGACGCGCGGACCGGCATCCACTCGAAGTACGCCTGCTTGGCCGCCGCGACGCGGGCCGCCCACTCGCCCTCGGTGCCGGGCGTGTGGTTCTCCGCGCCGCCCGACCAGGCGTCGTTGGCCAGCTCGTGGTCGTCCCATATCGCTATCAGCGGGTGCGCGGCGTGCAGCGCCCGCAGGTCCGGGTCGGTCTTGTAGGTGGCGTGCCGCAGCCGGTAGTCGGCGAGCGTCACGATCTCGTGTCTCGGCTCGTGCTGCCGTACGACGTACTCCTCGGCCGGGTAGCCGCCGGTCGCGTACTCGTAGATGTAGTCGCCGAGATGCAGCACCGCGTCGAGGTCGCCGCGGGCGGCCAGGTGACGGTAGGCGGAGAACCAGCCGGCCTCCCAGTTGGCGCAGGACACCACGCCGAAACGCACCCCCGGCGTGGCCGCGTCGGCGGCGGGGGCGGTGCGGGTGCGCCCGGCCGGCGAGACGGTCGGGCCCGCGGTGAAGCGGTACCAGTAGGAGGTGGCCGGGCGCAGACCGCGTACGTCGGCCTTCACGGTGTGGTCGGCGGCGGCCGAGGAGGTGGTGGCGCCGCGGGCCACGGTCCGGGTGAAGTCCTTGTCCTCCGCGACCTCCCAGACCACCTCCGTGGCGGCGCCGAGGCCGGAGCCCGGAAGCGCCTCGGGGTTCGGAGTGACACGGGTCCACAGCAGGACGCCGTCGGGCAACGGGTCGCCGGACGCGACGCCGTGGAGGAAGGCGGGGGCCCGGTCCGCGGCTGCGGCGGGGGAGACGGCGCCCGCGAGGACGGGGGCGGCGACGGCAGTGGCGGCAGCGGCCTTGACGACCGTGCGGCGACTGGGAGTTGAGGAAGATCGACTGGTCACGGCCGATCAGACTACTGATCAGTACGTCGAAAGGGCGGGCGAACGGAGAAAGTTCGCCCGCCCATCCCGAGCGGTCAACCCGAGTGTTGCCCTGCGGACCGCCGGCGGCGGCCCGGGGCGCGCGGATCAGTGACCGGCCGTCAGCGGCCTGCCGTCAGCAACCGGCGTCAGCGGACGGTCAGCCCTTGAGCGCCTTGTCGATCGCCGCGGTGAACTCGGGCACCGTCATGGGTGCGTTGTCGCTGCCCTCCGCGGTCACGTTCTCGCCGTCCATCTTCAGGGTCGGGGTGCCCGTGACCCCGCTCTTGTCGAACGTCTCCGACATCTTCATCGCCCAGGCGTCGAACGTCCCGTCCTCGACGTTCTTCTTGAACTCCGCGTTGCCCTTGAGCGCCGGCACCGACTCGGCGACGTCGATCAGGTAGGAGTCCTTGGCGAACTTGTCGTCGTTCTCCTCCGGGTGGAACTCGGCCGAGTACAGCGCCGCCTTGTAGTCGAGGAAGGCGTCGGGGCTCACGTTCAGCGCCGCGCCCAGCGCGCTCAGCGCGTTCTTGGAGCCCTCGCCGTTGGTGGCGTTGTCGATGAAGGTGGCGCCGATGTACTTGATCTTGTACTTGCCGGCGTCGACGTCCTTCTCGACCGTTTCGCCGACCGCCTGCTCGAAGGTCGCGCAGACCGGGCAGCGGGAGTCCTCGTACAGCTCCAGCGTTTTTTTCGCGCTGTCCTTGCCGATGACGACGGTCGTGCCGTTGTCGCCGGAAGCGTTCTTCGGCGCGGTGACGTCGGACTGCTTGGCCACCGACTCCCAGTGGCCCGGCTTGTTGGCCTGCATGATGCCGTAACCGGCGCCGCCGGCGATCGCCAGCACCACCACGGCCGAACCCGCGACCGTCAGCTGCCGGCGGACCTTGTCCTTCTTGGCCTGACGCTCGCGCTCCTGGCGCAGCCGCTCGCGGGCCGCCGACTTGTTGGCCTGGCTGTTGCGCTTGCTCATGATCATTCACTCCGTGTGGGGACGTACATCAGGGATGTACGCGAGAGGGGGACTTCCGGTTCAGGCGCAGAGCGCGACGGAACGCGGCGGTCCCCTCCGTCCCACGGAGTGCACCGGCGGGCGGGTACGCGCGGGGCGGGGCGCGTACGGCTCCGGGCGCTGCGCCGGGAGGCCGGGGGCGGCGGGTCCGTGCACGGCGGCGACGGCCAGCAGCAGCGGCCGGAAGGCGAACGCGCCCGCCGTCCGCAGCAGCCGGGCCACCGCGGACTCGCCGCGCCGCAGCCAGGCCGCGGCCAGCAGACCGACACCGACATGGGCGGCCAGCAGCAGCCAGGGCTGGGCCGGGTCGGCGGTGCGCAGCACGGCCGCGAGCCCCTGGTCGTCCACGGGCACTGCCGTGCCCGGCAGGACCGCGCCGAGCTCGCCGCCGCCGCACAGCACGTCGAGGCCCACCGCGCGCAGCGAACCGGAGACCGGGCCGCCGGCGGGGCCGTAGCAGACGTGCTGGCCCGTGGTGAAAACCGTGTCCGCGGCCAGCTCCAGTGGGATCAGCAGTCCGGCGATGCGCCAGAAGCCGCGCTCCTTGCCCGACAGCGCGAACGCCACGGCGAACACGGCCGCGGTGAGGAGGGCGACGGTGGTCAGCGGCAGCGGGGCGCCGGACAGCAGCACATGGGAGGCGGCGGACAGCGTCACGACCAGTGCCGTGAAGACCGCTGCCCGCAGCCCCCTGAGCCGCGTTCCGTACCTGTCCATCGCCGCCGAGTGTGCCATGCGTTCCTTAAGAGCCTCTTAAAGGGGTTCGCCGAGGTCCGGGGGCCTACAGGCCCGGGATCCGGCCGTTGCGGAACAGGTCCACGAAGATCTGGTGGTCGGCCCGCGCCCTCGCTCCGTAGCCGTGCGCGAACTCCACGAGCAGGTCGCCGAAGCCCTCCTCGTCGGCGGCGATCGCCGCGTCGATGGCCCGCTCGGTCGAGAACGGCACCAGCGAGTGGCCGCTCTCGTCGTCGGCGGCGGCGTGCATGGTCGCCGTGGCCCGGCCGAGGTCGGCCACGACGGCCGCGATCTCGTCCAGGTCGTCGAGGTCGGACCAGTCCAGATCCACCGCGTACGGGGAGACCTCGGCGACCAGCTGGCCGGAACCGTCCAGCTCGGTCCAGCCGAGCCACGGGTCGGCATGGTCCTGGAGAGCGCGCTGCGAGATCACCGTGCGGTGCCCCTCGTGCCGGAAGTAGCCGCGCACCTGAGGGTCGGAGATGTGCCGGGAGACCGCGGGGGTCTGGGCCTGCTTCATGTAGATCACGACGTCGTTCTCGAGGGCGTCGCTGTTGCCCTCCAGCAGGATGTTGTACGACGGCAGACCGGCCGAGCCGATGCCGATGCCCCGCCGGCCCACGACGTCCTTGACCCGGTAGGAGTCGGGGCGGGTCAGGCTGGACTCGGGCAGCGTCTCCAGATAGCCGTCGAAGGCGGCCAGCACCTTGTACCGGGTGGCCGCGTCCAGCTCGATCGCGCCGCCGTCGGCGGCGAACCGGCGCTCGAAGTCGCGGATCTCCGTCATCGAGTCCAGCAGCGAGAACCGGGTCAGCGAGCGCGCCATGCGCAGCGCCCCGAGCAGCGGCCCCTCCGCCGTGTCCAGGGTGAAGGGCGGCACGTCGTCGTCCTTGGCGCCGGTCGCCAGCGCGTGGATGCGCTCGCGGTAGGCGGCGGCGCAGATCCGCACCAGCTCGGTGATCCGTTCGTCGCTGAGGGCCTTGGTGTAACCGATCAGCGCGAGGGAGGCGGCCAGCCGCTTGAGGTCCCAGGTGAACGGGCCCACATAGGCCTCGTCGAAGTCGTTGACGTTGAAGACCAGCCGGCCGCCCGCGTCCATGTACGTGCCGAAGTTCTCCGCGTGGAGATCGCCGTGGATCCACACCCGGCCCGTCCGCTCGTCCAGATAGGGGCCGGCGTGCTGCTCCCGCTCCAGGTCCTGGTAGAAGAGGCAGGCCGTGCCCCGGTAGAAGGCGAACGCCGAGGCCGCCATCTTGCGGAACTTGACCTGGAAGGCGGCCGGGTCGGCGGCCAGGAGCTCGCCGAAGGCGGTGTCGAAGACGGCGAGGATCTCCTCGCCGCGCTGCTCGGCGGTGGGCTGCGGGACCGGCATCTCGGGGTGCCTCCTGGTGCATGGCGGAACGGAACGGCGTTTCCGCCCCGTGCAACGTACGAAGGTACGTAGGAGTGCCCGCCCGCGACTCGGCCGCTGGGAGGCCCGCCCTAGGGTCGGCCGACGCCCTCGCGGAGGGTTCGCGGCCCGGCGGTTTCCGACCGGAGTGTCAGTGGTGCGACGTAGACTTCCAGGCTGTCCCCCGGGACTGTCCGCAGCCTGTCGCCCACTGCTCTTCGGAGGCCCGTCGCCGTGACCAAGCCGCCCTTCACGCACCTGCACGTCCACACCCAGTACTCGCTGCTGGACGGTGCCGCGCGGCTCAAGGACATGTTCGAGGCGTGCAACGAGATGGGCATGACCCATATCGCCATGTCCGACCACGGCAACCTGCACGGGGCGTACGACTTCTTCCACACGGCGCAGAAGGCCGGGGTCACGCCCATCATCGGCATCGAGGCGTACGTCGCCCCGGAGTCCCGGCGCAACAAGCGCAAGATCCAGTGGGGCCAGCCGCACCAGAAGCGGGACGACGTCTCCGGTTCGGGTGGCTACACCCACAAGACGATCTGGGCCGCGAATTCCACGGGCCTGCACAACCTCTTCCGGCTGTCCTCCGACGCGTACGCGGAGGGCTGGCTGCAGAAGTGGCCGCGGATGGACAAGGAGACCATCTCGCAGTGGTCGGAGGGCCTGATCGCCTCGACCGGCTGCCCCTCGGGCGAACTGCAGACCCGGCTGCGCCTCGGCCAGTTCGACGAGGCCCTCAAGTCCGCCTCCGAGTACCAGGACATCTTCGGCAAGGACCGGTACTTCCTGGAGCTGATGGACCACGGCATCGAGATCGAGCGCCGCGTCCGCGACGGACTGCTGGAGATCGGCAAGAAGCTCGGCATCCCGCCGCTGGTGACCAACGACTCCCACTACACGTACGCGCACGAGGCGACCGCGCACGACGCCCTGCTGTGCATCCAGACCGGCAAGAACCTCTCCGACCCGGACCGCTTCCGGTTCGACGGCACGGGCTACTACCTGAAGTCGACGGACGAGATGTACGCCATCGACTCCTCCGACGCCTGGCAGGAGGGCTGCCGCAACACCCTGCTGGTCGCCCGGCAGATCGACACCACCGGCATGTTCGAGAAGCGCGACCTCATGCCGAAGTTCGAGATCCCCGAGGGCCACACCGAGGTCACCTGGTTCAAGGAGGAAGTCCAGCGCGGCATGCACCGCCGCTTCCCGGACGGCATCCCCGAGGACCGCCAGAAGCAGGCCGAGTACGAGATGGACGTCATCATCCAGATGGGGTTCCCGGGGTACTTCCTCGTCGTCGCCGACTTCATCATGTGGGCCAAGAACAACGGCATCGCGGTGGGCCCCGGCCGTGGCTCCGCGGCCGGCTCGATCGTGGCGTACGCGATGGGCATCACCGACCTCGACCCGATCCCGCACGGTCTGATCTTCGAGCGGTTCCTCAACCCCGAGCGCGTCTCCATGCCCGACGTCGACATCGACTTCGACGAGCGCAGGCGCGTCGAGGTGATCAGGTACGTGACGGAGAAGTACGGCGCCGACAAGGTCGCCATGATCGGCACGTACGGCAAGATCAAGGCGAAGAACGCGATCAAGGACTCCGCCCGCGTGCTGGGCTATCCGTACGCGATGGGCGACCGGCTCACCAAGGCCATGCCCGCCGACGTCCTCGGCAAGGGCATCGACCTCAACGGCATCACCGACCCCACCCACCCGCGCTACAGCGAGGCGGGCGAGATCCGGGCGATGTACGAGAACGAGCCGGACGTGAAGAAGGTCATCGACACAGCGCGCGGTGTGGAGGGTCTGGTACGGCAGATGGGCGTCCACGCGGCCGGCGTGATCATGTCCAGCGAGCCGATCGTCGACCACGCCCCGATCTGGGTGCGGCACACCGACGGCGTGACCATCACGCAGTGGGACTACCCGCAGTGCGAGTCGCTCGGCCTGCTGAAGATGGACTTCCTCGGCCTGCGCAACCTCACGATCATGGACGACGCCATCAAGATGGTGAAGTCCAACAAGGGCATCGACCTGGAGATGCTCTCCCTCCCGCTGGACGACCCCACGACCTTCGAACTGCTCCAGCGCGGTGACACCCTCGGCGTCTTCCAGTTCGACGGCGGGCCGATGCGCTCCCTGCTGCGGCTGATGAAGCCCGACAACTTCGAAGACATCTCCGCCGTGTCCGCGCTCTACCGCCCGGGCCCGATGGGCATGAACTCGCACACGAACTACGCCCTGCGCAAGAACAAGCAGCAGGAGATCACGCCGATCCACCCGGAGCTGGAGGAGCCGCTCAGGGAGGTCCTGGACGTCACCTACGGCCTGATCGTCTACCAGGAGCAGGTCCAGAAGGCCGCCCAGATCATCGCCGGCTACTCGCTCGGCGAGGCCGACATCCTCCGCCGCGTGATGGGCAAGAAGAAGCCCGACGAGCTGGCGAAGAACTTCGTCCTCTTCCAGCAGGGCGCCCGGGACAAGGGCTACAGCGACGAGGCCATCCAGGCGCTGTGGGACGTGCTGGTCCCCTTCGCCGGATACGCCTTCAACAAGGCCCACTCCGCCGCGTACGGCCTGGTCTCCTACTGGACGGCGTACCTCAAGGCCAACCACCCCGCGGAGTACATGGCGGCGCTGCTCACCTCGGTCAAGGACGACAAGGACAAGTCGGCCGTCTACCTGAACGAGTGCCGGCGCATGGGCATCAAGGTCCTGCCGCCCAACGTCAACGAGTCCATGTCGAACTTCGCCGCCCAGGGCGACGACGTGATCCTCTTCGGCCTCACCGCCGTGCGCAACGTCGGGCAGAACGTGGTCGAGTCGATCATCAGGACCCGCAAGGCGAAGGGGAAGTACAGCTCCTTCCCCGACTTCCTCGACAAGGTCGAGGCCGTCGTCTGCAACAAGCGCACCGTCGAGTCGCTCATCAAGGCGGGCGCCTTCGACGAGATGGGCCACACCCGCAAGGGCCTCGTCGCCCACCACGAGCCGATGATCGACAACGTGGTCGCGGTCAAGCGCAAGGAGGCCGAGGGGCAGTTCGACCTCTTCGGCGGCATGAGCGAGGAGGCGAGCGACGAGCCGGGTTTCGGACTCGACGTCGAGTTCTCCGACATCGAGTGGGAGAAGTCGTATCTGCTCGCGCAGGAGCGCGAGATGCTCGGGCTCTACGTCTCCGACCACCCGCTCTTCGGTATCGAGCACGTCCTCTCCGACAAGACGGACGCCGCGATCTCCCAGCTCACCGGCGGCGAGCACAGCGACGGCGCGGTCGTCACCATCGGCGGCATCATCTCCGGCCTGCAGCGCAAGATGACCAAGCAGGGCAACGCCTGGGCCATCGCCACCGTCGAGGACCTCGCCGGCTCCATCGAGTGCATGTTCTTCCCGGCGACGTACCAGCTCGTCTCCACCCAGCTCGTCGAGGACACCGTGGTGTTCGTCAAGGGCCGGCTCGACAAGCGCGAGGACATCCCGCGGCTGGTCGCGATGGAGCTCATGGTCCCCGACCTGTCCTCCGCGGGCACCAACGCGCCCGTGGTGGTGACGATCCCGACGGTCAAGGTCACCCCGCCCATGGTCAGCCGCCTCGGCGAAATCCTCAGCCACCACAAGGGCAACACGGAGGTGCGGATCAAGCTCCAGGGCCCCCGCAAGACCACGGTCCTGCGGCTCGACCGGCACCGGGTGCAGCCCGACCCCGCGCTCTTCGGCGACCTGAAGGTACTGCTCGGCCCGTCCTGCCTGGCCGGCTGACCGGACCCGCGTCCCGCGCGGACCGCGGCACACGCAGAAGGGGCGCTCCCGTCGTCACGGGAGCGCCCCTTCTGGCGTTACGCGTCATGCGTCAAGGCAGTCCGGTCAGTTGTGGCCGAAGCGCTTCTGCCGGCCCTTGTGGGCCACGTCGGACGGAGTGACCGACTGCGCCCGCTGCTCGGCCTGCGCCTCCATCGAGGAGCTGCGGGCCTGCTGGGAGCCGCGCTCCGCGGGAGAGGACTTGTTCTGACTGCGTTCCTGCTTCTTGTTCTTGGCCATGGGATGCCTCCTGTGAGGGTCGAGGGCCTGCCCTGGGGCGGGCCGCGACCAGACTCACATAAGCCTATAACCATCGCATTTTGGATCATCGCGGACCGTAATCGCCGCTCGGTACCGGGGGAGGGGACCGGTCCGCCACGCCGATGATCGAGTTCCGGCCGTTAACCCTCTCGTGGTCGGGCAGACTCGAAGGAAAGCCGGAACAATCCCCGATCCGAAGCACCGTGAGCTCGCGAAAGAGGGTGGTACGCGTGGACCGCTGCGTCGTCCTGGTGGACGCCGGCTATCTGCTGGGCGCCGCCGCCAGCCTGCTCGCCGGAGAGCCCGCCCGATCGCGGATCACCGTCGACCACGCCGCTCTCATCCAGGGCCTGCGCGAACTCGCGGAAGCCGACACCCAGCGGCCCCTGCTCCGTATCTACTGGTTCGACGGCGCCCCCGACCGCGTCCCCCAGCCAGAACACCGGCGGCTGCGCGTGATGCCCCGCGTGACCGTCCGGCTCGGCGCCCTGACCCGCAGCGACGGCCGCTGGGCGCAGAAGGGCGTCGACGCGGCGATGCACGCGGAACTGACCGAACTGGCCAGGAACCGTGCCTGCTCCGACGTCGTGCTGGTGACCGGCGACGGCGACCTGCTGCCCGGACTGATGTCGGCCAAGGAGCACGGCGTCGCCGTCCACCTCTGGGCCGTCCAGGCCGCGGACGGCGACTACAACCAGTCCGAGGACCTCGTCGCCGAGGCCGACGAACGCCGGGTGCTCGACCGGGTGTGGATCACCCGGGCCGTACGGGCCAAGGAACTGACCGGCGTCTGCGCGCCCCCGCCGGTGCCCCGGCCCGAGATCGCGGCCATCCTGTCGGCGCCCCTGCCCGAGTCCGCCCTCGCCGCGGCCGCCGAGCGCGCCGAGGACGCCGCCCGCAACGGCGCCCGCACGGCCGCCCCCGAGGACAACGGCGCCGCGCCCGCGCCCGCCCCCGCCAAGGGCGTGCCCACCCCCAAGGACCTCGCCGCACTGCGCGCCCCCGGCCCGCAGACCGCCCCGCCCGCCGCAGCCCACCCGCCGAACGCCACCCTGCGCTGGTCCTCCGACAAGGGCTGGATCGAACGGCCCGGCAGCGGAACGCTCGGCGAGCCCCCGGAGACGGCGTCCCTGCCGACCCTGGCCCAGCTCACCAGCGCGGAACAGCGCTGGGCCGACCGCGAGGAGGACATCACCACCGTCGGCGGCGACCCGTTCGAGGTCGGCCAGGTGTTCGCGCGGCGCTGGATGGAGCGGCTGCCGGAGAACGGGCATGTGCAGAGCCTGTCCACGCTCTATCCGCGTATCCCGCACCGTATCGACGGCGAACTGCTGCGCTACGCCGCCCGTTTCGGGCTGCTGGCGCACAAGGACGACCAGATCGACGAGCACGACCGGTATGCGATCCGGGCCGGATTCTGGCGCGAGATCGATGTGCGGACCGCCGCCGAGCACGGCCCGACGGGAGAGCACTCGGGGCCCGAGGGCATCCGGGGCGGACGGACCCCGTAGTCTCGTACCTCGTGAGTACGGTGTGCGTGGTGCGGGATCTGGTCAAGACGTACCCCGCCGCGCGCGGCAGACGGGGCACCCCCGGGACACCCGAGGTGCGTGCCACCGACGGGATCAGCCTCGAAGTGCGGCGTGGCGAGATCTTCGGCCTGCTCGGACCCAACGGGGCGGGCAAATCGACCCTGGTGCGACAGCTCACCGGACTGATGCGCCCCGACTCGGGCAGCGTCCGGCTCCTCGGCCACGACCTCGTACGCCACCCGGAGCGCGCCTCCCGGCTCGTCGGCTACCTCGGCCAGGAGTCCACCGCGCTCGACGAGCTGACCGTCGCGCTCGCCGCGGAGACCACCGGCCGGCTGCGCGGACTGACCGCACGCGACGCACGCGCCGCGCGGGACGACGTCCTCGACGAGCTCGGCCTCACCGGCCTCGCCGGCCGCCCGCTGAAGAAGCTGTCCGGCGGACAGCGGCGGCTCGCGTGCTTCGCCGCGACCCTCGTCGGGAAACGGCCCGTGCTGGTGCTCGACGAGCCCACCACCGGGATGGACCCTGTCGCACGGCGCGCCGTCTGGGCCGCCGTCGACCGCCGCCGCGCCGAGCACGGCGTGACCGTGCTGCTCGTCACCCACAACGTCATCGAGGCGGAGACCGTCCTCGACCGCGTCGCCGTCCTCGACCGCGGCCGGGTCATCGCCTGCGACAGCCCGTCCGGGCTGAAGGAGAACGTCGCCGGAGAGGTGCGGGTCGAGCTGGTGTGGCGCGACCGTCCCCCGCTCGACGTGCCCGAGGTCGCCGCGCTGCGCGGCTCCGCCCAGGAGTCCGGGCGACGCTGGGTCCTCCGGCTCGGGCCGGAGGAGGCACGGGCGGCCGTCGCCGCGGTGACCGGCGGAGCGGCGTTCTCGGCGCTCGACGACTTCACGCTGGCCACGCCGAGCCTGGAGGACGTCTACTTGGCACTCGGAGGGAACACGACGAAAGGGCTGGTCAAGGCGTGAGCATCGTGTCCGCGGAGTCCGCCGGGGCGGTGGCCGCGCGATCGGAGGTGGCGGCGGAGGAGACGCCCGCGGAACTCGCTCCGCGGGCGCGGCTGCTGCCGGCGCTGGCCGCCGTGTACCGGGCGCAGCTGTCGCGGGCGCGGGTCGCCCGCATCCCGCTGCTGTTCGTCGCGACCTTCCAGTCCGTCGGGATCATGGTGCTGATGCGGGGCGTCGTCGACGGCGGAACGGAGGCGCGCGCGGTCGTCGCGGGAGCCAGCGTGCTCGTCGTCGCCTTCGTCGCGCTCAACCTGCTCGCCCAGTACTTCGGGCAGCTCCGCGCCGGCGGCGGCCTCGACCACTACGCGACGCTCCCCGTGCCGCCCGCCGCCGTCGTCCTCGGCGCGGCGGCCGCCTACGCCTCCTTCACCGTGCCCGGCACCGTGGTGACGGCCATCGCGGGCAGCATGCTCTTCCAGCTGCCGCTCACGCACCTATGGGTGCTGGTCGCGGTGATCCCGCTGGCCGGTGCTGCGCTCGCCGGTCTCGGCGCGGCCCTCGGGCTCCTGGCGCCGCGCCAGGAGCTGGCCACGCTGCTCGGGCAGCTCGGCATGTCGGCGGCGCTGCTCCTCGGTGTCCTCCCGGCCGACCGGCTGCCGGGGCCCATCCCGTACGCCCGGGATCTGCTGCCCTCCACCTACGGGGTCGAGGCCATGGCCCGGACCTTCGACGCGAACCCGGACTGGGCCGCCGTCGGCCTCGATCTCGCGGTCTGCGCGGCGGTCGGAGTCGTCTCGCTGGCGGTCGCGACGTGGGCGTACCGGCGGGCGGCAGTCCGATGAGGCGCCGTCAGAGCGGGCCTGGCACGATGGCGGGGTGACCGCACCTCTGACGCCGCCGCACCAGCCCCACGAGCCCTCCTCGGAGAACAATCCCTGGCAGGCGCCGCCTGCCGGGCCGGGGCCGTCATCGATGTACGCGCACCGGACGGCGGAGGACAAGGCCGCGGCGGCCGCGGAGCTCCGGAAGGACTTGCGGGACTCCGCGCTGATCCTCGTGGTCGTGACCCTCGCCGGCGTGGCCCTCGGCCTGCTGTGGCTGTGGCTGGCCCCGCGGGTGCCGCTGGTCTCCAACGCGGAGGGCGTCTTCCTCAAGGACACGGAGGGGGAGGCGGCGATCGGGGCGGACGGTATGTTCCTGCTGCTGGCGGTCGGTCTCGGCGCGCTGAGTGCGGCGGCGGTCTTCCTCTTCCGCCGGAACGGCGGCATCGCCCTGGTCGTCGCCCTCGCGGTCGGCGGCCTGCTCGCCTCCCTGCTGGGCTGGGGCATCGGCGTGTGGTTCGGCCCGCCGCGGGACGTGGTGGCGCACGCGCGGGAGGTCGGCGAGGGGGTCACCTTCGACGCGTATCTGGAGCTGCGGGCGAAGGGGGTGCTGCTGGCGTGGCCGGTGGCGGCGATGCTGGTGCATCTGGGGCTGACGGCGCTGTTCGGGCCGCGCGACCCGGAGCCGGACGACTGGCCGGAGGCGCGGCCGGCTCCGCAGTGACGTTTCCCCGCGGGGGCGTGTTCCCCTACCCGCCCCTTCCCGAAACCGGGCTCTGCCCGAACCCCGCGCCTCAAACGCCGGCGGGGCTGGGTTGGCCGGTCTTGTCGGGGCTCCGCCGCCCCGAGCCCCGCGCCTCAAGTACCGGCGGGGCTGGGTTGGCCGGTCTTGTCGGGGCGCTGTCCCGAACCCCGCGCCTCAGGCGCCGGTGGGGCTGGATGTGTCCGGCCAGGGCTGGTTGCCGCGGAAGCGGCATATCCAGCCCGGCCGGCGTGTGAGGCCATCGCGCGGAGCGCGGTACCGGGGCCGGGCGGAGCCCGGCACGGGTCCGGGGCTTGCCCCGGTGCGGGAAGGGGCGGGGTGGGGAACACGCCCCCGCGCAGCAGGCGCCTGCGCTACGGACGCGCGATCGGCGCGAGCGTCGCCGACGTCAGAGACGCCAGGTCGGCGGGGGACAGCTCGACCTCCAGGCCGCGGCGGCCCGCCGACACGCACACCGTCCCGTGCGCCGACGCCGACGCGTCGACCACCGTCGGCAGCCGCTTGCGCTGCCCCAGCGGGGAGATGCCGCCGCGGACGTAACCCGTCGTGCGTTCCGCCGCCGCCGGATCCGCCATCGCCGCCCGCTTGCCGCCGACCGCCGCTGCCAGGGCCTTCAGGTCGAGCTGGCCGGCGACGGGGACGACCGCGACCGTCAGGACGCCGTCGACGTCCGCGACGAGGGTCTTGAAGACGCGGTCGGGGGAGACCCCGAGCGCCTCCGCGGCTTCCTCGCCGTAGGAGGGGGACGACGGGTCGTGGTCGTAGGCGTGCAGGGTGAACGGCGTGCCCGCCGCCGTCAGGGCGACCGTCGCGGGTGTGCCGCCCGCCTGCTTCTTCGTCTTCTTCGTCGCGTTCTTGGCCAAGGCAGGGACTCCTCGCGTCAGTTGGGGCTGGTCGGCCGCCATGTCAGGTCGACGGCCGGCAGCGACGGCAGATGCCGCAGCACGGCCGTCTCCGCCCGCAGCAGCGTCAGCTCCTCGCGCAGTCGCGTCGCCGTGTCCGGCGCCTGGAGCAGTCGCTGCTTGGCGGGGGTGTCGAGCACCGCCGCCGCGGCGACGAGGTAGGAGACGACCGACGGGTCGTCGGGCAGTTCCGCGCCCGTCGACAGCGACCGCTCCCGCGCTCCCGCCAGCCGTTTCTGGTAGCTGCGGAAGGCTCGCAGCACGCCTTCCGCCAAGGTCCCCGCGCCTTCGCCCGCTTCCTCGGGGAGCTCCTCGAGCTCCGCCGTGAGGTACGGGCCGCCGGCGTCGACGGACAGCAGTTTGACGCGGGTCGTGCCGGTGGCGAGCACCTCGAAGCTGCCGTCCCCGCGCTCTCGGATGGTCGCCGCGTCGGCGACGCAGCCGACCCGGTGGAACGCCTGGGCCGGGTCGGGGCCGAAGCCGGCGGCGGGGCCGCGCTCCGTGACGGCTGTCGCGTCGGGCATTCCCGGCGCGGCGGGCGCGACCTCGCGTCCGTCCCGGATGGCGACCACGGCGAAGCGTCGCGGCTCCTCCTCGCCCGTCTTCAGCAGCTCGCGCATCATGGCGCGATAACGCTCCTCGAAAATGTTCAGCGGCAGCACAAGGCCCGGGAACAGAACCGAGTTCAGCGGGAAGAGCGGCAGGCGAGCGGTGGTCACAGCGCTCAAGAGTAATGGTCGGGCGACCGGGCCGGTGTCTCCCCCCGCGACCGGTGCCGGCAAGGGCGGCCGCTCCCTTGCGCCGTCTACCGTCCGGCCGCCGTGGCCGGTCCTCCGCGCCCGCGCTCCGGCCGCCGTGCCCAGTGCGCCGCCCGCCCCAGCCGCGGCGGCAGCGGTGTCGCCGCCGCGACCTCGACCCGTGCGCCGTCCCGGGTCCTGAGGAACCGGTCCAGCGGGTCCTCGGTCACCGACGACCACGGGAAGGACGTCGCGTACGGGCCGATCAGCCGGAACTGCGTCAGCGCCTCCTCCCAGCGTCCCCGCGCCACCAGCACGTACGCGAGCAGGTTCCGTACCTCGGCGGGCCAGGGGTCGCCCGGGCCGTATTCGCGGGAGAGCTCGACCCCGAGGTCCGCCGCCGCGTCGATCCGGTCGTCCTGCACGGACGTCCGCGCCGTCCCGCTGAGCAGCTGGACGCACGCCGCCCGCAGCGGCAGCGCCTGCACCAGCGAGCCGGGCAGGGCGTCCTCTGCGGCCTTCTCCGCGAAGTCGAAGCACTCGCGGTGGGAGCCGTACCACTGGGCGGAGAGATACTTCAGCGCCGCCACATGGCAGCCGTAGTGGTGCGAGGAGCGGCGCACCGCCTGCTCCCACAGCGACTCGAACGCCGTGTGCGTGGCATGCGTGCCGCGTGCGTGGTCGAGGGCGATCCGCCAGGGCACGGGGTCGCCCGGCTCCGCCTGCGCCGCCGCGTCGATCAGCGGGGCCAGCTCGCGCAGCAGCTCGGCGCGGGCGGGCGACTCCCAGGCCGTGCGGACCGCGAGCTCGGCCTTGAGGACGAGGACGTCCGGGTCGCGGGGGGAGTCGGCGAGCCAGCGGCCGAGCCATTCGTCCCGGTTGCGGGCGAAGGCGCCGAGCCGTACGACGTACCGGTCGCGGTTCTCCCATTCGGCCGATTCCCGTGTGGTGGCCAGCAGTCTCGCGGCCGGCTCGTGCTCCCCGGCGGCGGCCGCGACCAGCACCGGGGCAAGCCTGTCGTCGGGGGCGTCGAGCAGCACGGCCCCCGCGGGGGTGAGGGCGTCGGCGAGCCGTGGCACATGTCGGATCATGCGCGTGGTACGGATCAGGGCGCGAAGCAGTGGCATGGTGCGGACCATTGAAAAGCCGCAGGTGAGCGTCGCGCCAGAGGGCGCCTGTGAAGCTTTGGTGGCAACCGCACGGGTAACCGGATGGTTGTCCTCATGGAAGTCAAGAGACGGTAAAGAAAGTGACTCAGCCGCGACGCAGCAACCGTGTCGCCCCTGCCGCCACCGTCGTCGCGAGAATCCAGCCCAGCAGCACCAGTACGGCGGCGGCCCACTGCCATCCGCCCTGTAATCGCCAGTGGCCGTCCTGGCCGAGATTGATCACCGGCACCAGCAGATCGAGGGCGTACAGCGCCGGATTCCACTCCGGGTGCTCGGCGGGCTTGATGGGCGGCGGGGCGATCTGGGCGAAGGCGACCGCGCCGGCCGCCCACAGCACCGCCATCCACAGCGCCGCCCGGCCGGGCCGGTAGCCGTACGCCACCGTCCAGTCCTGCAGATATCCCCACAGCTTCCCGGCCAGCGGCAGCGTCTCCCGGCGGCGGCGGTTCTTGGCCAGCAGCACCTCCCGGGCGTCCGCGTCCTCCCCGGTGTTGCGCAGCACGGTCGCGAGCCGCTCGTACGGCTCCGGCGAGTACTCCGGCGTCGCGGAGGCCACCCACTCCAGCCGCCGCGACAGCGGGAACTCCTCGTACGGCACCAGGTTCTCGTAGACGAAGCCGCCCATCGCGAGGCCGCCGGGGCCGGGCCAGCTCGCCGCCAGGTCGATCAGGGTCACGACCTTGGCGCCGTTGAGCACGACCCGGCCCTCTTCGGGCCGTTCCGCGTTGAACCGCAGTTCGGGGGTGGAGATCCGGCGCAGCGACAGCTCCTCGCGCGGGCTGAGCACGAACCGCGCCCGCTGGAGGTCGACGGCGTCCCCGAACCGGCCGTCGTCGAGGCGGACGCCGCCGTGGCACTCGAAGGGCTGCAGCCGCGAGCCGCGCTCCGGGCTGCCGTACGACGTGGTGGTGCCGAACGGGGGAGTGGCGCCCTGGTTGCCGGTGGCCACGCTCACCCAGGCCCCCGTCATGTAGAGCGTGCGCTCCACGCTCAACTGCGGCGCGTTCAGCGCGCGGCGCTCCGCCGCGGCCCGCAGCCGGCTGCCGCGCAGGCTGAGCGACACGCCGACCTTCGCCCCGCGAAGGCTGAACTCGCCGTACGTCTCGATCAGTTCGGCCTGCAGGTCCTGGGCGACCGACAGTCCGTCGGCGGTGATGGCCCGGCCCCGGCGGTCCGGCCGCACATGGATCTGGTTGATCAGCAGGTCCGTGCCGATCTGGGCGTCCGTGAGCCGGATGCCGTGGTCGACGCGGCAGCGCGGCAGATGGAGATCACCCTCCGTGCGCAGCCTGGCCGCCTCGATCCTCGGTATCGCGCAGCTGACCATGCGCACGGTGGTGAAGTGCGCCTCCGGCATCAGCAGCTCGTTCTCGAAGCGGCAGCCGTGCAGCTCCACGTACGGCGCGATGCTGCCGCCGGCCAGTTTGAGGGTGCCGGTGATCTGCACCCCGCGCAGTTTGAGCGCGGCGACCCGCCCCGGCCTCGCGGCCGGGGCGTTCAGCAGCAGCCGCGCCACGATGGACGCGCGGACACTGCGCTCGGGGCCCCAGGGCAGGGGCGAGAAAGGATCGTTCAGCAGGGGATCGGTGTCGCTGAGGTCGTGCGTGCTTCCGTTTCTGAAGGCGTTCCACATGTGCAGCTCGGTCGGGCTCAGCCCGTCCGGAGGCCCGTCGTCCAGCGGCTCGGTCACTGCCGCCCCTCCGCTTCGTTGGCTCGTACAGCTGTTCTTCCCGCTGAGTGACGGCCTGAACGCTAGTGGTGATGGTCAACTCCTGGGTCCTGTATCAGCCACTGATACGGGAAACAAGCGTTGGTTCCGGTCTGCGAGAATTGGTTGCGTGATCTCTAGAATCGATCTGCGTGGCGACGCCCTCCCCGAGGGCGGCGCTCTGCGCGACCTGCTGCCCCGTGCCGAGTTCGACGTGGAAGCCGCCCTGGACAAGGTGCGGCCCATCTGCGAGGACGTGCATCATCGCGGCGACGCGGCGTTGATCGAGTACGCGGAGAAATTCGACGGCGTGAAGCTGGACCAGGTGCGGGTGCCCGCCGCCGCCCTGACCAGGGCGCTCGACCAGCTCGACCCCGAGGTCAGGGCCGCTCTCGAGGAGTCCATCCGCCGGGCCCGCATCGTCCACCGCGCCCAGCGCCGAAGCGAGCACACCACCCAGGTCGTCCCGGGCGGCACCGTCACCGAGAAGTGGGTGCCGGTCGACCGCGTCGGTCTGTACGCGCCCGGCGGCCGGTCGGTCTACCCCTCCTCCGTGATCATGAACGTGGTCCCGGCGCAGGAGGCGGGCGTCGAGTCCATCGCGCTGGCCTCCCCCGCGCAGAAGGAGTGCAACGGCCTGCCGCACCCGACCATCCTCGCCGCCTGCGCGCTGCTCGGCGTCGACGAGGTGTACGCGGCCGGCGGCGCGACCGCCGTCGCGATGTTCGCGTACGGCACCGAGTCCTGCCCGCCCGCCAACATGGTCACCGGCCCCGGCAACATCTGGGTCGCCGCAGCCAAGCGCTACTTCACCGGCCGGATCGGCATCGACGCCGAGGCCGGCCCGACCGAGATCGCCGTCCTCGCCGACGCGACCGCCGACCCCGTGCACGTCGCCGCCGACCTGATCAGCCAGGCCGAGCACGACCCGCTGGCCGCCGCCGTGCTGGTCACGGACTCGCCGGAGCTGGCGGCAGCGGTCGAGCGGGAACTGGAGCCGCAGGTCGCCGCGACCAAGCACGTCGAGGACCGGATCAAGCCGGCGCTCGCCGGCCGGCAGTCCGCGATCGTGCTCGTCTCCGGCATCGAGGACGGCCTCAAGGTCGTCAACGCCTACGGCGCCGAGCACCTGGAGATCCAGACCGCCGCCGCCGCCGCCCTCGCCGCCCGGGTCCGCAACGCGGGTGCGGTCTTCGTCGGTCCGTGGGCCCCCGTCTCCCTGGGGGACTACGCGGCCGGGTCCAACCACGTCCTGCCGACCGGCGGCTGCGCCTGCCACTCCTCCGGTCTGTCGGTGCAGTCGTTCCTGCGCGGCATCCACATCGTGGACTACACACGGGACGCGCTCGCCGAGGTCACCCACCACGTGGTGACGCTCGCGGAGGCCGAGGACCTGCCGGCGCACGGAGCCGCGATGAAGGCCCGCTTCGGATGGAAGGTGCCGGGCCAGTGACCGACATCGGCAGCACCCCCATGTCCCCCTGGGACGAGCTACCCATCCGCGACGAGCTGCGCGGCAAGTCCCCGTACGGCGCGCCCCAGCTCGACGTGCCCGTCCGGCTGAACACCAACGAGAACCCGTACCCGCTGCCCGAGCCGCTGGTCGAGCGGATCGCCGAGCGGGTGCGCGACGCGGCCCGCGAGCTCAACCGCTACCCCGACCGGGACGCGGTCGAACTGCGCACCGAACTGGCCCGCTACCTCACCCGTACCGGCGGCCACCCGGTCGCCCGCGAGAACGTGTGGGCCGCCAACGGCTCCAACGAGGTCATCCAGCAGCTGCTGCAGACCTTCGCCGGACCCGGCCGCATCGCGATGGGCTTCGAGCCGTCGTACTCGATGCACGGCCTGATCTCGCGCGGTACCGGCACCGGCTGGATCTCCGGCCCGCGCGGCGACGACTTCACCATCGACGTCGCCGCGGCCCGCGCGGCCGTCGCCGAGCACCGGCCGGACGTGGTGTTCATCACCTCGCCGAACAATCCGACCGGCACCGCCGTCGACGCCGCCACGGTCCTCGCCCTGTACGAGGCCGCGCAGGCGGCGAAGCCGTCGCTGGTCGTCGTCGACGAGGCGTACGTGGAATTCAGCCACCGACCGTCGCTGCTGCCGCTGATCGAGGGCCGCCCCAACCTGGTGATCTCCCGGACCATGTCCAAGGCCTTCGGCGCCGCCGGACTGCGCCTCGGCTACCTGGCCGCGCACCCCGCCGTGGTCGACGCCGTCCAGCTGGTGCGGCTGCCGTACCACCTGTCCGCCGTCACCCAGGCCACCGCGCTCGCGGCCCTGGAGCACACCGATACGCTGCTCGGGTACGTCGAGCAGCTGAAGACCGAGCGGGACCGGCTGGTCGTGGAGCTGCGGGCCATCGGCTACGAGGTCACGGAGTCCGACGCCAACTTCGTGCAGTTCGGCCGGTTCGACGGCGAGGGCGGCGCCCACGCGGTGTGGCAGCGGATCCTCGACCGCGGGGTGCTGGTCCGCGACAACGGCGTACCGGGATGGCTGCGGGTCACCGCGGGCACGCCCGAAGAGAACGACGCGTTCCTCGATGCGGTTCGCGCGATCAAGAAGGAGCACAGTTCATGAGCGGCCGCGTAGGACGGGTCGAGCGGACCACCAAGGAGACCTCGGTCGTCGTCGAGATCGACCTCGACGGCACCGGCCAGGTCGACGTCGCCACCGGCGTCGGCTTCTACGACCACATGCTCGACCAGCTCGGCCGGCACGGCCTCTTCGACCTCACCGTCAAGACCGACGGCGATCTGCACATCGACACGCACCACACCATCGAGGACACCGCCCTCGCGCTGGGCGCCGCCTTCAAGCAGGCCCTCGGCGACAAGGTCGGCATCTACCGCTTCGGCAACTGCACCGTGCCGCTGGACGAGTCCCTCGCCCAGGTCACCGTCGACCTGTCGGGCCGCCCGTACCTGGTGCATACCGAGCCGGAGAACATGGCGCCGATGATCGGCAGCTACGACACGACGATGACCCGGCACATCTTCGAGTCGTTCGTCGCCCAGGCCCAGATCGCGCTGCACATCCACGTCCCGTACGGGCGCAACGCCCACCACATCGTGGAGTGCCAGTTCAAGGCGCTCGCCCGCGCCCTGCGGTACGCATCGGAGCGCGACCCGCGCGCGGCGGGCATTCTGCCCTCCACGAAGGGCGCCCTGTGACCGGCCTGTCGACCGTTCTCATCGTCGTCGGGCTGTTCCTCGCCGGCGGTGTGTACTCGTTCTCCAAGCAGAAGATGCCGAAGGGCCCGGTCGTGCTGCTCGCCGGGGCCTCCGCGATGTGTCTGGTCGCCGGCGTGATGCGGATTCAGGGGATCTGGGGATGACCACAACCACTCCACGCAAGAAGGTCGTCGTCTTCGACTACGGGTTCGGCAACGTCCGCTCCGCCGAGCGCGCGCTCGCCCGGGTCGGCGCCGACGTCGAGATCACCCGTGACTACGACCGCGCCATGAACGCCGACGGGCTGCTCGTGCCCGGCGTCGGCGCCTTCTCCGCCTGCATGGACGGCCTGAAGAAGGCCCGCGGCGAGTGGGTGATCGACCGCAGGCTGTCCGGTGGACGCCCCGTCATGGGCATCTGCGTCGGCATGCAGATCCTCTTCGCCCGCGGCATCGAGCACGGCGTGGAGACGGACGGCCTCGACGAGTGGCCCGGCACCGTCGGCCCGCTCAAGGCGCCCGTCGTGCCGCACATGGGCTGGAACACCGTCGACGCCCCCGCCGGCAGCGAGCTGTTCGCCGGACTGGACGCCGACGCCCGGTTCTACTTCGTGCACTCCTACGCCGTGCACGAGTGGGGCCTGCAGGTCACCAACCCGGCCATGCGCGCCCCCCAGGTCACCTGGGCCACCCACGGCGAGCCGTTCGTCGCCGCCGTCGAGAACGGCGCCCTGTGGGCCACCCAGTTCCACCCCGAGAAGTCCGGCGACGCCGGCGCCCAGCTGCTGACGAATTGGATCGAGACGCTCTGATGCCGAAGCTTGAACTCCTTCCCGCAGTCGACGTCCGCGACGGCCAGGCCGTCCGTCTCGTCCATGGCGAGTCCGGTACCGAGACGTCCTACGGCTCCCCCGTCGAAGCCGCGCTCGCCTGGCAGCGCGCCGGCGCCGAGTGGCTGCACCTCGTCGACCTGGACGCCGCCTTCGGCACCGGTGACAACCGCATGCTGATCGCGGAGGTCGCCGGGGCCATGGACATCAAGGTCGAGCTGTCCGGCGGCATCCGCGACGACGCCTCGCTGGCGGCCGCGCTCGCCACCGGCTGCCGCCGCGTCAACCTGGGCACCGCCGCCCTGGAGACCCCCGAGTGGGTCGCCAAGGTCATCGCCGAGCACGGCGACAAGATCGCCGTCGGTCTCGACGTACGGGGCACGACCCTGCGCGGCCGCGGCTGGACCCGTGACGGCGGCGACCTCTACGAGACCCTCGCCCGTCTCGACTCCGAGGGCTGCGCCCGGTACGTCGTCACCGACATCGCCAAGGACGGCACCCTCCAGGGCCCCAACCTCGAACTGCTGAAGAACGTCTGCGCGGCGACCGACAAGCCGGTCGTCGCCTCCGGCGGCGTCTCGTCCCTGGACGACCTGCGGGCCCTCGCGTCCCTGGTTCCCGACGGGGTCGAGGGCGCCATCGTCGGCAAGGCCCTGTACGCCAAGGCGTTCACGCTCGAGGAGGCCCTCGCGGCGGTGTCCGCATGACCGGTTCCGTGCGCCGGGTGAGCTCGGGCGGCCCCTGGGAGGAGCCCTTCGGCTACTCCCGCGCCGTCCAGCTCCCCAACGGTCTGGTCCTGGTCTCCGGCTGTACGTCGACCGTCGGCGGCGAGATCGCCGCGGACAGCCCGTACGAGCAGACGATCACCGCCTTCGGCGTGGCGATCGACGCGCTGAAGCAGCTCGGGCTCGGCGTCGAGGACGTCGTACGCACCCGGATGTACCTCACGCACGCCCGCGACGTGGACGACATCGGGCGCGCGCACAAGGAGATCTTCGACGCGGTCCGGCCGGCCGCGTCGATGCTCGTGGTCTCCGGCTTCGTCGACCCCTCGCTGGTCGTCGAGGTCGAGGTCGAGGCGTACCGGCCGGCCGAGACCGATGGAGGTGCCGCATGACTCTCGCGGTACGGGTGATCCCCTGCCTGGACGTCGACAACGGCAGGGTGGTCAAGGGCGTCAACTTCCAGAACCTGCGCGACGCGGGCGACCCCGTCGAGATGGCCAAGCTGTACGACACGGAGGGCGCCGACGAGCTGACCTTCCTCGACATCACCGCCTCGTCCGGCGACCGGGAGACCACCTACGACGTGGTGCGCCGCACCGCCGAGCAGGTCTTCATCCCGCTCACCGTCGGCGGCGGCGTGCGCAGCGCTCAGGACGTCGACAAGCTGCTGCGGGCGGGCGCCGACAAGGTCGGCGTCAACACGGCGGCGATCGCGCGGCCGGAGCTGATCCGCGAGATCGCCGAGCGGTTCGGCCGCCAGGTGCTCGTGCTCTCCGTCGACGCCCGGCGCACCCCCGAGGGCTCCTTCGAGGTGACCACGCACGGCGGCCGCCGGGGCACCGGCATCGACGCCGTCGAATGGGCCCACCGCGCCGCCGAGCTGGGGGCCGGCGAGATCCTGCTCAACTCGATGGACGCCGACGGCACCAAGGACGGCTACGACACCGAGATGATCGCCGCCGTGCGCAAGCACGTGACGGTCCCGGTGATCGCCTCCGGCGGCGCCGGCCGGCTCGCGGACTTCCCCCCGGCCGTCGACGCGGGCGCGGACGCGGTGCTCGCCGCCTCGGTGTTCCACTTCGGTGACCTGCGGGTCTCGCAGGTCAAGGACGCGCTGCGGGAGGCGGGCCACCCGGTCCGCTGAGGGTTTCCCGGCGACCCGGCCGCCGCGCGGCCGGGTCGCCAAGACCGGTGAACTTGCCGATGTGCGCCGACCGGGTGCGCCACGACGGTGGTACCGCCATCAACACGGCGGTATCCACCCGGTGCATCCCCCCGGCCCCTGGCGACGACGGGCCGGTCACTCCGGCGTGGCTCCGCCACGACCGAGAGGACCACCCTCGTGCAGCACCCCCACACCTCCCGGAGCCGCACCCGGAAGCTCCGTCACGCACTGGCCGCGGCAGCGGTGGCCGTCGGCCTGTGCACAGCGCTGGTCCCCGGCGCGCAGGCCGCCGACAGCGCGGGCGCCGCCACCCTGGCCGCCGACAACCCGTACGAGCGCGGCCCGGCCCCGACCGTGTCGAGCATCGAGGCGTCCAGGGGCCCGTACTCCGTCTCGGACACGTCCGTCTCCTCGTGGGTGGTCAGCGGCTTCGGCGGCGGCACCATCTACTACCCGACGTCCACCTCGGACGGCACGTTCGGCGCCGTGGCCATCTCGCCCGGCTTCACGGCCCGGCAGTCCAGCATCGCCTGGCTCGGCCCGCGGCTGGCCTCGCAGGGCTTCGTGGTCTTCACCATCGACACCAACTCGGTCTACGACCAGCCCGACAGCCGGGGCCGCCAACTCCTCGCCGCGCTCGACTACCTGACGGAGCGCAGCTCCGTCCGCGGCCGGATCGACACCTCCCGGCTCGGCGTCATGGGCCACTCCATGGGCGGCGGCGGCACGCTCGAGGCCGCCAAGGACCGGCCCTCCCTGCAGGCGGCGATCCCGCTGACCGGGTGGAACACGGACAAGACCTGGCCCGAACTGCGCACGCCCACGCTGGTGATCGGCGCCGACGGCGACTCGGTCGCCCCGGTCTACTCGCACTCGGAGCCGTTCTACGAGTCACTGCCCGGCTCGCTCGACAAGGCGTACCTGGAGCTCAACAACGCGAGCCACTTCACGCCGAACAGCCCCAACACGACCATCGCGAAGTACAGCATCTCGTGGCTGAAGCGCTTCATCGACAACGACACCCGCTACGAGCAGTTCCTCTGCCCGCTGCCGCGGCCGAGCCTGACCATCGAGGAGTACCGGGGCAACTGCCCGCACACCTCGTAACGCGGACGCGTAACGGGGTGCTGCCGGTGGCGGGTTACCGCCACCGGCAGTGTGCTGTGCGGGGGCCGGCCGCCACCGCTCGGGCCGCGCGGGGCCCCACCGGCAGCGCTGTGCGGGCGCACAGCGCGGAGCGGTCACCGCTGGGGCCCGGCCCAATGCGGCGGACGCGGCTCTTCCGGACTGTGTTTACGCGGCAGTAAGTTGCTCGCCGTGACCCCATCGACGACCGTGCACAGTCCCCACCGGCTGTACGGCCGGAACGGTGAACTCGCCTTACTGGACCGAACGCTGTCCCTCCTGCGACAGGGCTGCGGCAGCACCCTCGTCGTCACCGCGCCCCCCGGCCTCGGCCGCAGCGCGCTCGTGCGCCACGCCGTCGGGAGCCGTCGCGGCGGAGCGGTCCTGCACACCCGCGCCGCCCCCGCCGAGGCCACCCTGCCGTACAGCGGACTGCACGCACTGCTCTGCTCCGCGACCGGACCCCTGCCGCCCGAGGCCGACGACGCGACCCGGCCGGGGCCCGCCCCCACCGCGCTTCTCGGACTGCTGCGGGCGCTGGGCGCCCGTGGCCCGCTGCTGGTCTGCGTCGACGACGCGCACGCCTGGGACCACGACTCCCGCGTCGCGCTCGGGTTCGCGGCCCGCCGCCTCGCACCCGGCGACCGCGTCGCGGTCCTGCTCACCGCCACCGACGAACCCGGCGGCCACGACGCCTTCACCGGACTGCCGCGGCTACGGCTCGGGCCCCTCGACGACACGGCCGCCGCGGCGCTCGTCGACCGGCTGACGGGCGACGACCGGACCGCCCCCGTCGTACGGGACGAACTGTGCCGGGAGGCCGGCGGCAACCCGCGCCTGCTCACCGCGCTCACCCGCAGCCTCACCCCCGACCAGCTCGCCGGCCACGCGCCGCTGCCGCACCCCCTGCCGGGCGCGGAGGACGTCCTCGACGCGTACGCCGCCCGCGCCCGGGCGCTGCCCGCCGACACCCGCTTCCTGCTGCTGCTCGCCGCGGCGGCCCAGGAGCACGAACCGGAAGGCGCCGGCGCCGACACGGCCCTGCTGATGCGGGCCGCCCGCCCCGCCGGGCTCGACGCGGAACGGCTGCGGCCCGCGGAACGCGCGGGCGTCCTCCACGGCGACGGCGCGCGCATCCACTTCACGCATCCGCTGCTGCGCACCGCCGTGCTGCGCGGTGCGCAGCCGGCCGGCCGGCGCGCGGCGCACCGGCTGCTGGCCGCCGCGCTGGACGGGCCGCACCTCGTCCGGGCCAGGCTGGTCCAGCTGGGCTGCGCGGCGGGCGGCCACGACCCGTCGCTCGCCGACGCCCTGGACCGGGCGGCCGCCGCACCCGGGCCGCACCCCGACCGCGCCACGGCCCTCGCGCGGGCCGCCGAGCTCACGCCCGACGACACCCCACGCGACGTGCGGTTCGCGACGGCCGCCGAGCACGCCTGGCTGGGCGGCGACCCGGTTCGCGCCCGCGCCCTGCTGACCCGCGTCCGCGCCGCACCGGCACTGGGCCACACCCCCTACGTACGCGGTCTGCTCGCCCTCTGCGACGGCCCGGTCGCCGACGCCCACGCGTTCCTGCTCGCGGCCGCCGCGCTCCTGTCCGACCACGACACCGCCCGCTCGACCGCCGCCCTCCTCGCGGCGGCGGAGGCCGCCTGGTCCATGGGCGACGCCACCGCCTACGCGGCGGCCCTCGCCCGCGTCCCGACGCGTGCCGGTGATGCCCCGGCCCCTCGCCCGGCGACGGGTGACCCGGCCGCCGCGCCGGGCACGTGCGCCGCGGTGCCGCCTCCCGGCGTGCGCCGGCCCGGGGGGCGGACCGCTCCCTGGCCGGTCCCGACGCCGGCCCGGAGGCCGGAACCGGCCGAGGGCGGCCCGGCTGTCGGCGGGGCGGACTGGGAGGGCGGTGCCTTGGCGGGTGCTCGAGGGGTCGCGGCGGACCTGGCTGCCGGGCCGGGCGAGGGCCCGGTGTTGGTTCGGGGTGTCGTGGCGGAGTCGGACGAGGGCGGCCCGGCTGTCGGCGGGGCGGACTGCGAGGGCGGTGCCTTGGCGGGTGCTCGAGGGGTCGCGGCGGACCTGGCCGCCGGGCCGGGCGGAGGTCGGACACCGGCGGGAGGCGTTCCCTCCGGCCACGCCGGCGGGCCGGAGGGGCAGGACACGCTCGGGGTGTACGTAACCGGGGTACTGGCGCTTTTCGCCGGGCGGTTCGACGAGGGGCACCGGCTGCTGCGCAGGTGCGTCGAGGCGGCGGAGCGGGGCGAGGAGCCGGTCGGGCTGCTGCGGTCCGCGGCCGCCGCGCTCGTCGTCGGTGACGTGGACGCCGCCTGCCGGGCCGGGGCCCGGGCCCTGGCCGCCGTACAGGTGCACGGGCCCCAGATGCTGCTGCCCCAGGCGCTGGAGCACCTCGCGTACGGGGAGCTGCGCGCCGGACGGCACGCGCGCGCCCGGGTGCACGCGGAGGAGGGTCTGCGGGCCGCCGGCCGGCTGGGCCGGCGCAACGCCGCCGCCCACCTGCATGCCGTGCTCGCCCTGACCGCGTCCGTCGAGGGCGACGCGGAGGCCTGCGCGCGGCACGCCGACGCCGCGGCCGCCGCCGCCGTGGCGCACGGTCTCGCCCAGGCCGGGAGCCTCGCCGTCTGGGCGGTGGGCCGCGCAGACCTGGCGGCGGGCAGGTGCGCGGAGGCCGCCGCCCGGCTGGGCCCCCTCGTCGGGCCCGGACCGAGGCAGGGCCACTTCGCGGTGCGGATGCTCGCCGTACCGTGCTTCGTCGAGGCCGCCGTGCTCGCGGGGCGGCCGGGCGGCGCGGCGGTGGCGGTGGGGGAGTTCCGGAGGTGGGCGGCGAGCACCGCGGACCCGCTCGCCCCCGCCCAGCTGGCCCGCTGCCGCGCCCTGCTCGCGCCGCCGGAGGAGGCCGCCGCCTGCTACGAGGAGGCGCTCGCCCACCACGACCGGGCGGGCGGCGACTTCGAGCGGGGCCGCACCCTGCTGCTGTACGGGCAGTGGCTGCGGCGCCGCCGCAGGACCAGGGAGGCCCGCGGCCCGCTGCGGGACGCGCTCGTCGCGTTCGAACACTGCGGGGCCCGCGGCTGGGCCGAGCGCGCCCAGGGCGAGCTGCGGGCGGCGGGCGAGGCGGTGGCCGGTGACACCGGGGGCGGGCCGCTGGACCGGCTCACTCCGCAGCAGCGGCGCATCGCCCACCACGTGGCGGAGGGCGCCACCAACCGGGAGGTCGCGCTGCGGCTGTCCGTCAGCACCCGGACCGTCGACCATCATCTGCGGAACGTCTTCGCGCTGCTGCAGGTACGCTCCCGGACCGAGCTCGCCCGCCTCCTGGAACGCTCCGGATCCTGAGCCGGCGGGCTCGCGTTGCTGGACCGTGATGAGAAGAATGCCGTAAACCCCTGGGTACCGACCGGGCGGTATGCCATTCTGCGAGCGTCAGGTAGATCCGGCGTGCCCGAGGTCAGGGGTGCGCCGGAGCGAGCCGACTCCTTGGTGGAGGCCGCCCATGTCGAATCTCGTCCGTTCGCGCGTCAGAGCGGTGCCCGCCCCTCATGCGGCCGCGCACCGCACCCGCTCCCTGCTGGACGCGGACGCGCTCGCCGTACTGCACCGCGCCGCACAGGTGCTGCTGGACGACGTCGTCGGTCTGACCACCACCCTGGTCGGCGAGCTGCGCGAGCAGGAGCCCGCGTACCGTGCCGCGATCGACGCCGACGCGTCCGAGGTGTGGCAGGAGGTGCACCAGTCGCTCCGGCACAACGTCGCGTCCCTGATCCGCCCCCGGGAGTGCCGGGACATCGCCCGGCGCACCTCGCGGGCGATCGGCGCCTACCGGGCCGAGCAGGGCATACCGCTCGACGCGGTGCTGCACGCGTACCGGATCGGCGGTGCGATGGTCTGGCAGGGCCTGGTGGACGAGACCGCCAGACGCCACCCGGAGGACGTGCGGCTGCTCGTCCACGTCGCGGCGGACGTCTGGAACTTCGTCGACGAGCACTGCGCCGTCGTCACCGACGCCTACCGCGAGACCGAGCGCCGGATGGAGTGGCGCCGCGAGAACCGGCTGCGGCTGACGACCGCGGCACTGCTCGACGGCACGGCCCGCATCACCGACCTGCCCGACGCCTCTTCGCTGCTCGGCGTACCGCAGGACGGCCGCTTCGTGGTGATCGCGGCCGCCGCCCCCCACCCGCACCCGGCGGGCCCGCCGGTCACGCTGCCGCCGGGCGTCCCCGTGGTGTGGCACTCCACGCCGGAGGCGGAGCTGGGCATCGTGCACCTCGCGGACCCGGACCGCCGGCCGGCGGCCGGTGCCCCCGGGGGCGAGGAGCCCGCCGCCCCACCCGCGGGGCCCCTGGACCCCGCCGCGCTCGCGGCGGGAGTGGAGGCAGCCCCCGGCGTCCGCGTCGGCATCGGCTCGGTCGTCGTCGGGCTCGCCGCCATCGGTGCGGGCCGCAGACTCGCCGCCACCGCCCTGCGGGCCTGCCCCCGCGCCGGCGGTGTCGTCCTCCTCGACGACCACCTCCCCGCCGCCGTCGTCGTCTCCTCCCCGGATCTCGGCCGCGCGCTCGCCGAACGCGTACTGGGACCGCTGTACGGGATCGACCCCGCCGACCGGGACCTCCTCGTCGACACGCTCACCGTCTGGCTCGACGCCGAGGGATCCGCGCAGCGCGCGGCCACCCGGCTCTACTGCCACCGCAACACGGTCCTCAACCGGCTCCGCCGCTTCGAGCAGCTCACCGGCCGCTCGCTGTCCCGGCCGTCCGACGTCGTCGAGGTCTCCCTCGCGCTCACCGCCCGCCGACTGCTGGAGCCCTAGGGGCAGTTGGGGGTGTGACGCCGCACACCCCGGGGTGCCCGTGACTGTGCACGGGCACCGAAGCCGGACCGGCCGCTGTACGCGGTACCGGTCCCGCTGGTGATCTACCCGGCATGTCATCTGATATCCACCTGGTCGGACCCATGGCGTCGGGTGCCGGGTTCGAGGGCCGCTCCCTCGCCCTGGTCGTCTTCCTCGCGTTCGTCACGGTGTCGCTGCTGCTGTGCGGCCTGGCCGCAGCCGACCAGGACGACCCGGAGCACTTCTACGCGGGCGGCGCCACGCTGGGCCCGGTCGGCGGCGGGCTCGCCGTCGCCGGGGACTACGTCTCCGCCGCCACCCTGCTCAGCACCACCGGCTCCGTCGCCCTCGTCGGCGCGGACGGCATCCTCTTCGCCATGGCCACCGTCGCCTCGCTGGTCCTGGTGATGCTGGTGCTGGCGAAGCCGCTGCGCGGCGGGGGGATCTACACGCTCGGCGACTTCCTCACCGAGCGGCTCGCCGACCGCTCCGTCCGCGTGCCCCTCGGGATCGCCGCGATCGTCGTCCTGTTCCCGCTGCTCGTGGTCCAGCTCGCGGTCGCAGGCAAGATCATGACGTCCATGTTCGGCCTCCCGCCCGGCGCCCTCACCGGATGCACCGTCGCCAGCGGCGCCCTGATGATCTGCTACTCGGCCTTCGGCGGGATGCGCGGCACGGGCTACATCCAGATCCTCAAGACGGTCATCGTGGTCGCCGTGGTGGTGCTGCTCGCCGGCATCGTCCTGGGCCGCTTCGGCTGGTCGCCGTTCTCGCTCTTCGACGCGGCCCGGCAGAACAGCCCGGGCAGCTCGTACGCCCTGCCGGGGCTGCAGTTCGGGCGCGGCTTCGTCGGCTGGCTCGATCTCACCGGCTTCATGCTCACGCTCGTCCTCGGCGCCGCCTGTATGCCCCACATCACCATGCGGCTGCATCCCATGCGCGGCACGCGCAGCGCCCGCCGCGCCGCCGGCTGGGCCGTCGGGCCCGTCGCCGTGCTCTGCGCCGGCGTCGTCGTCATCGGCCTCGGCGCGGCCGCTCTCGTCGGCCAGAAGAACATCGCCGCCGTCGACCCGGGAGGCAACTCGGCGCTGCTCATGGTCACCACAGCGCTCGACCCCGAGGCCGGCGGCCCCCGGCACAGCCTGCTGTTCGCCGTGGTCGCCTGCGCCGTGTTCATCACCACCCTGTCCACGGTCGCCGGGATCACCCTCGCCGCCGCGTCCGCCTTCACCCGCGACCTCGCCGGGCCGACGCGTGTCGGCGGCCGGGGGCGGCGTTCCATGGCCGGGGAGGTGCGCCTGGCGCGCTGGGCGGTCGCCGTCGTCGGAGCCCTCGCGGTGTTCGTCGCGACGCAGACGGTCGGACGCAACCCGCAGGTGCTGCTCTCGTTCGCGTTCGCCGGGGCCGCGTCCGTGCTGCCGCCCGTACTGCTGTACGCGATCTTCCGCCGGCACTTCACGGCCGGCGGGGTGCGCTGGGCGGTGTACGGGACGCTGCCGCTGATCGCCGTGCTCATGGTCTGGTCACCGGCGGCGTCGGGCACCCCGACGTCGCTCTTCCCCGGCATGGACTTCCACTGGTTCCCGTTCCACACGCCGGGCCTGGTCACCATCCCGGCCGGCTTCCTGCTGGCGCTGGCCGGCTCGAGAATCCTGTGGCGGCGCCCCGCGTCTTTGGCCGCGCCCCCGGAGCCCCCGGCCACGGCCCCCGAACCGCAGGACGCGTACGGCGAGTGGGCCAGGGGCCGCTGACGGCACGGGAGCGGGTGACCCGGCTGAGCGGGGCCGCACTCGTGCCCCCCGGCAACCTTTGCCCTGTCGCGGCACTAGAAGCCGAGCGCGGCTCCGCTCAGCCGGGTGATCGCATCCTTGTCCCCTTCCAGGTCGACCTGCGCGGCCTCCTGCCGGCCGAACGCGAACAGGGTCAGCTCACCCGCCTCGCCGGTCACCGTCACCACCGGAGTGCCCTTGTGGGCCACCACCGTCTGGCCGTTCGACCTGCGCAGCACCAGACCGACGGGCGACTTCCGGCCGAGCAGCCGCGCGGCCTTCTCCAGCCGCGACCACAGGGCGTTCTCGAACACACGGTCCAGAGAGCGCGGCGTCCACTCCGGCTGCGCCCGGCGCACGTCCTCCGCGTGCACGAAGAACTCCACCGTGTTCGCGGCCTCGTCGATCTGCTTGATCCCGTACACGGACATCCGCGGCGGGCCCGTCCGGATGAGATGGACCAGCTCGTCGTACGGCTTCTCGGCGAACTCCGCCTGGATCCGCGCCGCCCGGTCCTTCAGCGCGTCGAGCAGTATCCCGCCCGCCGCGTCGGGCCGGCGCTCGCGCATCACCACATGGGCGGCGAGATCCCGGGCGCGCCAGCCGTCGCACAGGGTCGGCGCATCCGGGCCGACCGCCTCCAACAGGTCTGCGAAAAGGAGCCGTTCACGCTTGGCATGGGTCGACATGGCCGCCAGCGTACGGCGGAGGCACCGGGTCCGCCCAGTGGACGCACCGCCCGCCCACCGACTTCGGCACGGCACAATGGCGGACATGACCAGCAGTGTTCCCGCCAGCAGCCTCGACCCGGCCGTCGCCGCCCGCCTCAAGCGGAGCGCCGACGGGCTGATCCCCGCCATCGCCCAGCAGTACGACACCGGTGAGGTGCTGATGCTCGGGTGGATGGACGACGAGGCGCTGCACCGCACCCTGACCACCGGCCGCTGTACGTACTGGTCCCGCAGCCGCCAGGAGTACTGGGTCAAGGGCGACACCTCCGGGCACGTCCAGCACGTCAAGTCCGTGGCCCTCGACTGCGACGCCGACACCGTGCTCGTCAAGGTCGACCAGGTCGGCGCCGCCTGCCACACCGGGGCCCGCACCTGCTTCGACACCGACGTACTGCTCGACAAGTAGGGTCTGGCGCCATGGATCTCGAGACGTTCCGCAAGCTCGCCGCCGACCGCCGCGTCATCCCCGTCAGCCGCCGGCTGCTCGCGGACGGCGACACCCCCGTCGGCCTGTACCGCAAACTCGCGGCAGAGCGCACCGGCACGTTCCTCCTCGAGTCGGCGGAGAACGGCCGCTCCTGGTCGCGCTACTCCTTCATCGGCGTACGCTCCGACGCCACGCTGACCGCCCGCGACGAGCAGGCGCACTGGCTGGGCAACCCGCCGGTCGGCGTCCCCACCGACGGTGACCCGCTGCAGGCGCTGCGCGAGACCGTCGAGACCCTGCACACTCCCCCTACGCCTGGCGGCGTGGGAGGTACCCCCACGCACGACCTGGCCTCCGGGATGCCGCCCTTCACCGGCGGCATGGTCGGCTACCTCGGCTACGACATCGTGCGGCGGCTGGAGCGGATCGGCCCCGGCGAGCGCGACGACCTGAAGCTCCCCGAGCTGACCATGCTGCTCACCTCCGACCTCGCGGTCCTCGACCACTGGGACGGCACGGTCCTGCTGATCGCCAACGCGATCAACCACAACGACCTCGACACCGGCGTCGACGAGGCCTACGCCGACGCGGTGGCCCGGCTCGACGCCATGGAGGACGACCTCGCCCGGCCGCTCGCCTCCCGGCCCGCCGCGCTGCCCGCCTCCGAACTGCCCGAGTTCTCCGCGCTGTGGGGCGGCGCCGACTACCGGGCGGCCGTCGACGACATCAAGGAGCGCATCCGGGCCGGCGAGGCCTTCCAGGTCGTGCCCTCGCAGCGGTTCGAGACCCCGTGCACAGCGAGCGCGCTGGACGTCTACCGGGTGCTGCGGGCCACCAACCCCTCGCCGTACATGTACCTCTTCCGCTTCGACGGCTTCGACGTCGTCGGCTCCAGCCCCGAGGCCCTGGTCAAGGTCGAGGACGGGCACGCCATGGTCCACCCCATCGCCGGCACCCGGCCGCGCGGCGCCACGCCGCAGGAGGACAACGAGCTCGCGGACGAACTGCTCGCCGACCCGAAGGAGCGGGCCGAGCACCTGATGCTCGTCGACCTGGGCCGCAACGACCTGGGCCGCGTCTGCGAGCCCGGCAGCGTCGAGGTCGTCGACTTCATGTCGATCGAGCGGTACTCCCACGTGATGCACATCGTCTCCACCGTCACCGGCAGGGTCGCGGACGGCCGCACCGCCTTCGACGTGCTCACCGCCTGCTTCCCCGCGGGCACCCTCTCCGGCGCGCCCAAGCCGCGCGCCATGCAGATCATCGACGAACTCGAACCGTCGCGCCGCGGTCTGTACGGCGGCTGCGTCGGCTACCTGGACTTCGCCGGCGGCTCCGACACCGCCATCGCCATCCGCACCGCCCTGCTGCGCGACGGCACCGCCTACGTGCAGGCCGGAGCCGGTGTCGTGGCCGACTCCGACCCGGTCGCGGAGGACACCGAGTGCCGCAACAAGGCGGCCGCGGTGCTGCGCGCCGTCCACACGGCCAACCGCCTGAGTGACCGGGCGGCCGGTAAGGGATAGTGGGGAGCGTGACTGCTGTACCCGTACCCCAGCCCCGAGCCGCAGCCGCGACGGCCGCCACGAGCGGCCGCCGCAGCCTGGCCGCCACTCTGTTCCTCGGCGCCGCCGGCGCGACCGTCGTCCTGCTCGCGGCCGGCCGGGTCTGGGCCGAGGGAGCCGCGTCGGTGGGCGGCGGATCCGTCCCACTCGACGCCAGCGGCTCCGACGTCACGGGTGTGCCCACGGCGCTCGCGATCGTCGGCCTCGCCGCGCTGGTCGCCCTCTTCGCGGTACGCCGCGCGGGCCGTCTCCTGGTGGCCGTGCTGCTCTCCCTGAGCGGCGTCGGCGCCGCCACGGCCGCGCTGCTCGGCGCGTCCGGCTCCGGCGCGCTCGACGAGCAGGCCGCCCGCACCACCGGCGACGCGGCCGCCACCGTCGAGGCCCTGTCGCACACGGTCTGGCCGTACGTCACGGCCGCCGGCGGCGCACTGATCCTGCTGGCCGGACTCCTCGCCCTCCGCTACGGCCGCGCCTGGCCGTCCATGTCCGGCCGCTACGAACGCGACGGCACCCCCCGCGCCCGCGAGGAGCGCCCGGTCGACCCCGACCGCCCCGAGGACCTGTGGAAGGCCCTGGACCGCGGCGAGGACCCGACCCGCGAACGATGACCCCGGTTCCGGCCGCGGTCCGGCCCGGAACCGACCCCGGATCGGCCGACGCCCCGGCGTACGGAAGAATGACAGCGAGCGTCCGGCTCGGTACGAGCACCGGCTCACGACATCGCACTGGAAACGAGGAGCAACTCATGGCGGGCAGCAGCCACGGACACACCCCGGCCGCCTGGACCGGCAGCATCATCGCCTTCACCGGCTTCTGCGTCGCGGGCGTCTTCATGGTGGCGAACAGCCCGGTCGGCTTCTGGGCAGGCTGTGCGCTCATCCTGCTCGGCGCGGTCGTCGGCGGCGCCATGAAGGTGGCCGGCCTCGGCACGCCGAAGGAGCCCACCGAGGTGGTGGAGGCCCGCAACCGCGCGGCGGCCCGCGAGAGCGAGAAGGCGACGGCCTGAACCACGCAGAGCGGATGTCGCACGACGGCGCAGCCCGGCACGGCCGGGCTGCGCCGCTGCCGTTGAACGTGGACAATCAGCGCGTGGACGCCATGCCTTCTTCCCCAGCCCCCGTCCCCGTGGATCCGGCCCCCGCGCCCGACCCGCCCGACGGGGCCGCTCCGTCCGTCAGCGCCGGCCCGCAGCCGTCCGGCCCCGGGATCACACCCGGAGAGTCCCCGCCCGGCCCGGCGGGACCGTGGGCCGGCTGGGCCCCGCCCGGCGGACCCACCGGCCGCCCCGCGCTCCCACCGCCGCACCCGCCCCACGCGTCGCTCGCGCGGCGCCTCGCCGCACCGCTCGGCATGCTCGCCGGCGTCGCCGCCGCCTTCGCGTACGTCGGGACCGTCGACCCGAACGAACCCGGCCACTACCCCGCCTGTCCGCTGCTGCGCCACACCGGCATCTACTGCCCCGGCTGCGGAGGACTGCGCAGCGCCCACGCGTTCATCCACGGCGACCTGGGCACCGCGTTCGGCGCCAACGCCGCCGCCACCGCCGGCTACCTGGTCTTCGCCCTCGTATGGGTGGCGTGGCTCATTCGCTCCGTACAGAACCGCCCGCTGCGGATCAACATCGCCACCGGCTGGTGGTGGGCCCTCGGCGGGGTGCTGGTGATCTTCAGCGTGGTGCGGAACCTGCCGTTCGGCTCCGCGCTCGTGCCTTGAAGTCCCAGGTAGTGGGACAGGCCGCGACCGGATGCGGGCCCTGGGCCCTGCTGCGGATACCATCGACATGGCTGATCCCGATACATCAACACCGTCCCGGAAGGGGGCCGCTCGCGTGAGTGTGCTCGACGAGATCATCGAAGGTGTGCGCGCCGACCTGGCAGAGCGGCAGGCGCGCGTCAGCCTCGACGACCTCAAGGAGCGCGCCGCAAAGGCCCCGGCTGCCAAGGACGGCGTCGCCGCACTGCGCGGCGAGGGCGTCAAGGTGATCTGCGAAGTCAAGCGCTCCAGCCCGTCCAAGGGCGCGCTCGCCGCGATCGCCGACCCGGCCGGACTCGCCGCCGACTACGAGGCGGGCGGCGCGGCCGTCATCTCCGTGCTGACCGAGGAGCGCCGCTTCGGCGGATCGCTGGCCGACCTGGAGGCCGTGCGCGCCAAGGTCGACATCCCGGTGCTGCGCAAGGACTTCATCGTCACCGCGTACCAGCTGTGGGAGGCGCGGGCGTACGGCGCCGACGTCGTCCTGCTGATCGTGGCCGCGCTCGACCAGGAGGCGCTGGTCTCGCTGATCGAGCGTGCCGAATCGATCGGCCTCACCCCGCTGGTCGAGGTGCACGACGAGGACGAGGCCGAGCGGGCCGTCGACGCCGGAGCGAAGATCATCGGCGTCAACGCGCGCGACCTCAAGACCCTCAAGGTCGACCGCTCCACCTTCGAGCGGGTCGCACCCGAGATCCCGGCGCACATCGTCAAGATCGCCGAGTCGGGCGTCCGCGGCCCGCACGACCTGATCGCCTACGCCAACGCCGGCGCGGACGCCGTGCTCGTCGGCGAGTCCCTGGTGACCGGCCGCGACCCCAGGTCGGCGGTCGCCGACCTGGTGGCCGCGGGAGCGCACCCGGCCCTGCGGCACGGTCGGAGCTGACCCCGGCATGACCACCGCCCGCCGCCGCCGTCCCGGTCAGACCCCGGGCTCCGCGCTGCGCCGGGCGGGCGCCGGAGCCGTCTCCGGCGCGCCCCGCGACCCGTACGCACGCCTCGCCCGCGGCTGCCGCCCACGCGGCTGCCGTGCGCCGGCGCGGCGGGTGCACGGGCGGCGCGTGCGGTACGTCATCGGCGACGAGCCCGGCCAGGTCAACGGCATGCGATGGCGCGGCGCGCTTGCGCGCACCGGCCGCTAGTGCCCCTCCCGGCAACCTCTGCCCTGCCGCGCCGTCCAGCACGCACGCTCGCTGTGCCGGCCAAAAGCCCTGGTAGCTCCGCTACGAAGGGCTTCCGGCCGCCTTGCGATCGCACGCACTGGACGGGGCTCCCTGACGGGCAGACATTGCCGGTCGCGGCACCAGGCCTTCAGGCGGAGGCGTTCCCCTCCCCGCCCCTTCCCGCAGTACGGGATATGCGGCTCCGCCGCGTGGCGGGCAGGCCCCGGACCCCGTACGGCCTTCGGCCGTGCCCTCAATCGCCGGGCGGGCCGACAGTGCCGGCCCCGCCGTTTGCGGCGCGGGGTTCGGGGCGGAGCCCCGACGAGACGGGCCAACCCAGCCCCGCCTGGGGGCACCTCCCACGGCCGCCAGGCCGTAGGCGGAGTCCGAGGCGCGGGTCCGGGCAGAGCCCGGTCCCGGGAAGGGGCGGGCAGGGGAACACGCCCCGACCGCACACGCTTCGCTTCCGTACACCCGACACGTCCCGGGCCCATCGGCCCGACAAGGAGCTGCGTCGCCATGTCCAGCGACTACTTCATCCCCGACCCGGAGGGTCAGGTCCCGAACACCGACGGCTACTTCGGCGCCTTCGGCGGAAAGTTCATTCCCGAGGCCCTCGTCGCCGCAGTGGACGAGGTCGCCGTCGAGTACGACAAGGCCAAGTCCGACCCCGCCTTCGCCGCCGAGCTCGACGCGCTCATGGTCGACTACACCGGCCGGCCGAGCGCCCTCACCGAGGTGCCCCGTTTCGCCGGGCACGCCGGCGGCGCGCGGATCTTCCTCAAGCGGGAGGACCTGAACCACACCGGCTCACACAAGATCAACAACGTACTGGGCCAGGCCCTGCTCACCCGGCGGATGGGCAAGACCCGCGTCATCGCGGAGACCGGCGCCGGCCAGCACGGCGTCGCGACCGCCACCGCCTGCGCCCTCTTCGGTCTCGAGTGCACCATCTACATGGGCGAGATCGACACGCAGCGTCAGGCCCTGAACGTCGCCCGGATGCGGATGCTCGGCGCCGAGGTCGTCGCCGTCAAGTCCGGCAGCCGCACCCTCAAGGACGCCATCAACGAGGCGTTCCGCGACTGGGTCGCCAACGTGGACCGTACGCACTATCTCTTCGGCACGGTCGCCGGCCCGCATCCCTTCCCCGCCATGGTGCGCGACTTCCACCGGGTCATCGGCGTCGAGGCCCGGCGCCAGATCCTGGAGCGCGCGGGGCGCCTTCCCGACGCGGCCGTCGCCTGCGTCGGCGGCGGGTCGAACGCCATCGGCCTGTTCCACGCCTTCATCCCCGACTCCGGTGTCCGGCTGGTCGGCTGTGAGCCAGCCGGCCACGGCATCGAGACCGGCGAGCACGCGGCGACCCTGACGGCCGGCGAGCCGGGCATCCTGCACGGCTCCCGTTCCTACGTCCTCCAGGACGACGAGGGCCAGATCACCGAGCCGTACTCGATCTCGGCCGGTCTGGACTACCCGGGCATCGGGCCCGAGCACTCGTATCTGAAGGACTCGGGCCGCGGCGAGTACCGCGCGGTCACCGACGACGCGGCGATGCAGGCCCTCCGGCTGCTGTCCCGCACCGAGGGCATCATCCCGGCCATCGAGTCGGCGCACGCGCTGGCCGGCGCGCTCGACCTCGGCCGTGAGCTCGGCGAGGACGGGCTGATCCTGGTCAACCTCTCCGGCCGGGGCGACAAGGACATGGACACCGCGGCCCGCTACTTCGGGCTGTACGACACCGACGCCCAGGTCGAGGCCGACGCCTCCGCCGACAACGGCGCCGCCGAGATCCAGGGGGACGCGAAGTGAGCGGCACCATCCGGCTGCTGAGCGACACGCTCGCCGCGGCGAAGAACGAGAACCGAGCGGCGCTCGTCGCGTACCTGCCCGCAGGCTTCCCGACCGTCGACGTCGGGATCGAGGCGGTCAAGGCCGCGTTCGACGGCGGCGCCGACGTCGTCGAGGTCGGTCTGCCGCACAGCGACCCGGTCCTCGACGGGCCCGTCATCCAGACCGCCGACGACATCGCCCTGCGCGGCGGCGTCCGGATCGCCGACGTGATGCGCACGGTCCGCGAGGCCCACGCCGCCACGGGCAAGCCGGTCCTCGTGATGACGTACTGGAACCCGATCGACCGCTACGGCGTCGAGCGGTTCACTTCGGAGCTGGCCGACGCGGGCGGCGCCGGGTGCATCCTGCCCGACCTGCCCGTCGAGGAGGCCGGACTGTGGAGGGAGCACGCCGAGAAGCAGGGCCTCGCCACCGTCTTCGTCGTCGCGCCCAGCAGCAAGGACGCCCGCCTCGCCAGGATCACGGAGGCGGGATCGGGATTCGTCTACGCGGCGTCGCTCATGGGCGTCACCGGCACCCGTGAGTCGGTCGGCGAACAGGCCCAGGACCTGGTGCGCCGCACCCGGGCCACGACCGACCTGCCGGTCTGTGTGGGCCTCGGGGTGTCGAACCCGGCACAGGCCGCGGAGGTCGCGGCGTTCGCCGACGGTGTGATCGTCGGCTCGGCGTTCGTCAAGCGGATGCTCGACGCGCCCGACGACGGCGCGGCCGTCGCCGCCGTACGGGAACTGGCGGGCGAACTGGCGCGGGGTGTGCGCGGGACGGCGTAGCTCGTACGAGTGGATCAGGGACCGGGGAGGCGCATGGGCGCCTCCCCGGTTCGTTTGCGGGGTGTGAGCGAGAACCAAGAGCCAAAGCGGGTCGCCCGCGAGCGACTCCAGCAGGAACGGGCGCGGGAGAAGGCGCGCGAGAAGCGACGCAGGACCCTGATCGTGGCGTCGGCCGTCGTGGCGGTACTCGGCCTGGCCGCGGTGATCGGCCTGGTCGCCGCCAACAGCGGCAAGGACGACGACGGTGCGACGGAGGCCGGGCCGCTGCTCGCGCCGAGCGGTGCGCAGGGGGAGGAGCAGCTCGCGATCCCCGTCGGCGCGACCGACGCCCCGTCCACCCTCACGGTGTGGGAGGACTTCCGCTGCCCGGCCTGCGCCCAGTTCGAGAACGCTCTGCGGGAGCCGATCCACGAGCTGGAGCAGGCCGGCCAGATCAAGATCGAGTACCACCTCGCCACCATCATCGACGGGAACATGGGCGGCAGCGGCTCCCTGCGCGCGGCGAACGCGGCGGCGTGCGCGCAGGACGCCGGAAAGTTCGTCGAATACCACGACGTGCTGTACATGAACCAGCCGCCGGAGCCGGACGACGCCTTCGCCGACAACGGCAGGCTGATCGAGCACGCGGGGAAGGTCGAAGGGCTCGACACCCCGGCGTTCCGCAGCTGTGTCGAGGAGGGCAAGCACGACGCCTGGGTCGAGAAGTCGAACGCGGCGTTCCAGGCCGGCGGCTTCCGGGGCACGCCGACCGTGCTGCTCAACGGAGAGTCGATCTTCCCGACGAAGGGCAAGGAGCAGATCTCCGTCGCCAACTTCAAGAAGTGGGTCAAGGAGGCCAACATGAACAAGCCGCCGGGCAGCCGGCGTCCGGCGACGCCGGGTACGGACGACGCGAGCCCGTCGGCCCCGGCCTCCTGACGCCCGGCCGCGCTCGGCCCGCCGTGGTCAGGGCGGCCCCGCCCCGGACAGGCACGGGCTCGTTACCCAGAAGTTGCCGGGCGGGTTGCCGTCGGTCCCGCCCGGCAGGGTAGCGTCGGACCTGCCATGGACATCGCCTACATTCCCAGTCCGTCGACCGGAGTGATCCATCTTGGACCGCTTCCGCTGCGCGGCTACGCGTTCTGCATCATCATCGGCGTCTTCGTAGCCGTCTGGTACGGCAACCGGCGCTGGGTCGCCCGGGGCGGCAAGGCCGGGACGGTCGCCGACATCGCCGTCTGGGCCGTGCCGTTCGGCCTGGTCGGCGGTCGCCTCTACCACGTGATCACCGACTACCAGCTGTACTTCAGCGAGGGTGAGAACTGGGTCGACGCCTTCAAGATCTGGGAGGGCGGCCTCGGTATCTGGGGCGCCATCGCGCTCGGCGCGGTCGGCGCCTGGATCGGCTGCCGCCGGCGCGGCATCCCGCTGCCCGCGTGGGCCGACGCGCTCGCTCCCGGTGTCGCCTTCGCACAGGCCATCGGCCGCTGGGGCAACTGGTTCAACCAGGAGCTGTACGGCCGCGAGACCGACCTGCCCTGGGCGCTGAAGATCACCGAGGGCGCGAACCGCGAGCCCGGCCTCTACCACCCGACGTTCCTGTACGAGTCCCTGTGGTGCATCGGCGTCGCCCTGCTGGTCATCTGGGCCGACCGGCGCTTCAAGCTGGGCCACGGCAGGGCGTTCGCGCTCTATGTCGCCGCGTACTGCGCGGGCCGCGGCTGGATCGAGTACATGCGCGTCGACGACGCGCACCACATCCTCGGCCTGCGGCTGAACGTCTGGACGTCCATCCTGGTCTTCGTCCTGGCGGTCACGTACATCGTGATCTCGTCGCGGCTGCGGCCGGGGCGCGAGGAGATCGTGGAGCCGGCGGCGGTGGAGTCGTCCAAGCGTGAGGATGACGACGCGTCTTCTTCGGAGGCGGACGAGGCCGGTACGGCGGAGTCCGAGGACGCGCCTGCGGACGCGGCGGAGTCCCCCGGCAAGCCGTAACGCCGGCGGGGGTCCGGGGGCAGCGCCCCCGGTTCGGGAAGGGGCGGGTAGGGGACAAGGCTCGCGCAGCGGACCCGCCCCCCGTCACCCCGCCTCCCGTTCCGCCAGCGCCAGCGTCCGCCGCGCCGTCGCGACCACCGCCGCGTCCACGAAGCGCCCGTCCGGCAGCGCCAGCGCACCCGCGTCGGACGCCGCCGCCTTGATGATCTCCTCGGCCGCCTGGATCTCGTCCCGTGTCGGCCGGAAGGCCCGTTCGATGACCGGCAGCTGACGTGGGTGGATGGCCGCGCGGCCCAGGAAGCCGAGGGACCGGCCGTGGGAGCAGGAGGCGTAGAGGCCGTCGAGGTCGAGGATGTCGGGGAAGACGGACTGGGACGGCGGCGCGAGACCGGCGGCCCGGGCAGCCATCACCGTGCGGGTGCGCGGCCAGTCGAGACCGGCGTCGCCGCGCAGACCGAGGTCCGCGCGGAGGTCGGACTCGCCGAGCGCGATGCCGGCGACCGCCTCGTGCGCGGTGGCGATGGCGTACGCGTGCTCCACCCCGAGCGCCGACTCGATCAGTGCGTACAGCGGGACGCCCGGCGCGCGGCCCGCGATCTGCTGGATGTCAGTGGCGTATGCGACCTTGGGGATACGCAGTGCACTGAGGCCCGGCAGCTCCGCGAGGGCCTCGACGTCATGGGGGGAGTTGATGCGGACATGGACGGGGAGAGGCTGCGGGTCCGACAGCAGTTCGACGGTGGCGTCCAGGGCGTAGGGCTTGCGCCCCTGGGCGACGGCGTCCTCCAGGTCGACGATGACGATGTCGGTCTCGCAGGCGAGCGCCTTGCGCACCGTTTCCGGGCGGTCGCCGGGGGCGTAGAGCCAGGTGAGAGGGATGGTCACAGCGCTCCCTGGGTGCGTAGCGAGGCGATGTCCGAGGGGGTCATACCGAGTTCGGCCAGGACGTCCTCCGTGTCGGCGCCGTGCGACCGGCCGGCCCAGCGGATGGAGCCGGGCGTCTCCGACAGCCGGAAGAGCACGTTCTGCATACGCAGCGGGCCCAGCTCCGGGTCCGGGACCTCGGTGATGGTGCCCAGCGCGCGGTACTGGGGATCGTCCATGACGTCGCGGATGTCGTAGACGGGAGCGATCGCGGCCTCCGCCTTCTCGAAGGCACAGGTCGCCTCCTCGCGGGTGCGGCGGGCGATCCAGCCGCCGACGGCGGCGTCGAGTTCGTCGGCGTGCTCCGCGCGGCCGCTGCCGGTGGCGAACCAGGGTTCGTCGACGAGCTCGGGCCGGCCCACCAGGCGCATGACGCGTTCGGCGACGGACTGGGCGGAGGTGGAGACGGCGAGCCAACTGCCGTCGGCGGTGCGGTAGATGTTGCGCGGGGCGTTGTTGCGGGAGCGGTTCCCGGTGCGCGGCTGCACATATCCGAGCTGGTCGTACCAGAGCGCCTGTGGTCCCAGCATCGCCAGGATCGGTTCGATGATCGCCATGTCGACGACCTGGCCGCGGCCGGTGGCGGTGCGGGCGGCGAGCGCGGTCATGACGGCATAGGCGGAGGCGAGCGCGGCGACGGAGTCGGCGAGACCGAAGGGCGGCAGGGTCGGCGGGCCCTCCGGTTCCCCGGTGGCTGCGGCGAAGCCGCTCATCGCCTCGGCGAGCGTCCCGAAGCCGGGCCGGTGGGAGTACGGGCCGAACTGCCCGAAGCCGGTGATCCGGGTGAGGACCAGCCGGGGGTTGGCCGCGCTCAGCTCGTCCCAGCCGAGCCCCCATTTCTCCAGGGTGCCGGGGCGGAAGTTCTCCACGACCACGTCCGCGGTCGCCGCGAGCCGCAGCAGCGTGTCCCGGCCGCCGGGGGCGGACAGGTCGAGGGTGATGGTCCGCTTGTTGCGGCCGAGGACCTTCCACCACAGGCCGATCCCGTCCTTGGCGGGGCCGTGGCCGCGGGAGGGATCCGGGCGGGTGGGGTGCTCCACCTTGACGACGTCGGCGCCGAAGTCGCCGAGCATCGTGGCGCACAGCGGGCCGGCGAAGAGGGTCGCGAGGTCGAGGACGCGCAGTCCTTGCAGCGGAAGGGAGGAGGACGACGGCGCGGTCATGAGGCGGCGTCGATCTCGGACCGGTACGGCATGGAGGAGGACGCTCCCGGGCGCTGCACGGACAGGGCGGCGGCCGTGCATGCCCAGGCCAGGCACTGCGCGACGGGCCTCTTCTCGCCGAGCGCCACGGACAGGGCGCCGACGAAGGTGTCACCCGCCGCGGTGGTGTCCACGGCGGTCACGGAAGGGGCGGGCACGGTGATGGGTCCGCTGCCGCGCGCCGCGTACAGACAGCCCGCCGCGCCCAGGGTGATCACCACCTCGGGGACCTGCCGCAGCAGTTCCTGCGCCGCGGAGTGCGGGTCGGCGACGCCGGTGAGGGTGGCCGCCTCGTGCTCGTTGGGGACGAGGAGATCGGTGACGGCGAGGAGTTCGGGCGGCAGCGGCTGCGCGGGGGAGGGGGTGAGGACGGTCCGCACCCCGTGGCGGCGGGCGGCCTCCGCGCCGTCGAGCACGGCGCTGAGCGGGAGTTCGAGCTGGAGGAGGAGGGTGTCGCCGCCGGCGATGAGGGCCTCCTCCCCGGGGGCGAGGGAGGTGACGGTGCCGTTGGCGCCGGGGATGACGACGATCGCGTTGCCGCCCTCGTCGTCGACGACGATGTGCGCCGTGCCCGAGGGGCCCTCCGCGGTCCTGAGCAGGTCGGTGTCGATGCCGCAGGATTCGAGCGTGTGCCGCAACTGCTGGCCGAACGGGTCGGAGCCGATCGCCCCGATCATGGCGACCTCGCCCCCGGCACGGGCCGCGGCGACGGCCTGGTTGGCGCCCTTGCCGCCGGGGATCGTGCGGAACTCGCGTCCGGTGACGGTCTCCCCGCGCTGCGGCGCGTGCGCGACGAAGGCGACGAGGTCCATGTTGGTGCTGCCGAGCACCACGATGCCGGTCATGGGCGGAGGGCCTCCTTGAGCGTGAGTCGGGCGAGGGCGTCGAAGCCGGCGCCGTCGAAACCGGCGACCGAGGTCGACAGCCGGTTCTTCAGCGGGGCGGTCCAACGGTCGGGCAGGGCCTCGGGGTGTCCGGCCAGCAGCCCCGCGAGGGAACCGGCCGTCGCGCCGTTGGAGTCGGTGTCGAGTCCGCCGGAGACGGCGCGGCAGATGGAGCCGGTGAAGTCCCCGTCGGCGTGGCTGAGGGCGGCGACGAGGAGCGCGGCGTTCGGCAGGACGTGCACCCAGTGGTACGCGCCGTACGCGCGGTGGACGCAGTCGACGGCGTCGGCGAAGTCCGTGTGCGTTCGGGCCGCTTCGACGCCGAAGCGTACGGCCGCGGCGAAGCGCGAGCGGGGCGGGACGACGGTGAGGCCCGTGGCGATCGCCGCGTGGACGTCCACGCGGCCGGTGGCCGCGGCGGCGAGGGCGGCCGCGGTGAACATGGCGCCGTACACCCCGTTCGCGGTGTGGGTGAGCGCCGCGTCCGGGTACGCCTGGGCGGCGGCGGCCGTCGGGTTGCCGGGATTGGTCCAGCCGTGGACGTCGGCGCGGATGGCGGCGCCGATCCACTCCCGGAACGGGTTGCGGTGAGCGGCGGTGAGCGGAGGCTCGATGCCGCTGAGCAGGTTGCGGTAGGCGACGCGTTCGGCGGTGAACGTCCGCCCGGCGGGCAGCTCGTCCAGCCAGAGCCGGGCGAGATCGGCGGTGGTGAAGTCCCTGCCGTGGCGCCGGAGCAGCAGCAGACCGAGCAGGGGGTGGTTGAGGTCGTCGTCCTCCGGCATCCCGTCGATGTTCTCGGCGAGCGAGTTCCCGGCGCTGCGCCGGTTCCAGGGGTGCGCGGCCGCCAGGTCCGCGGGCAGGCCCCTGGCGGTGAACCAGGTGGTGAGCGGCCAGTTACCGGTGGCGCGGGCGATGTCGCGGATCGCGTGCAGCGGCAGTTTCTCGACGGGCTTGCCCAGCAGGCAGCCGGCGGCGCGCCCGAGCCAGGCGGCGTGCAGCGCGTCCTGCGACACCGGAAGCGTGTCCGGGTCGGGCCGCATCCTCTCCGCCGGCAGCCCGTCGGGCGCGGCCGCCCAGGCGGGGGCGGCGTCCTCGATCGCGGACAGCGACGTGGGCTCGTCGCGGGCCAAGGGGGAGGGAAGGGCGTCCAGTTCGGACAGCAGCGTCTCCGCCAGCGCCCGCAGCGCCGGGGCCGCCCCGGCGGGCGAGGCGCCCGCGCGCTCCGGAGCGGGTGCGCCGCCCGCCGCCAGCCAGCGGTCGCGGACGGCTGCCGCGTCCCTGCCGTCCTCCTCGGCCTGGCGCAGTTCGTGGCCGATCAGATCCTCCGGCTGCACCCAGGTCACCCGCAGCGCGCCGGTCATCGCGCGGTGACCGTCAGGGACGCGAACGCCGCCTCGTGGGCCCGGCGGCGTTGCGTGTCGCGGGCGTAGATCTCCCTCGTCACCGCCGCCAGTTCGGCCGCCGGCGCGTGCAGGTCGACGCGGCTCGCCTCCGCGACCCGCTCCGCCCACTCCGCGGGCACGGCCGCCGCGCCGTGCAGCGCTCCGGCGATCGCGCCCGCCATCGTCGCGATGGAGTCGCAGTCCCGGCCGTAGTTGACGGACGACAGGACCGTACGCCGGTAGTCGCCCTCGCCCACCAGCAGCATGCCGAGCGCGATGGGCAGTTCCTCGATGGAGTGGAGGCGCGAAGGGCGGCGGGCGCCCAGCGACGGGGTCCGGTAGTCCGGGCCCACGGTGTCGAAGGGCGCGACCGCCGCCCGCAGCGGCGTCAGCGCCGACTCGAAGTCGGTGTACCGCGCGGCCGTTTCCGCGACCGACTCGATCGCCGCCTGGGTGCCGTCCTTCGCCAGCGACGCCGCCGTCTCGACGACCGACGCGGGCGTGGCGCCCGGCAGGCACGCCGCGGCGACGGCCGCCGCGAACACGCCGGCCGCCTCCCGCCCGTACGACGACTGGTGCGCGCCCGCGATGTCGACGGCCTCGGCATACGCGGCCGCCGGGTTGGCCGCGTTGACCAGACCCACCGGCGCCATGTACATCGCCGCGCCGCAGTTGACGATGTTGCCCGAGCCCGCCTCACGCGGGTCGTGGTGCCCGTAGTGCAGCCGGGCGACGAGCCACTTCTCGGCGAGGAACAGCCGCTGCAGCGGGATCGCCGCTGCCTCGAGCTCCGGGATCCAGCGGGGGTTGGCGATGAGGTCGGGGACGAGATGGTCGGCCACGGCGTACGCGTCGAGGTGGTCGCGGACCGTGGCGTACACCCCGATCAGCGCGTGCGTCATCAAGGTGTCGTCGGTGATGTGGCCGTCGCCCTTGTGGTACGGGGCGATGGGGCGGGCGGTGCGCCAGTCGTCCCCGTGCCAGGGGCCGACGATGCCGGTGATCCGCCCGCCGTGGCGCTGAAGGATCTGCTCGGGCGAGTAGCCCTCGACGGGGCCGCCGAGAGCGTCACCGACAGCCGCTCCGACCAGGCTGCCGGTGATCCGGTCGTCGAGGGGGAGAGTCGGGGAGGCCGCCGCCTGCGCTGCCGTGCCGGGCGCCGCCGTAGTCGTCGTCATGCCCGAATTGTCCACCTGGGGCGGCCGTGTTCGGCGTACCGCGCGCCGGGTTTCTGCTAACCGGTGCCCGGCGGCGGGCTGCTCGCAGGTTCGGCCGCATGTCCGGTCGCGGGGCGCCGGAGCGCGGCGTCGAGCTGTGCCGCGAGTTCGACGAGATCCGTTCCGGCGAGGCGGGGCAGGGCGCAGCCCGCGAGCGTTCGGCAGGCGTCCCGCCAGGTGGCGGGCAGGGACGCGCCGCCGCCGAGCGCCCCGGTCAGCGCGCCCGCGAGAGCGGGCGCGGAGTCCGCGACACGCGAGAGGCACACGGCTGCCGGGACCGCCTCCGCGACCCGGCCGCGCGCGGCGGTGGCGAGGGCGAGCGCGACCGGCACGGTCTCCGCGGCGGCGATGCCGTAGCTGTAGACGTGGTCGACGATCTGGTGCTCGAGCAGCGGTACGAGTTCGAAGGCGCCCGCCGCGTCGTGGGCCAGCTTGACCGCGTGGTGCGCGTTGCGCCCGATCTCGGTGGCCTCGGGGAGTTCGGCGAGCGCGGCGTCGACGGCGTCGTCCACGTCCGCGCCGCCGAGCGCGGCGGCGACGGCGGCGGCCATGGCGCGGGCGCCGTGCACCCCGTCGCCGTCCTGCGTGTACCGCGCGTCGAACTCGGCGAGCACGGCGGCCCCGAGCGGGTCGCCCGGATGGACCGCGGCGAGCACGACGGCCCGCACACAGGCGGCGTCGTCGAAGTAGTGCGGGTTGTCGTGACCGGTCGCCGGGGGCCGCAGACCGGTCGCCAGATTGCCGAGCCCTGCGTGCACGGAGATCCGGGCCCGCAACGGCAGCACGGCGGACTCGACCTCGGGGGCGCGCTCGGCGGCCGCGGCGACCTGCCTGGCGAGGGAGTTCCACGCGAGGTCGATCGCGGCGCGCATCCGGCGGGCCGGGGGCAGATTCCGGAACGGCTCGCCGGTGGCGGCGAGCACGGTCCGGGCTGCGAAGGCCGCCCATTCCGCGTCGTCGGAGGGGCCGAGCCGCAGCGGCTCCGGCGGCTGGTTGAGCGCGATGGGGACGGGCAGCGTCGTCGTGGCGTTCTGCTCGGCGAAGGTGTCGAGCTCACGGGTGAGACGCCGGGTCCACTCGGGCATACGCGCGGCGCGGTGCCGGGCGGCCGGCCACCCGGCGGCGTCACCGGCGGCCAGCCCGAGGAGCAGCCCCTCGATCCGGCGCGGACCGCCCGCGGTCGCGGACTCCGCCAGGCCGGCGCCGCGCGTGGTGGGCCGGGCGGTCGGGGAGCCCCCGACGGCCCGGTCCGCGAGTGTCCGGTGTCCGGTCGCGGCGGTCCCGGCGCTGGGGCGGTCGTGGGTCGCCGTGTGCGTGAGTCGTGTTCCGGCGTCGGCGGTGGCGGCCTCCGCGTCGCCCGGCGCGGGGCCGGGGCCGGGCGTCATGGTGTGCCGCCCGGGTCGTCGTCCGGGGTCAGCAGGTCCGCGACGTCCAGGACGTGGTAGCCGCGCATCGACGGGAGGCAGCTGCCGCGGACCGGCGCGATTGCCGACGCCCAGCTCTCGGGGATCGCCGCCGAGCCGGCGACCGAACCGGCCAGCGCGCCCGCGACCGCCGCGGTGGTGTCCGCGTCGCGGCCCATGTTGACCGCCGTCAGCACCGACGTGCGGAAGTCGCCCCGCGCCGCCGCGAACGCGCCGAACGCGAGGCCGACCGCCTCCGGCGCCAGGTCCGTCCACGGATAGCCGCCGATGACGACCGCCGAGCGGACCGCCCGCTCCATGGACAGGGTGTCCGGATACGTCCGCCCGGCGGCGACGATCGCGCGGCGCATCGAGCGAGCGGTCCAGGAGTCCATGGGGACGACGGACAGCGCCGCCCCGATCACCCCCGCCGGTCCCGCGCCGCCCATCGCCGCCGCCACTCCCGCCGCCACGGCGCGGCCGCCGTAGATGCCCTCGCCGTCGTGGCTGACGCTCCCGTCGATCGTGACCAGCCGTGCCGCTTCGGCGGGCCGGCCGGCCGCGAAGACGCCGAACGGGGCCGCGCGCATCGCCAGGCCGTCGCTCCAGGCGTGCCGGTGCTGGGCGGAGATCGGGGCGGCGAGGCCCCGTCGGAGGTTCTCCAGGGTGCCGCGCTCGCTGAAGCCCGCGCCCCGGAACGGCCCTTCGTCCAGGTCCGCGATCCAGTGGTGCCAGGCCGCCTCGACATGGGCCACGGTGAGCGCGGAGCCGTGCCGGGCGAGCAGCAGGCCGGAGAAGATCGCGTACTCGGTGTCGTCGGTGCCCGCGGGGTCGTCGCTCACGAAGCCCTCGATACGGCCCCACCGGCGGCGGATCTCCGAGGGCCGCATGTTCTCCGCGGGGGCGCCGAGCGCGTCGCCGACCGCGAGGCCGAGGAGTGCGCCGCGGGCCCGGTCGGACCGGGTGGTGACGGGACCGGAACCGGATGCTGTCAGCACTGCCATGAAGGTCCCTTCGCGCGCGCGAGCCTTGTTTCCGGATCTGTGCCACGAGCCGCCCGACCTGAGCCGAAGAAACGTTTCTGTCACTCGCTTCGCCCATCCCTCGGGCCCAGGTAAGTAAAGCCTGCCTTGCTGGTACGCCCCTTACATTCGGCGTATCTTCGAGGACGTCGAAGGGGGGCGGGGCCGACCGGGCGCCGCCGGAGAAGGGGAGAGCCGTGTCCATCATCGAAACCGAGGCCGCACTTCACGTGGCGCACCGCGACAACCACACCCACCGCGATGTGAGCGGCGGCTGGCTGCGCCCGGCGGTCTTCGGGGCGATGGACGGACTGGTCTCCAACCTGGCGTTGATGACCGGTGTCGCGGGCGGTGCGGTCTCGCAGCAGACCATCGTGATCACCGGCCTCGCCGGTCTCGCCGCGGGCGCGTTCTCGATGGCCGCCGGCGAGTACACCTCCGTGGCCTCACAGCGCGAGCTGGTCGAGGCCGAACTGGACGTGGAGCGCCGCGAGTTGCGCAAGCACCCGGTCGACGAGATGGAGGAGCTCGCGGCGCTGTACGTCGCCCGGGGCGTGGAGCCCGCGCTCGCCCGCGAGGTCGCGATGCAACTGTCGAGGGACCCCGAGCAGGCGCTGGAGATCCACGCCCGTGAGGAGCTCGGGATCGACCCCGACGACCTGCCCTCCCCGGTCGTCGCCGCCGTCTCCTCCTTCGGGGCGTTCGCCCTCGGTGCGCTGTTGCCCGTGCTCCCGTATCTGCTCGGCGCCGGCGCGCTGTGGCCCGCGGTGCTGGTGGCTCTGGTCGGTCTCTTCGCCTGCGGCGCCCTGGTGGCGAAGGTCACGGCCCGCAGCTGGTGGTTCAGCGGGCTGCGTCAGCTGGCCCTCGGTGGTACGGCCGCCGCGGTCACCTACGGCCTCGGCACGCTGATCGGCGCCGCCGTGTAGGCCATCGCGTCCTTCCTCCCCGCGCCGCACCGGCTCTCCGCGAGCCGGTGCGTTCGCGTTTTCCGGCCCGGTCGCGGACCCTGTGACGTACGCCCTGCCGCGAAATGGCCCTTGGGTGAGACACTATGCAAGGCGCAACATAAGTAGCCGTTACTCGGTGGTTTCGATTCCGAAACCCCGGGGCATGAGCCGTAAGCGCTGTGGGCAACGAAGCCTGTTCTGCGCAGGTCCTCCGGATGCCGATCTGTCCGTTGCGGCCCATTGCACCGCCTGTGCGGTGTCCGCATGCTGGAATGAGCTATCCGCTTTCCGAGAAGCACTCCATCATGTAACCTGCACGAAATTTCGCGGAGGGCCAACGTCGTCCCTCGGCACTGCACATGCCACGACGACGACGGGAGAGCCAATGCGTTCCGACGCCTGGTCGCCCATGGACGGTCGCCCCGCCCCCCAGGGGATGTACGACCCCCGTAACGAACACGACGCCTGTGGTGTCGGGTTCGTGGCCACCCTCACCGGTGTTGCCAGCCATGAGCTGGTCGAGCAGGCGCTGACCGTACTGCGGAACCTCGAGCACCGCGGCGCAACCGGCTCCGAGCCCGACTCCGGCGACGGCGCGGGCATCCTGCTCCAGGTCCCGGACGCCTTCCTCCGCGAGGTCACCGACTTCGAACTGCCCGCGGCCGGCTCCTACGCCGTCGGCATCGCCTTCCTCCCGCCCGGCGCCGAGGACACCGACGCCGCCGTCTCGAAGATCGAGACGATCGTCGCCGAAGAGGGCCTGACCGTCCTCGGCTGGCGCGAGGTCCCCGTCACCCCGGACCTGCTCGGCAACGGCGCCCGCGCCACCATGCCCGCCTTCCGTCAGCTCTTCGTGGGCGACGGCAGCAGCGAGGGCATCGCGCTGGACCGCAAGGCGTTCGTGCTGCGCAAGCGCGCCGAGCGCGAGGCCGGTGTCTACTTCCCGTCGCTCTCCGCGCGCACCGTCGTCTACAAGGGCATGCTGACCACCGGCCAGCTCGAGCCCTTCTTCCCGGACCTCTCCGACCGGCGCTTCGCCACGGCCGTCGCGCTCGTCCACTCGCGGTTCTCCACGAACACCTTCCCGAGCTGGCCGCTGGCCCACCCGTACCGCTTCGTCGCGCACAACGGCGAGATCAACACGGTCAAGGGCAACCGCAACTGGATGCGCGCCCGTGAGTCGCAGCTCGCCTCCAAGCTCTTCAACTCCGGCGCCGGCAAGATCGACCGGATCTTCCCCGTCTGCACGCCGGACGCCTCCGACTCCGCCTCCTTCGACGAGGTCCTGGAGCTGCTGCACCTCGGCGGCCGTTCGCTGCCGCACTCGGTGCTGATGATGGTCCCCGAGGCGTGGGAGAACCACGACTCCATGGACCCGGCCCGGCGCGCCTTCTACCAGTACCACTCCACGATGATGGAGCCCTGGGACGGCCCTGCCTGCGTCACCTTCACCGACGGCGTCCAGGTCGGCGCGGTCCTCGACCGCAACGGACTGCGCCCCGGCCGCTACTGGGTCACCGACGACGGACTCGTCGTCCTCTCCTCCGAGGTCGGCGTCCTCGACATCGACCCCGCCAAGGTCGTCCGCAAGGGCCGCCTCCAGCCCGGCAAGATGTTCCTCGTCGACACCGCGGAGCACCGCATCATCGAGGACGACGAGATCAAGTCGGCCCTCGCCGCCGAGAACCCGTACCAGGAGTGGCTGGAGGCCGGCGAGATCGAGCTCGAGGACCTTCCCGAGCGCGAGCACATCGTCCACACCCACGCGTCCGTCACCCGCCGCCAGCAGACCTTCGGCTACACCGAGGAGGAGCTGCGCGTCATCCTGGCGCCGATGGCCCGCACCGGCGGCGAGCCGCTCGGCTCCATGGGCACCGACTCGCCGATCGCGGCCCTCTCCGAGCGCCCCCGGCTGCTCTTCGACTACTTCACCCAGCTGTTCGCGCAGGTCACCAACCCGCCGCTGGACGCCATCCGCGAGGAACTCGTCACCTCGCTGCACTCCTCGCTCGGTCCCCAGGGCAACCTGCTGGAGCCGACCGCGGCGTCCTGCCGCAGCGTCACGCTGCCCTTCCCGGTGATCGACAACGACGAGCTGGCCAAGCTCATCCACATCAACGCCGACGGCGACATGCCCGGCATGAAGGCCGCCACGCTGTCCGGCCTCTACCGGGTCTCCGGCGGCGGCGACGCGCTGGCCGCCCGTATCGAGGCCATCTGCGGCGAGGTCGACACCGCCATAGAGGGCGGCGCCCGTCTGGTCGTCCTCTCCGACCGGCACTCGGACGCCGAGCACGCGCCGATCCCGTCGCTGCTGCTCACCTCCGCCGTGCACCACCACCTCATCCGCACCAAGCAGCGCACCCAGGTGGGCCTGCTGGTCGAGGCCGGCGACGTCCGCGAGGTCCACCACGTCGCGCTGCTCATCGGCTACGGCGCCGCCGCGGTCAACCCGTACCTGGCGATGGAGTCGGTCGAGGACCTGGTCCGCGCCGGCACCTTCATCGAGGGCCTCGAGCCCGAGCAGGCCATCCGCAACCTGATCTACGCCCTCGGCAAGGGCGTCCTGAAGGTCATGTCCAAGATGGGCATCTCCACGGTCGCCTCCTACCGCGGCGCGCAGGTCTTCGAGGCCGTCGGTCTCGACGACGCCTTCGTCGACAAGTACTTCAACGGCACCGCCACCAAGATCGGCGGCGCCGGCCTCGACGTCGTCGCCAAGGAGGTCGCCGCCCGGCACGCCAAGGCTTACCCGGTCTCCGGCATCGCCGCCACGCACCGCGCGCTGGAGATCGGCGGCGAGTACCAGTGGCGCCGCGAGGGCGAGCCTCACCTGTTCGACCCGGAGACCGTCTTCCGCCTGCAGCACGCCACGCGCAACAAGCGGTACGACATCTTCAAGAAGTACACGGACCGCGTGAACGAGCAGTCCGAGCGGCTGATGACGCTCCGCGGCCTCTTCGGCTTCAAGTCGGGCCGCGAGCCGATCTCCATCGACGAGGTCGAACCCGTCTCCGAGATCGTCAAGCGCTTCTCCACCGGCGCCATGTCGTACGGCTCCATCTCCCAGGAGGCGCACGAGACGCTGGCCATCGCGATGAACGAGCTGGGCGCCAAGTCCAACACCGGCGAGGGCGGCGAGGACCCGGAGCGCCTGTACGACCCGGCGCGACGCTCGTCCATCAAGCAGGTCGCCTCCGGCCGCTTCGGCGTCACCAGCGAGTACCTGGTCAACGCCGACGACATCCAGATCAAGATGGCCCAGGGCGCCAAGCCCGGCGAGGGCGGCCAGCTGCCCGGCCACAAGGTCTACCCGTGGGTCGCCAAGACCCGGCACTCCACCCCGGGCGTCGGCCTCATCTCCCCGCCGCCCCACCACGACATCTACTCCATCGAGGATCTGGCCCAGCTGATCCACGACCTCAAGAACGCCAACCCGGCCGCCCGCATCCATGTGAAGCTGGTGTCCGAGGTCGGCGTCGGCACGGTCGCCGCCGGTGTCTCCAAGGCCCACGCGGACGTCGTCCTCATCTCCGGCCACGACGGCGGTACGGGCGCCTCCCCGTTGACCTCCCTGAAGCACGCGGGCGGCCCCTGGGAGCTCGGCCTCGCCGAGACCCAGCAGACCCTGCTGCTCAACGGCCTGCGAGACCGGATCGTCGTCCAGACCGACGGCCAGCTCAAGACCGGCCGCGACGTCGTCATCGCCGCGCTGCTCGGCGCCGAGGAGTTCGGTTTCGCGACCGCGCCGCTCGTCGTCTCCGGCTGCGTCATGATGCGCGTCTGCCACCTGGACACCTGCCCGGTCGGCATCGCCACCCAGAACCCGGTGCTGCGCGAGCGGTTCTCCGGCAAGGCCGAGTACATCGTGAACTACTTCCGCTTCATCGCGGAGGAGGTCCGCGAGATCCTCGCCGAGCTGGGCTTCCGCAGCGTCGAGGAGGCCGTCGGCCACGCCGAACTCCTCGACACCGAGCGGGCCGTCGACCACTGGAAGGCCCAGGGCCTCGACCTCGAGCCCCTCTTCCACGTGCCCGCGCTGCCCGACGGCGCCGTGCGCCACCGGACCGTCGAGCAGGACCACGGACTGGAGAAGGCCCTCGACAACGAGCTGATCGAGCTCGCCGCGGAGGCGCTGAGCGCCGCCACCGCCGAGGACGCCCAGCCGGTCCGCGGCCAGGTCGCCATCCGGAACATCAACCGGACCGTCGGCACCATGCTCGGCCACGCGGTGACGAAGAAGTTCGGTGGCGCGGGCCTGCCCGACGACACCATCGACATCACCTTCACCGGCTCCGCCGGCCAGTCCTTCGGCGCGTTCGTGCCGCGCGGCATCACGCTGCGCCTCGAGGGCGACGCCAACGACTACGTCGGCAAGGGCCTGTCGGGCGGCCGGATCGTCGTCCGCCCCGACCGGGGCGCCGACCACCTGGCCGAGTACTCGACCATCGCGGGCAACACCATCGCCTACGGCGCCACCGGCGGCGAACTGTTCCTGCGCGGTCGCACCGGCGAGCGCTTCTGCGTCCGCAACTCCGGTGCGCTGGTGGTCTCCGAGGGCGTCGGCGACCACGGCTGCGAGTACATGACCGGTGGTCACGCGGTCGTCCTCGGCGAGACCGGCCGCAACTTCGCGGCAGGCATGTCCGGTGGCATCGCGTACGTGATCGACCTCGACAAGGACAACGTCAACTCCGGCAACGTCGGTGCGATCGAGGCCCTGTCGGACAGCGACAGGCAGTGGCTGCACGACGTCGTGCGCCGCCACTTCGAGGAGACCGGCTCGACCGTCGCAGAGAAGCTGCTGGCCGACTGGACCGTGAACGCGGAACGGTTCAGCAAGATCATCCCGACCACGTACAAGGCCGTGCTCGCCGCCAAGGACGCCGCTGAGCTCGCCGGTCTCTCCGAGCAGGAGACCACCGAGAAGATGATGGAGGCGGCGACCAATGGCTGACCCCAAGGGCTTCCTGACCACCGGGCGCGAGGTCGCCGAGACCCGCCCCGTCGAAGAGCGCGTCAAGGACTGGAACGAGGTCTACGTCCCCGGCTCCCTGCTGCCGATCATCAGCAAGCAGGCCGGCCGGTGCATGGACTGCGGCATCCCGTTCTGCCACAACGGCTGCCCGCTCGGGAACCTCATTCCCGAGTGGAACGACTACGCCTACCGCGAGGACTGGGCCGCCGCCTCCGAGCGGCTGCACGCCACGAACAACTTCCCGGAGTTCACGGGCCGCCTCTGCCCGGCTCCCTGCGAGTCGGCGTGTGTCCTCGGCATCAATCAGCCGGCCGTCACCATCAAGAACGTCGAAGTCTCGATCATCGACAAGGCATGGGACACCGGCGACGTCACTCCGCAGCCGCCCGAGCGCCTCTCCGGCAAGACCGTCGCCGTCATCGGCTCCGGCCCGGCCGGCCTCGCCGCGGCCCAGCAGCTCACCCGCGCCGGCCACACCGTCGTCGTGTACGAGCGCGGCGACCGCATCGGCGGACTGCTGCGGTACGGCATCCCCGAGTTCAAGATGGAGAAGGTGCACATCAACCGGCGTATCGAGCAGATGCGCGCGGAGGGCACCAAGTTCCGCACCGAGGTCGAGATCGGCCGTGACATGCCGGCGGACGCGCTGCGCCGCCGCTACGACGCGGTCGTCGTCGCGGCCGGTTCGACCGTCTCCCGCGACCTGCCCGTGCCGGGGCGTGAGCTGAACGGCATCCACTTCGCGATGGAGTACCTGCCGCTCGCCAACAAGGTGCAGGAGGGCGACTTCGTGTCCCCTCCGATCACCGCGGAGGGCAAGCACGTCGTCGTCATCGGCGGTGGCGACACCGGCGCGGACTGCGTCGGCACCGCCCACCGGCAGGGCGCGGCGTCCGTCACCCAGCTGGAGATCATGCCCCGGCCGGGCGAGGAGCGGAACGCCAACCAGCCGTGGCCGACCTTCCCCATGCTCTACAAGGTCACCTCCGCGCACGAGGAGGGCGGCGAGCGGGTCTACTCCGTCTCCACCACCCACTTCGAGGGCGACGAGGACGGCAACGTCCAGGCCCTGCACCTGGTCGAGGTCGCCTTCGAGGACGGCAAGCTGGTCCAGAAGCCCGGCACCGAGCGGAGGATCCCGGCGCAGCTCGTCACCCTGGCGATGGGCTTCACCGGCATCGACCGGTCCAACGGCATGGTCGAGCAGTTCGGACTCGACCTCGACGAGCGCGGCAACGTGGCGCGGGACGCGGACTTCGCGACCAACGTCGACGGCGTCTTCGTCGCGGGCGACGCGGGCCGCGGCCAGTCGCTGATCGTGTGGGCGATCGCCGAGGGCCGCTCGGCGGCGCGCGGCGTCGACCGCTACCTGACGGGCGCGAGCGCCCTGCCGGCACCGATCCGCCCGACGGACCGGGCGCTGACGGTCTGACCGTCCGCCCCCTCTATACGTCCCGTACAACGGCGTGCGGAACTGAACACGGCGCCTGCCATGTCCCCGACCGGACCGGCAGGCGCCGTGGCGCGTCCGGACGCGGGACGGCGCGCGGTGTCTGGGTGCCGGGCCCGGTGATCGGCTCGGGTCGTCCCGGACCCGGTACGGCGCTCCGCGCGGTGGCCTCAATGTCCCCCTACGGCCTGGCGGCCGTGGGAGGCGCCCTCCGGCTGCGCTGGATACGCCGCTGCCCGGCGACCAGCGGGCTTGGCCCTGCCCCCGGGGGCTGGTGTGGCGGCAACTTCGGCCTCGCCGGCGTTTGAGGCGCGGGGTTCGGGGCGGAGCCCCGACGAGACCGGTGCGTTGCAAGCCCTCCGACGAACCACCCCGGGGGGATATCGTCGGACCGCTCGTACGGTCCGACGAACGGAGCCCGCATGCCCGTCAGCCTCCACAAGCTCGAGCAGACCGCCCCAGCCCTCGTCAGCCTCTACAAGACCGCCGGCGTCTCGCTCCAGAAGCACGGGCTGCACGGGCAGCGCGCCGCCGTCTATCTGGTGGTCGACTACTCCGGGTCGATGAGGGAGTACTACAAGGACGGCAGCGTCCAGGCCCTGGCCGACCGGGTCCTCGGGCTCTCGGCCAATCTCGACGACGACGGTACCGTGCCCGTCGTGTTCTTCTCGACCGACGTCGACGCGGTCACCGACATCGCGGTGGAGAACCACCGCGGCCGGATAGACGAGATCGTCTCCGGCCTCGGGCACATGGGGAAGACCAGCTACCACCTGGCGATGGACGCCGTCATCGACCACTACCTGGACAGCGGCGCCACCGACCCCGCGCTCGTCGTCTTCCAGACCGACGGCGGGCCGATCAACAAGCTCGCCGCCGAGCGGTATCTGTGCAAGGCGGCCCGGCTGCCGCTGTTCTGGCAGTTCGTCGGCTTCGGCAACAAGCGCAGCTCGCAGTTCGACTTCCTGCGCAAGCTGGACGACCTGCCCGTCCCCGCCAAGCGCCCCGTCGACAACGCGGGCTTCTTCCACGCCGGGCTCGACCCGCACCGGGTACCGGACGCGGAGCTGTACGACCGGCTGGTCGGCGAGTTCCCGCAGTGGCTGGCGGCGGCCCGAGCCCAGGGCATCGTCCGCTGAGCCGGGCCGCCACCGCGGCCGGCGCTACGGTGAAGGGAAGTCGTACCGATGCACCGGCATGATCTCGGGAGGCGCGGCAGCCGCCGTGAGTCCCATGCGTTCGGCGACGGGCATCATCACCGTCGCGAAGTTGTTCATCGCCTCCTCGGACTCCCACAGGTGGTAGATCCCCAGACCTGAGGTCTTCGGTACGCAGACATGCACGAGACAGCCGGCGAACGTGTCGCCCGGTTCCGCGCGCAGCTTCCAGCACGCTTCACCCGCACCGGCACCCCGCCGGAAAACACGACAGGAGATGTCCGGTTCACGCGCTTCTATGGGAGTCATGACGTCTTCCACGTGGGCCGCACTCCGGGCGGCCGAGCCCGCGTTCGCCGAGGCCGTGCAGCGCCGTTTCGAGCGGTATCGGCATCACGTCCTGGCCACGCTCCGCAAGGACGGTTCGCCGCGTCTGACCGGGCTGGAGGTGAACTTCCGCTTCGGTGAGCCGTGGCTCGGGATGATGCCGGGCTCGCTCAAGGCCCGGGACCTCGCGCGCGACCCGCGTTTCGCCCTGCACGCCAATCCGGGGCCCGGCGACTCGATGGACGGCGGGGACGTACGGATCTCCGGGCGGGCGTACGAGGTGACCGAGCCGGAGGCGAAGGCGCGCTTCGTCGCGGAGGTGGAGCCGCCCGAGCCGTTCCAGCTGTTCCGCATCGAGCTCCAGGAGGTCCTCAGGACGTCAGTGGAGGGCGATGAGCTGGTCTTACGGTCCTGGGGCCCCGGAGGCGCGCTCCGCACCAGGCGGCGCAGGTGATCCGGGGCCGGCGTGATCGGCCAGGCCGGATCCCGGCGATCATCCGGCGTGTCAGAGTCGCCCTTCTGGGGCTCCGGCGTGCTACGGTGATGTAGTTGCAGTTTTGGTACCCATGAACTTTGTGTGCGCCTGACGGGAATGCTTCCTCAGGCGCACATTATTGTTTCCGGCTTCTCCGGATGGGAGTCAAGGCGCGACGGGAAATCCACGAGGTGTGGATTTCCGGCTTGCCCCTGTTTTAGGAGAATGACATGGCTACTGGAACCGTGAAGTGGTTCAACTCGGAAAAGGGCTTCGGCTTCATTGAGCAGGACGGCGGCGGCGCCGACGTCTTCGCCCACTACTCGAACATTGCCACCTCGGGCTTCCGCGAGCTCCAGGAAGGCCAGAAGGTGACGTTCGACGTCACGCAGGGCCAGAAGGGCCCGCAGGCGGAGAACATCCTCCCGGCCTGATCGCCGGGCGCGTATCTCGCAGCTCTGCAGCCGGGGCCCGCACCTTCGTCGGTGCGGGCCCCGGCTCTTGCTGTCCACAGGCCCCAGGAAGGCACATTCCGCATGAACCGCTCCGAACGACCGGACCGATCAGCCGCCAGAAGCCGCACCAGCGGTGGCAATCGGCCCGGTGCCGGAAACCGACACGGCTCGGCGAAGAAATCCGGCTCCACAAAGGCGAGCAACCGCAGCGTGGCGGCCCCGCAGGAATTCACCCTGCCGGAGACCGTCACCCCCGCGCTGCCCGCCGTCGCGGCGTTCGACGAGCTGGACATGCCCGCCGCCCTGCTGAAGACCCTCGCGGCCCAGGGCGTCACCGAGCCCTTCCCCATCCAGGCCGCCACCCTCCCCAACTCTCTCGCCGGCCGCGACATCCTCGGGCGCGGCCGCACCGGCTCGGGCAAGACGCTCGCCTTCGGGCTCGCGCTCCTCGCCCGTACCGCCGGACGCCGGGCCGAGGCGCGGGCGCCCCTGGCGCTCGTCCTCGTACCGACCCGGGAACTCGCGCAGCAGGTCACCGACGCCCTCGCGCCGTACGCGACCTCGCTGCAGTTGCGGCTCGCGACCGTCGTCGGCGGTATGTCGATCACCAAGCAGGCCGGTGCGCTGCGGCGCGGCGCCGAAGTGGTCGTGGCCACGCCCGGGCGGCTCAAGGACCTCATAGAGCGCGGCGACTGCGCACTCGACGCCGTCGCCATCACCGTGCTGGACGAGGCCGACCAGATGGCCGACATGGGCTTCATGCCGCAGGTCACCGCCCTGCTGAAGCAGGTCGAGCCGGACGGTCAGCGGATGCTCTTCTCCGCGACCCTCGACGCGAACATCGACCGGCTGGTGCGGATGTTCCTCACCGATCCGGTTGTGCACTCGGTCGACCCGTCCGCGGGCGCCGTCACCACGATGGAGCACCATGTGCTGCACGTGCTGGACGAGACCGACAAGAAGGCCGTCGCCACGCGCATCGCCGCCCGTGACGGCCGGGTGATCCTCTTCGTGGACACCAAGCGCAGCGCCGACCGGTTCGCCAAGCGGCTGCTGGCCAGCGGTGTACGGGCGGCCGCCCTGCACGGCGGCCGGTCGCAGCCGCAGCGCAACCGGACCCTGGACCAGTTCAAGACCGGTCAGGTCACCGCGCTCGTCGCGACGAACGTCGCGGCGCGCGGCATCCACGTCGACGACCTGGACCTGGTCGTCAACGTCGACCCGCCCGTCGACCACAAGGACTACCTGCACCGCGGCGGCCGCACCGCCCGCGCGGGCGAGTCCGGCAGTGTCGTGACGCTGGTCCTGCCGGAGCAGCGCCGCGAGATGACCCGCCTCATGTCGAACGCGGGCATCAGCCCGCGCACGGCACGCGTCAAGTCCAGCGACGAAGAGCTCAGCAGGCTGACCGGGGCACGTGAACCGTCCGGTGTGGCGGTGACGATCGAGATCCCGCAGCAGGCCGCCGCGCCCGCCGCGAAGAGCGGCGCGTCCGCGTCGCGCCGCCGCCGGCCCGCCCGGCGACGGATCGAGGGAGCGGCGGAGACGCCGTCCCGTACGTCGCGGGGCACGTCGGCCGAGGCCAGGTCCCACGGCCGCGGTCCGTCGGGGGAGACGCCGCCCCGCACGCCGCGCAGGTCCGCCGGACAGAGCGAGTCCGCGGGCGGCTCGGGCCGCCGTGGCGGCACGCGCGGCGGCCGCGGCCGCGGAGCCGGCCGGGGCGGATCGGCCTGACACGACGGGCTCCGGGGACCGCTCACGGCACCCCGGCCGTCCGGACGCCCGGGTGCGCCACTGGCCGGCGCGCCCGCGTCAGGGCCGGCGGGGGAGTGCGCCGCCGAGACGCCTGCCGCAGACGTTCGTCGCTGAGGTGCCGTACCGCGCCGGCCGCCGTGTCGTGCGCGCAGCCCTCCGGGTCCTCGTCGGCGCCGCACCGTCGAGGGTGAGCCGCGGCGGGGCGCGAGCACCAGCGGCGGTTCGTCGCCGGGGCCGGGCAGACCGGGGTCGGCGCCGTACGCCGGCAGTCTCGACCGTCTCCGTACGGCCCTGGCGCACCGCCCGGACCATCGGGATCAAGCCGAGCGGCTCGGGCCGGTCGGGCGCGGCGCCCGCCGCGAGCAGCGCCCGTACGGCCCGCGTGTGTCCCCAGACCGCGGCCGCGCACAGCGGCAGGCCGTCGCCATCGGGGCCGCAGGGCCGGTCGGGGTCGGCGCCCGCGGCGAGCAGCGCCCGCACGATGCCCGGCTCCTCGCCGGCGGCCGCGTACAGCGCGGTCCGGCCGTCCTCGCCGGTGCTCTCCGCGGGGGCACCCGCCCGCAGCAGCCGTACGCCGGCGTCGTCGTCACCGGCGTACCCCGCCTCGAACAGTTCCCCCGTGCTGCCGGTTCGTCCGCCGACCGTCGGTTCGTCATGGGTCCGGCCCCTACGGAGACGGGGTCAGGTGTCGCATTCGAGGATCGTCCCGCACAGGCCGCAGCGAGCCCGGACCCGTCCCCGCACCGGCACCCGGATGCGCTGGTGGCACGTGGTGCAGGGGAAGGAGACCCGCAGTCCGTCCGGCCCCCGCTCGAAGGCGTACGCGAAGGTTCCCGCGGCCCGGTCGGCCGGGTGCTCCCGGGCGTGGCGGCGGTCCTTGGCGTAGCGGAGGCGGCCCAGCCGGCCGGCGGTGGTCAGCGGGGGCCGCTGCGCGTCGAGCAGCGCACGGGCGCGGCCCTTCGTGTACGCGTGGTACGCCTGCGGGCTGGTGAACCAGGTCCGCGGGTCCTCGCCGAAGGCCATCGCCCGCCCGGCCAGGACGTAGCCGAACTCCTCCGGGGTCAGATAGCCGAGCTTCTGGCTGGAGAGGGCGTCCTCCCGGAAGGCGTCCAGCAGCAGCCACCCGGCGCCCAGGTACGTGGTCACGGTGTCGGTGAGGATCTCGTTGTCGCGGGTGCCGGGGAATGTCAGCCCGAGGCGGTGCAGCAGCACATGCGTGATCTCGTGCGCGAGGGCGGCGCCGATGTCCCGCCGGTGCGTGCGGAACCGGTTGTTCAGCTCGATGAAGTACTCGGGCCCCGCGGTGAGTTCCACGCTCGCCGCGTGTTCCATCTCGCGGAAGCTGACGATCACCCGGGCGTCCGGCAGCCGCAGATGGTGCACGAGGGCGCGGGCCACGCGCTGCGCGCCCAGATACAGGTCGTCGTCGTCCGCGAAGGCCACGTCGGCGGGGAGCACACTGGGCGCGTACGTCAGCACGCTCTCGGGGGAGAGCCGCCGGTACAGCGCCGTGATCGCCGACCGCACGGTGTCCAGATGCGGAAAGCCGTGCACGACCTCGCTGACGTTCGCCACGTCCCGTACCCCCATGCACGCCGGCGGTTGCTGCGCCTGCCCGGGCCGGCGGCGCCCTGAGGCGGAGGCCGCGGGTCCGGCGGTCCTGAGGCTCCATGGTGCTGAGCACCACGACGTGGCAACTCTACGGCCCGGACGGGGCCGCGCGGCGTCCGCGGCGCCGGGGGACTGGCCGAAAGGTGCTTCTTGTGCGTCCGCTGAGCGGGTCCCATACTCCGGACAACGCCTTGTCGGGCGCATGTCATACGCACTGCCGTGCCGACCGGTGTCTGTCGGGCGTTCCCCTCAACCCCCCACGAGAGGCACTCCGTTGAAGCTCATGAGCACGCTCAAACGATGTCTCGCGGCCGGTGCGGTCCTGCTCGCCGCCGTCAGTCTCCAGCCCGCCTCCGCCTTCGCCGCCCCCTCGGAACCCCAGCCCGTCGTCGGCGGCTCCCGCGCCGCCCAGGGTGAGTTCCCGTTCATGGTCCGGCTCTCCATGGGCTGCGGCGGCGCCCTCTACGCCCGGGACATCGTGCTCACCGCCGCCCACTGCGTCGGCAGTTCCGGCAACAACACCGGCATCACCGCCACCGCCGGCGTCGTGGACCTCCGCAGCTCGAGCGCCGTCAAGGTCCGCTCCACCAAGGTCCTGCGGGCCCCGGGCTACAACGGCACCGGCAAGGACTGGGCCCTGATCAAGCTCGAACGGCCCATCGACCTGCCCACCCTGAAGATCGCCGACACCACGGCCTACAACAACGGCACCTTCACCGTCGCCGGCTGGGGCGCGGCCCGCGAAGGCGGCGCGCAGCAGCGCTACCTGCTCAAGGCCCAGGTCCCGTTCGTCTCCGACGCCGACTGCGGGCGGGCGTACGACGATCTCGTCGCCGGCGAGGAGATCTGCGCCGGCTACAACCAGGGCGGGGTCGACACCTGCCAGGGCGACTCCGGCGGCCCCATGTTCCGCAGGGACGACGCAGGCGCCTGGATCCAGGTCGGCATCGTCAGCTGGGGCTACGGCTGCGCCCGGGCCGGCTACCCCGGCGTCTACACCGAGGTGTCCACCTTCGCCTCCGCGATCAGGTCCGCCGCCGCGAACCTGTAGCGGGCCGGCGCGGGGAGGGGCGGGCCCGGCGGCCCGCCCCTCTGCCGTCTCGCCGTGCCGTGCGCCCGCCCCGGCCCCGGCCCCGGCCCCCGTCCCGGCCCCGGCGGCCGGCGTACCCGCGTCCCGGACCCTGAACACCCGCCGGCCTTCCGCCCCGCCCGACGTAAGCTCGCTGACCATGACCACGAGGGACATCGACGACAACGTGCGCGCCGAGCTCGACCGCCTGCGCGAGAGCATCGACAACATCGACGCGGCCGTCGTCCACATGCTCGCCGAGCGCTTCAAGTGCACCCAGCAGGTCGGCCTTCTCAAGGCCGAACACCAGCTGCCGCCCGCCGACCCCGACCGGGAGACCCGGCAGATCGCCCGGCTGCGCCGGCTCGCGGAGAGCGCGAAACTGGACCCGGCGTTCGCGGAGAAGCTGCTGAACTTCATCATCGCCGAGGTGATCCGCCACCACGAACAGATCGCCGACCAGCCGAACCAGAACGGTCCGGGTGTGCGCTGACAGCGCAATCACCACCCCGTGTGCTCGCCCGGGACGATCAGGCAGCATGGGCGCATGTCCGTACTGACGCGCGACGAAGCGCAGAACCGAGCCCGGCAACTCGACGTACAGCGGTACACGATCGATCTCGATCTCACCACCGGCGACGAGAACTTCGACTCCCGGACCGTCGTCCGCTTCACCGCGAAAGCGGCCGGTGACACCTTCGTCGAGATCAAGCCCGCCGAACTGCGCTCCGTCACGCTCGACGGACAGCCCCTCGACCCCGCCCGGCTCACCGGGAACCGGCTCCCGCTCACCGGCCTGACCGCGGGCGAGCACGAGCTGCGCATCGACGCCCGGATGAGCTACTCGCGCACCGGCGAAGGCATGCACCGCTTCACCGACCCCAGCGACGGCGAGACGTACGTCTACACCCAGCTGTTCATGGACGACGTCCAGCGGGTCTTCGCCGCCTTCGACCAGCCCGACCTCAAGGCCGTCTTCCACCTCACGGTCACCGCACCGGAGAGCTGGACCGTCCTCGGCAACGGCGTCGCCACCCACCGCGGCGAAGGCCGCTGGACCTGCGCGCCGACCCCGCTGATCTCCACCTACCTGGTCGCCGTCGCCGCCGGGCCCTGGCACTCCGTACGCACCGAACACGCCGGACTGCCCTTCGGCATCCACTGCCGGCGCTCCCTCGGCCCCTACCTCGACGCCGACGCCGACGAACTCCTCGACATCACCAGGCAGTGCTACGACCGGTACCACGAGAAGTTCGAGGAGCCGTACCCCTTCGACTCCTACGACCAGGCCTTCGTCCCCGAGTTCAACGCGGGCGCCATGGAGAACCCCGGCCTCGTCACCTTCCGCGACGAGTTCGTCTACCGCTCCGCCGTCACCGACACCCAGCGCCAGACCCGCGCCATGGTCATCGCCCACGAGATGGCCCACATGTGGTTCGGCGACCTCGTCACCCTCAAGTGGTGGGACGACATCTGGCTGAACGAGTCCTTCGCCGAGTACATGGGCTACCAGACCCTCACCGAAGCCACCCGCTTCACCGACACCTGGACCGACTTCGCCATCGCCCGCAAGTCCTGGGGCTACGACGCCGACCAGCGGCCCTCCACCCACCCCGTCGCACCCGACCCGGAGGCCGTCCCCGACACCGCCTCCGCGATGCTCAACTTCGACGGCATCTCCTACGCCAAGGGCGCCTCCGCCCTGCGCCAGCTCGTCACCTGGCTGGGCGAGAAGGACTTCCTCGCCGGCATCAACACCCACTTCGCCCGGCACCGGTTCGCCAACGCCACCCTCGCCGACTTCATCGACTCCCTCGCCGCGGCCACCGACCGGGACGTGCACGCCTGGGCCGCGTCGTGGCTGCGCACCACGGGCGTCGACACCCTCACCCCCGCCGTCGCCGACACCCCCGGCGGCTGGACGCTGACCGTCGCCCGCGACGGCAGCCGCCCCCACCGCATCGCGGTCGGCGCGTACGACACCGACCCCATCGACCCCGGCACGCTCGTCCTGCGCGAACGCTTCGAGACCGACGTACCGCACGACGGCGAGCCGCCGGTGCGCCCCGGCCGCCGGCCCGCGCTCGTCGTCCTCAACGACGGCGACACCAGCTACGCCAAGGTCCGCCTCGACGCCGCCTCCTGGCGCACCGTCCTCGCCTCGCTGGCCGGCATCCCGGACGCCCTCACCCGCGCCGTCGTGTGGAACGCCGCGCGCGACATGGTCCGCGACGGCGGCGGCAACTCCCGGGGGGCGACCCCCGGACCCTCGAGCATGACCCCCACCGCCTACCTCGACGCCGCCCGTGAGCACCTGCCGCGCGAGCACGACCTCGCCGTCGTCCAAGGCGTCCTCGCCTTCGCGGCGGGCCAGATCGCCGACTGCTACCTGCCCGCGGAGCAGCGCCCCGCCGCGCTCGCCACCCTCACCCGCATCTGCCGCGACCTGCTGCGCCGCACCGAGGACGGCAGTGACCCCGGGCTGCGCCTGACCGCTGTACGCCACTACATCGACGCCGCGTGCCAGCCCGAGCCCATCCAGGAGTGGCTCACCGAGGGCAGCGTGCCCGGCGGGCCCGAGCTCGACCCCGAACTGCGCTGGCGCGTCCTGCGCCGCCTCGCCGTCCTCGGCGCCACCGACGAGACGGCCATCGCCCTCGAGCTGAAGAACGACCCCAGCGCCACCGGCCAGGAAGGCGCCGCCCGCTGCCGCGCCGCCCTCCCCACCCCGGAGGCCAAGGCCGCGGCCTGGGCCCGCCTCTTCACCGGAGACGACCTGTCCAACTATCTGTTCGCGGCGACCGCGCAGGGCTTCTGGCAACCCGAACAGGCCGATCTGGTACGCGAATACGTGCCCCGCTTCTACCCCGACGCCGTCGCCCTGGCCGCCCGCCGCGGTCCGGCCATCGCGGAAGCGTGCGGCCGCTACGCCTTCCCGGCGCACGCGGTCGACGCGGAGGCGCTCCGGCTGGGCGAGGCGTGCCTGTCCCGGCCGGACATCCTCCCGGCGCTCCGCCGCAAGCTCGCCGACCAGGTCGACGACTTGCGCAGGGCGCTGCGGGTCCGGGAGCTGTGACCTTTCCCCCTCCCCGCCCCTTCCCGAACCGGGCTCCGCCCGGACCCGCGCCTCAAACGCCGGCGAGGCTGGATTCTCCAGCCCGGCCTGGGGGTACCTCCCACGGCCGACAGGCCGTAGGGGGAGTTTGAGGCCACCGCGCGAAGCGCGGTACCGGGTCCGGGCAGAGCCCGGTTTCGGTAAGGGGCGGGGAGGGGACAGCTCCGCGCAGCGGCCTCATCCCCCGCGGCCCCGGGCTCCGGCCCCGCCCGCCACGGCCGTGTACCGCACGGCCCCGCCGGCGCCGCCCCGTAACGCCCCTATACCGCACACGCACCCCCCAACCACCCCCTCCCGCAAGGCAATACCACTTTCGGGTTCTGATCGTTGAGATCTGCGGACGCCCCACCGGGCCCCTCGTCACCGTTGCGGTGACCATCCCGCGTCTCGCCCAAGGACCCGCCTCATGCCGCACACCCCGCCCCTCGCGGGAGGAATCTCCGGCCCCGACGCCCTGCGTCCTCTCCTCGCCCTCGTGCTCGACGCCCTCGGGGAGGGCGCCGTCGCGCGCGGCGGGCCGGTGCCGGCCGGCGGGCCGGGGGCCGTCGCCGCACGGGTGCGGCACGCCGCCGGCGACGTACTGCCCGAGCACGGCGACGGCGCCGCCCACGCCCTGCGCACCCTCGTCCGCGCCGTCGCCCACGGCGCCGCCGACCCCGCCGACCCCCTCTGCGCGGCGCACCTCCACACCCCGCCCCTCGCGCTCGCCGTCGCCGCAGACCTCGCCGCCTCCGCGCTCAACCCGTCGATGGACTCCTGGGACCAGGCCCCCGCCGCCTCCGAACTGGAGGCACAGGTCACCCGTGTCCTCGCCCGCGAGGTGTATCCGGACGGGACCGCTCCGGACGCCCTCGTCACCACCGGCGGCACCGAGTCCAACCAGCTCGCCCTGCTCCTCGCCAGGGAGCGCCACGGACCGGACCGGACCGTGCAGACCGTCTGCGGCGACACCGCCCACCACTCGGTCCGCCGCGCCGCCTGGCTCCTCGGGCTCCCCGAACCGGTCACCACCGACCTCCACGACCCCGCCGCCCTCGACGCCACGCTCGCCGCCCTGACCGCCGCCCACGGCCGCGAGCTCCTCGTCGTCGCCACCGCGGGCACCACCGACACCGGCCGTATCGACCCGCTCCCGGCGATCGCCGACACCGCAGCCCGGCACCGGGCCGAACTGCACGTCGACGCCTCCTACGGCGGCCCCCTCCTCTTCAGCGCCGACCGCCGCCCTCTCCTCACCGGCCTCGACCGCGCCGACTCCGTAACCCTCGACCTGCACAAACTCGGCTGGCAGCCGGTCGCCGCCGGACTGCTCGCCGTACCGGACACGGCCCGCCTCGCACCGCTGGACCACACCGCCGAATACCTCAACGCCGACGACGACACCGACGCCGGCCTGCCCGACCTCCTCGGCCGCTCCCTGCGCACCACCCGGCGCCCCGACATCCTCAAGATCGCCGTCACCCTCAGAGCCCTCGGCAGCAGCGGACTCGGCGCCCTCGTCGACCGCACCTGCGCCGTCGCCAACGATCTCGCCGACCTCGTGGAGAAGCACCCACGGCTCGAACTGTACGAACGGCCCACCCTCTCGACCGTCCTGTTCCGGCCCGCCGGAGCCACCGACGACGAGACCGCCGAGATCCGCCGCACCCTCCTCGTCCAGGGACGCGCCGTCCTCGGCCGGGCCCGCGCCGACGGCCGGCTCTGGCTCAAGGCGACCCTGCTCAACCCCCACACCACGCCCGAGGACCTCGACACCCTGACCCGACTCGTGGAAGGCAGCACACCCCGATGACCGGCACGCCCCCGAACGACCACCTCGACCGCCCCCACGACCTCGTGGGCATCGGCATCGGCCCGTTCAACCTGTCCCTCGCCGCCCTCGCCCACGGCGTCCCCGGCGGCCTCGCCGCCACCTTCTACGAACAGCGGCCCGCCTTCCGGTGGCACCCGGGCCTCCTCATCGAGGGTGCCACCCTCCAGGTTCCGTTCCTCGCCGACCTCGTCACCCTCGCCGACCCGGCCAGCCCCTGGACGTTCCTCAACCATCTGCGCGCCCGCGACCGGCTCTTCCCCTTCTACTTCGCCGAGCGGTTCCACATCCAGCGCGCGGAGTACGACGCCTACTGCCGCTGGGTCGCCGACAATCTCCCCGGCCTCCACTTCGGCCACCAGGTCGACGCCGTCCGCTGGAACGCCGAACGCGACCTCTTCGAAGTCGACTTCACCCAGCTCGACGCCGACGGCGAGGCCGAAGCCCTCGGCCGCGCCCACACCCGCAACATCGCCCTCGGCGTCGGCACAGAGCCCTACGTCCCCGAACCGCTGCGCCCGCTCGCCGACGCCCCCGCCGTCCCGGTCGTCCACTCCGCCGACTACCTCGAACACCGCGACCGGCTCCTCGCCGCCGAACACGTCACCGTCATCGGCTCGGGCCAGTCCGGCGCCGAGGTCTTCCTCGACCTGCTGCGCGCCCGGCCCGCCGGAGCCGAGAAGCTCCACTGGCTCGCCCGCACCGAGGCCTTCGCACCCATGGAGTACTCCAAGCTCGGCCTGGAGCACTTCACCCCCGACTACACCCGGTACTTCCACGCCCTGCCGGAAAGGGTCCGCGACGACCTCGTCCCCCGCCAGTGGCAGCTCCACAAGGGCATCGACGCCGACACCATCACCGCCATCCACGACGAGCTCTACCGGCGCGGCCTCCACGGCGGCTGGCCCGACGCCGTCCTGACCCCCGGCGTCACCGTCCGTACCGCCGGCCGGGTCGCCAACACCCGGGTCGAACTCCACCTCGAACACGTCCAGCAGGGGACCCGCTCCCGGCTCACCACCGACGCCGTCGTCCTCGCCACCGGCTACCGCGAACGCCCGCTCGGACCCCTCCTCGCCGGCCTCGACCCGTACATGCGCCGCGACAGCGCCGGACGCCACCTCGTCGACGCCGAGTTCCGGCTGAAACTGGACCCGGCCGTCACCGGCTCCGTGTACGTGCAGAACGCCGAACGCCACACCCACGGCGTCGGCGCGCCCGACCTGGGACTCGCCGCCTGGCGCAGCGCGAGCATCCTCAACTCCCTCACCGGCAAGGAGCCCTACCCGCTGCCGCGCCGTACCGCCTTCACCAGCTTCGGCCTCGAACGGCGCGAGGCGCCCGGCATCCCCGGCCAGGCGCCCGCACTCGTTCCCCTCGAATCGGAGCGCTGACGGTTCCAGGAACGGGTCCTGGAACCGCCCGAGAACCGGCCAGAGACACCCGCCCCTAGAAGACGGGCACGCCGTCCCGCGTCAGCTTCCAGCCCACCGACGCGAACTCCGCCGGATCGACCGAACCCTTCGCCTGCACCCAGGCGATGATCGTGTTCCGGATCTCCTCCGAGTTCGCCCACAACTGCCGGGCCGTGGCCACATGCGGGAAGTTCCCGCCGCCGCTCGCCCGGTAGTTGTTGACGGCCAGCACGAACCGCGCGGCCGGATCGAGCGGCGCGCCCTCGTACGACAGATGCACGATCCGTGAACCCGCCGGCTTCGCGATGTCGATGTCGTACGTCAGCCCGGACACCGCGTCGTAGTTGTAGTCCGGCGTCCCGCCCGCGTTCGTCAGCCTCGACGTGTCGACCGGGGCCCCCGCCGGGGTCTGCACGTAGTACCGTGCGGAGAACTCCAGGTACTCCTTCAGCTGCGCACCCGTCATCAGCCGCGCCTCGAGGGTGTTCTCGAACGGGTACAGCCCCGCCGCGTCCTTGAGCGTCACCTCGCCGGCCGGGATCACCGCAGAACGGGAGAAGCACGACGCCTGCGACAGCACCGGCAGCGCCGCGTGCTCACCGCCCGCCAGTGCCGCTCTCACCGTCTCCGCCTGGACATGGTTGATCAGGTCGATGATCGGCTCGTCCTTCCAGGGCGCCTGCTCCGTGGACATCGAGGCGGTCGACATGCCGATGACCTGATTGACGTACGCGACGACCTTCGAGTGCTCGTCGCTCAGCAGCCCGGTGATCCGCGGGTCCTCCGCGACCGTGTTCGAGTTCAGGACCTCGGCCCCGACCTTCTCGACCGTCCAGCGGCCCTTCTCCCACACCAGGTCGAAGTCGAACAGCGTCAGCCGCTGGCCCCACTTCAGCGGCTCGGAGAGCACGACCTGAGCGCCCGTCTCCTTATTGGTGACGAAGTACTCCGGTATCTCCGTGTGCGCGTGACCGACCAGGATCGCGTCGATGCCCGGCACCTGCTCGGCGACCAGACCTGCCGCGTTCTCCACGTACGGAAGCTGGTCACCGTACGACGACGTGCCGCTGGAACCCGAGTGCGCCGACACGATCACCACGTCCGCGCCCATCGACCGCAGCCTCGGCACCCACTTGGCCGCCTGCTCCTCCAGACCCGGGAACACCATCTTCCCGCTCACGTTCAGTTTGTCCCAGATCGCGATGCCCGGATTCGTCAGACCGAGGACCGCCACCCGCACATCCCGCCCGTGCGGCGTCCGCAGCCGGTGCATGCTGTACGGCGCGAACGCCGGACGCAGCGTCTTCGCGTCCAGCGCGTTCGCACCCAGCAGCTGGAAGTCGCACTGCTCCTCGAACGTGCGCAGCACCGGAATGCCGTAGTTGAACTCGTGGTTGCCCAGCGCCGCGGCGTCATATCCGATCGCGTTCATCGCCTGCGCCATCGGGTGCACCGGGCCGCGCTTGGCCGTGATCGGGTCGACCTTGGCGTAGTAGTACGACAGCTGGGTGCCCTGGATGGTGTCACCGGCGTCGATCAGGAGCGTGTTGCCACGCCCCTTCTCCTCACGCACCCGGTTCACCAGCGTCGAGATCTTCGCCAGGCCGACGTCGTTGTGGGCCTTGTCGTCGAACTCCCGGTCGGTGAAATAGTCCCAGTTGAAGACGTTTCCATGCAGATCGGTCGTCCCCATGACCGTGAACGAGTACCGCTTGCGCGGACGCCCGCGCCCATGGTCCCCGCCCCGCTCCTCGGCCACCGCCGGTGCGGCGGCGGCACCCGCGACAGCGGCGCCCGCCCCGGCGGCGGCGGTCCGCTCCAGGAACGTCCTACGGTTCAGCGGCATTTCGTCTCCCTCGGTCAACCACATGCACAACGCGCGTAGATTCTGGCCCAGGAGCCCCCCGCCGCAACACCCCCGCCAGGTTGCGATCGGATGTCCGGCACGGTGACGCTCCGGTCGCTGTATCAGCAGCAGTGTCAGACCCGGATGCGAGAGTGGAACGAACAGCCCCTCGCACCAGGGAGCCCCACCCATGACCGACGCCGTCCCGCCCGGCCCCACCGCCGTCCCGTACGCGACCCCCGAACAACCTCGCGTCGCCGTACGCGGCGAGGCGCGCATCGAGTTCGACGCCGAGATCGCCCGCATCGGCATCACCGTCAGCGCCCGCGGCAAGGACCGCCGCGCCGCCCTCGAAGACCTCACCCGCCGCAACTCCGCGGCGCTCGACCTCGTCAAGTCGTACGGCGAGGCGGTCGAAAAGCTCGAGACCGGCGCGTTCTCCGTCACTCCCGAACTGACCGAGAAGGGCCGCGGCGAACGCGTCCGCGCCTACCACGGCCGCGTCCACATCACCGCGGTACTGGCCGACTTCACCGCCCTCGGCGAACTCACCACCCGCCTCGCCGATCTCGAACTCACCCGTGTCACCGGCCCCTGGTGGTCACTGCGCCCCGACTCGCCCGCCCACGGCGAGGCCCGCCGCCAAGCCGTCCGCGAAGCCGTCCAGCGCGCCCGCGAATACGCCGAAGCCATCGGCGGCAGCCTCGCGGCCCTCGTCGAACTCGCCGACATCGGAGCCGAAGCACCCGCGCCCGCCTACGCGATGCCGGCCCCGCCCGGAGCCGTGCGCGGCTTCGCCGGAGCCGCCGCGGCGGAGTCGGCGCCCGCCCTCGACCTCGAACCGAAGCGCCAGACCGTCTACGCGCAGGTCAACGCGCGCTTCACCATGACCCCGCCGAGACTCTGACACCACACCGCCGCTCCGACGCTCATCGGAGCACCCCGGCGCACAATTCAACACTTGTCAATAACGCTTCATGCAAAGGTTGTTGAGTAGTCACACGCGACCAATTCTCTACCCATCGGTAAGACATAGGCTCGAAACATGCGCCGAGCGAAAATCGTCTGCACCCTGGGCCCCGCCACCGACACATACGACCAGATCAAGGCACTGGTCGAAGCGGGAATGGACATCGCCCGCTTCAACCTCAGCCACGGCACCTACGCCGATCACGAGGAGCGTTACCGGCACGTCCGCAAAGCCTCGGACGAAACGGGCCGCAGCGTCGGCATCCTCGCCGACCTTCAAGGTCCGAAGATCCGCCTCGGCCGCTTCCGCGAAGGACCCGTACTGCTCGAACGCGGCGACACGTTCACCATCACCACCGAGGACACCGAGGACACCGAGGACGCCGAGGGCGACCGCCACCTCTGCGGCACGACCTACCAGGGCCTCGCCGCCGACGTCACCCGGGGCGAGCGCATCCTCGTGGACGACGGCAAGGTCGCCCTCGAAGTCGCCGCCATCGACGGCCCCCGCGTCCGCACCACCGTCGTCGAAGGCGGCATGGTCTCCGACCACAAGGGCCTCAACCTGCCCGGCGTCGCCGTCTCCGTCCCCGCGCTCTCCGAGAAGGACATCGAAGACCTCAACTGGGCCCTCGGCATCGGCGCGGACATCATCGCCCTCTCCTTCGTCAGGAGCGGCCGCGACATCGACGACGTCCACCGCGTCATGGACGGGGCGGGCCGCCGCCTCCCCGTCATCGCCAAGGTCGAGAAGCCCCAGGCCGTCGACAACATCGACGACATCGTCGCAGCGTTCGACGGCATCATGGTCGCCCGCGGTGATCTCGGCGTCGAAATGCCCCTCGAACAGGTGCCCATCGTCCAGAAGCGCGCCATCAAGCTCGCCAAGCGCAACGCCAAGCCGGTGATCGTCGCCACCCAGATGCTCGACTCGATGATCGACAATTCCCGCCCCACGCGGGCGGAGGCGTCCGACGTCGCCAACGCCGTCATCGACGGCACCGACGCCGTGATGCTCTCCGGCGAGACCAGCGTGGGCAAGTACCCGGTCGAGACCGTCCGCACCATGGCCCGCATCGTCACCGCCGCGGAAGCGGACGTCCTCGCCCAGGGGCTCCCCCCGTTGACCGAACGCAACAAGCCCCGCACCCAGGGCGGCGCCGTGGCCCGCGCGGCCGCGGAGATCGGCGACTTCCTCGGTGCGAAGTACCTCGTCGCCTTCACCCAGTCCGGCGACACCGTCAAGCGCCTCTCCCGCTACCGCTCCCCGATCCCCCTCCTCGCCTTCACCCCCGACCCGGCCACCCGTTCCCAGCTCAACCTCACCTGGGGCGTCGAGACCTTCCTCGGCCCGCACGTGGAGTCGACGGACGCGATGGTCGCCCAGGTCGACGAGGAGCTCCTCCGGATCGGCCGCTGCCGCCGCGGCGACATCGTGATCATCACCGCCGGCTCACCCCCCGGCGTCCCCGGCTCGACCAATCTGGTCCACGTCCACCACATCGGCGAGAGCGTGAAATGATGTCTTCACCCACGCAGCGGTTCGAGCTTCGGGAAGAGCAGTCGCAGACGCGCCATCGAGCGGAGCGAGAACGGTGTCGAGGATCGCTTTGCCCGCGCTGATCTGGAAAATGCCTACCAGCCACGACTGCTGCTTGCCGTCACCACCGCACATCGGACAGGCCTACTAGTACTCCAGTACGGTTTCGTGATCTACCCGCTGGCTGCAGGGGCGAGCGGTCGTCGGTAGTCGCCACGTCGGGTCGTGGCATGGTGCCGTGTGAGGCTGGGGCGCCCTGAGGATGACGGTGGTCGGCGTTCCGACGCACATCCAGGACGGGTTGCAGTGAATGGCGCATTCCGGCGGTTCAGTGCGCCGGAGGAATGTCGCGTCGCGATCATGGAATCGCTGATAGGCACCCCCACTGACCAGGCGCCGGCGAACCCGGCCGCGACGGATGACATGCTGGCCACCCAACCGATCGGCTACTGGAGCGGCTTGGCCCATGCGACCGTCACGCGGTATCTGCGTGACGCGATGGCCAAGCTCGACGTCACGCAGCCGCAGTACTGGGTACTCAACCGCGTGAACGGCGGCCCTGCGGCGCCGAGCCGCGAGGAGGTCGTCGCGCAGCTGACGCACCTTGCCGACGGCCCGCACGAGATCGCCAGGGTCGTCGACCAGTTGCTCCACCGCGAATGGCTGCGGATCGACGACGGGCAGCGCCTGCACCTCACGGATGCCGGGGAGGCCGCCAGAGCGCGGCTCCGTGAGCTGGCGACCGAGGTACGCGCCGTAGTCCACAAAGGGATCAGCGACGATGAGTACGTGGCCGCGCTGAAGGTGCTTCGCATGATGGTGGCCAATGTCGAGGGCAACGGGGCTTCTGGTAATCCGTTCTGATCTGGCGGTCTCGTGACGAACCCGGCTGGGAACGCGTGCGGCCACCGCGTGATCATCGGGGGTTGTGTGGACTCCTGAAGATCGTGCGGTGGCCGCAGGCCATAGCGTAGACCCTGCCCGCTGGCGAGCGATGTTCGACCAGGTCATGGGCCGGATCGCGGTCCGGTTCGGGCGAGTTGAACCTCGGGCCACGGCCCGCGCCTACCTGCTCGGACTACTGTCGAGCGTCGAGCGGAAGAACTGTTGGCAACTGGCCGAACAGGCCGGCCATGCCCGGCCCGGGCTGATGCAGCGCCTACTGCGCTACGCCCGCTGGGACGCCGATGCCGTCCGCGACGACCTGCGTGCCTACGCCGTCGAACACCTCGGCGCCGACGGCGTTCTCGTGGTCGACGAGACCGGCTTCCTGAAGAAGGGCCGGGCCTCGGCAGGAGTGCAGAGGCAGTACACCGGCACCCCGGGACGCATCGAGAACGCCCAGGTCGTGGTGTTCCTCGCCCTGGCCACCGAGCGGGGAAGGGCCCGGTTGGCTCTACCTGCCCGAGCACTCCTGGTCCGATGATCCCGGACGTCGCACAGCGGCCGGAATACCCGAGACGGTGCAATTTGCCACCAAGTTCCGTCTGGCCTTGGAGATGATCGCTGCTGCGCTGGACGTCGGCATCACCGCCTCCTGGGTGACCGGTGACGAAGCCTACGGCCAGGACCCCCGGCTTCGCGCCGCCCTGGAAGCACGCGGCACCGGCTACGTGATGGCCGTCGCCTGCTCGATGCGGGTGAGGATCAACCACGGCCGCACGCCCATCCGCGCGGACACTCTCGCCGGCCGCCTGCCCGGCACGGCCTGGCAGCGCCACAGCGCCGGAAACGGTGCGAAAGGCCCGCGGTACTACGACTGGGCCTGGATCCACATCGGCACCGACAGCTATCGGCACCTGCTCATCCGCCGCAACCGGTCCACCGGCGAACTCGCCTTCTACCTGTGCTGGTCACCCACCGAGGTACCCCTGTCCGAACTGGTCCGCGTCGCCGGTGTCCGCTGGAGCGTCGAGGAGTGCTTCCAGGCAGCCAAGGGACAGGTCGGTCTCGACCATTACCAGGTCCGTAACTGGACCTGCTGGCACCGGCACATCACCCTCGCCATGCTTGCCCTGGCCTTCCTGGCCGCTCTCACCGCCGAAGCGGCCCCCGAACGGCCTGATGACGCATACCACCCCGCCCGTAGCCCCGATCCGATTACGCTGACCGTCCCGGAGATCCGACACCTACTCGTCGCCGTCTTCGAACAACCAGCCGTGACCGTAGCCAGACTGCTGCACTGGTCCAACTGGCGTCGGCGCCACCAGGCAACAGCCCGACTCAGCCACTACCGACGACGAACCGCTGGCAAACCCGCTGGATAGATCACGAAACCGTACTGGAGTACTAGGCCGTGGATAGCCGACGGCTTGTGGGCGCTTATCGAGCCGTTGCTGAAGCCTTGGCTCGGCTCGGGTTCGCGCCCGTTGGGCGGCCGGTGTGCCTGCAAGACACCCCGGCAACAACATGGCCTGGCAACTACTGCCGTCGTCACGGCGCACAAGGACATGCGGGCAACGTCGATCCCGTTTTCCATGTTGCGATCGACATCGGAACCTCTTGTGACCGCATAGGTCATTGACTCCGGCGTTGGGTCAAGGCCCGACGAAGCAGGCGGTAAGCAGGGGCACCGACACCAGGGAATGCCGCCGCCCACGCCGACCCCGCGCACCGAGGGCAGGGCATGCTGAACAGCACTAGACACTTCTATTCAGTACGTGACATGTTGGCACCCAGATCGAAGCTCCGGTGGTTAGGAGCCACTTGAGAAGGCCCCCGGAACAACCGGAGCTTCGATGCGTTCGACATTGCTCGCCCGACCACTCACAGCGGCCCGACCTGCACTCCAGATTTTGAATCAGTTCTGGATGAGAAATGGGAATCGTAGGCTCGTTATAACAGACACGCTACTTTCATCTCTGAAATGCACGTCTGTTCGCCGGAGCGATGGAATTACTCCGTAAAGTACTTCCACGGAGAACATGCGACCGGGCTGGTGTCCTCTATTCCATCGAAGGTGCACACCTTCATGCGATAGCTGTAGATTTTCTGAACGTCGCGGGTGAACTGGGTATAGGAAGTGGACCCCTTGCCGTTGTAAGAGGAATGAAGACTCACCCAGCCGCTACTGTTAACCTCAAGGTAACCTCGAACGCCGTGACCGTCTGCAAAGTCGTCGTAAACGCGGAAGATGTCGCCATTGTCTACGTGGACCATGGAGCCTGCGGTGTTGACTGGGGACCTTGAGTCCTGCAGGTATACCCATTGATTGCCGCTGTAAGCGACAGCTTCTGTGGTCAATGCCAGGGCGATCGCGGGGGCAGCCGCTATTGCTACGGAACGGAAAATCCAATTCTTCGGCAAGGTAGTCCTTTTATTGTGAATTACCGACAGTCTCTGGGCCGTCGACGTCATGTTTTGCTGCCTCTTCAGTGGAGCCGAAACTGAGTTGCACTCCGCTTGAGCTCCTGCAACGTCAACCATTTCGCATGCTGAAGTTCTGCTGCTTTTCAGGCTCCCCCATATTGACGGAGAGGTGGGTGCTAGGGATTACTCTGAAAACGTCTTCCATGTCGAGCATTTCACAGGAGTGCTGTCCTCTATTCCGTCGACAGTGCATACCTTCATTCGGTATTGCTTTGTGGATAGTACATCGTAGGTGAACTGGGTATAGGAGGTGGATCCCTTGCCGTTGTAAGAGGAATGTACCCGCCTATATCCGCCGGCCGCGGGGTCGAATATATCTAGATGGCCTCGAACGCCGTGACCGTCTGCAAAGTCGTCGTAAACGCGGAAGATGTCGCCATTGTCTACGTGGACCATGGAGCCTGCGGTGTTGACTGGGGACCTTGAGTCCTGCAGGTATACCCATTGATTGCCGCTGTAAGCGACAGCCTCTGTGGTCAACCCCAGGGCGATTGCGGGGGCAGCCGCCATCGATACAGTGCGGAACAGCCAGGTCTTCGACAAGGTAATCCCTTGGCCTCTCACGTTCTGACAACAATTTAGGTTTTCATCATCTAGTGTTGCACTGCAGAAGGTCAATGAGCTCTTTCCGATCTGGCTGGATGAGCGGCTAGTTGGGCTGGATTTGGGCTCCACCTGGTTGAGGGGAGGTGGATCGCTCCGGGGCGCTGAGGTTGAACTTGTGTCGTCGTAGGCGCTGGCGGCTCGTTGCCCGTGCGGTATCACCGAGACATGCGGTATCCACAAGGGGCGGGCTGACGGCCGAACGGCAGTAGTTCCGCGCAGGGGTTATGGCTCAGGCCGGAGGTTCGCCCAGGGCGAGGCGAGCTCAGGGATCACCAAGGGCCTGCGGCTCAGCATCCCTTGGTGCATCGATGGCGGCAGATGTGGGTTGGGCGTGGTCCGCGCGCGTGCGGTCGCAGGGCTGGCGTCGCTGCCGAGGCTGAGCGAGAAGCGGTTCGCCCAGCTGGAGGCGGAGCTGGCCATGGGGCCGGCCGCGCACGGCTGGGAAGACCAGCGCTGGACCCTGAGCCGTGTTAAGACGGTGATCGGCTGGGCTTCCACCTGACCTGCACGGTCCAGGGCGTGCGCAAGTTGTTGGTGCGCAACGGCTGGTCCCGCCCGGTGTCGGCCCGACGCGCGATCTAGTGAGACGACGAGGCGGTGGCCGGGTGGGCAAGGAGGTATGGCTCTGCGCGGAGGAGTCGCTGCGCCCCGTGGAGCCTGGCTCTTCTGCGAGTTGCGCCGTGAGGCGCTGTGGTTCGGCGTGGAGGAGAGAAGCCTTCACCGCCGTAGCAGAGGGGGAGCTGAGGGCAGCCTGATCCGGGTAATGCCGGGGAGGGCGGGAGAGGCCCTGACAAAGCCGAGGCGTGCCAGTACTGCTAGAGGGTGCGGGTCCGGCGATCGGGATGGAGAGGCGTACGAGTGCCCGAGGGCAGCGAGCTCTTGGACGGCTGGCCGAAGGGCATGTGACTGATCGTCCGAAAGGCACGACCCATCGCGCGCCCAGTTGAGAATCACAGACGCGTACGGCATGCGGATCACCTGCTTCGCGACCAACACCCCTGACCGGATGATCGTCGAACTCAAGCTCCGTCACCGGCTGCGGGCCCGAGCTGAGGATCAGATCCGGGCCGCCCAGGCCACCGGCCCCTCCACACGACAGCCCAGAACAGCGTCTGGCTCGAGATCGTCCAGACTGCTCTCCACCTGCTGGCCTGGATGCCCATGCTCGGTCTCACCGGCAAGGCGCGGCCCTTGGGAACCTTGCCGCCGGCGATTCCGCCTATTCCCCGCAGCCACCTAACTCGCCGCCGCAAGATCTTCCGACTCGTCAAGCATTGGCCCTGGGCCGACGAGATCACCGCCGCACTCGAACAGCTCGCGATGCTGCCAAACCCCGGCTGACCACTACGTCCACCGCCCCAACGACAACATCACCCGCCCGGGCAGTGGAACCCGGCATCCAGCCGACGCGACAGCAGGGCCACCAGCCTGCCCGACATCAGCTCCGGAGGGCGTAAGGGCCCACCGACTCTGTCGACGGACCCTTACGAAAGTTCCAGGTAAAGAGTGCCGGGTGCGGGATTCGAACCCGCACGCCCTTTCGAGCAATCGCTTTTGAGGCGATCATGTCTACCCTTCCATCAACCCGGCAAGGTTGTAGATCGGCAGTGTACCGGGTGAGGGTCACCGCCTTCAGCTAGGTAGGCTCTAAGAGCAGTGACCTCCCTCGCCCCAAGGAGTCCCGTGACCGCCCCCGAGTCGCCCCAGCCCATCGAAGACGATGACGACCAGTCGCATGTCCCGCCGCTGACGACCCGTGTCGTCATCGCCGAGGACGAGGCTCTGATCAGGCTCGATCTCAAAGAGATGCTCGAGGAAGAGGGCTACTCGGTCGTCGGTGAGGCCGGTGACGGGCAGCGGGCGGTGGAGCTGGCGCGGGAGCACCGGCCGGATCTGGTCATTCTCGATGTGAAGATGCCCGTGCTCGACGGGATCTCCGCGGCGGAGAAGATCGCCGAGGAGTCCATCGCGCCGGTTCTGATGCTCACCGCTTTCTCGCAGCGCGATCTCGTGGAGCGGGCGCGGGACGCCGGAGCCATGGCCTATCTGGTGAAGCCGTTCAGCAAGAGCGATGTCGTGCCGGCGATCGAGATGGCCGTGTCGCGGTTCACCGAGCTGAAGGCCCTGGAGAAAGAGGTCGCCGACCTTTCGCAGCGGCTGGAGACACGCAAGCTGGTGGACCGGGCGAAGAGCATTCTGCAGACGCAGTACGGGCTGACGGAGCCGGCGGCGTTCCGGTGGATCCAGAAGACGTCCATGGACCGGCGGCTGTCGATGCAGCAGGTCGCCGAGGCGGTCATCGAGGACGCCGAGGAGAAGAAGGCGGCCAAGGAGCAGTCGGGCCAGTAGACGGTATGCGGACGGACGGGACCCTCGGTCACACGGTGACCGGGGGTCCTGTGATGTTCCGGGGGATGTTGTGAAGGTCGTTTTCGATTCGGCCGCGCCGCGGGCCGTTGCACGCTACGGTGTCGCCTCCCGGCAGGGGGACGCCGTCCGGTGAGACGCCGGCGCCGTCCCCGAGGTGTGGGGCGGGGTTCGCCGGGGCATGTTCCGGCCAGTTCCGGTGGCTGGTGGCGACGGAAGAGTCCCTGTTCAGGACCCTTGTCGGCGCATGGAGAAACGTGATGGGGAAGATCACGTAGGACTATGTCGGGAAGTTCTGGATCATTGCTGAGATGTCCGGTCGCCGGTAAGGGGTGTTCTGTTTCCGGCGCATGACTCAGGTCACAGGGCGATCACACATCGTTCGGTCACCTATGCGTGTGCCCGAACGCGCGATTACATTCCCCGCACACCGCACCGATTGGCGGTGTCCTGCGAGGGAAGGTCAACTTCCTCCGCAGACAAGATCGTTCGGGCGGCTCCAAGGGGTTCCTAGTGCTGAACAAGAACATCGTCAGGCTCGCCATACCGCTGGCTGTGGGCGCTCTCGCGCTCTCTGGCTGTGCGAGTGACTCCGGCGCCAGTGGCGACACGCTGAAGATCGCGTTCCAGGGACCGCTCTCCGGTGACAACGTCGCGCTGGGCCAGAACATGGAGCGGGGCATCCAGCTCGCCATCGAGCAGGCCAACGCCAAGGGCGACCTCGGCGTGAAGCTCGAGTACTTCGCAGCCGATGACCAGGGTCTGCCCGAGAAAGCGACGGGTGCGGCGCAGCTGGCGATCGACGACCCGGAGGTCGTCGCGCTGGTGGGTCCGGCGTTCTCCGGCCCCACGAACTCGGCGGCCCCCCTGCTGGGTGACGCGGGTCTGACCGCCATCTCCCCGTCGGCGACCAACCCGGGCCTGACCGACCAGGGCTTCAAGACGTTCCTGCGCGGTGTCCCCAACGACAGCGCCCAGGGCGCCGGCATGGCGGACTACTACGCGAAGAAGCTGAAGGCCAAGAAGGTCTACCTGGTCGACGACAAGTCGGACTACGGCGTGGGCCTGGCCAAGGTCGCCAACGAGAAGCTCACGGCGGCCGGTGTCGAGGTCGTCAAGAAGTCCGTCCCGGCCAAGACCCCGGACTACAGCGCCGCCGCCAAGGACGTCGTCAACTCCAAGGCCGACGCGCTGATCTACGCGGGCTACTACCAGGACGCGGCCCCGTTCGCGGTGAAGCTGGCCGAGGCCGGCTACAAGGGCGCGGCGGTCTCCGGTGACGGCACGAACGACATGAAGTTCGTCGAGCTGGCCGGTGACGCGGCGAACAACTGGTTCCTCACCTGCCCGTGCACGGACGCCACGGTCGAGGCGAGCACCAAGCAGTTCACCGCGGACTACAAGAAGAAGTTCAAGGTCGACCCGGGCACGTACTCGGCCGAGGCCTACGACCTCACCAACTACGTCATCCAGGAGCTGAAGAAGCTGGGTGACAAGGCGGACCGCGCGAGCGTCTACGACGCGCTGTCGAAGGGCTCGTACAAGGGTCTGACGAAGGAGTTCTCCTTCGACGACAAGGGCGAGCTGAAGATCTCGAGCATCTACCTGTACCAGGTCAAGAGCGGCAAGATCGAGTACCAGGGCTCCATCGAAGAGCTGGCAGGCAGCTGATCCGGGCGCCGGGCCGCGTCCACTTCCCGTAGGACGCGGCCCGGCGCCGTCCCCGCACACATGGCGCGGGCCCCAGTTGTGTGCCGATCGCACCACCGGCCCGCCCGCTCAGCTCCCACAAGGAAGTTCGTTCGATGTCCCTTGTTGAATTCTGGGACTATCTGGTCCTAGGGGTGGTGCTCGGCTCCATCTATGCCGTCATCGCCATTGGTTACACCCTCGTCTACGGCGTGCTCCAGCTGATCAACTTCGCGCACAGCGAGGTGTTCATGCTGGGTGCCTACGGCGGTCTCATCGCTCTGACCGTGGTGGTGCCGGGGGATGCTCCCTCGGGTCTCGCCTCGGCCGGGTTCGTGGCGCTCGGTCTCGCGGCCGGTGCGGCCTTCGGCGCTCTCACGGCGTACGGCCTGGAGAAGGTCGCCTATCGGCCGCTGCGCCGCAGAGGTGCTCCACGGCTCATCTTCCTGATCACCGCGATCGGTGCATCCTTCTTCCTCTACAACCTCGCGGGCAAGCTCTTCGGCCGTGACCCGCTGCCGATGCCCTCGGCGTACGAGAACAAGAAGGTTCTCTCCGTCTTCGGTGCCGATCTGAATGTGACGCAGCTGCTGCTGCTCGCGTCGGCCGTGGTCATGATGGTCGGTCTCGACCTGGTGGTGAACCGGACGAAGCTCGGTTCCGGTATCCGGGCCGTGTCGCAGGACGCCGAGGTCGCCGGCCTGATGGGCGTGGACATCGACAAGGTCGTCTCGCGCACGTTCGTCATCGGCGGTGTGCTCGGTGGCGCGGCGGGCTTCCTGTACGGCACGTTCACGCAGGTCAAGTTCGACATGGGCTTCATCCCCGGCATCACCGCGTTCGCCGCGGCGGTCGTCGGCGGTATCGGCAACATCCGCGGTGCCATGCTCGGTGGTCTGATGCTGGGCATCGTGGAGACCCTGACGGTGCCGATCTTCGGTGGTGAGTGGCGTCATGTGGGTGCGTTCGTCGTACTGATCGCAGTGCTGATGTTCCGCCCGACCGGCATCCTCGGCGAGCGTGTGGGGAGGACGGCATGAGTGCGAACACGTCGGTGAAGTCGCCGTCCGCGGCGGCGAAACTGCGCAAGACCGCCTGGTATCAGCAGCCGCGGTTCAAGCGGTTGGGCGCCTTGTTGGCGCTGAGTCTGCTGGTCACGATAATGATCGGCGAGCAGGGTAATACGCGTGATCTGTTCTACTCCGTGAGGACCAGTTTCACCGGAGTGAAGCTGTGGGTCTGCCTGGGTCTCGCCGTGGTCATCTGGCTGGTACGGGAGTTCGGCTCCTCGCAGGTGTCGAAGGCGGCGGAGGGCGCCCGGTCGGCAACGAAGTGGGCTCCGCTGCTTCAGGCGCGGGATGCGGTGCGTACCCAGCCGAAGGTCAAGTGGGCGGTGCTGATCGCCCTGCTGCTCGCGGTGGTGTTCATCCCCGGCCAGCTGACGGGTTTCTGGCAGACGGTGCTGATCGACCAGATCGCCACCTACGCCCTGCTGGCCATCGGCCTGAACGTGGTGATCGGCTGGGCGGGTCTGCTCGACCTGGGCTTCGTGGCCTTCTTCGCGGTCGGCGCCTACAGCGCGGCGTTCTGGACGGGCAGTCTTCCGGTGGAGCCGCCGATCGTCCTGAACAACTTCCTGATCATTCCGGTGGCCGTGGTCACCTGTCTGATCGCGGGTGTGCTGCTCGGTGCGCCGACGCTGCGGCTGCGCGGTGACTATCTGGCGATCGTGACGCTGGGCTTCCACGAGATCGTGTACCTGGTGGCGAAGAACGCCGACGGGATCACCAACGGTCCGGCCGGCGCCCGGCAGGTGCCGAAGTTCTCCGCCTTCGGGTACGAGTGGTCGCTGGAGCGGATGCCGTACTGGTATCTGCTGGTCACGGTGATCGTCATTCTGATCATCGTCTTCACGCGGCTGGAGCACTCCCGGGTGGGCCGTGCGTGGACGGCGATCCGTGAGGACGAGGTGGCCGCCGCGGCCAACGGTGTCGACACGGTCCGCTTCAAGCTGATGGCGTTCGCGATCGGTGCGTCGACGTCGGGTATCGCCGGTGTCTTCTACGCGAGCAAGGTCGGGTACTTCAACCCAGAGAACTTCATCATCCTCAACTCCATCCTGGTGCTGGCCTACGTCATCTTCGGTGGCATGGGGTCGATCCCCGGTGTGCTGCTGGGCGCGGCGATCCTGGTGTGGCTGCCGGAGGTACTCCGCGAGTGGGTGGAGCCGGCCGACCGCTACATGTACCTGGGTGCGCTGCTGGTGGTCATGATGATCTACCGGCCGCAGGGTGTGTGGCCTTCCCGCCGACGGCAACGCGAGTTCAAGTTGGCGCAGGAAGGCGTCGGCGACGCCGATGCGATGACGGAGCCGGCGGGAGGTGCGGTCCGATGACGACGGATGTGACGAAGGGTGCGGCCGCTCCGGCCGGGGGGTCGGGGGCCGGTGTGGACAATGTTCTCGAGGCTTCCGGTGTGACGCTTCGGTTCGGCGGTCTGACGTCCTTGGACAATGTCGAGCTGGGGATGCGCCGCGGTGAGGTGCTCGCCGTGATCGGTCCGAACGGTGCGGGTAAGACCTCGCTGTTCAACTCGCTGACGGGTGTGTACAAGCCGCAGGAGGGGCGGATCACGTTCCTTCCGAGGGACGGCGACAACAAGGAGCTGCTGGGGGCCAAGCCGCACATCGTGAACCGGTTGGGTCTGGCGCGTACGTTCCAGAACATCCGGTTGTTCGCGGCGCTGACGGCGCTGGAGAACGTGAAGATCGCTGCGGAGACCCGGCTGAAGGCCGGTCCGGTGTCGATCATGCTGGGTCTTCCGAACGCCCGTAGGGCGGAGCGGGAGAGCGACGAGCGGGCGCACCGGCTGCTGAAGTTCGTCGGTCTGGAGAGCAAGCTCAACGAGATCGCCGGCAGCCTTTCGTACGGTGATCAGCGCAGCCTGGAGATCGCGAGGGCGCTTGCGACGGATCCGCAGGTGCTGCTGCTCGACGAGCCGGCGGCCGGTACGAACCCGACGGAGAAGCTGGAGCTCGAGCAGCTGATCCGCCGGATCAACTCGGAGCTGGGCGTGAGCGTGCTGCTGATCGAGCACGACATGCGTCTGGTGATGTCGGTGGCGGACCGGGTCATGGTCCTCAACTTCGGCAAGAAGATCGCCGAGGGGACGCCGAGCGAGGTGCAGCAGCACCCGGCGGTGATCGAGGCGTACTTGGGTGTGTCGGCCGAGGCGCCGGGGGCGGCTCCGGACGAGCCCGTGATCGCGGAGCAGCGTGGCCCGGTGGATGCTTCCGCCGAGTCCGCCGAGTCCGCCGACTCCGACGGGGACGAGCCGGCCGGTGACGGGTCGGAGGAGTCGGGTCCGGAAGCCGGGGCCGACGCGGACGACGAGCCGGAGCAGTCCGGTTCCGAGGCCGCCGCGGTCGAGGGCGAGTCCGAGTCCGGTTCGGACGGTGAGCCCGGGTCCGAGGGCGCGTCCGGTTCGGACGGCGATTCCGTTCCGGACGAGACGGCGTCGGACGAGACGGCGTCTGGTGGATCCGCGTCGGACGAGGAGAGCGGCAAGTGAGCACGACGACCGAACTCGAGAAGGGCGCCGGCGGGACCGGCGCCGTGCAGGACACCCTGCTCGAACTCAAGGGCGTCCGGGTGTTCTACGGCGCCGTCGAGGCGATCAAGGGCATTGATCTGATCGTCCGCAAGGGTGAGATCGTCGCCCTGCTGGGTGGCAACGGCGCGGGCAAGACGACGACGCTCCGCACGATCTCCGGCATGCTGCAGCCGCGTCACGGCGAGGTGCTGCTGCATGACGAGCGCATCGACGGCATCAAGTCGCACGAACTGGTGCGGTTCGGCATCAACCATGTGCCGGAGGGCCGCCGGGTCTTCGCGCGGATGACCGTGCGGGAGAACCTGGAGATGGGCGCGTACCGCTTCAAGTCGCCCGACGCGGCCGAGATGGACCGGGTGTTCACGCTCTTCCCGCGTCTGGCCGAGCGGCGTTCTCAGCTCGCCGGCACCTTGTCGGGCGGTGAGCAGCAGATGCTCGCGATCGGCCGGGCGCTGATGGGCAAGCCGGAGCTGCTGCTGCTGGACGAGCCGTCGATGGGTCTGGCGCCGCTGATCGTGCAGCAGATCTTCGACATCGTCGAGGAGATCAACAAGCAGGGCACGACGGTGCTGCTCGTCGAGCAGAACGCCACACAGGCTCTGGGGCTGGCCAACCGCGGCTATGTCCTGGAGACGGGTGCGGTCGCGATGTCGGGTCCGGCGGCGGATCTGCTGGCGGACTCCAGGATCCGGGAGGCGTACCTCGGTGAGGGCGCTGCCTGACGGCCGGTGAATCAGCGGGGCCGGGAAGCCTTCGGGCTTCCCGGCCCTGCTTTTCGTTGTGCCGTGTCCGGCTGTGCCGAGCTTTGCCGCGCCGGGCTTCGTTGTGCTCAGCCCTGGCCGTTGTCGCGGAGCAGGCAGGTGAGACGTGCCGAGCAGACCCGCTTGTCGTGCTCGTCGGTGACCACGATCTCGTAGGTGGCCGTGGAGCGGCCGCGGTGGACGGGCGTGGCGACACCGGTGACGATGCCGGAGCGGGCGCCGCGGTGGTGGGTGCAGTTGAGGTCCACACCGACGGCGATCTTCGAGGGGCCGCCGTGGAGCATGGAGCCGACGGAGCCGAGGGTCTCGGCCAGCACGGCGGAGGCGCCGCCGTGCAGCAGGCCGTACGGCTGGGTGTTGCCCTCGACGGGCATGGTCCCGACGACGCGGTCCGCGGAGGCCTCGATGATCTGGACGCCCATGCGGGTGCCCAGGTCCCCGGCGGAGAACAGCGCGGGGAGGTCCACGCCGAGCTCGGCGTACTCCTCGATGACCGCTTGTGGGAACTTCACGGTGGTCTGCTCGCCCATGGGGCCGGCTCCGATCGTCGTACCGTCTGGTCCTGGTGGTGGTCCGCTCGTCCTACTGGCTGAGCGAACGCTTAGACGGTCGGTGATTGTTCCAGACGTACGATCACGGACTTGCTGGCGGGGGTGTTGCTGGTGTCCGCCGTGGAGTCCAGCGGGACCAGCACATTGGTCTCCGGGTAGTACGCGGCGGCGCAGCCGCGGGCCGTCGGGTAGTGCACGACGCGGAAGCCGGGGGCGCGGCGCTCGACGCCGTCCTTCCACTCGCCGACCAGGTCCGCGTACGAGCCGTCGGCCAGGCCGAGCTCGCGGGCGTCCTCGGGGTTGACCAGGACGACCCTGCGGCCGCCCTTGATGCCGCGGTAGCGGTCGTCGAGGCCGTAGATCGTGGTGTTGTACTGGTCGTGCGAGCGGAGCGTCTGCAGCAGCAGCCGGCCCTCGGGGATCTCGGGGTACTCGACGGGCGCGGCCGTGAAGTTGGCCTTGCCGGTGGCGGTGGGGAAGCGGCGCTCGTCGCGCGGGGCGTGCGGCAGGGTGAAGCCGCCGGGGCGGGCGATCTTCGCGTTGAAGTCCTCGAAGCCGGGCACCACACGCGCGATCCGGTCGCGGATCGTGCCGTAGTCCCGCTCGAACTCCTCCCAGGGGGTGGCGGAGGCGGCCCCGAGCACCGCCCGGGCCATCCGCGCGACGATGGCGGGCTCCGACAGCAGATGGGGGCTCGCGGGCGGGAGGTTGCCCCGGGAGGCGTGGACCATGCCCATCGAGTCCTCGACGGTCACCACCTGCCGGCCGTCGGCCTGGACGTCCTTGTCGGTGCGGCCCAGGGTCGGCAGGATGAGCGCCCGCCGGCCGGTGACGGTGTGCGAGCGGTTCAGTTTGGTCGAGACGTGCACGGTCAGCCGGGCGCGGCGCATCGCGGCCTCGGTGACCGCGGTGTCCGGGCTCGCCGACACGAAGTTGCCGCCCATCGCGAAGAACACCTTCGCCTTCCCGTCCCGCAGTGCCTCGATGGACCGGACGACGTCCAGCCCGTGGTGGCGCGGCGGGGCGAAACCGAACTCCTTCTCCAGTGCGTCGAGGAAGGCGGGGGCGGGCCGTTCGAAGATGCCCATGGTCCGGTCGCCCTGCACGTTGGAGTGGCCGCGCACGGGGCAGACGCCGGAGCCGGGACGGCCGATGTCGCCGCGGAGCAGGAGGAAGTTGACCAGCTCACGGATGGTGGCGACGGAATGCTTGTGCTGGGTGAGCCCCATCGCCCAGCAGACGATGGTGCGGCGCGAGGCCAGCACCATCCGCAGGGCCTGCTCGATCTCCTCGCGGGCCAGGCCGGTCGCGGCGAGCGTGGTCTCCCAGTCGGCGGCCCGCGCGGCTGCCGCGAACTCCTCGAAGCCGTGCGTGTGTTCGCGGACGAAGTCCTCGTCGACCGCGCCCTCGGTCTCGAGTACCAGTCTGCTCAGGAGCCGGAACAGCGCCTGGTCGCCGCCGATGCGGATCTGGAGGAACAGATCGTTCAGCGCGGTGCCCTTGAGCAGGCCGCGGGCGGACTGCGGGTTCTTGAACCGCTCCAGGCCCGCCTCGGGCAGCGGATTCACCGAGATGATCCGGGCGCCGGCGGCCTTGGCCTTCTCGAGGGCGCTGAGCATACGGGGATGGTTGGTGCCCGGATTCTGTCCGGCGACGATGATCAGGTCCGCCCGGTGCAGGTCCTCGAGAGAGACGCTGCCCTTGCCGATGCCGATCGTCTCCGTGAGCGCGGAGCCGGAGGACTCGTGGCACATGTTGGAGCAGTCGGGCAGATTGTTCGTGCCGAACTCGCGGGCGAACAGCTGGAGCAGGAACGCCGCCTCGTTGCTGGTACGGCCGGAGGTGTAGAACAGCGCCTCGTCGGGGGAGTCGAGCGCGCCCAGCTCCTCGGCGATGATCGAGAAGGCCCGCTCCCAGCTCACCGGCTCGTACCGGTCGGCGCCCTCCGGGAGATACATGGGCCGGGTGATCCGACCCTGCTGGCCCAGCCAGTACCCGCTGCGGTTCGCGAGATCGGGCAGCGGGTGCGCCGCGAAGAACTCGGGCGTCACCCGGCGCAGCGTCGCCTCCTCGGCGACGGCCTTCGCGCCGTTCTCGCAGAACTCCGCGACGTGGCGCTTCTCGCCCTCGGGCCAGGCGCATCCAGGACAGTCGAAACCGTCCTTCTGGTTCACCTTCAGCAGGGTGCGCGCGGTGCGGCCCACACCCATCTGCTGCTGCGCGACGCGCAGCGTGTGTCCGACGCCGGGCAGACCGGCCGCCGCATGCTGCGGGGCCGTGACCTGCGGGGCGTCCTGGACCGGGTCCCCTGAGGGCGGCTTGCTGGCCATCGCGCTCTCCCTTGAGCCGTGCCGGTGCTGGTGCGTCGATGCTGTCTGTCCGAATCCTGTCACGCCCCTGTGACAGCCGATGCCTGGAGGACGGTGCGGTCAGGAATGTCAGTGGTGCATGGCAGGATCGGGGACGTGGCTGAGACGGCATCGAAGAAGACGGCAGACAACCGACCGCGCCTGCTCCTCATGGACGGGCACTCCTTGGCGTACCGGGCGTTCTTCGCGCTGCCCGCGGAGAATTTCACGACCGCGAGCGGCCAGACGACCAACGCCGTCTACGGCTTCGCGTCGATGCTCGCGAACACCCTGCGTGACGAGGCGCCCACGCATTTCGCGGTGGCGTTCGACGTCTCCCGCAAGACCTGGCGCCAGGCCGATTTCCCCGAGTACAAGGCGAACCGCTCCAAGACCCCGGACGAATTCAAGGGGCAGGTCGAGCTGATCGGCGAGCTGCTCGACACGATGAACGCGCACCGGTTCGCCGTCGACGGCTTCGAGGCGGACGACGTCATCGCGACCCTCGTGACCCAGGCGGAGGCCGCCGGTTTCGAGGTGCTGATCGTCACCGGCGACCGGGACTCCTTCCAGCTGGTCAGCGAGCACACCACCGTGCTGTATCCGACCAAGGGCGTTTCCGAGCTGACCCGTTTCACCCCGGCGAAGGTCGAGGAGAAGTACGGCCTCACCCCGCAGCAGTACCCGGACTTCGCCGCGCTGCGCGGCGACCCGTCGGACAATCTCCCCGGCATCCCCGGCGTGGGTGAGAAGACGGCGACGAAGTGGATCAACCAGTTCGGCTCGTTCGCGGAGCTCGTCGAGCGCGCGGACGAGATCAAGGGCAAGGTCGGGCAGTCCCTGCGCGACCACCTGGAGTCCGTCAAGCTCAACCGCCACCTCACCGAGCTCGTGCGTGACGTGGAGCTGCCCAAGACGGTCACCGACCTGGAGCGCGAGCCGTACGACAGGACGGCGCTGAAGGGCTTCCTCGAAGTCCTCGAGATCCGGAACCCGAGCCTGCGCGAACGGCTGCTCTCGGTCGACCCCGGCGCGGCGGACGAGGAGCCCGCGGCCCCCGAGGCCGGTGTGGAGCTCGACGGCAGCGTGCTGGGCGCCGGCGAGGTGGCGTACTGGCTGGAGCAGCACGGCAAGCAGCCGCTCGGCGTGGCCACCGTCGCGGCGTGGGCGCTGGGCGTGGGCAGCGTCAGCGAGGTCGCGCTGGCCGCCGCGGACGGCAAGGCGGCCTGGTTCGACACGACCCAGCTCGACGAGTCCGACGAGCGGGCCTTCGCCGCCTGGATCTCCGACCCGTCCCGGCCGAAGGTCATGCACAACGCCAAGGACGCGCTGCGGGTCTTCCCCGAGCACGGCTGGGGCATCGCCGGCATCACCATGGACACCGCCCTCGCGGCCTATCTGGTCAAGCCCGGGCGCCGGTCCTTCGCGCTGGACGCCCTGTCGGTCGAGTATCTGCACCGGGAGCTGGCCCCGGCCGCCGCGGACGGGCAGCTGGCCTTCGGCGCCGACGAGCAGGCCGAGGCAGACGCGCTGATGGCCCAGGCCCGGGCCGTGCTCGACCTCGGTGAGGCGTTCGGCGAGAAGCTGAAGGAGGTCGGCGCGACCGACCTGCTGCACGACGTGGAGCTGCCCACCTCGCTGCTGCTCGCCCGGATGGAGCGCAGCGGCATCGCCGCCGACCGCGCCCACCTCGAGGCGATGGAGCAGCAGTTCGCGGGCGCCGTTCAGCAGGCGGTGAAGGAGGCGCACGCGGCGGTGGGCCACGAGTTCAACCTCGGGTCACCGAAGCAGCTGCAGGAGGTCTTCTTCGGCGAGCTGAACCTGCCGAAGACCAAGAAGACCAAGACGGGCTACACCACCGACGCCGACGCGCTCGCGTGGCTGGCCGCCCAGACCGAGCACGAGCTGCCGGTCATCATGCTGCGCCACCGCGAGCAGGCGCGGCTGCGTTCGACGGTCGAGGGCCTGATCAAGACCATCGCCGCCGACGGCCGGATCCACACCACGTTCAGCCAGACCGTCGCCGCGACGGGGCGGTTGTCGTCCACCGACCCGAACCTGCAGAACGTGCCGGTCCGCACCGACGAGGGCCGTCTGATCCGCCGCGGGTTCGTGGTGGGCGAGGGCTTCGAGTCCCTGATGACCGCGGACTACAGCCAGATCGAACTGCGGGTGATGGCCCACCTTTCGGAGGACGAGGGCCTGCTCGAGGCGTTCACCTCGGGGGAGGACCTGCACACGACGGTCGCCTCCCAGGTCTTCTCCGTGGAGCGGTCCGCCGTCGATGCGGAGATGCGGCGCAAGATCAAGGCCATGTCGTACGGACTGGCGTACGGGCTCTCCGCGTTCGGCCTCTCCCAGCAGCTGAACATCGAACCGGCCGAGGCGCGGGTCCTGATGGACACGTACTTCGAGCGCTTCGGCGGGGTGCGGGACTACCTGCGGCGGGTCGTGGACGAGGCCAGGGCGACGGGGTACACGGCGACGATGCTGGGTCGCCGGCGCTATCTGCCCGACCTCACCAGCGACAACCGGCAGCGGCGGGAGGCCGCGGAGCGGATGGCGCTCAACGCCCCGATCCAGGGCACGGCGGCGGACATCGTGAAGGTCGCCATGCTGAACGTGGACCGGGCGCTGACGGAGGCGAAGCTGTCGTCCAGGCTGCTGCTTCAGGTCCACGACGAAATCGTGCTCGAGGTGTCTCCGGGGGAGCGCGAGGAGGTGGAGGCACTGGTGCGCCGCGAGATGGCGTCGGCGGTGTCGCTGCGGGCTCCCCTGGACGTCTCGGTGGGCTCGGGTCCCGACTGGGAGTCGGCGGCGCACTGACGTGGGCGGACCCCGGGCCGCCGGGCCCGGGGCCGCTGCGGGGCGGGTCCGTTCCGGGGCGGGTCCGTTCCGGAGAGGGCGGTGAGTGGCGCCCCGGTGAGTGGCGCTCGTCTTACGCGTGTGGTGAGCGGCGCTCGTTCACGCGACGCCCGCGCGGTCGGGTTCGGCGGTGTCCCGCGGGTCCGCTTCGGCCGGCCGGCGACGGCGTTCCCGGAGGCGTACCGCCGTCGCGTACAGCACCAGGCCCACCGCGAGCCCGGCCCCCGCGCCGAAGCACGCCGTCGGGATGATGTCGAGCGGCGTGTCGATCCCGCCCCAGTACCGGTACCAGCGCACACAGCGGTGCACGACGCCCGCCGCCACGCACACCACGAGCAGGCCGGCCGTGAGCAGCCGGGCCCGGCGGCCGAGCACCGGGACGGGCGGTGCGGGCACAGCCGGCGCGCGGCGCAGCGCGGTGCTCAGGAACCACACCAGCGCGACCAGCGCCGCCGCCGAACTGCCGTACTGCGTGTACGTGTAGAGGGGAAAGCCGGCGACGGGCTCCGCGAGCATCGGCACCGCCCGCACACCCCACCGGTCGAAGTGGGTGAACGCGTCCCACACCACATGCGTGCTCGCCCCGGCGACCGCCGAGACGTAGAACCACATCGCGGTCGCCAGCGGCGGCCGGCCGGCCGCGGGCCGGCCCCGCAGCAGCGCGTACGCGCGTCCACGCCATGGCGCCGGCAGCAGGGCCACCAGCGGGTCGCGCATCAGCAGCCAGAGGGCCACGAGCACCGCGGTGATGGCGACGTCGACCGTCAGCACGCCGAGCGGCCCGTGCGTCACCGCCCCGAACTCCATCGCACCGGGAAGGACGCTGGCCGCGAAGTACGTCGTGTCCGGCGCGAACGAGCCCAGCACGAGCGCCGAGGCGAACAGCGGCCCACGGGCGGTCCCGTCTCTGCGGATGCCCGGTAGTACCGCGGCGGCGTGGCTGAGTGTGAACGGCATGGCGATGCCCCCTGTGACCGTTTTTGATCAGTGCTGATCAGTATGCGTGATGCCCTGGTGGGGACACGGGTCCGGAATCCAGGAAGAGCAGGTCGTGGCGAAGTGGTGAAAACGGGTCAGGGCACGGTGTCCGGATGTCGCACCGTGCACTAGGGTCACGTGAGTCCGCGCTGGGGAGTGCGAACAGCCGCTGACGGGGAGGGAACCACAGATGGCAGCGCAATTCGGCCGCCGACTGCGCAGGGGAGCGACGACGACGGCCGTGGCCGCCGCGGCGGTGGCCGCGCTCTCGGCGTCACAGGCGCCGGGCGTCACGCCGACCGCTTCGGGCGCCGGGCAGGAGGCGTCGGAGGCGACTCCGGTGCCGGGCACCCCGGTCACCGGCAACTCCCCGTACTACACCGACCTTCCCCCGCTGAACACGCCCGACAAGCCCGACACTTCGGTCGTTCTGCCGGAACTCGGCGCGGGTGAGGCCGGTATACCCGCCTCCGTCCTCGCCGCGTACAAGCAGGCCGAGCGGACCATCGCCGCGTCGGACCCGGCCTGCCGGCTGCCCTGGCAGCTGCTCGCCGCGATCGGCAAGGTCGAGTCCGGCCAGGCCCGCGGCGGCCGGGTGGACGCCAACGGCACGACGCTCGCCCCGATCCTCGGTCCTGTCCTCAACGGTGTCGGCTTCGCGAACATCAAGGACAGCGACAACGGCGCCTACGACGACGACCCGGTGTACGACCGCGCCGTCGGGCCGATGCAGTTCATCCCGCAGACGTGGCAGACCTGGGGTCAGGACGCCAACGGGGACGGCCGCAAGGACCCGAACAACATCTACGACGCGGCGCTCGCCGCTGGGCGCTACCTGTGCGCCGGCGGCCGGGACCTCGGCAACAAGGCCGACCTCGACCAGGCGATCCTGGGCTACAACCACTCGCGGGAGTACCTGCGTACGGTGCTGTCCTGGTTCGAGTACTACAAGCGTGGCACGCACGAGGTCCCCGACGGCCAGGGCCGGCTGCCGGTGGGCGACGGTCCCGACAGCTCGGGTCCGCTCCCCACCCCGACCCCGCCGCCGAGCACGTCGAAGCCCGCGGCGAAGCCCAAGCCGAGCCCCGATCCGTCGGAGCCGGCCCCTGCGCCGAAGCCGACACCCCCGCCGACGCCGACCCCGCCTCCGACCACCACACCGCCGCCGGCGCCCGCGCCCGTGACACGCATCGAGGACGCCGGCACCGGGCCGCTGACGGCAGTGGCCGGCCGCGAGTTCGCCGAGCGGGCCACGGTCCGCGCGGAGAACGCCAAGGGACAGCCCGTCGCCAAGGTCGCGGTCCGGTTCATGGTCGTCGGGGACACCGACGCCCGGTTCGCCGGTGGACGGACGGACGTGGTGGCGGCCACCGGCGCCGACGGCACGGTCAGCGCACCGGCGCTGATCGCCGGCGAGCGGACCGGTGACTTCTCGGTGCGGGCCACGGTCGTCCAGCGCTCGCTGCCCGGCGTCGAGTTCACGGCCACCGTCACCGAACGGGAAGCGGACACTCTCGTCCGGACCGACACCGCGGCGCTCGAGGCGACCACGGGCGGCGAGTTCGCCGATGTCATCCGCGTCCGGGCGGCCTGCGACGGCGCGGCCGCATCCGGTGTCGCCGTCACGGCCACGATGATCGTCTCCAAGGACGACGCGACGGTGAACGACAAGGGCCCGTACTTCAAGAACGCCGACGGGACGGTCGTCCGCACCCTCACCGGGCTCAGGACCGGCGCCGACGGAGTCCTCGAACTCCCCAAGGTCTTCACGGACGAGGCCGAGGGCACCTTCGTGCTCCGGCTCACGGCTCCTGGCGGTGGAAGCCTGGACATCGAGCTGAAGGTGACGGCGCCGGCGACGGAGGCCCCCGCCCCCTCCCCTTCCCCCGCTCCCTCCTCGTCCCCGTCCCCGTCCCCGTCTCCTTCCCCTTCGCCAACCGCCTGACCGCCTGACCGCGCGAGCGCCGCCCTTTCCCGGACGCCGGGAGCGGGGCGGTGCTTCGTGTTCTCTTCTCCCGGCCCGGTTGCTACGGTGCCCCAGACCTGACGCACTATCAGTTCTGTGTCTCCGGGAGGCAGAGCATGCGCGCTCTCGTCGCCGCCGCGATCGGACTGGCCGCCGCCCTCGCCCTCGTGCTGACCGTCACGGCGATCGGCGCGCCCGCCGGCGAGACCTCGCCCGAGCCGCTGCTGACGACCGTCCCCGGCCCGAAGAGGTAAGGGGAAACCGTGCGCCGCAGAGCAGGCCTCGTACTCGTGGCCCTCGCCGTCTTCTTCACCGCCCTCGCACCCCTGCTGCGCTGGTACGCCTTCCCCCGGCTCGCCAAGGTCCCGGCGGGCCAGTACCAGGAGATGGTCCTCGAGGCGAAACCCGCCGTCCTCCTCGACTACGGCACCCTCGAGTCGAAAAACGTCGAGAAGCTCACCATCGTGCAGACCCTCAAGGGCAACGTCGAGGAGTCGGAACGGATCGAGCGGACCGCGGGACGCGACGTCGTCGTGTGGGACTCCCTCTCCCACATCCAGGGACCCGACGGCAGGATGGTCTCCCAGATCCCCGAGCGCTACATCTTCGACGCGCACACCCAGGAGCCCGTGCATGCCACCGGCGAGTCGGTCGACGGCGACCCGGTCCGACGCGAGGGCATCGAGTTCAAGTGGCCGTTCCTGACCGAGAAACGGGACTACGTGTACTTCGACGCCCAGGCCCGCGCCTCCGCCCCCATCCACTACAAGGGCACCCGGCAGTTCCGCGGTCTCGAGGTCTACTACTTCGAGCAGACCATCCCCTGGACCAAGGTGCCCTTCCCGAAGAAGATGCCCGTCCCCGGCATCGACGCAGCCACCCTGGAGGAGCAGACCGGCACCACGCGCTGGTACACCACCAAGCGGATGTTCTGGGTCGAACCCGTCACCGGAGCCCCCGTCAACGGCGAGGAGATCCACAAGGAGGAGCTGCGCGGCGGCTCCCTGCTCGGCGACCGCGACAAGGTCACCGCGTTCGCCGGACACGTGAAGATACGGCCCGACTACGTCGACTCCACCGTCGAACTGGTCACCTCCCAACGCCGTCTGGTGCTTGTGCTGACGTCCTACCTGCCGTGGGGCTTCCTCGTCCTCGGTGGCAGTCTCCTCGGGCTCGCCCTGTGGCTCGAGGCGCGCGCCCGCCGCCCCGGCACCCCAGTGGCAGAGCCCGCTCCTGAGCCGGCCACAGCCTGAGCCGGGCCACAGCCCGAGTCGGGCCGGACCCCGGTGGGCCGCCCCGTCAGGCGCGGTCCGGGCCGCCCCTGTGAGCCGGCCCGAGGCGGCCCGGGCCCTCGGCCGGTCAGGGTCTCAGTCGGGCCTTGGTGAACCGGGTCGGCTCCGCCGCGGCAGGGTCCTCGGGCCAGGGATGCTTCGGGTAGCGCCCCCGCAGCTCCGCCCGCACCGCCCGATAACCCTCCCGCCAGAACGACGCCAGGTCGGCGGTGACCGCCGCTGGCCGCCCGGCGGGGGACAGCAGATGCACCAGCACCGGCACACCGGCGACCGCGGGCGTCTCGCGCAGCCCGAACAGCTCTTGGAGCTTCACCGCGAGCACCGGCTGCTCCCCGCTGTAGTCCACCCGTATCCGGGACCCGCTCGGCACCTCGATCCGCTCCGGCGCGAGATCGTCCAGCCTGGCCGCGTCGCCGGTCGCCCACGGCAGCAGCCGCCGCAGCGCCTGCCCCGCCTGGATACGTCCCAGATCCGCCCGCCGCCGGGCACGGGACAGCTCCGGCTCCAGCCATTCGCCGGCCGCCTCGAGCAACTCGCCGTCCGACATCCCCGGCCACGGCGGGCCGGACACCCGGTGCAGGAACGCCAGCCGCTCGCGCAGCCCACGTGCGTCAGGCGTCCAGTGCAGCAACCCGAGCCCCTCGCGCCGCAGCCCCTCCAGCAGCGCTTGGCGCACGAGCGCCGCATCGGGGTTCCTCAGCGGCCGTACGGAAAGCTCGACGGCGCCGAGCCGCTCCACGCGCCGGGCGGTGACGTCCCCGTCCTCCCAGTGCACCTCCTCCCCATCCGTCAGCAGGTGCGAGGCGGCAGCGCGGGCGCTGTCCTCGTCGAGCACGGCGGCCAGCCGTATGCGCGCGGACGCGGCGGTGGCGGGGCGATCGGCGACGGCGACCGCCAGCCAGGGGGTCGCACGCAGCGCCGACCCCGTACCGAGGTCGCCACCGGTGCCGGAGGCCATCAGGAACGCACCGTCGCCGCGCCGCCGGGCCACCCGCTCGGGGAACGCGAGCGCGGTGACCAGACCGGCGACGGCATCGTCCCCGAGCGGTCCCGGCTTCCCGGGCCGCACCTGCCCACCTCCCACGCCGCCGAGTGACGACTCCAGCCGGCGCACCTCGGCCCGCCACCTGGCTCCGTACGCGTCGCCGCCCCGCCGGGCCGCGCGCCAGGCGCCGGCCAGGTCGTCCCCGTACTCCCGCGGCGGTTCCTCGCTCAGCAGCGCCACCACTTCGGCAGCCTGCCGTCCACCCACCTGCCGGGCGCCGTCCAGCAGTGCGCGGGCCAGCCGGGGATGCAGCCCCAGCCGCGACATCCGTGCGCCCCGGTCGGTGGCCCGCCCTGCTCCGTCGACCGCGCCGACCGCGGACAGTACGGAGCGAGCGGCGGCCATCGCGCCCGGCGGGGGAGCATCCAGCAGTGCGAGCCCGGTCGCCGCCGGATCGCCCCAGCACGCGGTGTGCAGGGCGAACGCCGTCAGGTCCGCGACCTTGATCTCCGGTGCCGGGAAGCGCGGCAGCCGGCCGTCCTCCGCCTCCGTCCAGCAGCGGTACACCGTCCCGGGCGCCTCACGCCCGGCCCGGCCCGCCCGCTGCCGGCCGGCAGCCTGCGAGGCCCGTACCGTCGCCAGCGCGCTCAGGCCGCGGGTGTGGTCCGTACGCGGCTCGCGCGCCAGACCGGAGTCGACAACGACCCGCACGCCCGGCACCGTCAGCGACGACTCCGCGACCGAGGTCGCCAGGATCACCCGCCGGCTGTCCCCGCCGGCGAGCACGGCGTCCTGGACCGCGGCCGGCGCCCGTCCGTGCACCTGGAGAACCTCCGCGTCCACCCCCGACAACTGGCTCGCGACCCGGCCGATCTCGCCCACGCCGGGCAGGAAGCACAGCACGTCGCCCGCACGCTCCACGAGCGCCCTGCGCACCACCGACGCCACATGTGCCAGCAGCGCCGGGTCGACCCGCATCCCGTGCGGTGGCCGCACCGGGCGGGCCGGCGGGGCCCAGAACACCTCGACCGGGTGCGCGACGCCTTCGGCCCGGACCACCGGTGCGTCGCCGAGGAGCCTCGCCCAGCCCTCGGCGTCCGTCGTGGCCGAGGCCGCGAGGAGCCGCAGCTCCGGCCGCAGGGTGGCCCGTACGTCCAGCAGGAAGGCGGCGACCGTGTCGGCGTCCAGATGGCGTTCGTGACACTCGTCGAGCATCACGACGTCTACGCCGGCCAGCTCCTGATCGCGTTGCAGCCGCTGGAGCAGCACACCCGTGGTCACGACCTCCACGACGGTCTCGCGACCGACCACGCGCTCACCTCGCACGGTGAAGCCGACGCGGCCTCCCACCTTCTCGCCCAGCAGCCACGCCATCCGCCGCGCCGCCGCGCGCGCCGCTATCCGCCGCGGCTCGGCGACCACGACGCGGGCGCCGGCCTCGGCCAGCACCAGCGGCACCAGCGTGGTCTTGCCGGTGCCCGGCGGCGCGCACAGCACTGCCGTGCCGTGCGCGTCGAGCGCGGCCAGCAGCTCGTCGACGGCATGACGGACGGGGAGACGGTCGATTGCGTCGTTTCGGATCACGGACTCAGTCTCGTACCTCGCGGCCGACGGCGTGCCGGGCTGTCCACAGCCCCGGTGGGCTTGTATGACCATCGCGCTCCACCGGTCCTCCCGGCCCGGCCCGCCCCCGCCGGCCGTCCCGCCGCGGCCGGTCCGGCGCCGTCAGTACCCCAGCCTCAGGCCGGTGGGACCTCCGTCTCGCTCCGCTCGCAGAGGAAGATCGCCGTGCCAGGGATCAGGTTGCCGCGCAGCGGGGACCAGCCGCCCCACTCCTGGCTGTTCCAGGCGGGCCACTCCGGCTCGACCAGGTCGACCAGGCGGAAGCCGCCGGCCACCACGTCCCGCACCCGGTCGCCGAGCGTCCTGTGGTGCTCCACGTAGACCGCGCGGCCCTCGTCGTCCTGTTCCACGTACGGAGTGCGGTCGAAGTATGAGGCGGCCACCGACAGGCCCTCGGGTCCGGGCTCGTCGGGGAAGGCCCAGCGGATGGGGTGCGTGACGGAGAAGACCCAGCGGCCGCCCGGCCGCAGCACCCGTCTGACCTCCTGGAACACCCGGACCGGGTCCGCGACGAAGGGGACCGCCCCGTAGGCCGAGCACGCCAGGTCGAAGGAGCCGTCCCGGAACGGGAGCGTGCCCGCGTCCGCCTCGACCAGCGGCACGCCCCCGCCGATCCGCAGCGCGTGCTGGAGCTGGCGGTGGGAGAGGTCCAGCGCCACCGGCCGGGCGCCCTGGGCCGCGAGCCAGCGCGAGCACTGGGCGGCGCCCGCACCGATCTCCAGGACGTCCAGACCCTTCAGGGATCCGGCGGGGCCGAGCAGCGCGGCATCGGCCTCGTCGAGCCCCTCCGGTCCCCATACGAAGCGGTCGTCGCCGAGGAAGGGGCCGTGCTCGCTCTGGTACTCGTCGGCATTCCCGTCCCACCAGCCGCGGCTGGCCCGGCTGCTCTCCGCGTCGCTCGCATTACGTCGGGTGGCTTCCGGTTCGAAATCTTGGCTCATCGTCACCGTCGTTGTAGTTTTCGTCCCAGCGCGCCGATGCCAGGCCCTCGAAAGAGGCCATCTTGGCCGCGGCGAACAAGAGTTGTGCCGGAATTATGGTGTTCCACCCCGGGTGTGCGCCTTCGCGATTGACCCTGTCCGGCTGCCCCCGTATGCTACAAGTTGCGCTGCGGGCCTGCGTGCCTCGGACCGAGCAGGCCGCGCTCGCATCTGTATGTGTCCCTCGGTTCACGAGGCGCCTCACAGGATCCATTGGATCCATTGTTTGGTGCTTCCAAGGCTGTCCGGCTTCTGCAGCTGCGATACAAGGCTCTCGGCGTAGCAGTACCTACGACTTCAATGTCCGCACCGGAGCCCTTTCCCACATGACGAGCAGCACCGAGACCACCGCCACCACCCCGCAGGTTGCGGTCAACGACATCGGTAACGAGGAAGCCTTCCTCGCCGCGATCGACGAGACGATCAAGTACTTCAACGACGGCGACATCGTCGACGGCGTCATCGTGAAGGTCGACCGGGACGAGGTCCTGCTCGACATCGGTTACAAGACCGAAGGTGTCATCCCGAGCCGCGAGCTCTCGATCAAGCACGACGTCGACCCGAACGAGGTCGTCAAGGTCGGCGACGAGATCGAGGCCCTTGTCCTTCAGAAGGAGGACAAGGAAGGCCGCCTGATCCTCTCGAAGAAGCGCGCCCAGTACGAGCGTGCCTGGGGCACCATCGAGAAGATCAAGGAAGAGGACGGCATCGTCACCGGCACCGTCATCGAGGTTGTCAAGGGTGGTCTCATCCTCGACATCGGCCTCCGTGGCTTCCTGCCGGCTTCCCTCGTTGAGATGCGCCGTGTCCGCGACCTCCAGCCCTACGTGGGCAAGGAGCTCGAGGCGAAGATCATTGAGCTGGACAAGAACCGCAACAACGTGGTCCTGTCCCGCCGCGCCTGGCTCGAGCAGACCCAGTCCGAGGTGCGCCAGACGTTCCTCACCACCCTGCAGAAGGGCCAGGTCCGCTCCGGCGTCGTCTCTTCGATCGTCAACTTCGGTGCGTTCGTGGACCTGGGCGGTGTCGACGGCCTCGTGCACGTGTCCGAGCTGTCCTGGAAGCACATCGACCACCCCTCCGAGGTTGTCGAGGTCGGCCAGGAGGTCACCGTCGAGGTTCTCGACGTGGACATGGACCGCGAGCGTGTCTCCCTGTCGCTGAAGGCGACGCAGGAGGACCCGTGGCAGCAGTTCGCCCGGACCCACCAGATCGGGCAGGTTGTCCCGGGTAAGGTCACCAAGCTCGTCCCGTTCGGTGCGTTCGTTCGCGTCGACGAGGGCATCGAGGGCCTGGTCCACATCTCCGAGCTGGCCGAGCGCCACGTGGAGATCCCGGAGCAGGTCGTCCAGGTCAACGACGAGATCTTCGTCAAGGTCATCGACATCGACCTCGAGCGCCGTCGCATCAGCCTCTCGCTGAAGCAGGCCAACGAGTCCTTCGGTGCCGACCCGGCCTCGGTCGAGTTCGACCCGACCCTGTACGGCATGGCCGCGTCCTACGACGACCAGGGCAACTACATCTACCCCGAGGGCTTCGACCCGGAGACCAACGACTGGCTGCCGGGCTTCGAGTCCCAGCGCGAGGCGTGGGAGACCCAGTACGCCGAGGCGCAGTCGCGCTTCGAGCAGCACCAGGCTCAGGTCATCAAGTCCCGCGAGGCCGACGAGGCCGCCGCTGCCGAGGGTGGCCCCGCCGCCCCGGCCGGTGCCCCCGCGGGTGCCACCGGTGGCTCCTACTCCTCGGAGTCGGACGACAACTCCGGCGCCCTGGCGTCGGACGAGGCGCTTGCCGCCCTGCGCGAGAAGCTGGCCGGCGGCCAGAGCTGACGCTCTGCCCCTGGTAGCTGAACAGCTGAAGTAAGGCCCGCTCCCCTTGGGGGGCGGGCCTTACCGCGTTCGGGGGCCGCGCCTGCTGCCGCGACACACCACCCAAGCCGCCGAACCCGGACGACCGCTGCCCGTACCCACGAACCGCACGTCCGCACGCACGGCCACAAGCCCGCACGGCCCGGCTGCCACGGCCCACGTGAACTGCCCCGCCGCCCCCGGACGTTCGGCGCCGGCGACGCCGGGACACAAGAGGGAACGGGAATGCACACGCGCCGCCGCGCGTTCTTGCCTTCGGACATGAGGAGGAGCGGTAATCGTGCTTGATCCGCAGGATTTGTACGAGTGGGAGCCGAAGGGCCTCGCGGTCGTCGACGTGGCGCTCGCGCAGGAGTCGGCCGGCCTGGTCATGCTGTACCACTTCGACGGCTACATCGACGCCGGCGAGACCGGCGAGCAGATCGTCGACAATCTGCTGGAGACGCTTCCCCACCAGGTGGTGGCACGATTCGACCACGACCGGCTCGTGGACTACCGGGCCCGCCGACCGCTGCTGACCTTCCGGCGGGACCGCTGGGCCGGATACGACACCCCGTCGCTGGAGGTGCGGCTCGTCCAGGACGCCACCGGCGCGCCCTTCCTGCTGCTCTCCGGGCCCGAGCCGGACGTCGAGTGGGAGCGCTTCGCCGCGGCGGTCGCTCAGATCGTCGAGCGGCTCGGCGTACGCCTCGCGGTGAACTTCCACGGCATCCCGATGGGCGTCCCGCACACCCGCCCGGTCGGCATCACGCCGCACGGCAACCGTACGGACCTGACACCGGGCCACCGCAGCCCCTTCGACGAGGCCCAGGTCCCGGGCAGCGCCGAGGCGCTCGTCGAGTACCGCCTGATGCAGGCCGGCCACGACGTGCTCGGCGTCGCCGCCCACGTGCCGCACTACGTGGCCCGCTCCTCGTATCCGGACGCCGCGCTGACCGTGCTGGAGACCATCACCGCCGCCACAGGGCTCGTCCTGCCGGGAGTGGCGCACTCGCTCCGTACGGAGGCGCACCGCACCCAGACCGAGATCGAGCGGCAGATCGGCGAGGGCGACGAGGAACTGGTGGCCCTGGTGCAGGGCCTCGAGCACCAGTACGACGCGATGGCGGGTGCGGAGACACGCGGCAGTCTCGTCGCAGAGACCGTCGACCTGCCGTCGGCGGACGAGCTCGGCCGGGAGTTCGAGCGCTTCCTGGCGGAACGCGAGGGCGACTCCTAGGACCGGCCGGCGGACGGGGCCCTGGGGACGCTCGCGTAGGCTGCGGCGCATGCTGACAGTGGGCCTGACCGGCGGCATCGGTGCCGGCAAGAGTGAAGTGTCCCGGCGGCTCGTCTCGTACGGGGCGGTCCTGGTCGACGCCGACAGGATCGCCCGTGAGGTGGTCGAGCCCGGAACTGCGGGGCTCGCGGCCGTCGTCGCGGCCTTCGGACCGGAAATCCTGGACACCGAAGGCGCCTTGGACCGTCCGAAGCTCGGCTCGATCGTGTTCGCCGACCGTGAGCGCCTCGCCACCCTGAACGGCATCGTGCATCCCCTGGTCGGCGCCCGGTCCCGGGAGCTGGAACAGGCGGCGGGCCCTGACGACGTGGTCGTCCACGACGTACCACTGCTCACGGAGAACAACCTCCGGTCGCTCTACGACCTGGTGATCGTGGTCGACGCGTCGCCCGAGACCCAGTTGGACCGGCTCGTGCGACTGCGCGGGATGACGGAGAGCGAGGCGCGCTCCCGGATGGCGGCTCAGGCCACGCGTGAGCAGCGGCTGGCCGTCGCCGACATCGTCATCGACAACGACGGACCGTTGGAGAAACTGGAGCCCCAGGTCCGCGAGGTGTGGAACGAGCTGACCCGGCGCGCCTCCCGGGAACACCGGCCGACGGAATAGCGCCGGGCCGTCCCGTGTTGGAACGGGGCAGCCAGGGAAGGATGCGAGCGTGTCGAACAGCAACCCGGAGACCCACGTCATCGACTTCCGCGCCGCCGAGCAGTTGCTGGCCGCGCGGGATCCGCGCGGGGCCGTCAAGCTGCTGGACTCCGTGATCGCCGCCCACCCGGAGAACACCGCGGCCCGCCTGCTGCGCGCTCGCGCGTTCTTCGCCTCGGCTCAACTGCGTCCGGCGGAGCTGGAATTCGAGCTGGTCCTCGAGCGGGAGCCGGACAACGCGTTCGCCCACTTCGCCCTCGCCCGCACCTTCGAACGGGCAGGCAGGCCCGAGCAGGCCAAGCGCCACTTCCGCCTCGCGGCCGCCCTGGACCCGAATCCGGAGTATGTGAAGGCCGCCCGTTTCGAGGAGTGACGCCGGAAGGAATCCGTGCGCTGCCGACCCGGTGAGGCCGGACTCAGTCCCGGCCTGGCGGTTCGTACGGCGGGACGTCACGGCCCGGCTGGTAGTGCGAGCCCTGGCGGATGTGACGCACGACCAGGGCCAGATCGACGGCCACGACGAGGAAGAGCACACCGCAGACCACGGCCCACCCGAGCCGTTCGGCGAACGTGAAGGCGACCGTGCCTCCCGCCGTCCAGATCAGGCCCCACACGCCCAGCCAGAAGCGCATCCGCAGGGGACTGCGTGCGGTGATCGGTTCATTCCCAGTACGCATGACGTCGCATCTCCCTCTCCAGGATGCACCCTCCTGCGGGCGGCCGCCCGAGGCCGGAAAACGCCGCGGATTCCTCGTCCCGGGGCGATGACTTCGGCAGCGCACGGCGGTCTGACTGTGTGAAAGCGCCATGGAACCGCGTGACAACGCCATGGAAACGACAGCGCCTTTCGCACCCTTACCGCTCAGGCCCGAGGAGACAGCCATGTCCGCCACCACTTCGTCTGCTTCGCCCACCACCGTCGCCGCCCCGACGAGCACCACCGGGCCCAGCCGGCGCGTACACCTCGCCGTGCGCGCGCTGCAGATCCTCCTCGCCCTGTTCTTCGCGGTCGCCAGTGCGGCCCCGAAGCTCGTGGCGCACTCCTCCGCGACGGAAGGGTTCGACAGAATCGGTTACGGCGACTGGTACATGTACCTGGTGGGCGGCCTGGAGCTGGCCGGTGCAATCGCCCTGGTGATCCCGATCCTGTCCGGGATCTCCGCGATGGCCCTGATGGGACTGATGATCGGCGCCTTCGTCACACAGCTGACCGTGTTCGACGGGCAGAACGCTCTCACCCCGGTGATCTTCTTCGTGCTGCTGGCGGTCGTCGCCCGGGTCCGCCGGCGGCACACCGCACAGTTCGTCGCCCGGGTCCGGAGCCGCTGACGCCAGCCAGAGCGACAGTGAAAGGCCAGGTCACAGCCGGTCACGCCAGTGATGTCAGACCCCGCCCGTAAGGTCGTAATGCGCAGTGCCACTCCGGGCACACACGCATCCGTACGTCCGTGCACGCACTCGCGGGAGAGGAGACGACGCCATGACCTCGGAGCCGGACACCGCAGCCGTCCGCGCCGCGGCCGCCGTCTTCCTGCCCGCCGCACTGCCGCGCGAGGGCCGGATCGCCTTCTGGTCCCCGGACGAGCGTCCGCTGCCCGGTGCGAGCGACGAGATCACTGTCGTCCGCCCGCACCGGGAAGGCGACACGCTCCTGGTCCGGAGCGTCACCGTTCCCGCCGTCGTCATGTCCGTCACCGCGGCCGCGCCGCTGCTGATCGCGGCCCGGCGGCACCCTGCCGCACATCCCGCCGCCGCCTGCTGGGGCGCGGCCGTGCTGCACGCACTGCATCTCGTCGCCCGCGGCAGGCTGCTGCCCGGTCTGACGCCCTCCGACCACGACGCCTGGCGCGCCGGGCCGCTCGACGCCGACGACGTCGCCCAGCTGCGCGCCATCGCCGCCGCGATGCCGTACGAGGCGCACGCCGCTCCTGTCGACGGGGCCGGGCCGCCGCGGCTGGCCGAGCCGGAGTCCCTGGTGCGCGCGTTCTTCGACGCGGTGGCCGACAGCCTGCCGCGCACCCCCGCCGCCGCTTCCGCCGCAGGCGCGCCGTTCGCGGCAGCCGAGCCGCAGCACCTCCCCGGAGCCCGTGAATGGGCGGCCGAGGCGGCGGCCGGGATGGACGCGGGCGTCCGGGTCTCCCTGCGTCTCGACCTGTCCGCGTACGAGCTCTTCGACGTCGCCGCGGACAGCGGCGCGGAGCGCAACGCGGGAGCAGCGGTCGTCCAGGTGCACAGCCTCGCCGACCCGACCCTTGTCATGGACGCCGCGCGGCTGTGGGCGGGAGACGGCGACGAGCACTTCGGGACACGCGCCCGTATCGACACGGTGCTGGCGCTGCGCCGTGCCGCCCGCGCCTGGCAGCCGCTCGCCCGGCTGCTGGAGCGGGACGTGCCCGACGTACTGCCACTGACCGAGGAAGAGCTGTACGAGCTGCTCGGACCCGGCACCGCCCGCCTGGATGCGGCGGGAGTGAGCGTCCACTGGCCGAAGGAGCTCGCGCGTACGCTCACAGCCGCCGCCGTCGTGCGCCCGGCGCCCGGGTCCGCCACCGACGGCACACCGTTCTTCGACAGCGCGGACCTGCTCAGGTTCGACTGGCAGCTGGCGCTCGACGGCGATCCGCTGACCGAGCGCGAGATGGACGCGCTCGCCGAGTCGCACCGCCCCATCGTGCGGCTGCGTGACCGCTGGGTCGTCGTCGACTCCGACCTCGTGCGCAAGGCACGCAAGCGGGAGCTCGGCCTGCTGGAGCCGGTCGACGCCCTGGCGGTGGCGCTGGCCGGTACGGCGGAGGTCGACGGCGAGACGGTGGAGGCCGTGCCGACGGGCGCGCTGGCCGCCCTGCGCGACCGCCTCACCGCCACCACCGCCCCGATAGAGGCGCCCGAGGGTCTGCACGCCACCCTGCGCGACTACCAGCTGCGGGGCCTGGCGTGGCTGGACCTCATGACATCCCTCGGTCTCGGCGGCTGCCTGGCCGACGACATGGGCCTCGGCAAGACCGTCACCGTGATCGCCCTGCACCTGCGCCGCGCGCGTACCACCCCCACGCTGGTCGTGTGCCCGGCGTCGCTGCTCGGCAACTGGCAGCGCGAGATCACCCGGTTCGCCCCCGGCGTCCCCGTGCGTCGGTTCCACGGAGCCGGCCGCACCCTCGACACACCGGAGGGCGGCTTCGTGCTGACCACCTACGGCACCATGCGCAGCAGCGCGGAGGAACTGGCCGCACAGCCCTGGGGAATGGTCGTCGCCGACGAGGCCCAGCATGTGAAGAACCCGTTCTCCGCCACCGCCAAGGCCCTGCGCACCATCCCCACCCCCGCCCGCGTCGCGCTCACCGGCACCCCGGTCGAGAACAACCTCTCCGAGCTCTGGGCGCTGCTGGACTGGACGACTCCCGGACTGCTCGGACCGCTCAAGGCGTTCCGCTCCCGCCACGCCCGCCTGGTGGAGAACGGCGAGGACGACGACGCGGTGGAGCGGCTCGCGCGGCTCGTCCGCCCGTTCCTGCTGCGCCGGAAGAAGTCCGACCCGGGTATCGTGCCCGAGCTGCCGCCCAAGACGGAGTCCGACCATCCGGTGCCGCTCACGCGCGAGCAGGCGTCCCTCTACGAAGCCGTGGTCCGGGAGACGATGGCGGCGATCGAGGCGGCGGACGGCATCGCGCGCCGCGGCCTGGTGATGAAGCTGCTGACGGCGCTCAAGCAGATCTGCAACCACCCCGCCCAGTTCCTCAAGGAGTACGGCACCGAGCACGGGACCGGCGCGACCGCGCGGCTCGCGGGTCGGTCCGGGAAGCTCGCGCTGCTCGACGAACTGCTCGAGACGATCCTCGCCGAGGACGGCTCCGTGCTCGTCTTCACCCAGTACGTCTCCATGGCCCGGCTGCTCGCCGCCCACCTCGCCTCCCGCGCGATCCCGAGCCAGCTGCTGCACGGCGGGACGCCCGTGGCGGAGCGCGAACGGATGGTCGACCGTTTCCAGTCCGGCGAGGTGCCGGTGTTCATCCTCTCGCTGAAGGCGGCGGGCACCGGGCTGAACCTGACCAGGGCCGGCCATGTCGTCCACTACGACCGCTGGTGGAACCCGGCGGTCGAGGAGCAGGCGACCGACCGCGCCTACCGCATCGGCCAGACCCAGCCCGTTCAGGTGCACCGCCTGATCACCGAAGGCACGGTCGAGGACCGCATCGCCGAGATGCTCGCCTCCAAGCGCGCGCTGGCGGACGCGGTCCTGGGCTCCGGTGAGACGGCGCTGACGGAGCTCACCGACCGGGAGCTGGCCGACCTCGTCTCTCTGCGGAGGCCCTCATGACCCCCCGCGCGCACACCGGCACGCGACCCGGTCCACCGGCAGGGCCGCACCACGACGACCATCGCCGGACCTTCCCCGCGCTCGAGCCGCTCGCCGGGCAGGAGACCGCCACGACCTGGTGGGGCAACGCCTGGGTGGAGGCCATCGAGGACACCGCCCTCGACCCGGCGCGCCTGGTGCGCGGCCGTGCCTACGCCGCACGCGGCCATGTCGCCGCGATCACGGTGACGCCCGGCCGCGTCATGGCGTACGTGCAGGGCAGCCGCCCCCGCCCGTACCGCACCGAGATCCGTCTGCGCACCCTCGGCGACGACGACTGGAACGATTTCCTGGCCGCGGCGGCGGCCCGCCCGGACCACATCGCGGCCCTCCTCGACAAGGACGTTCCGCAGGCGCTGGCGAGCGCCGCCGAGCTGCTGCCGACACCGGGCGACCTGATCCCCGACTGCTCCTGCCCGGACGACGGCTACCCCTGCAAGCACGCCGCCGCGCTCAGTTACCAGACCGCCAGGCTGCTCGACGAGGATCCGTTCGTGCTGTTCCTGATGCGCGGCCGCGGCGAACGGGAGATCCTCTCGGCGCTCTCCCGCCGCAACGCGACGCGCTCCGCGGCCGAGCACACAGCCGCGGCGTCCTCGGCCCCCCTGGCGACGGTGCCGGCGGACGAGGCCCTCGCCACCGCCGCCGCGCTGCCGCCCCTGCCGTCGCCTTTCCCCGCCCCGCAGCGGCCGGGCCGCCCCCCGGCGTATCCGCAGGTGCCCGGCGCTCCCGATCCGCTTGCCCTGGACCTGCTGGCCGGCGAGGCAGCCGGGCGGGCCCACACCCTGCTCACCACGGGCCGTGACCCGGTCGCCGATCTCACCCGCTGGCAGGACACCGTCCGGCTCGCCGCCGCCCATCCGGGCTCCGGCCTGACCGCCTCCACCCGCGCCCTGTACCGGGACCTTGCCGCAGCGACCGACCGCACGCCCACCGACCTGGCCCGGGCCGTCGCCGCCTGGCGGCAGGGCGGGCCGGAGGCGCTGTCCGTGCTGGAGGAGCCGTGGGACCCGCCCGCCGGCCCCTTCGACCGGGCGCGCCCGGCCCTGGCCGCCGCGGATTTCCCCGAGTTCCGGCCCTGGCGCAACCACCTCTCGGCACGCTCGCTCCAGCTCCGACTCGGTCGCAACGGCCTCTGGTACGGGTACGAGTCGGACCTCGACCGCGAGGACTGGTGGCCGCGCGGCACGCCCGACACCGACCCCGTAGGGGCGCTCGCCGCGCTCCTGGGGAGGTGACGGCCGTTCGGGAGGAGGTCAGAAGTCGACACGTGTCGGTTCGTCGAGGCGTGCCACCGACTCCTGCCCGTACGCCTGCATGTACGCGTCGCGGATCCGCTCGATCCGCGCGTCACGGGCACGGGCCTCGGCGGCGGGATACAACAGGATCAGCTCGTACGAACGCTCCCGCTCGATGACGCCGTTGGAGTCGCGCCACTGGCCACGCCCCTCCTGGACGGTCAGCCCCTCCGGGAACTCGGGTGTGACGCTCCGGTCGATGAACGCCATGAACTGGGCGTCCGTCACATCGGGGCCGCCCTCCGGCCGTTGCGTGCCGAAGAGGAGCCGCGTCTCGATGTAGGCATCACCCCGTGCTGCCACCGCGGCCGGTGTCCCGGACGCGCTCCGCCCGTCCTCCAGGGTCGCCTGCGCGGCCGGTGCGCCGACGGCCAGAACGGCCACCGCCGCCCCGGCGACGGCCAGTAGGGTGCGCTGTCGTACCGACCGGGGCTTCACCGGTCGGCGGAGAGACTGCGTCGGGGTCGGCACGGTCGAGGTTCCCTTCTTCGCGGCGAGCGGCCGGCGATCCCGCCGGCCCGCGCTCACTCTTACCGCTGGAACACCCCCGCAACCGCGCGAACCCACGCATCGGTCGGAATCCACCCGCATGAGCGCGTCCGGCCACTTCCCCGACCGAGAAGGTGAGTCCGCGGGCGCGGGCCCCTCCTAGAGTCACCCGCATGTCTGATCTCTCCTGCCTCGCCGCCGTCCGGGAGTCGTACGACACGGTCGCCTCCGACTACTTCCAACAGGTCCCGCCTCCGGCGGAGCTGGATCCGCTGTCACGAGGGATGCTGAACGTCTTCGCAGAGGTGGTGCGAACGGCCGGCCTCGGCCCCGTCGCCGACCTGGGGTGCGGGCCCGGCAAAGTCACGGCTTACCTTGCTGAGCAGCACGTGCCCGCGTTCGGCATAGACCTGTCGCCCGCCATGGTCGAGCTGGCCCGTAGTGCTTACCCGGATCTGCGTTTCAGCGTCGGTTCGATGACCTCGCTCCCGATCGGGGACGACGGGCTCGGCGGCATCCTCGCGTACTACTCCACCCACCACACACCGCCGACGTTGCTGCCGGTGGTGTTCGGCGAGTTCCGCCGAACTCTCGCGCCCGGCGGCCTGTTTGCTGCTGGCCGGCCACGTAGGGGACGGCCGGCGTCTACGTCCCACACAGGCATACGGCGGTCATCCGGTGTCCTACGAGACCTACCTGCTGCCGCCCGATCGGATTGCCGAGCTCCTGAAGCAGGCCGGGTTCGTCCTCACCGCACGTCTGGTGGAGGAACCCGACGAAGGGGCTGAGAGGACTTTCGCCACCTTTCTTGCCCACAAGCCGGAACGTCCTGCCCACAAGCCCGAACGGCCATGAGGTTCGTATCCAACCGAGCCGGCCGTTGCCGCGGCGTCGCGGACGCGCTCGCGGCTACCGACTGGGCCGAGCGGGGATGCGCACGCGTCCGGTGTGCCGCCCGGTGGTCCGGTCAACGGCTCGGTGCAATCCCGCCGGTGTACCCCGTGGCGCGCCCCCGACGCGAGCCGCCGAGTCCGGGGCGAGCCTGGGTAGGACCGGGGGAGACGGAACCGGCAACGTCGACGAGGAGTCACGGATGACCGCAGTGGAAGGCGCGGCCCGCCCGGCACGGGCCGATCTCGTGATCGCCGGGTGCACCGCGCTGGTGCACGGTGAGGACGGCCGGATCGACTTCGCCGACGACGCGGCCGTCGTCGTGCGCGGCGGCGTCATCGACGACGTGACGACAGCCGCCGCTGTCGCCGGCCTCGCCGCCACCGAACGCATCGACGCCGGCGGCCAGATCGCCATGCCGGGGCTGATCAACTGCCACACGCACTCGCCGATGGTCGCGCTGCGCGGGATCGCGGAGGACATGCCGGTCGAGGAGTGGTTCAACGACTGGATCTGGCCCATCGAGTCCAACCTCACCGACTCCGTCGTCGAACTGGGCGCGCTGCTGGCCTGCGCGGAGATGATCAGGGGCGGTGTCACCACCTTCGCCGACCACTACTTCGCCATGGACAGGGTCGCCGCGGCGGTCACCCGAAGCGGTCTGCGGGCCAACCTGGGCTGGGCGTACTTCTCCGGCCAGGGCGCCGAAGGACGCGAGCGGTCCCTCGACTTCGCGCTGAGCGCGAACGGGACGGCCGACGGCCGGATCACGACATCGCTGGCCCCGCACGCCCCGTACACGGTCGACGACCACGACCTCGCCGTCACCGCAGAACTGGCCCGCGAGCACGGGCTGCTCGTCCATCTCCACGCGGCGGAGAACAAGGCGCAGACCGACCACAGCCTCGAACGGCACGGACGCACCCCCATCGAGGTCCTGGAGCGGGCAGGGCTGCTCGACACCGATCTGCTCATCGCGCACGGCACCGGTATCACCGGTCGGGACCTGGCCGTGCTGCGGCGCGCGACGGGCCGGGTGGCCGTCGCCACCGCGCCGCGCGGCTATCTCAAGTTCGGCTGGGACACCACCCCCGTCCGGGCGCTCGCCTCCCTCGGAGTGCCGGTAGGTCTGGCGACCGACGGCGCGGCGTCCAACCACACCCTCGACGTCTGGGAGTCCATGACGCTGACCGCGCTCGTGCAGAAGTCGGCGGAACGCGACCCGGTCTGGCTGACCGCCCGGCAGGCGCTCGACCACGCCACCGCGCAGAGCGCACGGGCCGTTGGCCTCGCAGACCGCGTCGGGGCTCTGGCGCCCGGCCGCCGGGCGGACCTGATCCTGGTCGACCTCACCGGCCCGCACACCCTGCCGGTACATGACCTGGCCGCGACCCTGGTGCACAGCGCCCGGTCGTCGGACGTCCGCACCACCGTCGTGGACGGCAAGGTCCTGATGCGGGACCGTCGACTGCTCACGCTGGACGTGCCCTCCGTCGCCGCCGAACTCGCCCGGGAACTACCCGCCTTGGTCCGCCGGCGCGACGGGCGGCGCATCCAGGACTACAACACCTGAGAAAGGGGAGCCCGGCTGCCCGCGAGTGCGAACACCGTCGAAACATGACACACCCGAAGGAGTGAATGCCGCATTCGGCAGAACCCATGTGGTCCGGGCGGCGTTAAGTCCGGTGCGGGCGAGTGCCCGTGGAATCTCTTCTGAAGGCAGGCAACCCATGAGGCAGGTTCACAGAAAGGGCCTGGCGACCGTGATGCTCACGGGCGGCGCACTGGCCATGGCGACGGGTTACGCCCAGGCGGACGCGGGTGCGCACGGTTCTGCCGCCGGATCTCCCGGCGTGCTCTCCGGCAACGGCGTCCAGCTCCCCGTGCACGTCCCGGTGAACGTGTGCGGCAACACGGTCAATGTCGTCGGACTGCTCAACCCGGCCGCGGGCAACAACTGCGCCAACGTGTCACACGGTGACCAGGGCGGCGGCGGAGAGCACGGCGGCGGGACACACGAGGGCGGCTCCCCGGGCGCGCAGGACGGCGCGGGTTCCCACAACGGCGGCGGCGCCCACGCCGACGGCGAAACGGCCCATTCCCCCGGCGTGCTGTCGGGCAACGGTGTGCAGCTTCCCGTCGACGTTCCGGTCAACGTCAGCGGCAACTCCGTGAACGTCGTCGGCATCGGCAACCCCGCCACCGGCAACACGTCGGTGAACGACTCGAGCGAGCCGCCCGCGCAGGACAAGCCGGCCACCCCGCCCCAGGCGAAGCCGGAGAAGCCGGCCGCGCAGGGCGAGGAAGCCCCCAAGCCCGACGGGGCGTCGCTCGCCCACACCGGATCCGACGGGCTCGCGTTCGCCGTGCCCGCCGGCGCGACGATGATCCTCGGCGGCCTCGTGCTGTACCGGCGGTTCCGCCCCTCCCAGGAGTCCTAGGGCCTCTCGTTCGGATCAGGCCGGGTCCACGGGCCGCCGCCAGGACGCCAGCACCGCGTCGATCTCCTGGGCGACACGGGCCCGCGCCTGGTGGCGGGCCACACCTGCCATCAACAGGGCGTCGTACGCGGTGTCGAGATGGCGTACGGACGCGCGCACCGCTGCGGTGACGGCTCCCTCCTCCAGCGAACGGCCCGCCGAGGTACGGCCCACACGCCCGCTGCCGCGGACGGACGTGTGCGAGGCGATGCGAGCGGCACGCTCCTTGGGGCAGCCGGGGAACAGCCGCCCGATCACCGCCGTCAGTTCCGCGGTGAACCGCACGTCCTCGGCGGCCCGGCGCTCCGCGTCCCGCGCACGGCGGCGGGCGCGGGAATCCGCGTCGGCCAGACACGCGGACTCCGCGCGGGCGAGCGCCGGTTCCTCGACGAGCAGCCCTTGGCGCTCGTACCGCCCGCGCCGCCGGCTGAGGCGTACCACCACCGCCCAGAGCGAACTCGCCTGCCGCGCCCGCCTGGTCAGAGCGGCGTCGCCCCTCGGCAGGTACACGAGATGACCGAGGTCCGCGCAGTCCAGGCAGACCGGCGCGCCGGACTCGACGAGATGCATCGCAAGCGGGCCCCTGCGGCACTCCGAGCAGTGCCTTCCCTTCAGCGGCCGGATCACCACCAGGTCCATGCCCGGTACGTACCCAGCGGTTGCGCTCCCCTCCCACGCCGTTCGACCGCGCCGTCCCCGACGGTCGTCGGGAACCGGACCACGGCATGGACGGGGAGCGGGACACGCCTCGCAATACCCCTCCCTCGCCCCGGGTGTTCGTGGCTCGGGGCGGTTTGATCGAGCGATGAACCCAAGGGGAGGGCGCATGCGCGGCTTCACGGTCAGGGGCAAGCGGTTCGACGTGCGGACGGCGCTGCTGCTGACGGCCTGTACGGCGGCCCTGACGGTCTGTACGGCGGCCCTGGCGGTCGTGCCGTCCGCCGCGATCGCGACGCCCGGCAGCGGGGTGACGGGCACGGTCCTCCGCACAGGGCCGCACGGAGGGCAGGGTGGACATCGCGGCCAAGAGCCCCACCGATGTGGTCGTCCGCACCCTCACCACCGAACCCGGCGGCTCGACGGGCTGGCACCAGCACCCCGGCCAGGTCCTGGCCATCGTCGGGTCGGGCACCCTGACCCGGACCCTCGACGACTGCTCACTCGAGGCCACGGAACCGGGCGATGTCGTCCGCGAACCGGCCGGCGCCCGTCACCGCCACACCGGCCGCAACCTCGGGACCGAGCCGGTCGTCGTGTACGTGACCTACTTCGTGCCCGCCGGCAGCCCTCTCTCGACGAGGACACCCCGGCCTGCGCGGACGGGGCCGAGGTGACCGGGCGATGATGGGACCGTGCGACTCGAGGCGATCACCTGGGAGCGGCTGACCGGGCACCTGGCCGACCAGGTCCTGCGGATCACCGCCGGCGACGGCAGCCCCTGGCTGCGCGTCGGCGTCGACGGCGCTCCCGCCGCACGGCCCGAAGAGCTCGCGGGGCGGCTCGCCGAAGCCCTGCGGGTGCGGGGAAGACGCGCCGTCGTGGTCGGGACCGGCGGCTTTCTCCGGTCGGCGTCGCTGCGGTTCGAGTACGGACGCGAGGACCCCGACACGTACTACAGCGGCTGGTTCGACACCGGCGCACTGTGGCGGGAGGTGTTCGGCCCGCTGGAGGCGGGCGGAACCGGCCGGATCCTGCCCGACCTGTGGGACCCGGAGACCGACCGTGCCACCCGCAGCCCGCACGTCGTACTGCCCCCGGGCGGCGTGCTGCTGCTGCACGGGCCGTTCCTGCTCGGGCACTGGTTCCCCTTCGACCTGACCGTGCACCTGCGGCTCTCGCCGGGCGCGCTGGAGCGCCGCACGGACGAGAGCGAACGCTGGACCCTCCCGGCGTACGCGCGGTACGAGGACGAAGTCGGCCCCGGCGCTACGGCCGACGTGCTCGTACGGGCCGACGACCCGCGCCACCCGGCCTGGTCCGGCACCGGCTGACGTCGCCGGTGGAGCAGGGCGGTGTCATCCGGTCTCCGGGCCCGTCCGGCGCGGCTCAGGGCCGGCCGCCGGTCCTTCCCACCGCCTCCGCACCCGCCCGGCACCCCTCCTCCGCCGCCGCAGCGGCGTCGGCGCCCGCCAGCCGCGCCGCCAGAAACGCCCCCGTGAAGGCGTCGCCCGCGCCCGTCGTGTCCAGCGCCTCGGCCGCACACGGCGGCAGGCGGGCCGTGACCCGGCCGGCCTCGGCGAGCAGCGCACCCCGGGCCCCCAGTGTCACCACCGCGAGCGGCACCAGGCGGCTGAGTTTCGCGGCGGCTTCGGCCGGGTCGGGCAGACCGGTCAGGAGCCGGGCCTCGTCCGCGTTCGGCAGCAGGACGTCCACGCCGTCGAGGACCGAGAGCAGGCGCTCGACGCCCAGTTCGGCGATGAAACCGGTGGAGGCGGGATCCACGCTCACCGGCACGCCCCTGCCTCGTGCCGCCGTCATGGCGCTCAGCGCGGCGGCCCGGCTGGTGTCCGAGAAGAACAGATAGCCGGACAGGTGCAGATGGCCGACGCCGTCGAGCATCGACGCGGACCAGTCCGCCGGGCACAGCCGCAGTACCGCGCCGCTGTCGGTGAGGAACGTTCGCTCGGCTGTGGCGTCGACGAGCGCGACGACCGTCGCGGTCGGGACCTCATCGTCGGGCACGAGCAGCGGCACCACCCCCGCCGTACGCAGCCGCTTCGCGTGCCACTCCAGGTCGGCGACGCCCGCCCGGGCGAGCAGCCGCACCTCGCGGCAGCCCCGATGGGCCGCCCAGCACGCCACGTTGGACCCGGCGCCGCCGGGCAGGACACGGATCCGCGCGGCGGTGTCCGTGCCGGGCGCGAGCGGCGTGCTGTACCGGGCGACGACATCGGTGACGACCTCGCCCACGACGAGGAGCCCCGTCACGCGTACGCCGCTGCGATCAGCGCCGCCAGCCGCACATTGCCGCGCACCGCCGCCAGGTTGGCCTCGAGGGACGCTCCGTCGGTGTACCGCATCAGCCGTTCGAGGAGGAACGGTGTGACGGCCTGGCCCGTGACGCCCTCCGCCCGCGCCTCGTCGAGCGACCGTGCCAGCACCAGGTCGTGCAGCGCCGGGTCCAACTGCTCCGCCACCGGGACGGGGTTGGCCACGATCAGTGAGGAGTGCGGCTCGCCGACGGCGTCCTGGGCACGCATCACGGCGGCGGCCTCGGCGGGCGAGCGGACGGTCCAGTCGACCGGTTCGCCGGAGGACGCCAGATAGAAGCCGGGGAACCGGTCCGTGCCGTACCCGATCACCGTCACGCCGAGCGTCTCCAGCCGCTGCAGCGTGGCCGGGACGTCCAGGATCGACTTCACGCCCGCGCACACCACGGTCACGCCGACCCCGGCGAGCAGCCCCAGGTCCGCCGACTCGTCCTGCGTCTCGGTCCAGCCCCGGTGCACACCGCCGAGCCCGCCGGTCGCGAAGACCCGGACGCCGGCCCGGTCGGCGAGGAACGCCGTGGCGGAGACGGTCGTCGCGCCGCTCGCGCCCGTGGCGAGCGCGGGGGCGAGGTCGCGGTGGCCCAGCTTGCGCAGCTCCGGGTCACCGGCGACCCGTTCCAGCTCGGCCTTGGTGAGACCGACGCGGGCTCTTCCGTCGAGTACGGCGACGGTCGCGGGGACCGCGCCGCCGGCGCGGACCAGGGACTCGAGCTCCTTCGCGACGGTCAGATTGCGCGGACGCGGCAGCCCGTGCGCGATGATCGTCGACTCCAGGGCCACGACGGGAGCCCCGGTGCGGAGTGCTTCCCTTACCTCTTCGGACACTATGACTGCGCTCTCGGACATGTCCCATCCCTGGCGCGGCCGAGGCGGCCGCAAACATCAGGGCGGGGCGGCCCCGGCGTCCCGGCCGCTACCCCGGGGCCAGCGCCCGCCGCATCGCCAGTCCCGCCATCGGCAGCAGCAGCAGTGCGCCGATCACGTTCAGCCACCCGTAGCCGGCCTGCGCCACCACCAGCCCCGCCGCCGCGCCGCCGATGCCCGCCGCCGCGTTCATCGTCAGGTCGGACAGGCCCTGTCCCGCCGCCCTCGTGGGCTGCGGGACGGACTCGGTGAGCAGGGTCGAGCCGGCGACCAGCCCCGCCGACCAGCCGAGTCCGAGGACGAACAGCCCGGCCGCGGTCTGCCCGTGACTCGCGCCCGCCGTACCGGCCAACAGCGCGGCCGTGCAGAGCAGGCCCGCCGCGAGGCCGATCACCGCGAGCCGTCCGAAGCGGTCCGTGAGCCGGCCCATCACCGGCGAGAAGGCGTACATGCCCGCGATGTGGCCGCTGATCACCAGGCCGATCAGTTCGATGCCGGCGCCGTGGTGGCTGAGCGCGACCGGAGTCATCGACATGATCGACACCATGGCGGTGTGCGAGACGGCCACGGTCACCAGGGCCAGCCTGGCCATGGGCGACTCGCGTACGGCCTGCAGCCCGGCCTTGAGCGACCGGCCCTTCGGCGAGTTGTCCGTCGGGGACATCGCCCGGGCGGTGAGCAGCGGATCCGGCCGCAGCAGTACGAGGACGAGCACCGCCGACACCAGGAACACCCCGGCCGCCCAGAGGAACGGCCCGGCGGCCGCAGGGATGCCGAGCCCGGTGACACTCCGGCCGGCGGGGGAGGCGATGTTGGGCCCGAGGACCGCGCCGATCGTCGTCGCCCACACGACGGTGGAGATGGCCCGCCCCCGCCGCTCGGGCTCGGCGAGGTCGGCGGCGGCGAAACGGGCCTGCAGATTCGCGGACGACGCGCCGCCGAAGCCGGCCATGCCGGCGAGCAGCAGAGGAAAGCTGTCGATGACGGCGGCCACGACGACCACTCCCGCGCCCAGCGCGCCGATGAGATAGGCGAGGACCAGTCCGGGGCGGCGGCCTCGCGAGGTCATCAGCGCGGCCAGCGGCACGGACAGCAGCGCGGTCCCGGCGACGGTGGCGGTCGGAGCGAGCCCCGACAGCGCCTCGGTGCCGCTGACCTGCTGTGCGAGCACCGCGGCCAGCGCGATACCGGTGGCGACCCCGAGACCGCCCAGAATCTGGCTCGCGATCAGCACCGCGTTGATACGTCGGCGTATCGAGGGCAGATCGGCGGCGGCCGGCACCGCCGCTGCCTTGGGCGCCTCGGGTATGTCAGCGGCGTCGGGGGTCGTGGTCACTGACGCAGTGTGCCAGAACGGACTTCCGGCGGCGGGAGCGTCAGAACAACGGCTGCGGCAGGACACCCTCCAGCGCCAGCAGCTGCCGTTTGGTCTCCAGGCCTCCCCCGAAGCCCCCGAGTCCGCCGTCGGTCTCGACCACCCGGTGGCACGGCACCACGACCGGCAGTGGATTGGACCCCATCGCGGCGCCCACGGCCTGCGCCGCGCCCGGCTGTCCGACGCGGGTCGCGAGGTCCCCGTAACCGACGACCGTGCCGTACTCCACGCCGGACAGCAGCTCCCGCAGCACCTGCCGGTTGAAGCCGGCCGAGAGCGACCAGTCCAGCGGCAGCGCGAAGTCGTGCAGCGTGCCCGCGAAGTAGGCCTCGAACCGGCGTATCGGCTCGGCGAGTCTGCCCGTCGCGTCCTCGACGGGCTCGGCCCCGAGACGGCCCGCCAGCTGTCCCACGGCGCGGTCCCGCACGGCCGGTGAGGCGTGGAACACCACGCTGACCAGGCCGGCGTCGGTCGCGGCGAGGAACAGCGGACCGATGTCCGTGCCGATCACGGTCCACTCGAACGTCTTCATGCGGACCACGGTACGGCCGGCCACTGACAGTCGGGCCGGTTCGGCTCAGCCCACCGCGTCCCGTACGACGTCGGGTTTGTTGGTGATGATCCCGTCCACGCCGAAGCCGGCCACCCGCTCGGCCGCCGCCGCGTCGTTCACGGTCCAGGTGCTGACCCGCAGCGGCTTGCCGTGGGCGCCCTTGAGCGCGTGCACCGCGGCGACGTACTCGGCGGTGAGGGATGTGTGCGAAGGGTTGATCTGGTCGGTGAACGACGCGTACACCGGCAGGTCCGCCACCGCGGGCCTGCCGAGGAAGCCGGTCGTGATGTCGGGCCGCTCGCGGTGGACGGCCCTGACGCTGTCCGCGCCGAAGCTCTGGACGACGAGCCTGCCGCGCACATGGCTCCGGTCGAGCCAGCCTTCCTCGCCGAGCACCCGCAGCGTGTCCCGCTCGATGCCCGGGTAGAGCTCGGGCTTCTTGATCTCCAGCAGCAGTTTCTGCCGGTTCTCGTCCACCCGGTTCAGGTACTGCTTCAGCGTCGGCACCCGGGCGCCGGTCCACTCGGCGCCGCGCCAGCTCCCCGCGTCCAGGGTGGCGATCTCCGCGGCGGTGAAGTCCTTCACCCTCCACGGGGCGCGGGCGGGGAACTTCTGCTCGACGTCGGTGGTCCGGGCGAGTGAGTCGTCGTGGACGACCACGAGCTCGCCGTCCTCGGTGCGCTGGACGTCGTTCTCCACCCAGACGAAGCCCATGGCGTCGGCCAGGTCGACCGCCGCGAGGGTGTTCTCCGGCGCGTAGGCGGAGGCGCCTCGGTGTGCGATCACCTGCGGGCCGTCCGTGGCCGCGGCGGTGTGGTCGGCGCCCGTGGCGGAACCGGGCAGGACCAGCGCGGTGAGTCCCAGGGTCGTGGCGGCCAGTGCGGCGACGGGGCGTGCGTACACGGGTTCTTCCTCACGTCGGTCGGATCACGGACGGGCCGAGAGTGACAGCCTCCGGCCAACGAGGCACAGGCGAAGTATGGCCGGAGGGTGAACGGATCCGCCCTCGGAACCTCTGAGAGGAGGGCCGGGCGGGCGCGGCGGAGCGGACACCGCGCGTCGGGGTCGACAAATCTCCGCCGAGACATTTGCATACACTTCCGCGAGCCGTACCCTCGCCCAGAACCAGACGTTCCCTCAGAGAGCGCGGGGATAGCGGGGGCGGCGGGGGATCGCGCGGGACGAAGGGTGCAAAACGGATGCAGGGCACGGTGGACGGATTCGGCTACGGCTTCGTCACCCCGGTGGCGGCCTATCTGATGGCATGCCTCGGAGGTGCTCTGGGGCTGCGCTGCACCACCCGGTCCCTGCGGGACCGTGGCTCGTACCGGCCGGGCTGGCTGGTGCTCGGCGCGATCGCCATCGGCTCGGGCATATGGAGCATGCACTTCATCGCCATGATGGGCTTCACCGTCGAGGAGATCCCCGTCGGCTACGACAGGGCGACGACCTTCGCCAGCCTGGTCGTGGGCATCGTGATGGTCGGCATCGGCATCTTCATCGTCGGGCAGCGGGGCGCCACCCGGATGTCCCTGGTCACCGGCGGGGCGGTCACGGGGTTGGGCGTGGCCTCCATGCACTACCTCGGCATGGCCGGAATGCGGCTCCAGGGCAGCCTCGAGTACGACACGCTCACCGTCGCCCTTTCCGTGGTGATCGCCGTGGTCGCGGCGACCGCGGCCCTGTGGGCGTCCGTCTCGGTGCACGGATTCCTGGCGAGCCTGGGCGCCGCCCTCGTGATGGGCCTCGCGGTCAGCGGAATGCACTACACCGGCATGGCCGCTGTCAGCGTCCACCTCCACGAGGCCGTCGAGGCGGTCGACGCGGCCGCCGTCGCCGTCGCCGGTGATCCGCCCGCCACGCTCATCGGCCCCATGCTGATCGGGCCCGCGGTGTTCCTGCTGCTCGCCGGGGCCGTCGTGATGTTCGACCCGCTCCTGGTGTCGGGCGGCGAACGGCACGGGCACGACGCCAGGGCCGCGGCGTACGGCATGCCGGCGACGGCGTTCCGTCCCACGGACCGGGCCGCGGAGCGCCGCCGCCGGCGCAGTCACTTCGGGGCGGAACGCTTCTGAGCCGGCCGGTCCGCCGCCGTCCGGGACCCGACTGTCAGTGCGGGGTCGTACGGTTGTTGCATGCGGCCCGTTTCCAAGATCGAACGTACGGTGGCGCCTTTCGAGGTCGTCAGCCCCTTCCGGCCCAGCGGCGACCAGCCGACGGCCATCGCCGAGCTGGAGCGACGTGTCCGTGCCGGTGAGAAGGACGTCGTCCTGCTCGGCGCGACCGGCACGGGCAAGTCGGCGACCACGGCCTGGATGATCGAGAAGCTCCAGCGCCCCACCCTGGTCATGGCTCCGAACAAGACCCTGGCCGCCCAGCTGGCGAACGAGTTCCGCGAGCTCCTCCCGAACAACGCGGTGGAGTACTTCGTCTCGTACTACGACTACTACCAGCCCGAGGCGTACGTCCCGCAGTCGGACACCTACATCGAGAAGGACTCCTCGATCAACGAGGAGGTCGAGCGGCTGCGCCACTCCGCGACGAATTCCCTCCTCACCCGGCGCGACGTCGTCGTGGTCGCCTCCGTCTCCTGCATCTACGGCCTCGGCACCCCGCAGGAGTACGTGGACCGGATGGTGCAGCTCAAGGTCGGCGACGAGATCGACCGCGACCAGCTGCTGCGCCGCTTCGTCGACATCCAGTACACGCGCAACGACACGGCGTTCCAGCGGGGCACGTTCCGGGTCCGCGGCGACACCATCGAGATCTTCCCGGTCTACGAGGAGCTCGCCGTCCGCATCGAGATGTTCGGCGACGAGATCGAGGCGCTGTCCACCCTCCATCCGCTGACCGGCGAGATCCTCAGTGAGGACCAGTCGCTGTACGTGTTCCCCGCCAGCCACTACGTGGCGGGCCCGGAGCGCATGGAGAAGGCGGTCAACGGCATCGAGGCGGAGCTGGAGCAGCGGCTCGCCGAACTCGACAAGCAGGGCAAGCTGCTCGAGTCCCAGCGGCTGCGCATGCGCACCACGTACGACATCGAGATGATGCGCCAGATCGGCTCCTGCTCGGGCATCGAGAACTACTCGATGCACTTCGACGACCGCGACCCCGGCTCCCCGCCGAACACCCTTCTCGACTACTTCCCGGAGGACTTCCTCCTCGTCATCGACGAGTCGCACGTCACCGTCCCGCAGATCGGCGCCATGTACGAGGGCGACGCGTCTCGCAAGCGCACGCTCGTCGACCACGGATTCCGGCTGCCGTCCGCGCTGGACAACCGCCCGTTGAAGTGGGAGGAGTTCAGGGAGCGCATCGGCCAGACCGTCTATCTGTCGGCCACCCCGGGCACCTACGAACTGTCCCGCGGCGACGGCTTCGTCGAGCAGATCATCCGGCCCACCGGCCTCATCGACCCGCAGGTCGTCGTCAAGCCCACGGAGGGCCAGATCGACGACCTGGTGCACGAGATCCGCGAGCGCACCGAGAAGGACGAGCGGGTCCTGGTCACCACACTGACCAAGAAGATGGCCGAGGACCTGACGGAGTACTTCCTCGAGCTGGGCATCCAGGTCCGCTATCTGCACAGCGACGTCGACACGCTGCGCCGCGTCGAACTGCTGCGGGAACTGCGCGCCGGCGAGTACGACGTCCTGGTCGGCATCAACCTCCTGCGCGAGGGGCTCGACCTGCCCGAGGTGTCGCTGGTCGCGATCCTCGACGCGGACAAGGAGGGCTTCCTCCGTTCCGGCACGTCCCTGATCCAGACCATCGGCCGCGCGGCGCGCAACGTGTCCGGTCAGGTCCATATGTACGCGGACAAGATCACCCCGGCGATGGAGAAGGCCATCGAGGAGACCAACCGCCGCCGGGAGAAGCAGATCGCGTACAACACGGAGAAGGGCATCGACCCGCAGCCGCTCCGCAAGAAGATCAACGACATCGTGGCGACCATCGCGCGCGAAGAGGTCGACACCGAACAGCTGCTGGGCACCGGCTACCGCCAGATGAAGGCCGACAAGCCGGGCAAGGGCGCCAAGGCGCCTGTCCCCTCGCTCGGCTCCGGCGCGGGAGCGGGCCGCAAGGGCGAGATCCTCACCGACCGTCCCGCCACCGAACTGGCCGGAATCATCGAGGAGATGACCGACCGGATGCGTGCGGCCGCCGCGGAGCTCCAGTTCGAGGTCGCGGCCCGCCTGCGTGACGAGGTGAGCGAACTGAAGAAGGAACTGCGCCAGATGAAGGAGGCAGGGCTCGCGTGAGCCCACTGCGCCGGGCGTGACGGCCGGACGGGCGCGCTGTGTTGCAAGACCGACACAAAAACAGACGGCCCCGCCGCGCTGTCGGCGTGACTGCGTAGGGTACTTGGACAACCGCACACATGGGCGGTGGCAAATCGCGAGAAGGGGACAGCGCGTGACGGTCAACATGACCAAGGGCCAGGCCATCAGCCTGCAGAAGAGTGACGGGGGCACCCTCACGGCGGTGCGGATGGGCCTCGGCTGGCAGGCGGCACCCCGTCGCGGTCTGTTCGGCTCCCGCACGCGTGAGGTGGACCTGGACGCCTCCGCGGTGCTGTTCGCCGACAAGCAGCCGGTCGACGTGGTCTTCTTCCGCCACCTCGTCAGCGACGACGGCTCCGTCAAGCACACCGGCGACAACCTGGTCGGCGGCGCCGGTTCCGGTGGCGACGACGAGGCGATCCTCGTCGACCTGCAGCGGGTACCCGTCCACATCGACCAGATCGTCTTCACGGTGAACTCGTTCACCGGCCAGACGTTCCAGGAGGTGCAGAACGCCTTCTGCCGCATCGTGGACGAGACCAACGGCCAGGAGCTCGCGCGGTACACGCTCGACGGCGGCGGCCAGTACACCGCCCAGATCATGGCGAAGGTGCACCGCGCCGGCGCCGGATGGCAGATGACGGCCCTCGGCAACCCGGCCAACGGCCGTACGTTCCAGGACCTGATGCCGGCCATCCTGCCGCACCTGTAGACCCGGCAGTCCCGAGTCGCACCGCAGCTCCCGGAGGCACGGCCGCCGGGAGCTGCCCGCATACGGACCGCGCACACGGACAGAGACCGCGCGTACGCGCACCGCACCACAGGTACCGACCGCACGACGCGCAACGACCGCACACAGCAGAGCACTGAGGGGACAGACCGATGACGGCCGAGCTGGTCCGGGGGCAGAACCACCCCCTGCCCGACACCCGACTCGAGATCCGGGTGTCGGCAGGCCACCCGGTCGTCGCCTGCGCCACCTGCTCCGGCGAGCAGGGCACCGCGCGCGAGGAGTGGGTGGCCCACCCCGGCGTACCGGCCCTGCCCGGTGTCGAGGTGCCGGGGGGCGCCGAGCAGTCGCCCCGCTTCGCCGTCGACCTCGCCGCGGTGCCGGGGGAGGTGCAGCAGGTCAACGTGCTGCTCGCGCTCCCCGAGGGCACCGGTGGACCGGACCGCTTCGGCACCACCGCCGCGCCGTTCGTCGCGGTCATGGGCCAGGACGGTTCCGAGCTCGCCAGTTTCACCATCACCGGCCTGGACAGCGAGACCGCGGTCGTCGCGGTGGAGCTGTACCGCCGCCAGGGCGCCTGGAAGGTCCGCGCGGTGGGTCAGGGGTACGCCGGAGGGCTGGCCCAACTCCTGGCCGACCAGGGCCTGGAGGGCGCCGCACGGACGGCGGCGGCCATCCAGGAGGCGGCCGTGCCGCGTGCGCAGCGCGCCGAGCCCGCCCGGGTGAGCACGTCCACCGCGGAGGCCGCGACGCCCACGGCCGGCCCGGACCGGCCGTCCCCGGCGGACGGCACGCCGGCCGACGGCCGCACCGGGCACCCGGCCGCGGCGGCCACCCCTCCGCAGCAGACGCCGGTTCCCGACGACGCCCCGCAGATGCCGGCCGGGCCCATCGACTACGCGCATCCGCGCAGGCAGTCGGCCCCGCCCCCGCCGGCTCCGGCCGCAGGTCCGGCGGAGCCCGGCCGTCCGGCCGCGCCGGTGGCGGGCGATGCCAGCGGCTGGTCCATGGAGGAGCGTCTCTACAACCAGGTCTGGGGCATGTTCGAGGACCTCGCCCGGACCGTCGCCGCGTACCGCAGCGCCGTCGAGTTCGCCGAGTCCCGGATGGACAAGGAGCTCGACCACGTCCTGTCCGACCCGCGCAGCCGCATCGGCAGCACCGGGGACGCCGCCAGGGCCGCGGCGCGCGCGAAGTGCGAGCAGCTGACCGACCAGGCACGCCAGGCACTCGACCGGGACCTGGCCCAGCTGACCGCCGAGTCGGAGGTCGTCGAGCCGGCGCTGCCGCCCGCGTTCGCCCGCTGGGACAACCCCTGCTGGCACGCCTACCGCGTCCCCATGGAGGTCCCCATGGCGCTGCGCCTGGGCGACCTCCATCTCCCGGAGAGCCCCGAGCTGCGTATCCCGTGCCTGGTGCGGCTGCCGCTCGAGCGCGGCCTGTGGGTGGACAGCGGGCGCGCGAGCTCGGATGCCGCGCTGGCGATGGACGAGGCACAGCTGCGGCGGCTGGCCACCGACTCGGCGGTCATGCTCGCCGCCCGCCTGCTGGCGGTGCACCCGCCCGGCGAGTTCACCGTCCACGCGATAGACCCGGCCGGCACGGCCGCCGCGTCGTTGGCGCCACTGGTCGACTCCGGTGCCCTCGCGGGCCCGCCGGCCGCCGGAGCGCAGGGGGTGAGCGCCCTCCTCGCCAAGCTCACCGAGCGGGTCGATCTGGTGACGATGGCGGTACGCGGCGGCGCCGCCGACGCGCTCCCGCCCGACCTCGACACCGGTGAACAGCTGCTGATCGTCAACGACTTCCCGCACGGTTTCGACGACCGCGCGGTCACCCAGCTGCGCTATCTGGCGGACGAGGGCCCGGCCGTCGGGGTCCATCTGCTGATGGTGGCGGACCGCGAGGACGCCACCGCCTACGGCCCGGTCCTCGACCCGCTGTGGCGCTCGCTGCTGCGGATCACCCCGGTCCCCGACGACCACCTCGCCGACCCGTGGGTGCGCCATGCCTGGACGTACGAGCCGATGACCGTGCCGCCCGGCAGCGATGTGCTGCGCCAGGTGCTGTCCCGTGTGACGGAGGCCCGGCGGTCCTGGGGCCGCTGACCCGCAGGCATCTCGTCTGTTCTGCGGGTATCTCGTAGCGCCTGTTGACCAGGCCACTTGGGCTTCGCTTTACCTTTCTCTTTACCTTTCCTTGTCCTTTCATGTACCGTTCTTTGCGCGGAGGGGAGTACTCCCGGCTCGCGGCGTGCCCGTCAATACGGACAGACAGAGAAGTCCCGGGGCGCCGGCCCGCGGCGGTGGACCGCCCGGGTGGAGGAGACCTCCGGCAGCGACAACGCTGATCAGTTGCCGTACGACGCCGGAGGCGCAGTGGACGTTTCTATGACCCTCTGGGTGCTGACCATTCTCGGTCTGAGCGCCCTCATCGCGGTCGACTTCTTCATCGGGCGCAAGCCCCATGACGTATCGATCAGGGAAGCCGGCATCTGGACCGTGGTCTGGATCGTGCTGGCGGTGCTCTTCGGCCTCGGCCTGCTCTTCGCGGGCGAGAGCCAGGCGTCGGGCGAGTTCTTCGCGGGCTTCATCACCGAGAAGTCGCTGAGCGTCGACAACCTCTTCGTCTTCGTCCTGATCATGGCGAAGTTCGCGGTCCCGTCGCACCTCCAGCAGCGAGTGCTGCTCATCGGTGTGCTGATAGCACTGGTGCTGCGTGCCATCTTCATCGCCGCCGGCGCGGCCATCATCGCCAGCTTCTCCTGGGTGTTCTACATCTTCGGCGCGTTCCTCATCTACACCGCCTGGAAGCTCGTCCAGGAGGCTCGCTCCGGCGACGAGGAGGAGGAGTTCGAGGAGAACAGGCTCCTCAGGTCGATCGAGCACCGCTTCGGCGTCGCCGACAAGTACCACGGCACCAAGCTCTTCATACGCAACAACGGCAAGCGTGTCCTGACGCCGCTGATGGTGGTCATGCTCGCCATCGGCACCACCGACGTGCTGTTCGCGCTGGACTCCATCCCCGCGATCTTCGGTCTCACCCAGGACCCGTACATCGTCTTCACCGCCAACGCCTTCGCGCTGATGGGCCTGCGGCAGCTCTACTTCCTCATCGGCGGGCTGCTGAAGAAGCTGGTCCACCTCAGCTACGGCCTGTCGGTCATCCTCGGCTTCATCGGCGTGAAGCTGGTGCTGCACGCCCTGCACGAGAGCGGGGTGCACGTCCCGGAGATCTCCATCCCCTTCTCGCTGGCCGTCATCTGCGGTGTCCTCGTCACCACGACGGTCACCAGCCTGATCGCCTCGAAGAGGCAGGCGGAGCGGGAAGCGGCGAACGCCGTGGAGAAGGACGACGTGGAGAAGAAGAACATCAAGGCCTGACGTCCAGGGGCCGGCGGCCCCGGGCGTGAGCGACATACCACACCCCGCGGGTGCGGACGGCGACAGTCCGCACCCGTCGGGTGTGCGCGGCCCCGATCCGCCACGGCCCCGGCGTCGCATACCGTGATGGAGGCGATCGGCGGTTGCCGGGCGAAGCCCGTCGCGCCCCGACATCCTCGACCGGTAGACCGGTAGACCGGCAGACTCAGGAAGTGATGGCCATCCTCATCCGCAGAGGCACGAAGGACACCGGCACCGCGACCGGGGCGGCGCTGCGCCTCGACCGGTTCGTGACGCCGGCCGCGGCCGCCGTCCTGCTGCTGCACGGCGGCCGCGCCGACGCGCTGGAGCCGCCGCCGGCGCTCAACCTGCCCGGTGCGCGGATGCGGCCCTTCGCCCGGTCCCTCGCCCGCGCCACCGCGGGGCACGGCATCACACTGGGCCGGGTCCGCTACGGGTACCGGGGATGGAACGGCTCACGTGCCGACGCGGGCCGTGACGCCCTGCGGGCGCTCGGCGAACTCGCGGCGACCACCGGGCCCGTACCCACCGTCCTGGTCGGCCACTCGATGGGCGGCCGCGCCGCCCTGCACGCCGCCGGTCATCCGCTGGTGTCGGCGGTGGTGGGACTCGCTCCGTGGTGCCCCGCGGGGGAGCCCGTGGAGCATCTGACCGGCAAACGCGTCGTGCTGCTGCACGGCGACCGGGACCGGGTCACCGACCCGGAGGAGACCTGGGCCTTCGCCGACCGGGCGCGGGCGGCGGGCGCGGAGGTCCACACGCTGTCGATGCCCGGCGGCGACCACGCGATGCTGCGGGGCGCCGCCGACTGGCACACGCTGACCACCGGCACGGTCACGGGCCTGCTGGGCCTCGGCCCGTTCCCGCCGCGTGGCGGGAACGGCTTCACGTCCGCGGCCGGATGACGGCTGCGGCGCGACCTACCAGCCGCGTTCGCGCCACTCGGCGAGGTGCGGGCGCTCCTCGCCCAGGGTGGTGTCCTTGCCGTGCCCCGGGTAGACCCAGGTCTCGTCGGGAAGCGCGGCGAAGAGCTTCTCCTCCACGTCGTCCAGCAGGCTGGTGAACGCCTTCGGGTCCTTGTTGGTGTTGCCCACGCCGCCCGGGAACAGGCAGTCGCCGGTGAAGACGTGCGGGTGGCCGTGCGGGTCGTCGTAGACCAGCACGATCGAGCCGGGCGTGTGGCCCACCAGGTGTCGGGCGGTCAGCTCCACCCGGCCCACCCGGATGGTGTCCCCGTCCTCGACCGGTACGTCGGTCGGCACGGGGATGCCCTCCACGTCGTGACGGCCGGCGTACGTGCGGGCGCCGGTGGCCCTGACCACGTCCTCCAGTGCCTGCCAGTGGTCGCCGTGCCGGTGGGTCGTGACGACCGCGGTGACGGAGTCGTCGCCGATCAGCTGCAGCAGCGTGTCCGGATCGGCCGCCGCGTCGATCAGCAGCTGCTCGCCGGTGGCCCGGCAGCGCAGCAGATAGGCGTTGTTGTCCATCGGTCCGACCGCGACCTTGGAGATCATCAGGTCGGCGAGCTCGTGCACGTCCGCCGGGCCGCCGACCTTCACCGCTCCGCTGTATGTCATGGGTCTCAGCCTATAGCGGCCTACAGCGCCGGCAGCACGGGCAGCGGGCCCCCGGCGGACTCCAGGCCCGTGCCGACGCGGCGGCCCGAGAGCCAGCCCAGCACGTCGGCGGGGGAGCCGGAGACGGTGACGGGAGTGCCCTCCGTGCCGCCGGTCCGCCACTCGCCGCCGCCGGCCACGACACGGGTCGGGGGCACGTCCGCGCGGCCGCTCCAGCGGTCCGCCAGGAAGGCCGTCTCGCGCTCCGTGAACTCCTTGGGCAGGTCCTCGAGCTCGTAACCCACCCCGAGGTCGACATGGTGCAGCTCGACCTCGACGAGACGGCGGAAGGGGACCCTGGCCGCGCGGTCGGTCACGCCGTTGCGCAGCTCGACGGTGCGCTCCCAGTCGCCCGGCGCGGCACCGGCGTCCTCGAAGCGCGCGGCCGTGGCGCGCAGGTCGTCGAGCTGCTCGGAGAGCGTGCGCGGGGCGTCGCGCTCGATGTCGGCGTCGCGGGCCTCGCCTGTGACATACATCGGGCGGCCCTCGAGAACATTTACGAGCGCGTCGGCGTTACGGGAGATGTGGGCGAGCACATGGCCGCGGGTCCAGCCCGGCAACCGTGACGGCCCGGCCAGCGCGGCGTTGTCCAGTCCGGCGGCCGCGGTGAGGAGTCGGTCCGTCGCTTCACGTACAGAGCGGAGGTCGCTCACGGGATCGATCATGAGGTCGACCCTAGCTCCGCCCACTCGATCGGGTGAAGGTGTCGGCACGCGTCCGTAAATCGAATGCGCGTGCTATACGCTCGGTGGAGGCATCCTTGAAAGTCAGGCATTCATCTTCTGGCCGCCCCCGAAGACTGGGTCCCAGTCCGGGACGGGGGCTGTGCCTCCGCTTCTACGTAGAAAGGTGCGGACCGGCGTGGCCGACCGTCTCATCGTTCGCGGCGCTCGCGAGCACAATCTGAAGAACGTCTCGCTCGACCTCCCGCGTGACTCCCTCATCGTGTTCACCGGGCTCTCGGGATCGGGCAAGTCCTCCCTCGCGTTCGACACGATCTTCGCCGAGGGGCAGCGCCGGTACGTCGAGTCGCTCTCCTCCTACGCCCGGCAGTTCCTCGGACAGATGGACAAGCCGGACGTGGACTTCATCGAGGGCCTCTCTCCGGCCGTCTCGATCGACCAGAAGTCGACCTCGCGCAACCCGCGCTCCACGGTCGGCACGATCACCGAGGTCTACGACTATCTGCGTCTGCTGTTCGCGCGGATCGGCAAGCCGCACTGCCCCGAGTGCCGCCGGCCCATCTCGCGCCAGTCGCCGCAGGCCATCGTCGACAAGGTGCTCGAGCTGCCCGAGGGGAGCCGCTTCCAGGTGCTCTCGCCGCTGGTGCGTGAGCGCAAGGGCGAGTTCGTCGACCTCTTCTCCGACCTGCAGACCAAGGGCTACAGCCGGGCGCGGGTCGACGGGAAGACCATCCAGCTCGCCGAGCCGCCCACGCTGAAGAAGCAGGAGAAGCACACCATCGAGGTGGTCGTCGACCGCCTCACCGTGAAGGACTCCGCCAAGCGCCGGCTCACCGACTCCGTCGAGACCGCCCTCGGGCTCTCCGGCGGCATGATCGTGCTCGACTTCGTCGACCTCGCGGAGGACGACCCCGAGCGCGAGCGGATGTACTCGGAGCATCTGTACTGCCCGTACGACGACCTGTCGTTCGAGGAGCTCGAGCCCCGCTCCTTCTCGTTCAACTCGCCCTTCGGCGCCTGCCCCGACTGCACCGGCATCGGCACCCGCATGGAGGTCGACCCGGAGCTGATCGTCCCCGACGAGGAGAAGTCCCTCGACGAGGGCGCGATCCACCCCTGGTCGCACGGCCACACCAAGGAGTACTTCGGCCGCCTGATCGACGGGCTCGCCCAAGCGCTCGGCTTCGCCACGGACATGCCCTGGGCCGGGCTGCCCGCCCGCGCGAAGAAGGCCCTGCTCCACGGCCACAAGACGCAGCTCGAGGTCCGCTACCGCAACCGCTACGGACGCGAGCGCGCCTGGACCACCCCGGCCTTCGAAGGCGCCGTCCAGTTCGTCAAGCGGCGGCACTCCGAGGCCGAGAGCGACTCCAGCAGGGAGCGCTTCGAGGGCTATATGCGGGAGGTGCCCTGCCCGACCTGCGAGGGCACCCGGCTCAAGCCGATCGTCCTCGCGGTCACCGTGATGGAGAAGTCCATCGCCGAGGTCTCCGCGATGTCGATCAGCGAGTGCGCCGAGTTCCTCGGCCGCCTCAAGCTCAACGCCCGCGACAAGAAGATCGCCGAGCGGGTCCTCAAGGAGGTCAACGAGCGGCTGCGCTTCCTGGTCGACGTCGGTCTGGACTACCTGTCGCTCAACCGGGCCGCCGGCACCCTGTCCGGAGGCGAGGCCCAGCGCATCCGGCTCGCCACCCAGATCGGCTCCGGCCTCGTCGGCGTGCTCTACGTCCTCGACGAGCCGTCCATCGGCCTCCACCAGCGCGACAACCACCGGCTGATCGAGACCCTCGTCCGGCTCCGCGACATGGGCAACACCCTCATCGTCGTCGAGCACGACGAGGACACCATCAAGGTCGCCGACTGGGTCGTCGACATCGGCCCCGGCGCGGGCGAGCACGGCGGCAAGGTCGTGCACTCCGGCCCGTTGAAGCAGCTGCTCGCCAACAAGGAGTCGATGACCGGGCAGTACCTGTCCGGCAAGCGGTCCATCGCGACACCGGACCTGCGCCGCCCGGTCGACCCGGCACGCCGGCTGACCGTGCACGGGGCCCGGGAGAACAACCTCCAGGACATCGACGTCGCGTTCCCGCTCGGGGTCCTGACGGCGGTCACCGGCGTCTCCGGCTCCGGAAAGTCGACCCTGGTCAACGACATCCTCTACACCCACCTCGCCCGCGAGCTGAACGGCGCGAAGTCGGTGCCGGGCCGCCACACCCGGGTCGACGGCGACGACCTCGTCGACAAGGTCGTCCACGTCGACCAGTCGCCCATCGGGCGCACCCCGCGGTCCAACCCGGCGACGTACACGGGCGTCTTCGACCACGTCCGCAAGCTCTTCGCGGAGACGATGGAGGCCAAGGTCCGCGGCTATCTGCCGGGCCGGTTCTCCTTCAACGTCAAGGGCGGCCGCTGCGAGAACTGCTCCGGCGACGGCACGATCAAGATCGAGATGAACTTCCTGCCGGACGTCTACGTCCCGTGCGAGGTCTGCCACGGGGCGCGGTACAACCGCGAGACGCTGGACGTCCACTACAAGGGCAAGTCCATCGCGGAGGTCCTGGACATGCCGATCGAGGAGGCGCTGGACTTCTTCGAGGCCGTCCCGACGATCTCCCGCCACCTGCGCACCCTCAACGAGGTCGGCCTCGGGTACGTCAGGCTGGGCCAGCCCGCGCCGACGCTCTCCGGCGGTGAGGCGCAGCGCGTGAAGCTCGCGTCGGAGCTCCAGAAGCGCTCGACCGGCCGGACGGTCTACGTCCTGGACGAGCCGACCACCGGTCTGCACTTCGAGGACATCAGCAAGCTGATCACCGTTCTGTCCGGGCTCGTCGACAAGGGCAACTCGGTGATCGTCATCGAGCACAACCTCGACGTCATCAAGACGGCGGACTGGGTCATCGACATGGGTCCCGAGGGCGGCAACGGGGGTGGCCTGGTGGTCGCCGAGGGCACGCCGGAGCAGGTGGCGGGCGTGCCGGCCAGCCACACCGGCAAGTTCCTGCGGGACATCCTGGACGCGGAGCGGATCAGCGACGCGGCGGCGACCGGGGCGGCGGTGCCGGCGGCGCGGAAGCCGGCCGTGCGGAAGCCGGCGAAGACGGCGGGGCGGGTGGGGCGGGCGCGGAAGGTGTGACATCGGGGTGGGGCGGGGGCGCGTCGGCGGGTGCGGGTGCGTGGCGCCTGCGGCGGGCTGGTCCCCTACCCGCCCCTTCCCGAACCGGGGCAGGCCCCGGACCCCGTACCGCGCTCCGCGCGGTGGCCTCAAACGCCGGCCGGGCTGGATTTGCCGCTGCGCGGCAACCAGCCTGCCGGGGGAACTCCAGCCCCGCCGGCGTTTGAGGCGCGGTTCGGGCGGAGCCCCCACGCGGCGGAGCCGCATATCCGGTACAGCGGGAAGGGGCGGGGAGGGGAACGGCCCCGTGCAGCGGCCACTTCGCCCCACCACCCCGCCGTCGGCAGGGCGATCTCCGCCGGTATCGTCGGGTCTGGCGGTACGCGGCCCCCGCGTTCCGCACCATGACCAGCCGAACCGTGGAGCGCCGATGGCCCCGACCGCCGCCCGCCGTACCGTCCTGAAGGGCGCTGCCCTTGCCGGGGCTGCCGGCGCCGCGGGGCTCGGGGTCGCGGGGTGTTCCACCGAGTCCAAGCTCGGACACGCGGAGAACCCCACCCCCACCGCACCGGTCGATCTCGGCGCCGCGGACGCCGTGCCCGTCGGCGGGGCCAAGCTGTACCGCGAGCAGCGCCTGATCGTGCACTGCCCGGCGAAGGGCGAGTACAAGGCGTTCAGCGCCCAGTGCACCCATGCCGGCTGCGTCCTCGACACGGTGGAGGGCACCGAGGGCAACTGCCCCTGCCACGGCAGCCGTTTCGACGTGACGACCGGCAAGGCGCTGCGCGGACCGGCCACGGTCCCGCTGCCCGAGGTGCCCGTCAAGGCCGAGGGCGGCCGGCTCGTGGCGGGCCCGGACGCCTAGTGGGCCGGAAGGGACGCCGCGCCCGCTGCGTCACTCCCAGTCCCAGCCGATCCCCAGCGTCCCCGGCCGCACGCCCTGCTCGACGAGGTGCACCGTGCGGTGCCGCCCGCTGAGCGGGAGTTCCGTGCGGGGGCCGCGCGGCACTCCCGTGGTGCCCCGCGAGAGTCGACGGCAGCGCACGGGCAGCGGCGCTCCCTCGTCGAAGTGCACCTGCAGCATGTACTGACCGCCCGCGGAGCCGAAGCCGCGTGCGTACTCCGTGGTCCGGCCGCCCGTCCCGTCCTCGAAGCCGTAGCCGAAGACGTACGTGTCACCGACCCGCAGCCGGGTGTCGAAGAGCAGCTCGACGGCCATGACGCCGCTCGCGCGGTCCCGTCGGACCCGCCCGGTGCGGCAGTTCTCCCGGGCGCTGACCTCCACGGCCGCGGGGTCGCAGCCCGGGCCGCCGTGGTGGACGGCGAGGTAGCGGTCGACGCCGTCGCGGTGGACGCGTACGACCTGCTGCGAGTCCCGTCCGAGCAGCTGTCCCCGCGCCCCGATCCGGACCCGCTCGTGGTGGCCGACGGTGTGCAGCCCGCTGTCCGCGGGCGCCGACGGGTCCAGGCCGGCGACGAGCCGTTCCACCGCGCCGGACCGGTCCACGCGTCCGCCGGAGCGTTCGGCCTCCGCGCGGCAGTCCTCCCGGTCGTCGCCCGTGCCGAGCAGCCGGACCAGCGAGTTCCCCGGCAGGCACAGGACGTCCTCCAGCGCGCGCACCGCCCGCAGCGACTCGGGGCGCTGCGGGCGGCGTGCGCCCTGCTGCCAGTAGCTGAGGCTGGTGACGCCGACCTTGATCCCGCGGTGGGCGAGATGGTGCTGGACGCGCTGCAGCGGCAGCCCGCGCACGGCGAGTGCGGCGCGCAGCGCCAGGTGGAACGGGCCGGTGTTCAGCGCCTGCGCCAGATCGGCCTCGGCATGTGCGTGGCCCATACATTCCTCCGGGGAACGGGGACGGAAAGGGGGCAAGGGAAGCGGGCAGGGAAAAGCGGGCAGGGAAGAGAGGGGCAGGGCAGGGCACCGAACAAGGGAAGCGAGAGCCCGTGGACGCCGCGACGGACGGAGGTGGGGTCGCCACACCGGCCCGTGGGCAGCGCCGCGCTTCCCGCAAAGAAGCGGGTTGACGTTCCCCGCATTGAAGCGGGTCGGTCTTTCCCCGACAAGGCTCGCTGCGCATCCGCGTCCCGCGCCCGGCCCGCACCGGCCCCGAACCACCAGGAGTGGTCATGTACCTGGCGGGCCGTACCCGTACTGTCACTGCCCGCCAGTAGGGTGGACGGCATGGCCGACCCCTCCAGCTACCGCCCCAAGCCGGGACAGATCCCCGACTCGCCGGGGGTCTACCGGTTCCGCGACGATCACCGCCGGGTGATCTACGTCGGCAAGGCGAAGAGCCTGCGCTCCCGCCTCGCGAGCTACTTCCAGGACCTGGCGAATCTCCACCCGCGCACCCGGACCATGGTCACCACCGCGGCCTCCGTCGAGTGGACGGTCGTCTCCACCGAGGTGGAGGCGCTCCAGCTGGAGTACTCCTGGATCAAGGAGTACGACCCCCGGTTCAACGTGAAGTACCGCGACGACAAGAGCTATCCCTATCTCGCGGTGACGCTGAACGAGGAGTTCCCCAGGGTCCAGGTGATGCGCGGCGCCAAGAAGAAGGGCGTGCGCTACTTCGGGCCGTACGGACACGCCTGGGCGATCCGCGAGACCGTCGACCTGATGCTGCGCGTCTTCCCCGTGCGCACCTGCTCCGCGGGCGTCTTCCGCAACCACGTGCAGAAGGGCCGCCCCTGTCTGCTCGGCTACATCGGCAAGTGCTCCGCGCCCTGCGTGGGCCGGGTCACTCCCGAGGAGCACCGTGAACTGGCCGAGGAGTTCTGCGACTTCATGGCCGGCCGCACCGGGGCGTACATCCGCCGTGTCGAGCAGCGGATGATGGCCGCGGCCGAGGAGATGGAGTACGAGAAGGCGGCCCGCCTCCGTGACGACATAACGGCCCTCGAGCGCGCCCTCGAGAAGAACGCCGTGGTGCTGACCGACGCCACCGACGCCGACCTGATGGCCGTCGCCGAGGACGAGCTGGAGGCGGCCGTGCAGATCTTCCACGTCCGCGGCGGACGCGTCCGCGGCCAGCGCGGCTGGGTCACCGACAAGGTGGAGAACGTGGACACGGCCGGCCTGGTCGAGCACGCGCTCCAGCAGCTGTACGGCGAGGAGAGCGGCGACGCCGTCCCCAAGGAGGTCCTCGTCCCGGCGCTGCCGGAGGACGCCGACGCGGTCACCCAGTGGCTGAGCGGGCGCCGCGGTGCGGGCGTCTCGCTGCGGGTCCCGCAGCGCGGCGACAAGAAGGCCCTGATGGAGACCGTCGAGCGCAACGCGCTGCAGGCCCTCGGGCTGCACAAGACCAAGCGCGCCAGCGATCTGACCACCCGCTCCCGGGCCCTGGAGGAGATCGCGGAGGCCCTGGGTCTCGACTCGGCGCCGCTGCGGATCGAGTGCTTCGACATCTCGCACCTCCAGGGCGAGGACGTGGTGGCGTCCATGGTCGTCTTCGAGGACGGACTGGCCCGCAAGAGCGAGTACCGCCGGTTCCAGATCCGCGGCTTCGAGGGGCAGGACGACGTCCGGTCCATGCACGAGGTGATCACCCGCCGCTTCAAGCGCTACCTCGCGGAGAAGGACCGCACGGGGGAGTGGATCGGCGACGACGAGCCCGGGCACGAGGCCAAGGACGAGGAGGGCCGGCCGAAGAGGTTCGCCTACCCGCCGCAGCTCGTCGTCGTGGACGGCGGGCAGCCCCAGGTCGCCGCGGCCAAGCGCGCCCTGGACGAGCTGGGCATCGACGACGTCGCGGTCTGCGGCCTCGCCAAGCGCCTCGAAGAGGTCTGGCTGCCGCACGAAAACGACCCCGTGGTGCTGCCGCGGTCGAGCGAGGGCCTGTATCTGTTGCAGCGGGTGCGTGACACGGCACACGACTTCGCCATCCGCTATCAGCGTTCCAAGCGTTCCAAGCGCATCAGGACCAGCCCGCTGGACGCGGTCCCGGGGCTCGGCGACACCAGGAAACAGGCTCTGATCAAGCATTTCGGCTCGGTGAAGCGGTTGCGGCAGGCGACAATCGAGCAGATCTGCGAGGTTCCCGGGATGGGCCGCAAGACGGCCGAGTCCGTGGTCGTGGCCCTGGCGCGGACGGCGCCGTCCGCGCCCGCCGTGAACACCGCCACAGGAGAGATCATTGAAGAGAGCGACGGGGGCAGTACGGCATGACTGAGCACGACGGAGACGGAGCAGCAGACGTGATTACGGGCAACGGCACCGAGCCCGGCACGGAACCCGGCGGCGAGGCCACGGGGGACGCGGCCATCCCGGAGCTGGTGATCATCTCGGGGATGTCCGGCGCCGGCCGCAGTACGGCGGCCAAGTGTCTGGAGGACCTGGGCTGGTTCGTCGTCGACAACCTGCCGCCCGCGCTGATCCCCACGATGGTGGAGCTCGGCGCCCGCTCGCAGGGCAACGTCGCGCGGATCGCGGTCGTCGTGGACGTGCGCGGCCGGCGGTTCTTCGACAACCTGCGCGAGTCGCTGGCCGATCTGGACGCCAAGCAGGTGACCCGCCGGATCGTCTTCCTCGAGTCGTCGGACGACGCGCTGGTGCGGCGTTTCGAGTCGGTGCGCCGCCCGCATCCGCTGCAGGGCGACGGCCGGATCGTCGACGGCATCGCCGCCGAGCGCGACCTGCTGCGCGAGCTGCGCGGCGACGCCGACCTGGTGATCGACACCTCCGGTCTCAACGTGCACGAGCTGCGCGCCAAGATGGACGCCCAGTTCGCCGGCGACGAGGAGCCGGAGCTGCGGGCGACCGTGATGTCGTTCGGCTTCAAGTACGGCCTCCCCGTCGACGCGGACCTCGTGGTCGACATGCGCTTCCTGCCGAACCCGCACTGGGTGCCGGAGCTGCGCCCCTTCACCGGCCTCAACGACGAGGTGTCGAACTACGTCTTCAACCAGCCCGGCGCCAAGGAGTTCCTCGACCGCTACACGGAACTGCTCCAGCTGATCGCCGCCGGTTACCGCCGCGAGGGCAAGCGGTACGTGACCGTGGCCGTGGGCTGCACCGGTGGCAAGCACCGCTCCGTCGCCACCTCCGAGAAGCTGGCCGCCCGTCTGGCGTCCGCCGGTGTCGAGACCGTCGTCGTCCACCGGGACCTGGGGCGCGAGTGACCGGACGCAACCTCCGTCTGCGGCGGCTGCGCAGGTCCGCGCGCTCGCTGTCGCCACGGAAGCGCGGCGCACAGCCCAAGGTCGTCGCCCTGGGCGGCGGCATGGGCCTGTCGGCGTCGCTCACGGCCCTGCGCCGCATCACCGGCGACCTGACCGCGGTCGTCACGGTCGCCGACGACGGCGGCTCCAGCGGCCGTCTGCGCGACGAGCTCGGTGTGCTGCCCCCCGGCGACCTGCGCAAAGCCCTGGCGGCGCTGTGCGGCGACGACGACTGGGGCCAGACCTGGGCCCGGGTCATCCAGCACCGCTTCCAGTCCCAGGGCGATCTGCACGAGCACGCGGTCGGCAATCTGCTGATCGTGGCCCTGTGGGAGCAGTTCGGCGACCACGTCCAGGCCCTGGACCTGGTCGGCAAGCTGCTCGGCGCGCACGGCCGGGTGCTGCCCATGTCGGCCGTCCCGCTCGAGCTCCAGGCGCTGGTACGGGGCCACGACCCGGCGCGCCCGGACGACGTGGTCACCGTGCGCGGTCAGGCGACCGTGGCGCTCACGCCCGGTGAGGTCCAGTCCGTGCACCTGGTGCCGAACGACCCGCCGGCCGTCCCGGAGGCCGTCGCCGCCGTGCTGGACGCCGACTGGGTGGTCCTGGGCCCCGGTTCCTGGTTCTCCTCCGTGATCCCGCACCTGCTGGTGCCCGAACTGCTCGAAGCCCTGATCGAGACGAAGGCGCGCCGGGTGCTCTCCCTGAACCTCGCGCCGCAGCCCGGTGAAACAGATGGCTTCTCACCGCAGCGTCATTTGGAGGTTTTGGGACGACACGCGCCTAAACTCACCCTGGACGTGGTGCTGGCCGACGAGGCCGCAGTGCCCGACCGCGAGTCCCTCGCCGACGCCGCCGAGCGGCTGGGCGCCGCGGTCGAGCTGGCTCCGGTGGCCTCTCCCGACAGCGTTTCGAAGCATGATCCGGAACTGTTGGCGGCCGCGTACGACCGTATTTTTCGGATGCATGGAAGGATCGGCCCATGGCGATGACGGCAGCGGTGAAGGACGAGATCTCCCGGCTTCCCGTCACCCGGACCTGCTGCAGAAAGGCAGAGGTCTCGGCCATCCTGCGGTTCGCGGGCGGTCTGCACCTGGTGAGCGGCCGCATCGTGATCGAGGCGGAGCTGGACACCGGTATCGCGGCACGCCGGCTCAAGCGCGACATTCTGGAGATCTTCGGTCACAGCTCGGAGCTGATGGTCATGGCTCCCGGCGGCCTGCGCCGCGGTTCGCGCTTCGTGGTGCGGGTGGTGGCGGGCGGTGACCAACTGGCTCGGCAGACGGGGCTGGTCGACGGCCGGGGCCGTCCGATCCGCGGGCTGCCGCCCCAGGTGGTCTCGGGCGCGACCTGCGACGCGGAGGCCGCCTGGCGGGGCGCCTTCCTCGCGCACGGTTCGCTGACCGAGCCCGGCCGGTCCTCCTCCCTGGAGGTCACCTGCCCGGGGCCCGAGGCGGCCCTCGCTCTCGTGGGCGCGGCCCGGCGGCTGTCCATCGCGGCGAAGGCGCGCGAGGTGCGGGGCGTGGACCGCGTGGTCGTCCGTGACGGCGACGCGATCGGCGCACTGCTGACCCGCCTCGGCGCGCACGAGTCCGTGCTGGCCTGGGAGGAGCGGCGGATGCGGCGGGAGGTCCGCGCCACCGCCAACCGCCTGGCCAACTTCGATGACGCCAATCTGCGCCGCTCCGCCCGTGCCGCGGTGGCGGCCGGCGCCCGGGTGCAGCGGGCTCTGGAGATCCTGGGCGAGGAGGTGCCCGAGCACCTCGCCGCCGCGGGCCGGCTGCGCATGGAGCACAAGCAGGCCTCGCTGGAGGAGCTGGGCGCGCTCGCCGACCCGCCGCTGACGAAGGACGCGGTAGCGGGCCGTATCCGCCGGCTGCTGGCGATGGCGGACAAGCGGGCGCAGGACCTGGGGATTCCGGGCACGGAGTCGAATCTGACGGAGGAGATGGCCGACGGTCTGGTCGGCTGACCAACCCTGGCATGTAGCTTCACAGCTTTACTGCCGACGCCTCTCGAGGCGTCGGCAGTGTCGTTTCCGAACACGCCCGGGCCGGTGCGGCCCTATTGACATGATCATGGAGAGTCATGAGCCTGTCGCATGCCCGTCATCACGGCGGACACGAGCACTTTCCTGGCAGACAACAGCAAGGGGGGCTTATGAGACGCAGAGCGGGATCGATCCTCGCGGCGGCCTCACTCCTGATCGCGGGAGTATCGGCGGCGCCGATCGCGCAGGCGGACTCCGGGGGCGGGAACGGCGAGGAACTCGCCGTATGGCACGCGGAAGTGAGCAAGGAACAGGTGCCGCTGGTCCTCGCGGCGGGCACCGACGGCCATGAGCTGGGCGAGCGGATCCCCGACCGGGGCACCGCCACCATCGAGCTCCACCTCACCCGGCGGCAGGCCGGCGAACTGCGCGAGCAGGGCGTCGAGATCAGCAGGCACACCATCTCCGACCGGACCGAGAAGCGCCTCGCCGCCGCCGGAGACGGGGTCTTCCGCCCGTACAGCGGCGAAGGCGGCCTCAAGAGCGAGATCCTCGACACCGCGAAGGCCCACCCGGACCTCACCAAGGTCGTCAGCATCGGCAAGTCCGTGAAGGGCCAGGACATCCTCGCCCTCAAGGTCTCCCGGGGCGCCGACCGGCACCGTGACGGCGCCAAGCCGGCCACCCTGTACATGTCGAACCAGCACGCCCGTGAGTGGATCACCCCGGAGATGACCCGGCGGCTGATGCACCACTACCTCGACAACTACGGCAAGGACCAGCGGATCACCGAGATCGTGGACGCCACCGAGCTGTGGTTCGTGCTCTCCGCCAACCCGGACGGCTACGACTACACCTTCAACGGCCCCGAAGAGCGCCAGTGGCGCAAGAACCTCCGCGACAACAACGGCGACGGGAAGACCACCGCGGGCGACGGCGTCGACCTCAACCGCAACTTCCCCTACAAATGGGGCTATGACAACGAAGGCTCCTCGCCGGACCCGTTCGACGAGACCTACCGCGGCACCGGTCCCGCCTCCGAACCGGAGACCCGGGCCATGGACCGCTTCCAGAAGCGCATCGGCTTCGAATACGGCATCAACTACCACTCCGCCGCCCAACTGCTGCTGTACGGGGTGGGCTGGCAGGTCGCCACCCCGACCCCGGACGACGTGCTCTACGAGGCGCTGGCCGGCACACCCGGCAACTCCGCCATCCCCGGCTACCGGCCGCAGGTCTCCTCCGAGCTCTACACCACCAACGGCGAGAGCGACGGCCACGCGGCCAACGTCAACGGGACGATGATGTTCACCCCCGAGATGTCGACCTGCGCCGCCGCCTCCCGCGTCGACCCCGACGACGAGTGGGAGCCCGCGGACTGCGCCTCCATCTTCACCTTCCCCGACGACGAGAAGCTGATCCAGCAGGAGTTCGCCAAGAACATCCCGTTCGCGCTCTCCGTCGCACAGACCGCCGCCCACCCCGACCGGCCGTCCTCGGCGCTCGGACTCGAGGCCGCGGACTTCACCCCGGACACGTTCGCCACCTCCTACGCCCGCGGCGGCGACCAGGAGGTCTCCGTCACAGCCCGCCGGTCCGTGCGCCACAAGGAGCTCAACTACCGGATCAACGGCGGCCGTACGCACGACAAGAAGCTGCGCCCCTGGAAGGGCGGCGAGCGCTACGGCGGCGAGGACAACCTCCACTTCGACGAGTACCGCGCCAGGGTCGAGGACGCCCGCCCCGGCGACCGGGTCGAGGTGTGGTTCAGCGGCCGCACCAAGGACGGCGCACGCACCTCCAGCGAGCGCTTCACCTACACCGTCGCCGAACGCCCGCGCGGTGACACCCTGGTCGTCGCGGAGGAGGGCGGCACGGCCGCGGCGCAGCACACCGCCGCGTACACCCGCGCCCTCGCCGACAACGGCAGGCGCAGCGCCGTCTGGGACGTCGCCACGCAGGGCGCCCCGCACCCGCTGGGAGTGCTGAGCCACTTCGAGACCGTCGTGTGGTACTCCGGCGCCGCGGAACCGTCCTGGGCCACCACGCAGGCCGTGCGCTCGTACGTCAACGAGGGCGGGAAGCTCATCACCGCGGGTGAACATGCCGGCGGCGAGGCCGACCTCGGCAGGGCGCTCAGCGACGACTTCTCGCAGTACTACCTCGGCGCCTTCGGCCGCGCCTCGCTCGCGCGAGTGAACGGCTTCCTCGGCACCGGGCGGCTCTCGGGCGCCTCCGGCGCGCTCGGGGACGCACCGGGCAACCCGCTGGACGCGGCCGGCGCGTACACGATCACCTCCGACACGCTGCCGTCCGATGAGTTCCCGCAGTTCCGCAGCGCGGCCGCGGGCGACTACCCGGGCGCGCGGATGCCGTTCTCGCCGTACGAGGGCGAGTGGTACGCGGCGGCCGCGCACCACAACTCCTCCTGGACGCGACTGTCCCGCACCGTCGACCTGACCGGCACGGCGGCCGGGGAGCAGGCGAGGCTCGACATGCGGCTCAGCTTCAACACCGAGCCCGGCTACGACAACGCCGTCGTGGAGGTCCACACCGTCGGCCAGGACGACTTGACGACGCTCCCGGACGCAGGCGGCGGCACGTCCACCACCGTGCCCACCCAGTGCGACGGCGGCTTCTACATCGACCAGCACCCGTTCCTGCGGCACTACCTCACGCTCGGGCCGGACGGGTGCACGGCCACCGGCACCACCGGCGGCTGGAACTCCTTCACCGGCGCCTCCGACGGCTGGCGGGCGGCGTCCTTCGACCTGAGCGCCTACGCGGGCAAGCAGATCGAGGTCTCCGTCTCCTACATCACCGACCCGAGCGCCGGCGGCCGCGGGGTCTTCGTCGACCAGGCCGGTCTGGTCACCGGCGGCGCGGCGGAGCCCCTGGAGGGCTTCGAGACGTCGCTCGGGCCCTGGCGGGCGAGCGGGCCGCCGGCGGGCAGCCCGGCCCCGCGGGGAAGCTGGGAACGCAGCCAGGACCTCTATCCGTCGGGCTCCGCGGTGACCACGCGGGACACCGTGCTGCTCGGATTCGGCCTCGAGCACCTGCGCGACGCGGGTGAGCGTGCGCGGATCACCGGCGCGGCGCTGAGGTCCCTGCGGCGCTGACGGCCCAGGTCAACGGGCGCGGGGCGGCGGCACATGCGCCCCGCGCCCCGGCGCGCGCAGCGGCGCCCCGGTTTTCCTACTGACGGGTACGGGTCACCGTCTCGCGAACCGGACCGCTGAATGTCACTGCGGGGGCTCCAGAGGGGTAGGGTCGTAGGCGGTCGGGGACATCCCAAAAACAAATTCTCGCCGGCGTCGAAACCCGGCGTTCCTAACGAGGAGATCGGTTTCGTGACGATCCGCGTAGGCATCAACGGCTTTGGCCGCATCGGTCGTAACTACTTCCGCGCGCTGCTGGAGCAGGGTGCAGACATCGAGATCGTGGCTGTCAACGACCTTGGTGACACTGCGACCACGGCCCACCTGCTGAAGTACGACACCATCCTCGGCCGTCTCAAGGCCGAGGTCAGCAACACCGCCGACACCATCACGGTCGACGGCCACACCGTCAAGGTGCTCTCCGAGCGCAACCCGGCCGACATCCCCTGGGGTGAGCTGGGTGTCGACATCGTCATCGAGTCGACCGGCATCTTCACCAAGAAGGCCGATGCCGAGAAGCACATCGCCGGCGGCGCCAAGAAGGTCCTCATCTCGGCTCCGGCCAAGGGCGAGGACATCACCATCGTGATGGGTGTCAACCAGGACAAGTACGACGCCGCGAACCACCACGTCATCTCCAACGCGTCCTGCACCACCAACTGTGTGGCGCCGATGGCCAAGGTTCTGGACGAGAACTTCGGCATCGTCAAGGGCCTGATGACGACGGTCCACGCGTACACCAACGACCAGCGGATCCTGGACTTCCCGCACTCCGACCTGCGCCGCGCCCGCGCCGCCGCGGAGAACATCATCCCGACGACCACGGGCGCCGCCAAGGCCACCGCCCTGGTCCTGCCGCAGCTGAAGGGCAAGCTGGACGGCATCGCCATGCGCGTCCCGGTCCCGACCGGTTCGGCCACCGACCTGGTCGTAGAGGTGCAGCGCGAGGTCACGAAGGACGAGGTCAACGCCGCGTTCAAGAAGGCCGCCGACGACGGCGACCTCAAGGGCTTCCTCTTCTACACGGAGGACCCGATCGTGTCCTCGGACATCGTCGGCGACCCGGCGTCCTGCACCTTCGACTCCTCCCTGACCATGGTCCAGGAGGGCAAGTCGGTGAAGATCCTCGGCTGGTACGACAATGAGTGGGGCTACTCCAACCGTCTCGTCGACCTCACGGTCTTCGTCGGCAGCCAGCTCTGACCTGCACCGCCTGAACCACCACGAGAGCACCACGATGTGAGCGGCAGGGCTCGGGCAGCGCAATGCGGCGCTGTCCGGGCCCTGCCGTGCGTCCAGTCCTCCGAGGAGCCGCAAAACATGAAGACCATCGACCAGCTGCTGGCCGACGGGGTCACCGGCAAGCGGGTATTCGTCCGCGCCGACCTCAATGTGCCGCTCGACGGCACGACCATCACCGACGACGGCCGGATCAGGGCCGTCGTGCCGACCGTCGCCAAGCTCGCGGAGGCCGGCGCGCGTGTCGTCGTCGCCTCGCACCTGGGCCGTCCCAAGGGTGCCCCGGACCCGGCGTTCTCGCTGGCCCCCGCCGCCGCGCGCCTCGGTGAACTGCTCGGCTCGCACGTGGAGTTCGCGACCGACACGGTCGGCGAGTCCGCCACGGCCGCCGTCGCGAACCTCGAGGACGGCCAGGTCGCCGTCCTGGAGAACCTCCGCTTCAACGCCGGAGAGACCTCCAAGGACGACGCCGAGCGCGGCGCCTTCGCCGACCGTCTCGCCGCCCTGGCCGATGTGTACGTCGGCGACGGCTTCGGCGCCGTGCACCGCAAGCACGCCTCGGTGTACGACCTCCCGGCCCGGCTGCCGCACGCGGCCGGCTTCCTGATCGCGACCGAGGTCGGCGTCCTCAAGAAGCTCACCGAGGAGGCCCGGCGGCCGTACGCCGTCGTGCTCGGCGGCGCGAAGGTCTCCGACAAGCTCGGCGTCATCGACCACCTGCTGGAGAAGGCTGACCGGATCCTCATCGGCGGCGGCATGGCCTACACCTTCCTCAAGGCCCAGGGCCACGAGGTCGGCATCTCCCTGCTCCAGCAGGACCAGGTCCCGGTGGTGCTCGAGTACCTGGAGCGCGCCAAGGCCAAGGGCGTGGAGTTCGTGCTCCCCGTCGACGTGCTGGTCTCCACGGAGTTCCCGGACCTCAGGACCAAGGCGCCGGCCAACCCGACCGTGGTCGCCGCGGACGCGATCCCGGCCGACCAGGAGGGTCTGGACATCGGTCCCGAGACCCGCAAGCTGTACGCCTCGAAGCTCGCCGACGCGGCCACCGTCTTCTGGAACGGTCCGATGGGCGTCTTCGAGCACCCCGACTACGCCGAGGGCACCAAGGCCGTTGCCCAGGCGCTCGTCGACTCCCCGGCCTTCACCGTGGTCGGCGGCGGGGACTCCGCCGCGGCCGTGCGGACCCTGGGCTTCGACGAGAAGGCATTCGGCCACATCTCGACCGGCGGCGGCGCCAGCCTCGAGTATCTCGAGGGCAAGACGCTCCCCGGCCTTGCCGCACTGGAGGACTGAACACCTTGACCACGCGTACCCCGCTGATGGCGGGCAACTGGAAGATGAACCTCAACCACCTCGAGGCCATCGCGCACGTCCAGAAGCTCTCCTTCGCACTGGCCGACAAGGACTACGACGCCGTGGAGGTCGCCGTGCTGGCGCCCTTCACCGACCTGCGGTCCGTCCAGACCCTCGTCGACGGCGACAAGCTGAAGATCAAGTACGGCGCCCAGGACATCTCGGCCCACGACTCCGGCGCCTACACCGGCGAGATCTCGGGTCCGATGCTGGCCAAGCTGAAGTGCACCTACGTCGCCGTGGGCCACTCCGAGCGCCGCCAGTACCACGCGGAGACCGACGAGGTCTGCAACGCCAAGGTGAAGGCCGCGTACAGGCACGGCCTGACCCCGATCCTCTGCGTCGGCGAGGGCCTGGAGGTCCGCAAGGCCGGCAATCAGGTCGAGCACACCCTCGCCCAGCTCGACGGTGGCCTGAAGGACGTCCCGGCCGAGCAGGCCGAGTCCGTGGTGATCGCCTACGAGCCGGTGTGGGCCATCGGCACCGGCGAGGTCGCCACCCCCGAGGACGCGCAGGAGGTCTGCGGTGCGATCCGCGGCCGTCTCGCGGAGCTGTACTCGCAGGAGCTGGCCGACAAGGTCCGGATCCAGTACGGCGGCTCGGTGAAGTCGGGCAATGTGGCCGCGATCATGGCGCAGCCCGACGTCGACGGGGCCCTGGTGGGCGGCGCGGCGCTGGACGCCGACGAGTTCGTCAAGATCGTCCGCTTCCGTGACCAGTGAGTAACCGGTGAGTATGCGGTAGCGCCGATCCGGCGTACCCTTGCGGGGGCCTGGGGCTCACACATCGAGCCCGGGGCCCCCGTCGTCCGTATTGAGCCAAGAGAATTGCCAGGAAGTAGGGTCCAGCCGTGGTTATGGGATTCTCGATCGCCCTGATCCTTTTCAGCGGGCTGCTGATGTTGCTCGTGCTGATGCACAAGGGGAAGGGCGGCGGTCTTTCCGACATGTTCGGCGGCGGTATGCAGTCGTCCGTGGGCGGCTCCTCGGTCGCCGAGCGCAACCTCGACCGCATCACCGTCGTGGTCGGTCTGCTGTGGTTCGCGTGCATTATCGTGCTCGGTCTGCTGATGAAGCTGGACAGCTGACCCGGGAATTGAACCCCCGGGGCCGGTGTGTAACTCCAATCACTGGACGAGCGTTGGGCCTTACGTAGACTGGGGCACTCGCGGCGCAGCCGCTGTGAATCGCTGTGCAGCACCATCACGCAGGGAGTTACGACCGTGGCAAGTGGCAACGCGATCCGGGGAAGCCGGGTCGGAGCGGGGCCGATGGGCGAGGCTGAGCGAGGCGAGTCCGCGCCGCGCCTCCGCATCTCCTTCTGGTGCTCGAACGGGCACGAGACGCAGCCGAGCTTCGCCAGTGACGCACAGGTCCCCGACACTTGGGACTGCCCGCGGTGCGGGTTCCCGGCCGGTCAGGACCGGGACAATCCGCCGGACCCGCCGCGCACCGAGCCGTACAAGACGCACCTCGCCTATGTACGGGAGCGGCGCAGCGACGCGGACGGCGAGGCGATCCTCGCGGAGGCACTCGCCAAACTGCGCGGCGAGATCTAGTTTTCCGGTCCGGCCGGCACCCCTGATGAGGGTGCGGGCCGGACTTTCTCGTCACCGGGCCGCTTTCTGTACGCCGCCTTGCCGAGGCATTGCCGGCCGGCCTGATCAATTAGGTTGGGAACCGCAGCGGGGCATGCAGGCAGGTACGAGAAGAAGTGGGCTGATGTCCGAGATGAACGCAGGCAAGACCAGGCTCAACCAGATGCCCGAATGGACGGCTCTCGGCAAGCACCGCGAGCAGTTGGGCGACACGCATCTGCGGGAGCTGTTCGCGGCGGACGCCGAGCGTGGCAGCAGGTACACCCTCCAGGTCGGCGATCTGTATCTCGACTACTCCAAGCACCTGGTCACCGACGAGACGCTGGCGCTGCTGCGCGAGCTGGCCGACGCCACCGACGTCGCCGGGCTGCGGGACGCCATGTTCCGCGGCGAGAAGATCAACACCACCGAGGACCGCGCCGTCCTGCACACGGCGCTGCGTGCCCCGCGCGACGCCGTGATCGAGGTCGACGGCGAGAACGTGGTGCCCACCGTCCACGCCGTGCTCGACCGGATGGCCGCCTTCTCCGAGCAGATCCGCTCCGGCGAGTGGACCGGCCACACCGGCAGGCGCATCAGGAACATCGTCAACATCGGGATCGGCGGCTCCGACCTCGGGCCCGCGATGGCGTACGAGGTGCTCCGCTCCTACACCCAGCGGGACCTGACACTCCGTTTCGTCTCCAACGTGGACGGGGCCGATCTGCACGAGGCCGTACGGGACCTCGACCCGGCTCAGACCCTCTTCATCATCGCCTCGAAGACCTTCACCACCATCGAGACGATCACCAACGCCACCTCCGCCCGCGACTGGCTGCTCACCGGCCTCGGGGCCGGCCCCGACGCCGTCGCCAAGCACTTCGTCGCCCTGTCGACCAACGCGGAGAAGGTCTCCGGATTCGGTATCGACACGGCCAACATGTTCGAGTTCTGGGACTGGGTCGGCGGCCGGTACTCGTACGACTCCGCGATCGGCCTCTCCCTGATGATCGCGATCGGCCCGGACCGGTTCCGGGAGATGCTCGACGGCTTCCACCTCGTCGACGAGCACTTCCGCACCGCACCCGCCGAGGCCAACGCGCCGCTGCTGCTGGGCCTGTTGGGCGTCTGGTACGGGGCGTTCTTCGACGCCCAGTCGCACGCCGTGCTGCCGTACTCGCACTACCTGTCCAAGTTCACCGCCTACCTCCAGCAGCTCGACATGGAGTCCAACGGCAAGTCCGTGGACCGTGACGGCAGTCCGGTCGACTGGCAGACCGGCCCGGTGGTGTGGGGCACCCCCGGCACCAACGGACAGCACGCCTACTACCAGCTGATCCACCAGGGCACCAAGATGATCCCGGCCGACTTCATCGGCTTCGCCAAGCCCGTCCCCTCCCTGCTCGCCGGACTCGTCCCGCAGCACGACCTGCTGATGGCCAACTTCTTCGCACAGACGCAGGCCCTCGCCTTCGGCAAGACGCCCGAGGAGGTCAGGGCGGAGGGCGTCACGGAGGAACTCGTGCCGCACAAGACGTTCAAGGGCAACCACCCGACGACGACCGTCCTCGCGGAAGACCTCACGCCCTCCGTGCTGGGCCAGCTGATCGCGCTCTACGAGCACAAGGTGTTCGTCCAGGGCGCCGTCTGGAACATCGACTCCTTCGACCAGTGGGGAGTCGAACTGGGCAAGGTGCTCGCCAAGAAGATCGAGCCGGTGCTGACCGAGGGCAAGGGCGGCGAACAGCTCGACAGCTCCACGGCGACCCTGGCCGGCAAGTACCGCACGCTGCGCGGTCGCTGAGCCGATGGCGGGGGAGAACGCGGTACGGCTGCGGCCGCCGAACAACCGGCTGAACGAACGGGCCGTGAACTGGTGGCGCACCCAGTGCCTGCTGACGGCCGCCGTCCCGGCCGCCGTACTGGCCGTGCTGGGCGCCTTCGCCGAGCCGGCCAGGACCTGGCTGATGGTCCCGGCCGCCGTCATCGCCGGCGCCGGCCTCGCCGCCACCGCGTTCTTCCCCGCCTGGTGGTACCGGGTGCACCGCTGGGAGGTCACCGACGAGGCGGTGTACGTCCGCACCGGCGCCCTCTGGCAGGAGTGGCGGATCGCGCCCATGTCCCGCATCCAGACCGTCGACACGGTCAGGGGCCCGCTGGAGCAGGCGTTCCGGCTCGCCACCGTCACGGTGACCACCGCCTCCGCCAAGGGCGCCGTCAGGATCGAGGGACTCGACCACGAGGTGGCGGCCGAACTCGCGCAGCGCCTGACCCGGATCACCCGGGCCACGCCCGGCGACGCGACATGAGCGCCCCCGACCCGGACTGGCGGCGGCTCGACGGGCGCACCGTGCTCGTCACCGCCCTGGTCATGACCGGCTTCACGGCCGGCGCCGGACTGCCCACCCTCGTCGGCCTCGCCGGCGGCATGCCGCTGTGGCAGGCCGCCGCCTGGGTGCTCGCCGGGGCCGCGCTGCTGATCGGCGCGGTCACCGGCGGCGACCTGGTGCGCTGGCAGCGCACCCGCTACCGCATCGGCCCCGAGCGGGCGGAGCTCCACACCGGACTCCTCCTGGTGAAACGGCGCTCCCTGGCCCTCGAGCGGATCCGCACCGTCGACCTCACCGCCAATGTGCTGCTGCGCGTCCTCGGACTCGTCAAGGTCCGCATCGGCACCGGCGAGCACACCGGAGGCGGCGAATCCACCCTCGAACTCGACGCGGTCACCCGCGCGGAGGGCGAGCGGCTGCGCCTCGAACTGCTCGCCAGGGTCGCCCCGCACGAGGCCGGCGGCCACCCCGACGGGCCGCTGGCCGTCCTCGACCCGTCCTGGATCCGCTACGCCCCGGTCTCCTTCGTCGCCCCGCTGCTCGGCGGCGCCGCGGTGGGCGCGGTGATGCAGGTCAGCGAATGGTTCGGAGTACGGGGCGCGGTCCTCGCCTGGGTGTGGGACCGCTTCAAGGACACCCCGATCGTCTGGATGATCGTCGTACTCGCCGCCGCCGCGCTGGTCACCGGGATCGTCGGGGCGCTCGGCCTCTGGATCGAGATGTGGTGGAACTACCGGCTCGAACGCGAACCCGGCGGCACGTTGCGGGTCCGACGCGGCCTGTTCACCTCACGCTCCATATCGATCGAGGAACGCCGGCTCCGCGGTGTCGACCTGATCGAGCCGCTGGGCGTCCGCCTCTTCGGCGCGGCCCGGCTGGACGCGGTCGCCACCGGGCTGGTCAACAACGAGAAGGACAAGAAGGCCGACGCCAACGTGCTGCTGCCGGTGGTCCCGAGGGCGCAGGCCGACGAGGTCGCGGCGCGGGTGCTGCGCGAGAACGCGTCCCCCACGGCGCCGTCCCGTCTGACGCCCCACCCGTCTGCCGCCCGCGGCCGCCGGCTGCGCTGGGCACTCGCCGCCGTGCTGCTGCCGACCGGCGTCCTCGCCCTCCTCGGCGTGCTGCTCACGCCGGTGCTGCTGTGGATCGCCGCGGGATGCGCGGCGGTCGGCGTCCCGGCGGCGGTACTCCTCGCCCTCGACGCGTACCGCGCCCTCGGGCACGGCATCACCGGCGACTACCTCCTCACCCGCTCCGGCATCCTCCGCCGCAGCACGGTCGCGCTCCAGCGCACCGGCGTGATCGGCTGGACGGCCCGTCAGTCCCTCTTCCAGCGCCGCGCGGGCCTGATCACCCTGACGGCGACGACGGCGGCGGGCGGGGGAGCGTACGGCGTCTACGACGCGGGGGAGCCGGAGGGCCTGACGTTCGCGGCGGCGGCGGTGCCGGGGCTGCTGGAACCTTTCCTGCAACGCGACTGACGCTGCGTGGGCGTGTTCCCCACCCCGCCCCTTCCCGTAACCGGGCTCTGCCCGGACCCGCGCCTCGAACGCCGGCGGGGCTGGAACTTGCCGGTCTCGTCGGGGCTCCGCCCCGAACCCCGCGCCTCAAACGCCGGCGGGGCCTGAGTTGCCCGGTTCCGTGCCGGGTCCGGAGGCTTGAGCGCCCGCAGGCTGATTTCGCGGAGCGAAATCCAGCCCGGCCTGGAGGTACCTCCCACGGCCGCCAGGCCGTAGGGGGAGATTGAGGCCACCGCGCGGAGCGCGGTACGGGGCCCGGGCTTGCCCCGGTTTCGGGAACGGGCGGGTGGGGAACAGCCCCGCGCAGCGGCCACCCCGCCCCGCCCACAGCGAGAAGCCCGGGCCGCCGCGCGGGCGGCCCGGGCCTCACGGAAACGGGGCCAGGCTTACGCCGAGGCCGGGACGTACAGCGAGCGCGGCAGCTTCGACGCCGCCGCCCCGTCCAGCAGCCACAGCGTCCGGGACCGCCCGTACGCTCCGGCGGCCGGCGCCTGGATCTCGCCCGCGCCGGACAGCGCGATCTCCGCCGCCTCCGCCTTGTCCTCACCCGCCGCGAGCAGCCACACCTCGCGGGCCGCCCGGATCGCGGGCAGCGTGAGCGAGATACGGATCGGCGGCGGCTTGGGCGCCCCGTGGACGCCGACCACCGTGCGTTCCGTCTCCCGTACCGCCGGCAGCTCCGGGAAGAGCGACGCCACGTGCGTGTCCGGACCGACGCCGAGCATCAGCACGTCGAACGTCGGCACCGGTCCGTGGTCCTCGGGGCGCGCCGCCGCGGCCAGTTCCGTCGCGTAGGCCGCGGCGGCCGCCTCGACGTCGGAGCCGTACGGCCCGTCCGACGCGGGCATGGCGTGCACCCGAGACGCGTCCAGCGGCACGTCGTCGAGCAGCGCCGCCCGTGCCTGGGTGACGTTGCGCTCCGGGTCGCCCTCGGGCAGGAACCGCTCGTCGCCCCACCACAGGTCGAGCCGCGACCAGTCGACCGCGTCCCGCGCCGGGGACGAACCGAGCGCGGCCAGCAGGCCGTTGCCGTTGCGGCCGCCGGTGAGGACCACCGACGCGGTGCCACGGGCGGCCTGCGCGTCCACGATCTTCGTGATCAGCCGGGCCGCGGCCGCCTGAGCCATCAGCTCCTTGTCGCGGTGGACGACGAGCTGCGGTGCCGTGCTCATTTGGCCGCCGCCTTCTTGGCGGGGGCGGCCTTCTTCGCGGCCGGGGCCGGGGCCGCCGCCGGCCGCGCCTCCACGGCCACGGCCGGCCCGCCCGTGCCGAGGCGCTCCACGCCGAACCGCAGCGCCGACGAGTACGTGTCGTCCGGGTCCAGCCGGCGCAGCTCCTCCGCGATCAGCTCGGCCGTCTCGCGCCGCTTCAGCGCGACCGCGCGGTCCGGCTGGCCCTCGATGGAGAGCGTCGCCAGCGACCCGTCGGGCCGGTCGAGCACGATGGGGCCGCAGTCGGACTCCAGCCGTACCGAGGTGAGACCGGGGCCGGCGGACGACGTCCGCTTCACCGGTACGTCCAGCCGGTCGGCGAGCCACATGGCGAGCAGCTCGCAGCTCGGGTTGAACTCCTCGCCCTCCACCTCGACGGAGGTGACCTTGCAGGTGACCTGGTCCAGCGCCGCCGCCAGCATGGAGCGCCACGGAGTGATCCGGGTCCACGACAGGTCGGTGTCGCCGGGGGTGTAGGCCTCCGCGCGGGCCGCGAGCTCCCGCACCGGCTGCTCGGCCGAGTACGTGTCGGTCACCCGGCGCTGGGCCAGCGAACCGAGCGGGTCGTTGGCCGGGTCGGTCGGCGCGTTGACCGGCCACCAGACGACGACGGGGGCGTCGGGCAGCAGCAGCGGCAGCACCACGGACTGGGCGTGGTCGACGACCTCGCCGTACAGTCGCAGGACGACCGTCTCACCGGTGCCGGCGTCCGCGCCGACGCGGACCTCCGCGTCGAGCCGGGCCTTGGCCCGGTCGCGCGGGGAGCGCGAGACGCGCTTGATGACCACGAGGGTGCGCGAGGGGTGCTCGCGGGACGCCTCGTTGGCGGCCTTCAGCGCGTCGTAGGCGTTCTCCTCATCGGTCACGATGACCAGGGTGAGGACCATGCCGACGGCCGGGGTGCCGATCGCGCGGCGGCCCTTCACCAGCGCTTTGTTGATCTTGCTGGCCGTGGTGTCCGTAAGGTCGATCTTCATGGCCGACGCCAGCTCCGTCCGTCTCGTGCGAGCATTTCGTCCGCCGCGTCCGGACCCCAGGTGCCGGCCGTGTACTGCGCCGGCTTGCCGTTCGCGTCCCAGAACTGCTCGATCGGATCGAGGATCTTCCAGGACAGCTCGACCTCCTCCACCCGCGGGAAGAGATTGGAGTCGCCGAGCAGCACGTCGAGGATGAGCCGTTCGTACGCCTCGGGGCTGGACTCCGTGAACGACTCGCCGTAGGCGAAGTCCATCGACACGTCCCGGACCTCCATCGAGGTGCCGGGCACCTTGGAGCCGAACCGCATGGTCACGCCCTCGTCCGGCTGGACGCGGATGACCAGGGCGTTCTGTCCCAGCTCCTCCGTGGCGGTGGAGTCGAACGGCGAGTGCGGGGCGCGCTGGAAGACGACGGCGATCTCGGTGACGCGGCGGCCGAGCCGCTTGCCGGTACGCAGATAGAACGGGACGCCCGCCCAGCGGCGGTTGTCGATCTCCAGCTTGATCGCGGCATAGGTGTCGGTCTTCGACTTCGGGTCGATGCCGTCTTCCTGCAGATAGCCGACGGCCTTCTCGCCGCCCTGCCAGCCGGCCGTGTACTGCGCACGGACCGTGCTCTTCGCCAGGTCCTTGGGGAGCTTCACCGCTCCGAGGACCTTGGTCTTCTCCGCCGCGAGGGCGTCCGCGTCGAAGGAGGCGGGCTCCTCCATCGCGGTCAGCGCCAGCAGCTGGAGGAGGTGGTTCTGGATCACGTCACGGGCGGCGCCGATGCCGTCGTAGTAGCCGGCGCGGCCGCCGATGCCGATGTCCTCGGCCATCGTGATCTGTACATGGTCGACGTACGACCGGTTCCATATGGGCTCGAAGAGCGTGTTGGCGAACCGGAGCGCCAGGATGTTCTGGACGGTTTCCTTGCCCAGGTAGTGGTCGATCCGGAAGACCTCGTTCGGCGGAAAGACCTCGTGCACCACCTGGTTGAGCTCCTTGGCGGAGACCAGGTCGTGGCCGAACGGCTTCTCGATGACCGCGCGCCGCCAGGAGCCCTCCCGCTGGTCGGCCAGCCCGTGCTTCTTGAGCTGCCGGACGACCTTGGGGAAGAACTTCGGCGGCACGGAGAGGTAGAACGCGAAGTTCCCGCCGGTGCCCTGCACCTTGTCGAGATCCTCGATGGTGGACTTCAGCTGCTCGAACGCGGCGTCGTCGTCGAAGGTGCCCTGGACGAACCGCATCCCCTGGATGAGCTGCTGCCAGACCTCCTCGCGGAACGGCGTACGCGCGTGCTGCTTGACCGCGTCGTGGACCTCCTGCGCGAAGTCCTCGTCGGCCCATTCGCGCCGGGCGAAGCCGACGAGCGAGAAGCCCGGCGGCAGCAGCCCCCGGTTCGCGAGGTCGTAGACGGCGGGCATGAGCTTCTTGCGCGACAGGTCGCCCGTGACGCCGAAGATGACCAGGCCCGACGGCCCCGCGATACGCGGGAGCCGTCGGTCGGCAGCATCACGGAGCGGGTTTGCTCCGCCAATACCGGACAAGTCGCTCAGCCCTCCGACGGTGCGAGGCGCTGGAGCTCGGCCTCGGTCGACTTGAGCAGGTCGTTCCAGGACGCCTCGAACTTCTCCACGCCCTCGTCCTCCAGCAGCTGGACGACCTCGTCGTAGGAGATACCGAGCTTCGCGACGGCCTCGAGGTCGGCGCGGGCCTGGTCGTAGGTGCCGCGGACGGTGTCACCGGTGATCTGGCCGTGGTCGCCGGTGGCCTCGAGCGTGGCCTCCGGCATGGTGTTCACCGTGCCCGTGGCGACCAGCTCGTCGACGTACAGGGTGTCCTTGTACGCCTTGTCCTTGACGCCGGTCGAGGCCCACAGCGGACGCTGCTTGTTGGCCTGGGCCCGGTCGAGCTCGGCCCAGCGGTCGCTGCTGAACACCTCTTCGAAGGCCTCGTAGGCGAGGCGCGCGTTGGCCAGCGCGGCCTTGCCGCGGGCCTCCTTGGCCTCGGAGGTGCCGAGGGCGTCGAGACGCTTGTCGATCTCGGTGTCCACGCGGGACACGAAGAACGAGGCCACCGAGCGGATCTTGGACAGGTCCAGGCCCGCGGCCTTGGCCTTCTCCAGACCGGCCAGGTAGGCGTCCATGACCTCGCGGTAGCGCTCCAGCGAGAAGATCAGCGTCACATTGACGCTGATGCCGAGGCCGATGACCTCGGTGATCGCCGGCAGACCCGCCCTGGTGGCCGGGATCTTGATGAAGGTGTTCGGCCGGTCCACCAGCCAGGCCAGCTGCTTGGCCTCCGCGATGGTCGCCTTCGTGCTGTGCGCCAGGCGCGGGTCGACCTCGATCGACACCCGGCCGTCCTGGCCGCCCGTCGAGTCGAAGACCGGACGGAGCACGTCCGCGGCGTCACGCACGTCCGCGGTGGTGATCATGCGGATGGCTTCCTCGACGGTCACCTTGCGTGCCGCGAGGTCCTCCAGCTGCTGGTCGTAGCCGTGGCCCTGCGAGATCGCCTTCTGGAAGATCGACGGGTTGGTCGTGACACCCACGACGTGCTGCTGGTCGATCAGCTCGGCGAGATTGCCGGAGGTGATCCGTGTACGCGAAAGGTCGTCCAGCCAGATCGCGACGCCTTCGTCGGAGAGGCGCTTGAGTGCGTCTGTCATGAGAAATGCATCTCCTACTAGTTCGTGTACCGGCGTCAGCGCGCGGCGGCTGCGATCGATTCCCGCGCGGCGGCGGCGACCGCCTCGGCGGTGAAGCCGAACTCGCGGAAGAGGACCTTGCCGTCCGCCGAAGCGCCGAAGTGCTCCAGCGAGACGATGCGCCCGGCGTCACCCACGTACCGGTGCCAGGTCAGGCCGATGCCGGCCTCGACCGCGACACGCGCCTTGAGCGACGGGGGAAGCACCGAGTCCCGGTACCCCTGGTCCTGCTCCTCGAACCACTCCACGGACGGCATCGAGACGACCCGGGTCGGCACACCCGCCGCCTGGAGCTGCTCGCGGGCCGCGACGGCCAGCTGGACCTCGGAGCCCGTGCCGATCAGCACGACCTGGGCGTCGCCGCCCTCCTCCTCGAAGAGGACGTATCCGCCCTTGGCCGCGTCCTCGTTGCACTCGTACGTCGGCACGCCCTGGCGGGTCAGCGCGAGGCCGTGCGGGGCGCCCTTGCCGAACTCCTTGGTGTACCGCTTGAGGACCTCGCGCCAGGCGATCGCGGTCTCGTTGGCGTCGGCCGGGCGCACGATGTTCAGGCCCGGGATGGCGCGCAGCGAGGCCAGGTGCTCGACCGGCTGGTGGGTCGGGCCGTCCTCGCCGAGGCCGATCGAGTCGTGCGTCCACACGTAGGTGACCGGCAGGTGCATCAGCGCGGACAGTCGCACGGCGTTGCGCATGTAGTCGGAGAACACCAGGAAGGTGCCGCCGTAGACGCGGGTGTTGCCGTGCAGCGCGATGCCGTTCATGACCGCGGCCATGGCGTGCTCGCGGATGCCGAAGTGGATCGTGCGGCCGTACGGGTCGGCCTCCGGCAGCGGGTTGCCCGCGGGGAGGAACGACGACGTCTTGTCGATGGTCGTGTTGTTCGAGCCGGCCAGGTCGGCGGAGCCGCCCCACAGCTCGGGCACGACCGCGCCCAGGGCCTGCAGCACCTTGCCCGAGGCGGCGCGGGTCGCGACGCCCTTGCCGGCCTCGAACTCCGGCAGCGCGTCCTCCCAGCCCTCGGGCAGCTCGCCGGAGCGGATCCGGTCGAACTCGGCGGCGCGCGCCGGGTTGGCCGTACGCCACGCGGCGAACGTCTTCTCCCACTCGCCACGGGCCTCACGGCCCCGGTCGAGCGCGCCGCGGGTGTGCCCCAGGACCTCGTCGGAGACCTCGAAGTGCTTCTCCGGGTCGAAGCCCATGACCCGCTTGGTGGCCGCGACCTCCTCGTCGCCGAGCGCCGAGCCGTGCGCGGCCTCGGTGTTCTGCGCGTGCGGGGCGGGCCAGGCGATGATCGAGCGGGCCGCGATGAAGGACGGACGCTCGGTCTCGGCCTGCGCCGCCTTCAGCGCGTTGAACAGACCGACCGGGTCGAGGTCGCCGTTCTCCAGCTGCTCGACGCGCTGGACGTGCCAGCCGTACGCCTCGTAGCGCTTCAGGGTGTCCTCGGAGACGGCCGTCTCGGTGTCGCCCTCGATGGAGATGTGGTTGTCGTCCCACAGCAGGACCAGGTTGCCGAGCTTCTGGTGGCCGGCCAGCGAGGACGCCTCGGCCGAGATGCCCTCCTGGAGGCAGCCGTCACCGGCGATGCACCAGACGGTGTGGTCGAACGGCGACGTGCCGGCCTCGGCGTCCGGGTCGAACAGGCCGCGCTCGTAGCGGGCGGCCATCGCCATGCCCACGGCGTTGGCGACACCCTGGCCCAGCGGTCCGGTCGTCGTCTCGACGCCCGTCGTGTGGCCGTACTCCGGGTGACCCGGGGTCTTCGAACCCCAGGTGCGGAACGCCTTCAGATCATCGAGCTCCAGGCCGTAGCCGGCCAGGTAGAGCTGGATGTAGAGCGTGAGCGACGAGTGACCCGCGGACAGGACGAACCTGTCACGGCCCGTCCAGTCGGCGTCGGCGGGATCGTGCCGCATCAGCTTCTGGAAGAGCACATACGCGGCGGGGGCCAGGCTCATGGCCGTACCCGGATGGCCGTTGCCGACCTTCTGTACGGAATCCATGGCAAGGACGCGGACGGTGTCGACTGCCCGCTGGTCCAACGCGGTCCACTCGAGGTCTGTGGTGGTCGGCTTGGTGCTCACCCTGAGTCAGGGCTCCTCTCCACATGTCGAATCCCGGTGACGAGGGGTGTACCGGGCGCTGTCGAGCCTACCCTCGCAGCAATACGTCTCTTTCTGCCGCGTGTCTTTCCTGTTGGACAATGTCAGGGTGCGGGGAGCGGGTGTTCGCCGCCTGTCGGGCATGTATACGGGCGGTGCCCCGAGGCCGCTCAACACGAGCCGACCCCCGCGAAGATCGGTGTCCGGGCAGCGTCTAGAGTGGCGTGGTACGCGCGAGTCCGTCACGGGTCTTGACTCCCCCACACCCCATCGGGCATGGGAGGGGCCCCGGGAGGCTTGCTGGGATTTCTCTGTCAGGGGTGTGCGTGACGGCCGTCGAGTCCCGACCCGCAGGGGTCGTCTTGGCCACCGGTCCGGGGGGCCATCGGCCGTTCGGGGCCCGCGTCAAGGCATTCGTGGCGCTGACCAAGCCGCGGATCATCGAACTGCTGCTGATCACCACGGTGCCGGTGATGTTCCTCGCCGAGCAGGGCGTTCCGGACCTGTGGCTGGTGCTCGCCACCTGCCTCGGCGGATACCTCTCCGCGGGCGGCGCGAACGCGCTCAACATGTACATCGACCGCGACATCGACGCCCTGATGGACCGCACCTCACAGCGCCCGCTCGTCACCGGCATGGTGTCGCCGCGCGAGGGCCTGGTCTTCGGCCTGACCCTCGCCGTGGTCTCCACCCTCTGGTTCGGCCTGCTCGTCAACTGGCTCTCCGCCGCGCTGTCGCTCGGCGCGCTGCTGTTCTACGTCGTCGTCTACACGATGATCCTCAAGCGCCGCACCGCGCAGAACATCGTCTGGGGCGGCATCGCCGGCTGCATGCCGGTGCTGATCGGCTGGTCCTCGGTCACGAACTCGGTGTCGTGGGCCGCCGTCATCCTCTTCCTCGTCATCTTCTTCTGGACGCCGCCGCACTACTGGCCGCTGTCGATGAAGGTGAAGGACGACTACGAGCGGGTCGGCGTGCCGATGCTGCCGGTCGTCGCGGGCAACAGGGTCGTCGCCCGGCAGATCGTCGTCTACAGCTGGGTCATGGTCGCCGTCTCGCTGCTGCTGACCCCGCTCGGCTACACCGGGTGGTTCTACACCTCGGTGGCGCTGGTCGCCGGCGGCTGGTGGCTGTGGGAGGCGCACGGGCTGCAGAGCCGGGCCAAGGCGGGCGAGACGGGCGGCAAGCTCAAGGAGATGCGACTGTTCCACTGGTCCATCACCTATGTGTCGCTGCTCTTCGTGGCCGTCGCGGTGGACCCGTTCCTGCGCTGAGCCGCGCTGAGCGTGCCCCGGGGTGGCCGAGGCCACGTCTCCCGGCCGTCGCCGAACGATCTACCCGCGAGTAGCATGCGGTTCATGGCTGAAACCACGGTTGATGAGACGGCTTCCGCGCCGGCGTCCGACGCCCGCGCCCGGCGCAGGGCCGCGAGGCTCGCCAAGCAGATCCAGGCGTTCTCCAAGGCGCACGGCGGCGCCGAGGGCCAGCTCGCCCACCTCGGCCGGATGGGCACCCGCATCGTGCTCGTCGGCGAGGACGGCGAGTGGGGCGACCTGGTGGCACCGGACCACGCCGTCGCCGTCAGCGCCGCCGAGAAGTCGGGGATCACGCTGCACGAGACCTTCGACGGCGACTTCGCCGCGAAGGTGCGCACCGGGCCGTACGAGTGGTCCCGGATGGCCGGCATCCAGCTCGGCGGCCCGTCCAACACCTGAGCCCCATCCGGACCGGGCCGCCGCCGGGCGGTACTGGGGCCGCGCCCCGGGCCCGCCAACGCGCTCCAACGTGCTGTCTCGGGGCGCTGCCCGATTCGTGCCCGCTGTACGGGGGCGGCCGTGATGGGCGGGCGGCTTGCCGGCTTCGCCCGGGCCGGTTTCCCGTTCTGCGGGTGTCCCGGCTTCCGCCCGGGGCCCGGTTTCCCCTTCTGCAAGCGCGCCGATCCGACGTTCCCTCCGGGCGGCATCCGGGGTCCCGCACCGCCCTCGCGGCGATGTTGCACCGGGTGGCCGGGTCCAGGCATCGCCCGGGCCCGGTACCGCGCTCCGCTCGGTGGCCTCAACCTCCGCGTACGGCCTGGCGGCCGTGGGAGACACCCCCGGGCCGGGCTGGAAATGCCGCGGCACACAGTCCCCGCAGCACGCCGGTCCGGTCCGCCCACGCCGGCCCGAATCACCCGCTGCGCGGCACGCCCCCGCTCCCTGGCGCAGCCCTCCCACGCCAGTCTGGTTGCCGCTGCGGGGCCGGCCCGTCCGCTCTGCCTTCGCAGGGCGGGCTGCCCATTCGCGTCGCGACATCAGCCTCGCGGACGGGGACAAACTCCAGCCTCGCTGGGGGTGACTCCCGCGCCAGGGGAGTGTGCGGCGGCCCGGCGCACTGCCGCTGACGGCACCACCCACGGCCCTCGGGCCGTAGGGGATGTTTGAGGCGCGGGGTTCGGGGGCCGGTGCCCCGACGCGACCGGCACGTCGCAGCAGCCCCGCTGGGGGACCTTCCACGGCCGTCGGGCCGCCGGGCGGCGGCCCGACGTGAGCGTGAGGCGCCGGGTCAGGCCGAGGTCAGGGACGGGGACTTCGTCGCGGGGGCCGGGGACGACGCGCGTTCGCGCAGGCTCAGGGCCAGCCGCACGACCGCGATCCACATCAGCGACGAGCCCAGCATGTGCGCCGCCACCAGCAGTTCCGGTACGCCGGTGAAGTACTGCACGTACCCGAGCAGCCCCTGCAGCAGCACCACCAGCAGCAGGTCGCGGGCGCGCGCCCGGGTGTCGTCCGGGGCGTCCACCGCGCGGAGCACGAGCCACATGGCGACGGCCAGCGCGCACACCACCCACGCGGCGATCGCGTGGACGTGCGCCGCCGCCGCCCAGTCCCACGGCATGCGCGGGACGTCGCTGCTGTCGCCCGCGTGCTTCCCGGAGCCGGTCACCGTCGTGCCGAGGGTGATCAGCACCGCGGAGACCGCGACGATCGCCCACGCCAGCTTGCGCACCGGTCGCGGGACGCGCGGCCGGGGCGGCTGGTCGCCCTCACCGGTGCGTACCCAGGCCACCGTCGCGACCGTGAGCAGCGCGTTGGCGAGCAGGAAGTGCCCGGCCACCGTCCACGGGTTGAGACCCGCCCACACCGTGATGCCGCCGAGGACGGCGTTGCCCATGACGATCCAGAACTGCGCCCAGGTCAGCCGGCCCAGGCCGCGCCGCCGCGGCTTCACGGCGCGCACTGCGATGATCGCCCAGCCGACGGCCGCCGACAGGACGTACGTCAGCATCCGGTTGCCGAACTCGATCGCACCGTGGATGCCCTGCTCGGGCGTGGCGAAGAGGCTGTCGTCCGTGCACTTGGGCCAGGTGTCGCAGCCGAGGCCGGAGCCGGTCAGCCGTACGGCACCGCCGGTGACGATGATGACGACGGTCATCAGGACGGCGGAAAGCGCGGCGCGCCGCAGGATTTTGGGCGACGGAGTCCAGCGCTGGGCGATATGGGCGAGGGGGGTCTGCACGGCCACTATCGTAAGCGGGGGCTTGTGCACGGTTTCACGAGGGGTCGGCGGCCGGCTCCTCGAACGCCTGGGACGTCATCCGGACGCGCGACCCGTCCAGGTGTTCCTCCTCGTCCCACCACAGCGCGAAACGCCACGGCGCCGGCGGCACGTCCGGCGAGGTACGGAAGGCGTCGATCAGGTCGGCGGCCACCTCCTCCGCCGTGCAGTCGGTGACCGCGTCCATGCCGCGCCACGGGTGCGCCAGCGGCGCCCACGAGCCGTCGGCCGTGCGCAGGTCGAAGCGCCACACCGCCCGCCAGGACCGGGCGCGCAGCATCCGGCCCACCTCCGCCCGGCCGAGGCCGAGTCCCTCGGCGATGGTCCGCGGGTCCACGCCTTCGATCCGTGCCGCCACGACGGCGATCGGTACGAGCCGTTCCGGCAGCAGCCCGCGCTTGTGCAGCTGGGTGAGGCCGCCCTCGAACGGGCAGCGCCGCAGTCTGCGCTCCAGCTGGTCGCGGAGGTGACCGAGGACGGCGGCGTGGGCGCGCTCGGCGGGGTCCGGCGCCTGCCAGACGGCGTGGAAGCCGCGCTCCGCGCGGACGGCCCACTCCGCCGCGTCGACCGGCCTGCCGAGTTCCTCCAGCCGGTCGCCGAGGAACACGTAAGCCTGGGCGAGGCCCTCGCGGTTGCGCGGGTCCGACCGGTCGAGCCGCTCCCAGACGGCGATCGCCCGGTGGGTGGCCTCCACGGCGGCCAGTCCCGCGAGCCGGTCCTCCGCGCAGGGCTGCTCGCCGGGCGGATGGAACGGGTAGCGGGGCAGGCCCAGTTCGTCGCTGAGCGGCTCGGCGAGGTAGACGGCCTGGCTGAGCAGGGCCCTGGCGTACCAGCGGGCGTGCTCGGCGTCGTGCTCCGCGGGCCCGGCGCCGTGGCGGACGGCCTGGTCGACGGCGAGGAGCGCGTCGCCGCGGCTGCCGGTGTCGAAGTGGTGCCGGGCGAGGTCCCCGTAGCGCAGGCTCAGCCGTGCGGCGAGGGAGAGGTCACCCGCGGCGTGCGGGGCGAGGGCGGAGATCAGGTCGGTCAGCATCCGCTCGCGTTCGGCGGGGGAGGCCGAGGGCCGGCCGGCTCTGACCTTCCCCCACTCCGCGTCCAGTCGCAGTGCGGCAGCGCGCTTCATCCAGGCCCCTCCCACCGTGCGGGTCTCGGCAGGGTCATCCTGGCGCGCGGTTCACTCCCAGCGGAAGGTCCGGGCGGCCGCGCCCAGTCCGAGCACCGCCCAGAGGGCGAGGATGCCCAGATTGCCCCACGGCATGCCGCCGCCGTGCTGGAGCACGTCCCGCAGCCCGTCGGAGAGCGCCGAGATGGGCAGCAGTCCCAGCGCGGAGGCGACGCCGTCGGGGAACCTGTCCAGCGGCACGATCACCCCGCCGCCGACGAGGAGCAGCAGGAAGACGAGGTTGGCGGCGGCCAGTGTCGCCTCCGCCCTGAGCGTGCCGGCCATCAGCAGGCCGAGCCCGGAGAAGGCCGCGGTGCCGAGGACGAGCAGCAGCACGACGGAGAGCGGGCTGCCGTGCGGCGACCAGCCGAGCGCGAACGCGATCACGGTCAGCAGGACGATCTGGAGGATCTCGGTCACCAGGACGGAGAGCGTCTTGGCGGCCATCAGGGCCCAGCGGGGAATCGGCGAGGCCCCGAGCCGCTTGAGGACGCCGTAGCGCCGCTCGAAGCCGGTCGCGATGGCCTGGCCGGTGAAGGCCGTGGACATGACGGCAAGCGCGAGGACGCCGGGGGCGAGGAAGTCGACCGCCTCGCCCGCTCCCTCACTCGTCTCGGTCGGCACGGCGACGACGTCGACGGTGGAGAACAGCACCAGCAGCAGCGACGGGATGATCACCGTGAGCAGCAGCTGTTCGCCGTTGCGCAGCAGCATCTTCGTCTCGAAGGCGGCCTGTGCGGCGATCATGCGGGTCAGCGGCGCGGCGCCGGGCTTCGGCGTGTACGTACCGGCGCTCATGCGCGCAGCTCCTTGCCGGTCAGTTCGAGGAAGACGTCTTCGAGTGTGTGCCGCTCGACCGAGATGCCGTGCGGCAGGACGCCGTGCTGGGCGCACCAGGAGGTGACGGTCGCCAGCAGCTGGGGATCGACCTCGCCGGTGATCCGGTACGCGCCCGGCGTCAGCTCGGCGGCCGCCGATCCGTCGGGGAGGGCCTTGAGCAGGGAGCCGAGGTCGAGGCCGGGGCGTCCGGTGAAGCGCAGGGTGTTCTCCGCGCCGCCGCGGCACAGCTCCTCGGTGCTGCCCCGGGCGATGACCCGGCCGCCGTCGACGATGGCGACGTCGTCGGAGAGCTCCTCGGCCTCGTCCATGAAGTGCGTGGTCAGCACGGTCGTGACGCCGTCGGCGCGCAGCTCCCGCACGAGGTCCCAGGTGGCGCGGCGGGCCTGCGGGTCGAGGCCGGCCGTCGGCTCGTCGAGGAAGACCAGCTCGGGGCGGCCGACGACGGCCATGGCCAGTGCCAGCCGCTGCTGCTGGCCGCCGGAGAGGCGGCGGTAGGCCGTACGGCCGCAGCCGCCGAGGCCGAGGCGCTCGATCAGGGCGTCCACGTCCAGCGGCTCGGCGTGCAGCTTGGCCATGTGGCGGAGCATCTCGTCGGCCCTGGCGCCGGAGTAGACGCCGCCCGACTGGAGCATCACGCCGATCCGGGGCCGCAGGCGGGCGGCGTCGGCGACGGGGTCGAGTCCGAGGACCCGTACGGTGCCGGCGTCGGCGCGGCGGTAGCCCTCGCAGGTCTCGATCGTGGTGGTCTTGCCGGCGCCGTTGGGCCCCAGGACGGCGGTCACGGAACCGGTGGCGACATCGAGGTCGAGGCCGTCCACGGCGGCCTTGGGTCCGTACCGCTTGACCAGGCCCCGGATCCGGACGGCAGGCTCGCTCAACATGCCGGGAAGTCTAGGCGGGCTCCGGGGGCGCACGGCCCGCGGGTTCCCCGGGCGGCCGGCGCCGGCGAAAGCGCGCCGGTGCGTGCCTGACCGGGGCTGTCTCGCCCCGGGTGATCATTTCCGCAGGTCAGCTTAGGTTTGCCTAAGTGATGCACGGCACCGCGCGGTGATCCGGACGCCGCTTGTCAGTCTCCGAGGAATTACGCAACAATGGCGTTGTGAAAAACGTTGGCGAGGCTCCTCAGGAGGAACTCGCGACCGGTGAGCGCTCCACGCGCAACCGTGTCGCGCGGTCCATCCTGGACCACGGTCCGTCCACCGTGGCCGACCTCGCGGGCCGCCTGGGACTCACGCAGGCAGCGGTCCGCCGCCACCTCGACTCCCTGGTCGCCGAGAACGTCGTGGAACCGCGCGAGCAGCGCGTCTACGGCGCCCGCACCCGCGGCCGCCCCGCCAAGGTGTTCGCGCTGACCGACTGCGGCCGGGACGCCTTCGACCAGTCGTACGACACCCTGGCCGTCGACGCCCTGCGCTGGATCGAGCAGCACGCCGGGGGCGAGGCGGGAGTCGCCGCGTTCGCCCGGGACCGGTTCGAGGCGCAGGCGGAGGCGTACCGCGCCGCCGTCGAGGCCGCGGCGCCGGAGGCCCGCACCGAAGCTCTGGCCAAGGCGCTCAGCGCCGACGGGTACGCTGCTACGGCTCGCAGCGCGCCGGTCGGCGAACAGCTCTGCCAGCACCACTGCCCGGTCGCCCACGCGGCCGAGAAGTACCCGCAGCTCTGCGAGGCCGAGACCGAGTTCTTCTCGAAGCTCCTCGGGACGCACGTCCAGCGGCTCGCCACCATCGCCCACGGCGACGGCGTCTGCACGACGTTCATCCCGCGCGCGTCCCAGGGCGGCACCTCGCCGCCGGGCAGCGCGCCGCAGGACAGCACCACACAGACCACCAGCACCACACAGACAGCATCTGCCAGCACGGCCGGGAGGAACCCCGCATGACTCTCCCCACGGAGACTGCCCACCCCGAACTCGAGGGCCTGGGTAAGTACGAATTCGGCTGGGCCGACTCCGACGCGGCCGGCGCAGCCGCGAAGCGCGGTCTCAACGAGGACGTCGTCCGCGACATCTCCTCGAAGAAGAACGAGCCGGAGTGGATGCTGAAGTTGCGGCTGAAGGGTCTGCGCCTCTTCGGCAAGAAGCCCATGCCGAGCTGGGGCTCCGACCTCTCCGGCATCGACTTCGACAACATCAAGTACTTCGTGCGCTCCACCGAGGCGCAGGCCGCCTCGTGGGAGGACCTGCCCGAGGACATCAAGAACACCTACGACAAGCTCGGCATCCCGGAGGCGGAGAAGCAGCGCCTGGTCGCCGGTGTCGCCGCGCAGTACGAGTCGGAGGTCGTCTACCACCAGATCCGCGAGGACCTGGAGGAGCAGGGCGTCATCTTCCTCGACACCGACACCGCGCTGAAGGAGCACCCGGAGCTCTTCCAGGAGTACTTCGGCACCGTCATCCCGGTCGGCGACAACAAGTTCGCGTCGCTGAACACCGCCGTGTGGTCCGGCGGGTCGTTCATCTACGTCCCCAAGGGCGTCCACGTGGACATCCCGCTCCAGGCCTACTTCCGTATCAACACGGAGAACATGGGCCAGTTCGAGCGGACGCTGATCATCGTCGACGAGGACGCCTACGTCCACTACGTCGAGGGCTGCACCGCCCCGATCTACTCCTCGGACTCGCTGCACAGCGCCGTGGTGGAGATCATCGTCAAGAAGGGCGGCCGCTGCCGCTACACGACCATCCAGAACTGGTCGAACAACGTCTACAACCTGGTCACCAAGCGCGCCGTGGCGTACGAGGGCGCGACCATGGAGTGGGTCGACGGCAACATCGGCTCCAAGGTGACCATGAAGTACCCGGCTGTCTACCTGATGGGCGAGCACGCCAAGGGCGAGACCCTGTCCATCGCCTTCGCGGGCGAGGGCCAGCACCAGGACGCCGGCGCCAAGATGGTCCACATGGCCCCGAACACCTCGTCCAACATCGTCTCCAAGTCGGTGGCGCGAGGCGGCGGCCGTACCTCCTACCGTGGTCTGATCGAGATCGGCGAGGGCGCGTCGGGTGCGAAGTCCAACGTGCTCTGCGACGCTCTGCTGGTCGACACGATCTCGCGGTCGGACACCTACCCGTACGTCGACGTCCGCGAGGACGACGTCTCCATGGGACACGAGGCGACCGTCTCCAAGGTCTCGGAGGACCAGCTCTTCTACCTGATGAGCCGCGGTCTGACCGAGTTCGAGGCGATGGCCATGATCGTGCGCGGCTTCGTCGAGCCGATCGCCAAGGAACTCCCCATGGAGTACGCGCTGGAGCTCAACCGGCTGATCGAGCTGCAGATGGAGGGCTCGGTGGGCTGACGCCCTCCGGGACCGCAAGCAGCGACTGACTTCTGACGTAGGAAGAGAGCAAGACGACAGCCATGGCTGAGGCTCAGAACATCCCGGTGGGCTCCACCACCGCCGGCTCGATCGCGGTGGCCGCCGAGTCGACCGTCGCCACCCGCATGAGTGCGCCCCCGTCGTTCGACGTGGCGGACTTCCCGGTCCCGCACGGCCGCGAGGAGGAGTGGCGCTTCACTCCGCTGGAGCGCCTCGCCGGCCTGCACGACGGCACCGCCGTCGCCACCGGCAACGCCCTCAAGGTCGCGATCGACGCTCCCGACGGCGTCACGGTCGAGACGGTCGGCCGCGACGACGCGCGCGTCGGCCGGGCCGGCACCCCGGTGGACCGGGTCGCCGCCCAGGCGTACTCCGCCTTCGAGCAGGCCACCGTGGTGAGCGTGCCGAAGGAGACCGTGCTCACCGAGCCGATCCGCATCGCGGTGCACGGCGAGGGCGGCACCGCCTTCGGCCACCAGGTGATCGAGCTCGGCGCCTTCGCGGAGGCGCTCGTGGTCATCGACCACACCGGCGACGCCGTGCTGGCCGCAGGCGTCGACTACATCCTCGGCGACGGCGCCAAGCTGACCGTCGTCTCCGTCCAGGACTGGGACGACAAGGCGGTGCACGTCGCCCAGCACAACGCGCTGGTCGGCCGGGACGCCTCCTTCAAGTCGGTCGTGGTCACCTTCGGCGGCGACCTCGTACGGCTCCACCCGCGGGTCGCCTACGCCGGCCCCGGCGGTGAGGCCGAGCTGCTGGGCCTGTACTTCACCGACAAGGGCCAGCACCAGGAGCACCGCCTCCTCGTCGACCACAACACCCCGCACTGCAAGTCCAACGCCGTGTACAAGGGCGCCCTGCAGGGCGACGGCGCCCATGCGGTGTGGATCGGCGACGTGCTCATCCGCGCCGTGGCGGAGGGCACCGACACCTACGAGATGAACCGCAACCTGGTCCTCACGGACGGCGCGCGCGTCGACTCGGTGCCGAACCTCGAGATCGAGACCGGCGAGATCGCCGGCGCCGGTCACGCGTCCGCCACCGGCCGCTTCGACGACGAGCAGCTGTTCTACCTGATGGCCCGCGGCATCCCGGAGTCCGAGGCCCGCCGCCTGGTCGTCCGCGGCTTCTTCGCCGAGCTCGTCCAGCAGATCGGTCTGCCGGACGTCGAGGAGCGCCTGCTCGCCAAGATCGACGCAGAGCTGGAGGCGTCGGTCATGGAGGCGTCAGCCTGATGGCCTTCGTCAAAGCCTGTGCGCTGAGCGAGCTGGAGGAGGACACCCCCAAGCGGGTGGAACTCGACGGCACGCCGGTGTCCGTCGTGCGGACAGAGGGCGAGGTGTTCGCCATTCACGACATCTGCTCGCACGCGAACGTCTCGCTGTCCGAGGGCGAGGTGGAGGACTGCCAGATCGAGTGCTGGCTCCACGGCAGCGCCTTCGACCTCCGCACCGGCAAGCCGTCCGGCCTTCCCGCGACGCGCCCCGTCCCCGTATACCCCGTCCAGATCGAAGGGGACGATGTGCTCGTCTCCGTCACCCAGGAGTCCTGAGTCACCCATGGCAACGCTTGAAATCCGCGACCTGCACGTTTCCGTCGAGGCCGACAACGCCACGAAGGAGATCCTCAAGGGCGTCGACCTGACCGTGAAGCAGGGCGAGACCCACGCCATCATGGGCCCCAACGGCTCCGGCAAGTCGACCCTCGCCTACTCGCTGGCCGGCCACCCCAAGTACACGATCACCAGCGGCACCGTCACCCTGGACGGCGAGGACGTCCTGGAGATGAGCGTCGACGAGCGCGCCCGCGCCGGCCTCTTCCTCGCCATGCAGTACCCGGTCGAGATCCCCGGCGTCTCGGTCTCCAACTTCCTGCGGACCTCCGCCACCGCCATCCGCGGCGAGGCCCCCAAGCTGCGTACCTGGGTGAAGGAGGTCAAGGGGGCCATGGAGCGCCTCAACATGGACCCGGCCTTCGCCGAGCGCAACGTCAACGAGGGCTTCTCCGGCGGTGAGAAGAAGCGCCACGAGATCCTCCAGCTCGAGCTGCTCCGGCCGAAGATCGCGGTCCTCGACGAGACCGACTCCGGCCTGGACGTCGACGCGCTGCGGATCGTCTCCGAGGGCGTCAACCGCGTCCGCGAGAGCGGCGAGGTCGGCACGCTGCTGATCACGCACTACACGCGCATCCTCCGCTACATCAAGCCGGATCACGTGCACGTCTTCTCGAACGGCCGGATCGTCGAGTCGGGCGGCCCCGAGCTCGCCGACAAGCTGGAGAACGAGGGCTACGAGGCGTACACCAAGGGAGGCGTCACCGCGTGATCACACTGCCGGGCCTCCTGGACACAGAGGCGATCCGTAAGGACTTCCCGATCCTCGATCGGGTGCTCCACGACGGCAAGAAGCTCGTCTACCTCGACAACGCGGCGACCTCCCAGACGCCGCGCCAGGTGATCGACGTACTCAGCGAGTACTACGAGCAGCACAACGCCAACGTCCACCGCGGCGTGCACGTGCTCGCCGAGGAGGCCACGGCGCTGTACGAGGGCGCCCGGGACAAGGTCGCGGCGTTCATCAACGCGCCGAGCCGCAACGAGGTGATCTTCACCAAGAACGCCTCGGAGTCGCTCAACCTGGTCGCCAACATGCTCGGCTGGGCCGACGAGCCCTACCGGGTGGACAGCGACACCGAGGTCGTCATCACGGAGATGGAGCACCACTCCAACATCGTTCCGTGGCAGCTGCTGGCGCAGCGCACCGGCGCGAAGCTGAAGTGGTTCGGCCTCACCGACGACGGCAGGCTCGACCTGTCGAACATCGACGAGATCATCAACGAGAAGACGAAGATCGTCTCGTTCACGCTGGTCTCCAACATCATGGGCACCATCAACCCGGTCGAGGCGATCGTCCGGCGTGCCCAGGACGTCGGCGCGCTGGTGCTGATCGACGCCTCGCAGGCCGCGCCGCACATGGTGCTGGACGTGCAGGCGCTGCAGGCCGACTTCGTGGCCTTCACCGGCCACAAGATGTGCGGTCCGACCGGCATCGGCGTGCTGTGGGGCCGGCAGGAGCTCCTCGAGGACCTGCCGCCGTTCCTCGGCGGCGGCGAGATGATCGAGACCGTGTCGATGCACTCGTCGACCTACGCTCCCGCGCCGCACAAGTTCGAGGCCGGTACGCCCCCGATCGCGCAGGCCGTGGGCCTCGGCGCGGCCGTGGACTACCTCTCCTCGATCGGCATGGACAAGATCGCCCAGCACGAGCACGCGCTCACCGAGTACGCGGTGAAGCGGCTGCTGGAGGTCCCGGACCTGCGGATCATCGGCCCGACGACGGCCGAGGACCGCGGCGCGGCGATCTCCTTCACGCTCGGCGACATCCACCCCCACGACGTGGGCCAGGTCCTCGACGAGCAGGGCATCGCGGTCCGCGTGGGTCACCACTGCGCGCGCCCCGTCTGCCTGCGGTACGGAATTCCTGCGACCACGCGAGCGTCGTTCTATCTGTACTCCACGCCGGCAGAGGTCGATGCTCTGGTCGACGGCCTGGAGCACGTCCGGAACTTCTTCGGCTAGGGGACGATGTGAAGCTGGATTCGATGTACCAGGACGTCATCCTGGATCACTACAAGCACCCGCACGGTCGGGGCTTGCGGGACGGCGACGCCGAGGTGCACCACGTCAACCCGACGTGCGGCGACGAGATCACGCTCCGGGTGAAGTACGACGGTTCGCGCATCGAGGACGTGTCCTACGAGGGCCAGGGCTGTTCCATCAGCCAGGCCAGCGCCTCCGTGCTGAACGACCTGCTGGTCGGCAAGGAGCTCGCCGAGGCGCAGAAGATCCAGAGCACGTTCCTGGAGCTGATGCAGTCCAAGGGCCAGCTCGAGCCGGACGACGCGATGGAGGAGGTGCTGGAGGACGCGGTCGCGTTCGCCGGTGTCTCGAAGTACCCCGCCCGTGTGAAGTGCGCGCTGCTCAGCTGGATGGCGTGGAAGGACGCGACGGCCCAGGCGATGGGCGACGTCACGGAGAGGAAGACCGCATGAGCGAGAACGAGACCGTTGCCACGAAGCCGGCGTCCGAGGAGGAGGTCCGCGAGGCGCTGTACGACGTCGTGGACCCCGAGCTGGGCATCGACGTGGTCAACCTCGGCCTCATCTACGGCATCCACATCGACGACTCCAACGTCGCGACGCTGGACATGACGCTGACGTCCGCGGCCTGCCCGCTGACCGACGTGATCGAGGACCAGGCGAAGTCCGCGACGGACGGCATCGTCAACGAGTTGAAGATCAACTGGGTCTGGATGCCGCCGTGGGGTCCGGACAAGATCACGGACGACGGCCGCGAGCAGCTGCGCGCGCTGGGCTTCAACGTCTGAGCCCGGCCCGCCGAGTCCGGCGCGTCGCCGGAGACGCGTGAAACGGCCATGTCCGCCAGGCACACTGGCGGGCATGGCCGTTTCTCTGTACCAGATCGCGATCGACTGCCACGACGCCCCGAAGCTCGCCCGGTTCTGGGCGGAGGTCCTCGACTGGAAGATCCTCTACGAGGATTCCGAGGAAATCGTCATCGGGGCCGGGGCGAGCGTCCTGCCCGGCATCGTGTTCCTCACCGTGCCCGAGGACAGGACCGTCAAGAACCGGCTGCACCTCGACCTGAGCCCCGACGACCGGGACGCCGAGGTGGACCGGATCATCGGCCTGGGCGCCCGCAGGATCGACGTCGGGCAGGGCGAGGACGTGACCCGGGTCGTCCTCGCCGACCCCGAGGGCAACGAGTTCTGCGTGCTGCGGCCGAAGAAGACGCTGGTGGACTAGCTCGCGGCAGGCGGCTGTGCGGCGGCCTCGGCGAGGGCCGGGGCCAGGTTCTCCTTGCGGATGCGCTGGTCGACGTAGAGAAGGGTCACCACCAGTTGCGGGAACGCGGCGGTGAGGATCTGGCCGACCAGCGAGCTGAGCAGGCCGAAGACCAGCACGACGATCCCGGCCGTGAGGGCGGCCCCGCTGCTGGAGACGTCCTGTGTGAGACCCGGCGCGAACAGGTTGGCGAACGAGAACGGCAGCCTGATGAAGAAGCCCGCCACGGCGGCCATGAGCGTGGCCAGCAGCGAGATGCCGAAGATCCGCCACCATGCGCCGTCCACCAGCCGCGAGGAACGCTTCATCGCCGCGATCGTGCCCTGCCCCTCGAAGACGGCCGCTGCCGGGGCGAGGCTGAACTTCACCCAGAGCCAGACGGCCACGGGGGCGGTCGCCAGCATGCCGAGTACGCCGATCAGGGCGAGCCACCCGTAGCCGGCGCCGCCCTCGTTCAGAGTGATCGTCATGATCGAGAGGAACATCGAGAAGAAGGCCATGGCCATCAGCACAGCGGGGACCGCCACGATCAGGGCCGTGAGAAGGACGGCGCCGAGCACCGACCACACCCGCCGCACGCTGCGGCGCCAGACGGTGCCGAAGGCGGACGGGCGGCCGAGGACCGCGTCCTGGAGGACGGCCGGGCAGCTCGCGTAGATCAGGGCGTTGGCGGTCAGCATCACGAACACGCCGACGAGATACACCGCGCCGAAGCCGACGACCAGCGGCCAGACGTCGTCCCAGCCGGGCGCGGCGTCGGAGTCCAGTACCTGGTGGAGCCGGTCGGAGAGCGCCAGATACGCGACGGCGATGACCGCGCCGACGACCACGAGCGCCATGCCGTACGCGGCGAGGGCCATGCCGAGCAACTGCTTCCAGTGGCGGCCGATCGTCGCGAACGCCCCGCCCAGGATGTCGCCGAAGCCCAGCGGCGCGAGCGGGATCACCCCCGGCTTGGGAGGCGGCGGCATCCAGCCGCCCCAGCCGGGCGGCGGGCCCGGATACGGACCCGGCGGGCCTGCGTGCGGCGGTATGTCTCCGTAGGTCATCGAGGTCCCCCGAGTGGCTGTGTGCGTGATCCGGTGCTGTCCGGACGGCACACCGTAGCGCCCGGCACCTGAGACCGGTTGGCCCGGGTGCCGTCTCGCCGGTTAGGTTTCCTGTCATGACCGACACGTCTTCCGCACCCCGTACCACCGGCGCAGTCGCCGCCGGACTCGCCACCGTCACCGAGGACGGCGTCGTTCTCGACACCTGGTTTCCCGCGCCCGAGCTCGTCGCCGAGCCCGGTCCGGCCGGCACCGAGCGGCTGACCCCGGAGCGGGCCGCCGAGCTCCTCGGCGCGGCCGCCGCGAAGGCCGTCGGACCCGACGCGCGCCGCGGTGTCGAGGTCGTCGCCGTGCGCACCGTGATCGCCTCGCTCGACGACAAGCCGCTGGACGCCCACGACGCCTATCTGCGTCTGCACCTGCTCTCCCACCGGCTCGTGAAGCCGCACGGGCAGAGCCTCGAAGGCGTCTTCGGCCTGCTGGCCAACGTCGCCTGGACCAGCCTCGGCCCCGTCGCCGTCGACCAGGTCGAGACCGTCCGGCTGAACGCCCGCGCCGAGGGCCTGCACCTCCAGGTCACCTCGATCGACAAGTTCCCGCGGATGACCGACTACGTCGCGCCCAAGGGCGTGCGCATCGCCGACGCCGACCGCGTCCGGCTCGGCGCGCACCTCGCCGAGGGCACCACCGTCATGCACGAGGGCTTCGTCAACTTCAACGCGGGCACGCTCGGCACGTCGATGGTCGAGGGGCGCATCTCCGCCGGCGTCGTCGTCGGCGACGGCTCCGACATCGGCGGCGGCGCCTCCACCATGGGCACCCTGTCCGGCGGCGGCAACGTGATCATCGCGATCGGCGAGCGCTGCCTGATCGGCGCCGAGGCGGGCGTCGGCATCGCCCTCGGCGACGAGTGCGTCGTCGAGGCCGGCCTGTACGTCACGGCGGGCACCCGGGTCACGATGCCCGACGGCCAGATCGTCAAGGCGCGCGAGCTGTCCGGCGCGAGCAACATCCTCTTCCGCCGCAACTCGGTCACCGGCACGGTCGAGGCCCGCCCGAACAACGCGGTGTGGGGCGGCCTCAACGACGTGCTGCACAGTCACAACTGAGCCGCCGCTCCCGCTCCTTCGTGTGACTCTGCGTAACCTCCGCCCGGGTCAGGGCGATAAGCAGGCCGGACGCAGGGTCACACCAAGGGGAGGAACCGACATGAGGACCAGGCTGACCGCTCTCGGTCTGTGCGCGCTGTTCGCGGCGGGGATGCCGCACGGGGCCGCGCACGCCGACGAGACGCACACCGACGCGCACAACGGGCACCGCGTCACGCTGATCTCGACCGGGCAGATCGACGACCCGCTCGAGGACGTCCTGGAGCACGCCGCGATCCTCGGCAGCACCTACGTGTACGACTGAGGCGTGTCGCCGGTCAACTCGGTGTACGCGCGCAGCAGCCCGTCGGTCGCCTCGCGGCCGGCGGGCTGCAGCGGTTCGCGCACCGGACCGGCCGGCAGATCCAGCGCCGCGAGCAGCGCCTTCGCGGTCACGGTCCCCGGCAGGCCGGACGCCATCATCAGCTCGGCGAGCGGCAGGGTGCGCTGGTTCAGCGCCGTCGCACGGGCGTTGTCGCCCGCGTCGTACGCGTCCAGCGCCGCCCGCAGCTGCGGGCCCGCGACATTGGCGACGGTCGAGACGAAGCCCGCGCCGCCCACCGCGTACAGCGGCAGATTCAGCTCCTCGCAGCCCGAGTAGTAGGCCAGTGGGCTGCGCGCGATGACCTTCGAGCTGCCCAGCAGGTCGTATGCGCAGTCCTTCACCGCGACGATGCGCGGATGCTCCGCGAGCCGCAGCATCGTCTCCGGCTCGACGCGGGTACCGGTGCGGCCCGGGATGTCGTACAGCATCAGCGGGACGCCGACCGAGTCCGCCACCTTGCGGAAGTGCGCCTCGACGGCGGCCTGCGGGGGGCGGCTGTAGTACGGGGTGACCACCAGCACGCCGTCCGCCCCCGCCGCCTCCGCGGCCCGGGCCAGCTCGACCGTGTGCCGGGTGTCCGGGGTCCCGACGCCGGCGACGACCGAGGCTCTGCCGCCGACCGCCCGCGCCACCGCCCGGACGAGCGCGGCCTTCTCCTCGTCCGAGGTGGTCGGCGACTCGCCGGTGGTGCCGGAGAGCACCAGACCGTCGCAGCCGCCGTCGACGAGACGCGTCGCGAGCTCCTGGGCGCCGTCGAGATCGAGGGAACCGTCGCCGGCGAAGGGCGTGACCATGGCGCACATGGCGCGGCCGAAGGGAGGAGAGGAGGTCATGTTCGCAGTGTGAACGCCCGCAGGGTTCAGCTCCAGTTAAATCTGCTTCATCCCTTCATGAAGCAGCGCTGACGGATCTGCCGGACCTGGCATGATCGGCGCGGGGACGGGGCGACCGGGAGGGGACCGGCATGGCGGGAACGATACGGCGGACGGCGTCCACGGCCGCGGCCGTGCTGATGGCGGCCGGGACGCTGAGCGGCTGCGGCAGCGAGCGCGGCAGCGGAGCCGAGGGGGCAGCGGCGCGGGACCGCGGGTACGGGGTGCAGCCCGAGGAACTGGACCCGTCGGACTTCGCCCGGTACGGCGAGCCGTCGGCGGAACCGGCACCTGGGCCGACGGCGGCTACGCCCACCACGTGCCCGGACTCCGGAGCCGCCGTGACCACCGGCGTGGTGGACGCGGCCATGGGTCGGCGGGCCGTCGTGGTCGAGCTGGTGAACTGCGGCACCGAGCCCTACCGGGTCGACGGCTATCCGGGCATCGCCGCCCTGGACCAGGACCGCGACCCCCTGCGGCTGACCATCACCCACGACCACCCGTACACCGACGCAGGCCGTGACCAGGGGCCGAAACCGCTGACCCTCGCGCCGGGGGAGAGGGCGAAGTCGGTCCTCAACTGGAACAACCGGGTGACGTCCTTCGAGGCCGTGACCGAAGGCGCCTACCTGGTGGTCACCCCCAAGGAGGGGGAGCCCCCGCAGACCCTGCCGTTCCGGCTGGACATCGGCACGCAGGGGGAGCTTGACGTCACGGCGTGGGCGCGGGACCTGCTGCACTGAGGGCCCCGCGCCCACGTTGACGGGTCCTACGGGCGGAAGCGCAGCACCTGCGGGTCGTGGTCGCTGTTCTGGTCCGCGAACTCCGCGTTGATGTGCACGCTGTCGTAGCTGAAGCGGCGGATCGACGGGCTGGTCAGGATCTGGTCGAGCACCTGGCTGTTGCCCTGGTACACGTACGAGTAACGCTCCGACCGCGGCAGGGACTTGACGGCCGCGTGGAGCACGCCGCCGTCCGTGAGCGCCTGCGTCGTCCGCGAGAACTCGAAGTCGTTGATGTCGCCCAGCACCAGCACGTCGGCCTTGCGGTCGACCGCCAGGATGTCCTTGACGAAGGCGTTCACCACCTGCGCCTGCTCGAGACGCTGCGCCTCGGACGAACGGTTCGGCGGCTGGTGGTGCGAGAGCAGCGACTCGTCGCCGCCCTTCGAACCGAAGTGGTTCGCGATCACGAAGACCGTACGGCCGCGGAAGGCGAACTCACCGGCCAGCGGCTTGCGGCTGTCCTCCCAGGCGCCGCTCGCCGGGTCGATACGGCCGGGGGACAGCGACAGGGCGGCCCCGCGCTGCTCCCGCACGACACCGGTCGCCGTCGTCGCGTCGCCGCCCGCGCGGTCGGTGAAGGAGACCCGCTCCGGGTTGAAGAGGAACACCTGGCGGATGTTGCCGCCGGGCTGGCCGCCGTCCTGGTTGTTCTGCGGGTCGATGCCGCGCCACTCGTACGCGGGGCCGCCCGCCGCGACGATCGCGTCCGTGAACTTCTTCAGCGTCTCCTCGGCCGACACGGTGCCGTCGTTCTTGGCGCCGGTGTCGTCCTGGATCTCCTCCAGGGCGAGGATGTCGGGCGAGGCCAGGTTCTCGACGACGCCCTTCGCCAGCGCGTCGAACTTCGCCTGCGGGTCGGACGGGTCCAGGTTCTCCACGTTGTACGTGGCCACGGCCAGTTCGCCGTTCCGCTGGGGGCGGGTCCGCTCGCGCTCCAGGCCGCGGTCGAGGACCGTGCCGAGGGTGCGGGCCGTGACGGTGTAGCCGCCGTACTGGTTGAAGTCCATCGGCCCCTCGGTGACGCCCGTGAGCACGTCACCGACGTTCGCCTTCGGGAAGGGCTGCTGCGCGAGCGGGACGAGCGACTCGATCTTCAGCCGGCCGGTGTTCTGCGACTCGTACGAGCCGTAGACCGTGCCGCCGCGCCGGTTGTCGTTCTCCCACGGCTTGACCGTCACCCACAGCGCCGCGTACGGGTCGGTGGCGCCGACCACCCGCGAGGTGCCGATGCGGACGTTGGAGCCCTCGAGCGACTCGTAGTAGTCCAGGGCGTAGGCGCGCGGGTCGAGCGTGCGGCCGTTGATGCTGCCGCCCGCCGCCGGGTCGCCCTCCGGGGCGTAAGCGGAGGGCACCGACCAGGCGGAGACCGTGACCGGCTCTGGCACCTCGTTGCCGGACGAGACGACGGTGACCGTCGCCCGCGTGATCTCCGTCAGCGACTGGTTTCCGGAGGACGTGCCGCCGGGGACGTACTCCGTGACCGTGCCGGAGACGGTGACCCGGTCGCCGACCGCGACGGCCGGCGCCGAGCCGGTGTAGACGAAGACGCCCTCACTGGTGGCGGGGTCGCCGTCGGCCTCGGTGTCCTGGAACCAGAAACCGCGGGAGCCGAAGGTCCGCACGCCCGTGACGACGCCCGGCACATCGGCGACCTGACGGCCCACCAGCGGGGATATGCGGGTGTTGCCCTGGATGTCGTGGATCCGCACCTGGGCGGCGGCCTCGGCCGCGGTCCCGCCGGCGGAGTCCGCCGCGGAGGCGCTCGCGGAGCCGGCGAGCAGTCCCGCGGCCAGTGCGGCGGCGACGACGGCGGCTACGGCGGTGGTTCTCGGTACGACGGAGGAAGGCATCAAGGTACTCCGGAGGGTGAGGGACGAGGGGTTGTGGGCCCGGTCGAGGGGCCGACAGGTTCTACGCGCGTCAATCTCTTGGCTGAGCAGGGCACTTGTCAAGAGTCGAAGGGTGTACCGCGGCGGAAGCCCCGATGAACCCGTGGGGCGCGCCGCGGGCCGTGCGGCCGTACCGGGCAGGCGCGGCGAAGCGGCACGAATTACGTCTACGCTGGGGCCCGTCCAGTCACCCACAAGGCCGCCCGGAGCCGGTACGCCGCGGAGGAGACCCACCAGATGCCCGAAGACCGCCCCATCCTCCCACCGGTACGGCTGCACTCGGACGCGGAGCTGGCGCGGGCCGCGCTGGCCACCCCGCTGCTGGCCCGTGCCGTCCGGCTCGCCCGCTGGGCGGACTCGCGGACGAGGGTCGGCGTCGGCGGCGAACTCGTCGACGAGCAACTGCAGGCGGCCGCGGAAGCGCTCGGTCTGGGCGGGGACGACGACGGCCCCGCCTGCGCGAGCGAGGCGTGGCGCGTCGCCGTCGACACCGGACTCGTGGACATCGAGGACGACGCCGGTGCCGACGGTGGCGGCGTCGTCGCGGGCGCCAACCTCGCCCGCGTCACCGGAGGTTCGCCGCAGGACGTGCTCGGCCTGTGGCTGGACGCCCTGGACGTCGCCTTCGCCGACGCCATCGCGCCCCTGCTCGACGACATCACCGACGTCATCGGCGACGACGGCGAGATCGACGTCGACGCGCTCGACTGGGACCCCGAGGCGGAGGCCGCCTTCCTCGACGGCGTGCTCGGCAACCTCTACCTGCTGACCGTCGCCGAGGACGTCGCCGGCGAGGAGTCCGTCCCGCTGCCCGTGCTCGCCGCGTCGATGATCGTCCCCGAGGACATGGGCGAACCCACCGACGACGTCCTGGAGCAGGTCTCCGAGGCGATGATGCGCCTCGACGACCAGTTCGTGCTGCTGGAGTCCGTCGGCCTCGTCGAATACCGGCCCGTGGACGAGGCGTTGATGGCCGAGGACGGCGCCGGCCCCCTCGTCGACGAGGACGACATCACCCGATACGGCCTCGTCCGGCTCACCCCGCTCGGGCTCTACGGCATCAGATCCCGCCTGCGGGACGCCGGAGTCGACGTGCCCGCGGTCGGCGACCTCGCGGACAAGGGCGCGGAGGTCCTGCTCGACGGGCTCGCCCGGTACCCCGAGATCTCCGCACGCGCGGAGACCGAGCAGTGGCTCGCCCGGCGCGCACCCGCCGACGCCGCCCGCGAACTCCTCGCCGCGGCACGCGGGGACGACCCGGGCGCGCCGCTGCGCCGCCTCCACTGCCAGCAGGCGCTCACCCTCGTCGGTCTCCCCGCGGAGCCCGCCGTGCGCGACGCCCTCGACGACCCGCAGCTGGGCGGCCTCGCCCGCGTCTGGCTCGCCGAACGGGGCGCGAAGGACGTGCCCGCGCCACCCGAGCCGATGATCTTCTGGCTGGCCATCGACACGATCGCCGCGCAACTCGCGGCGGGCGGCGAGGCCGCGGAGCTCCAGGACCTGGTGGAGGGGCTGGTCGGGCAGCACAGCGGGTTCTTCGACGCGGCGTGGCGGGTGGACCACCCGGCGACGGCGGACGTGCTGGAGGCGATGGGGCGGCTGCACCGGGACAGGGCGGCGGCGAAGGAGGCGCGCAAGGCGGCCTTCAAGTCCCGCTCGGCTCGCTGACGCTCGCGCGCGTTGCCGGGCGTGGCCCGGTCCGGTCCGGAGGCGTGGCGTGCCCTCGTGGGGCCTTGGCGCTGTCCGGTCCCAGGGCCTGGTGGCCCAGTCGGAGGCGCGGCGTGCCTGTAGGGCCCGTCCAGGGGGTGCCGGTTGGCGGGTCCGGTCGGTGGGCGCGGGCTTCCCGGGGGCGGGCGGGTTCGGTCGTGGGTGCGGCGTGCCCCGGGGCGCGGTGCGCCGGTGAGTGGTGCGGGGGGCGGGGCCTCCGTAGGGGGATCCCGGACTGCTGTCCTCACCGCGCTTCGCGCGAGTTGCGTCGCTTTACGTCCGGTCACCCCCTCCTGCGACCCTACCCCCCTCCCGCCGCGTGGAGCCCGTCCCGCCCGGTGGGTCGGCCGGGTGCGTGACCCGGACTGACCGGGTCGCGCCCGGACGCGTCGCTACGTGCGGAGGTGGGACGCGCCGTTGAGGTCCAGGATCGTGCCCGACGACCACTGCGCCTCCGGGGACGACAGCCACAGGACCGCCGACGCGATCTCGTCCGCGGAGGCGACCCGGCCGAAGGGGCTCTGGGCGCGGATCGCGTCGCCCTCCGGACCGGTCAGGCGGTCGGCGACGCGCTCGGTGTCGAAGAAGCCCGGCGCGACCGAGGCGACGCCGATGCCGTAGGGCGCGAGGGACACCGCCAGGGACTGGCCCAGCGCGTGGACCGCAGCCTTCGTCGCGCCGTACGCCGGGTGGTCCGGCTCGCCCCGGAACGCCCCGCGGGAGCCGATGTTGACGATCCGGCCGCCCGTCCCGTCCGCGATCATGCGCCGCGCCGCGAGGTGGCTGAGATGCGCCGTGGCGAGCAGGTTCACGCTGACGTGCCGCTGCCAGATCTCGGCCCACTCCTCGTACGGCGTGTCCGCGAGCGGGTGACGCACGTTGACGGCCGCGTTGTTGACGAGGACGTCGATGCCGTCGAGGCCGGCGAAGGCCCGGTCGGCGACGTCGGCCGCCCCCGGCGCGTCGGACAGGTCGCCGCCGACCAGGACGTGGCCCGGGCCGGGCAACGCGTCCAGGGTGCGGCGTGCGTCGTCCTCACGGGTGCCGTAGTGGACGGCGACCCTGTCGCCGTTCGCGGCGAAGGCGTGGGCGACGGCGCGGCCGAGTCCCCGGGACGCTCCGCTGATCAGGACGCGGCGTCCGGTGCTGGGCAGATTCATGACGGCGAAGGCCTCTTCCGATGTCGTACGGCGTTCAAGTGCCGTTTATACGCGGGCACGAGGGTGTGGCACACATCCGCCCGCCCGGACGCGCCCTCCGGGAGACCTCGATGTCGCTGACCCGCAGGGATTCCACCAAGCAGTCCGCCCTCACCGGCGCGGGCGTGGCCCTCACCGGGGCCGCCGGCGCGCTCGCCACGGCCCCGGGCGCCCTCGCTGCTGCGGCGGCCGCGCCGGCCGAGGGGGCGAGGCCGACGGGCAGCGAGGGCCCGGCCTACGACCCGGCCGCGCCCGGCGGCTGCACCGTCGTGGAGAGCCACCGCGGCGGCCGGATCGCGCAGTGGGTCGGCGTCGCGGGCGCCGTGCAGAACTGCGCGGGCGGCTCGACCCCGTGGGGGACCTGGCTCACCTGCGAGGAGACCGGGGACCGGGCCGGGAAGAACGGGCTGCTCCCGTACGTGCCCGATCGCCCGCAACGGACTCAGTGTGGGGACCGACGAGGACCCCCACTACGGCGAGTTCGCCGGCGTCGTCTTCTCGCCCGACGGCCGCACCCTGTACGTCAGCATCCAGACACCGGGCGTCATGTTCGCGACCACCGGACCGTGGAAGCGGCACGGGAACCGGCAGTGACGGAACCACTGCGAAGCATCAGGGCGTGGCGTGGTGCGGGGCCGGGGGCGCATACTGAAGGCAATGACAAAGTCAGCCGGTTCCCGGCGCCACCTGCCGTCCAGCCCCTTCAACCGTCCGTCCCTGGAAGAGCCGCCGATCGAGCGTTATGAAGCGGGCGACAGGGTGTCCCACGACCAGTTCGGTCTCGGGAGAGTCCTCGCTGTGGAGGGAGACAACGCCGCTGTGCTTGTCGACTTCTCCGGCAGGCAGGGCCGCATCCTCAGCCCGTTCTCCAAACTGGCCAAACTCTGAGCACGTCCCGATTGAACAGTCCCTCCGCCGGGGGCGCCCGCCACACACCGTGACGGGCGCCTCCGGCGGACCTTTTTCAGAGCGCCTGTGCGGCGGGTTTGACCATGCCGCGGACGGTGCGCGACTTCACGAAGTCGCCCATCGCGGTCATCTCCCACTCGCCGGAGAACTGCTTGACCAGCTTGGCCATCATCACGCCGGTCTGCGGCTCGGCGCCGGTCAGGTCGAAGCGGACCAGCTCCTCGCCGGTGGTGGCGTCGATCAGCCGGCAGTAGGCCTTGGCGACCTCGGTGAACTTCTGGCCGGAGAAGGAGTTGACCGTGAAGACGAGGCCCGTCGCGTCCGCCGGCAGCCGGCCGAGGTCCACGACGATGACCTCGTCGTCGCCCGCGCCCTCACCGGTGAGATTGTCGCCGGAGTGCTTGATGGAGCCGCCCAGGATGGTGAGCTTGCCGAAGTAGCAGCTGTCCAGGTGGTTGCGGTTCGGGCCGTAGGCGATGACGGAGGCGTCGAGGTCGATGTCCTTGCCGCGGAAGGCGGGCTCCCAGCCGAGGCCCATCTTGACCTGGGAGAGCAGCGGACGGCCGCCCTTGACCAGGGACACCGTCTGGTTCTTCTGCAGATTCACCCGGCCCTTGTCCAGGTTGATCTTGCCGGTGGCGGCCGGGGGAGCGGCGGGGGCCGCCGGAGGCGCGGCGGGCGGCGGCGGGACGGCCAGCGTCCGCGGGTCCACGGGCGGCGCGGCGGTCACGGGAGGGGCCGCCGGGGCCTGGGCGGCCGCGGGCTCCTCGTCGACGGAGACGCCGAAGTCCGTGGCGATGCCCGCCAGGCCGTTCGCATAGCCCTGGCCGACGGCGCGCGCCTTCCACGCGCCGTTGCGCAGATAGACCTCGACGACGACCAGCGCCGTCTCGGAGCCGAGCTGCGGCGGGGTGAAGCCGGCGATCGCGCTGCCGTCGTCGCTGTTGCGGATGGTGGCGGTGGGCTCGATGCCCTGGAAGGTCCGGCCCGCCGCGTCCGGGCTGGCCGTCACGACGATCCGCTCGATACCGGGCGGCACGGCCGCGGTGTCGATCAGGATCGCGTCGGGCGCCGTGCCGCCGCCTGAGCGGTAGGTGACGCCGGGGCCCTGGGGCTGGTTGTAGAAGATGAAGTCGTCGTCGGAGCGCACCTTGCCGTCGGCGGTGAGCAGCAGGCCCGATACGTCGAGCCGCACCGGAGCGGCGACGTCCACCGCCACGCGAGCGGTGGTCAGAGGGATGTTCGAGCCGGGGGTCATAGCTGTCATGACTGGGGTAACGAGCGAGTCCGCTTTACCGTTCCCTTACTGTTGTCACCTGTTGCGGGGATGATTTCGAGCCAGGCGCTCATTGCCGAATTTGTACGCTCCCGTCCACCGGGCCATCACCAGCTGAGCGTCCCCCGACCCGACCTCCCTGAGGAACTTCTCCGCGCGTGCGCCGCGCAGCGTCCCCGCCGCGCGGCCGCGATGGGTGATGGTGACCGTGCCGTCACCGAGCTGTGCGTAACTGAATCCGAAGGGTTTCGCCATGGCCCTCATCCTCGCTGGCCGGTGACCCGAGCGGCACATGGTTTCACCGGAGTACGGGTCGCGGAGCCGCGCGCCGTCAGTGCGGCCACCGCGGCGGGTCGGTGGTGAAGTGGCCCCCGAGGTGGGCGTGGGCCGGGTTGTCCGGATCGAGTTCGCCGTGCTCCGCGACGAGCTTCGCCGCGTACTGCTCGGAGTCGTCCTGCGGTTCGTAGCCGAGCGCCCGCGCGCTGGTGAGGTCCCACCACAGCCGCGTGTTGGCCGACGAGCCGTAGACGACGGAGTGGCCGACGTCCTCGGCGGTGAGGGCGGCGTGGAAGAGCCGGGCGGCGTCGCCGGGGCTCATCCAGACGGAGAGCATCCGTACCGAGGTGGGCTCCGAGAAGCAGGAGCCGATCCGCACGGAGACGGTCTCGAGACCGTGCCGGTCCCAGTACAGCTGCGCCAGGTCCTCGCCGAAGCACTTGGACAGCCCGTAGAAGGTGTCGGGCCGGTGACGGGTCTCGACCGGGATGAGCTCCCCGGGGGCCAAGGGCGCTTCGCCGTCCGGGCGCGGGACGTAGCCGACCGCGTGGTTGCTGGAGGCGAAGACCACGCGCCGTACGCCCTCCTCGCGCACGGCCTCGTACAGGTTGTACGTCCCCTCGATGTTGGCGCGAAGGATCTTGTCGAACGACGCCTCCAGTGAGATGCCCGCGAGGTGGATGACCGCGTCCACGCCCCGTACGGCCTCGCGCAGGGCGGCCCGGTCGGCGAGGTCGGCGGTGATCGCGTCCGGCTCGCCCTCGACGGGAACGGCGTCGAGGAGCCGGAGCTCGTAGCCGTACGCGGGCAGCAGGCCGCGCATCAGGGTGCCGAGTCCGCCGGCTGCGCCGGTGAGCAGGACGGTACGGGCAGCTGGCATGGGCGGATCTCCTCGAAAAGCTCAAGTCCATGGACTGGATTCATATGCATGGACAAGCTAAGGAGCGGCCCCGTCGTCGTCAAGTGTCGCGCGGATCGGTCGAGGCCGGGTTGGAATGCGGGTTTGCGTCTTGACCCGCGCGGCACGGCTGTCATAGCGTGAACGATGTTCAGAGATATGGACAACAATCATGATTGTGCACGGGCTCGGAGCCCGGAGCACGGCCCAGGGAGCGCCCGTGACCTCAGATCCGCTCGCAGCCCGGCTGACCCGGGTCCATGGACCGCTGTTCTTCCCCGTCACCGCGTACGGACCGGACGGCGCCCTCGACCTCGGAGCCTTCCGCGCGCATGTGCGACGGGGCGTCGACGCCGGCGCGGCCGCCGTCTTCGCCTGCTGCGGGACGGGGGAGTTCCATGCCCTGACCGCCGGGGAGTTCCTCGACTGCGTCGCCGCCGCCGTCGAGGAGACGGCCGGCCGGGTGCCCGTCCTCGCGGGCGCCGGCTACGGCACCGCGCTCGCGGAGCAGTACGCGAAGGCCGCCGAGCAGGCCGGTGCGGACGGACTGCTCGCCATGCCGCCCTACCTCGTCACCGCCGACCAGGCCGGCCTGCTGTGCCACTACACCCGCCTCGCCGCCGCGACGTCGCTCGACGTCATCGTCTACCAGCGGGACAACGCGGTCTTCTCCCCCCGCACGGTCGTCGAACTGGCCAAGGTCCCGCGGATCATCGGCCTCAAGGACGGCCTCGGCGACCTCGACCTCATGCAGCGGATCATCAGCGCCGTGCGCCAGGAGCTCCCCGAGCGCGACTTCCTCTACTTCAACGGGCTGCCCACCGCCGAGCTCACCGGGCCCGCCTACCGCGGCATCGGCATCACTCTGTACTCCTCCGCCGCCTTCGCCTTCGCCCCGGACATCGCCCTCGCCTTCCACCGGGCGCTCGGCTCCGGCGACGACAAGACGGTGAACCGCCTCCTCGACGGCTTCTTCGTGCCGCTCGTCGAACTGCGCAACCAAGGCCGCGGATACGCCGTGTCGCTCGTCAAGGCCGGCGTACGGCTCGAAGGGCTGGACGTCGGCCCGGTGCGGCCCCCGCTGACCGAACCCGACGACCGGCACATCGAGGCCCTCGCCGCGCTGGTCACGCAGGGCAGGGCGCTGCTGAAGGAGGGCGTGTGAAGGCCGCCGCTTTCCTGTACCCGTGGGACATCGTGGGCGACCCGGACGCGGCCGCCCGGATCGCGGACCTCGGCGTCCGGCAGGTCACCCTCGCCTCCGCCTACCACTCCACCCGCGCCCTGACGCCGCGCCACCCCCGCCACCGGATCGTCACCGCCGAGTACGCCGCGGTGCTCTACCCGCCCGGCGAGGCGCGCTGGGCCGGGCGCGAGCTGCGGCCGTACGCGGCGGGACAGTGGGCGCCGGGCGACGCGTACGGCGAGGCGGCGGCCGTGCTGGAGGCCGCCGGGCTCGACGTCCACAGCTGGGTGGTGCTGGCGCACAACTCCCGTATGGGCGCCGAACATCCGGACACCTCCGTCGTCAACGCCTACGGCGACCGCTACCCCTGGGCGCCCTGCATCGCACAGCCCGCGGTGCGGGAGTACCTGGTGTCACTGGCGGCGGAGGCGGCGGTCCGGCCGGGGGCGCGGGGCACCGAGCTGGAGTCCTGCGGCTGGTACGGGGCGGCCCATCTGCACGCCCACGACAAGATCGCGGGTGTCGCTCTCGACGACGCGGCGCAGTACCTGATGTCGCTCTGCTTCTGCCCGTCCTGCCGGGACGGCTACGGGAGCCTGGGCCTGGACCCCGGGCGGCTCGCGGCGTCGGTGCGCGACGCGCTGGAGCCGGTCTGGCACGGGCACGGCGCGCCGGTGCGGCCGCTCGAGGAGCAGCCGGCGGAGGCGGTACGGGAGTTTCGTACGCGCGCGGCGCGCACGCTCCAGGAGGACGCGGTCGCGGCGGTGCGGGCCGCGGCCCCGGAAGGCTTCCAGGTCCTGCTGCACGCGGACCCGGAGGCCCACCACTGCGGCGCGAACGCCGGTGTCGACCCGGCGCACATCCTGGCGGTCGCCGACGGCGTCGTCGTGCCGTGCACCCGGGGGCCGCAGCTGCTGGAGCCGTTCGCGGCGCACGCGACGGACCGGACGGTGCTCGCCGCGAACTTCACGGTCGTGACCGGCATGGGCGGCGCGCCCGCCGCCCTCGCGGCGTCCGCCGCGAAGGCCGCCTCCCTCGGCGCGACGGAGCTGCGCCTCTACCACGCGGGCCTGGCCTCCGACGCCGACCTGGCCCAGCTGGGGTCCGCGCTGTCGTAGCCGAGGCCCCCGCTACACCCGGTCACCCGGCAGGGGGCCGCGCTCCGCCTCTGTGGGGGCGGGCGCGGCGGCCCTGCCCGCCCCGAGCACCAGCGCGGAGGCCACCCCCACGGCGCCGACCACCGCCAGCAGCACCCGCACGTCCGCCACCGCCACCAGGCCCGCGCCGATCGCCAGTGCCACCGCGTTCGGGACGAACAGCAGCGTGCTCGCGGTCGCCGCCGTACGGCCCCCCCCACGCGGCGGGCGCCTCCCGTTGCACCGCCGTCATCGCCGCGATCAGCACACACGGCAGCCCCAGTCCGATCGCCCCGCTGCACACCAGCGCCACCGCGTCGTACGGGAGCGCCCGCAGCGCGGCCCCGGTCGCGAACACCGCGATGCCGGCCGCCGCGAGCACCCGTTCCGGCAGTCGGCGCAGCAGCGGCCCGCCGGCAGTCCGCTCAGTACGGGAGTTGGCCTGCTCTTCGCGTGCGGTCCCGTCAGCGGGGCGAGACGAAGCCCGATTCGTACGCCGCGATCACCGCCTGGGTGCGGTCCCGGGCGCCGATCTTGGCGAGGACCGCCGCGACGTGGGTCTTCGTCGTCGCCGGGCCCACGCCCATCCGGCCGGCGATCTCCGCGTTCGTCAGGCCGGTGGCCATCAGCCGCAGCACCTCCCCCTCGCGCTCGGTCAGCCGCGCCGCCCAGCGCGGCGCGGCCGCGGGCCGGCTGCGGCCGTACGCGGCGGCGAGCGCGCGCACGGCCGACGGGAACAGCAGCGAGTCGCTGCGGGCGACCAGCCGTACCGCCTGCACCAGCTCCTGCGCCGCGGCCCGCTTCAGCAGAAAGCCGGCCGCCCCGGCACACAGCGCGTCGTACACGTAGGAGTCGTTCTCGAACGTCGTCACGACGACGATCCGCGGCGGTTCCTCCATGGTGGCGAGAATCTGCTCCGTGGCCCGGATGCCGTCGACCTCCGGCATCCGGACGTCCATCAGCACCACGTCCGGGCGCACCTCCCGCACCAGGGCGACCGCCTCCGCGCCCGTCGCCGCCTCGCCGACGACCTCCAGGTCGGGCTCGGCGTCCAGGATCACGCGCAGCGCGGTGCGCACCATGCGCTCGTCGTCGGCGACGGCGATCCGGACCGTGCTCATCGGCGCCCCTCCAGCGGCAGCGTGGCGGACAGCCGCCAGACCCCCTCGTGCGGCCCGGCCTCCGACCGGCCGCCGAGCAGCACGGCGCGCTCGGCGATGCCGCGCAGCCCGCGGCCGCCTCCGGGGCGCACCACCGGGGCGCGCTCGGGCAGCGGATTCTCCATCCTGATCTCCAACTCGTCGTCGCCTGTGACGATCCACAGTGTCACCGGCGAAGCCCCGGCATGGCGCAGGGCGTTGCTCAGCCCCTCCTGGACGATCCGGTACGCCTCCCGGGAGACCGGCGCGGCCACGGCCGACAGCGCACCCCGGGTGTGCAACGACACCGGGACGCCGCTGCGGGACAGCAGCCCCTGCAGCCCCTGCAGCGTCGGCCCGCCGGGACGCTCCCCGCCGTCACCGTCCTGACGCAGCAGGCCCAGCACCGCGTCCAGCTCACCCACCGTGCGCCGGGTGGTCTCCTCGATCGCGGCCAGCGCCTCCCGTACGAACTCCACGTCCCCGGCCCGGTCGCTGTCCAGCACCTTGCGGGCCGCGCCCGCCTGCAGGGCGACGGCGGACAGCGCGTGGCCCACGGAATCGTGCAGCTCGCGGGCGAGGCGGTTGCGCTCCGCCAGTTCCGTCGCCCGGCGCTCCGCCGCGGCGAGCCGGTCGGCGGGCGTGGGCCCCAGCAGCAGCTGCGCCTGGCGGGCCAGCAGCGCCCCGGCGGCGGCGGACACGGCCGCGAGCGCCAGCAGCATCCCGGCCCCCGCGAGCGGCGCCAGCACCGACGACCAGACGGACGGCCCGAGCCGCAGATACTCCCGTACCCCCGGGATGGCCGGCGCGACGATCAGCGCGACGGCGAACGGCGGCAGCGCGAGGGACACGCCGCTGACCAGCGCCCCGACCCCCATGTGCAGGGTGCACCAGCCCGCGGTGCGCAACCGTTCTGCCCGGGTCCGCGCGTGTCCGTCCGCGAGTCGTTCGCCGGGCACCCCGCACAGCGCGCGGGCGACGCCCACCGACAGCGGCCTGGCCGTCGGGAACAGGCCGGCGATCGCCGCGAGCGGCAGGGCGACGCCGTACGCAGCGAAGATCAGGGCCGGCGAGCGCGGCCACATGGCCTGCTCGCCCGCCAACGGCCCCAGGGACACCACGCCGACCAGCCAGAACGGCATCAACAACGCGCCGCCGAGCACCAGATGGACCCAGCGCAGCCTGGCCCGCCGGCCGAACAGCGCCCGGCCGGCGGCCCGCGGGCTCAGCCCGGACACCGCCTTCGGCCCGGGCATCGTCCGCAGTCCCGACACCGTCACGCGCCGCGCCTGCGGAGCAAGGAGGCCACGGCGCAGCTCAGCAGCAGACCGGAGATCATTTCCCCAGCGTAGGCGAGCGTCAGCAGCGCGGAGGGGCCCTCGGCGCCCTCGGACTCGGGCATGAGGGAGGCGAGCAGCATCCACCCGCCCCAGGCGCCCATCGCGCTCGCCCCGATCCAGGCCGCCGTCAGCGTCGGCCGCAGGGAGAGGGACGGCCGGGGCCGCAGGGCGAGGAGCAGCACGCCGGCGACGGCGACGGCGACGAAGGCGATCCGGGAGAGCTCCAGCAGATAGAAGTCCGTGGTGCGCTGCGCGATCCGGTCGGCCGGGAGCGCGGCCGTCGAGCCGGTCAGCCACAGCGTGTGCATGGCGGCCGGGAAGAGCGCGAGCAGCGACCCCGCGACGGCGGCCGCCCGCATGAAGGGGCCCGTCGCGCGGGACGGCAGGTCCCACACCTGGCCCCGCAGCAGATGGCCCCAGCGGTCCTTGGCGTAGAGCACGAAGAGCGTGCCGAGGGCGATGCCCTGGACGATGAAGCCGCCGTAGACGACGTTGAACACCCAGCCGTCGAGGAACGGTTCGTCCGCCGCGTCCTGCATCCTGCTGCCGCCGAGGGCGACGCCGATCAGCTGCAGCGGGAAGCCGACCATGATCGGCGCGAGCAGCCCGGTCGCCGCCCACATCGGCACGGCCAGCAGCCAGGCCGGCACCCGCCGCCCCCACGGCCGGGTGAGCAGCAGCGCCAGCACGATGACGGCCGCGTCCATCAGCACGGTGACGCTGTTGGCGACGGCCATCAGCACGCGGTGGTCCAGCAGCGGGCTGCCGTCGGGGATGCCGGCGCGGCTGCCCGCGATCCACGTGATCTTCAGCGCGAGGTACGGCGCACAGGCCACGATCGCGACGGCGCGCAGCGCGGACCTGACGGTACTGGGCTGTGGGGTGAGGCCGGTCTCGGCGGTGCTCGTTGTCATGCCCCCACCCTCCCGCCACACCCGGCGGCCGCACGTCCTGCCCGGCGACGATTCCCCTCCGCCACGCGGGGGAGCGGCCCCTGGCCCACCGGAGGGCGTTACGCCCGCAGGGTCAGCAGGACCTCGTCCGTCTCCTCGCCCCGCGCGTTGGCGAACCCCCGGTCCCGTCCCGTCACCACGAACCCGCACTTCTCCAGCACCCGGATCGACCCCGCGTTGTCCGCCGCCGCACGGGCGTGCAGCGGCCGCACCGGCACCGCGTCCAGCAGGGCGCGCAGCGCCAGGGTCGCGATGCCGCGGCCCCAGTGCGCGCGGTCGACGACGTACGTCACCTCCCGCTCCTCCGGAGGCCCGTACACGGCGGTGTGGCCGACCACGGAACCGTCGGCGACCACCGTCCGTATCACCGCGTCCGAGGCGCGGATGCGTGCCCAGTGCGCGTCGAACGCGGCACGGTCGGTGGGGTCCTTACTGGTGAAGGCGGCCATCCGGTTGGACTCGGGGTCGCTCATGTGCCGGAAGAAGACCGGCAGGTCGTTGTCCTGGACCTCGCGCAGTACGACGTTCATCTTCAGAGCCTCCGGGTGGCGAGTGTGAGACGGTCGCGGGCGTCGAACAGCGCGTCCTTGATCATCTGCTCGTGCGCCGGCGTGAGCCGGGCCACCGGCACGGAGCAGCTGATCGCGTCGCGCGCCGGGGTCCGGTAGGGGATGGCGATGCCGAAGCAGCGCAGTCCGAGGGTGTTCTCCTCGCGGTCCACGGCGTAGCCCTGCTCGCGGATGAGGCGCAGCTCCTCGATGAGCTTCTCGCGGTCCGTGACGGTGTGCTCCGTCAGCGGCGCGAGCGTCTCCGGCAGCAGCTTGCGCACCTGCTCGTCGCTGTACGTGGCGAGCAGCGCCTTCCCCAGCGACGTGGAGTGCGCGGGCAGCCGCCGCCCGACCCGGGTGAAGGGGCGCAGATAGTGCTGCGACTGCCGGGTCGCCAGGTACACCACGTTCGTGCCGTCGAGCCGGGCGAGGTGGATGGTCTCCGTGGTGTCGTCGGAGAGCCGGTCCAGCGTGGGCCGCGCGGCGGCCACGACCTCGTCGCCGTCGATGTACGACGTGCCGACCAGCAGGGCGCGCACCCCGATGCCGTACCTCGTCCCCGTCGCGTCCGTCTCCACCCACCCGAGCTCCACCAGGGTGCGCAGCAGCATGTAGAGGCTGGACTTGGGGTAACCGACGGCCTCCTGGACCGCGGAGAGCGAGTGCATGCCGGGCCGCCCGGCGAAGTACTCGAGCAACTCCACCGTCCGTACCGCGGACTTGACCTGTGCTCCACCGGAATCGGCGACTGACATTGCTCTACGCCCCTTCTTGACCGCGCGGAACGCCCGGAAATAGAGTCCCCAGCATTCACCACCAGGAACTGCGTTCAGAATACCGAACGAACCCGGTTGGGTGGCAGAGACCGGAAGGAAGCCGCGATGGCAGCAGCACCAGTCTGGAGTGTCGACCCCCGAACCGGGAAGCAGCGCGAACAGGTTGCGGTGGAGGCCACAGCAGAAGAGGTCGATGTGGTGGTTCGGGCCGCGCACGGTGTCCGTGGGGTCTTGGCGGACCGGGTGGTGCGGGCGGGGTTTCTGCGGTCGGCGGCGGGGGCGT
>NZ_JBIAHV010000005.1:0-421919 GCF_042870895.1 Streptomyces sp. NPDC006294
AGGAACCTCGACCATCCGAAGATGGACGGGGTATCAACATATCTGGCGTTGATTTTTGGCACACTGTTGAGTTCTCAAGGAACGGACGCTTCCTTTGTACTCACCCTCAGGTCTCCCTGTGGGCTTTCCTCCGGGCGCTTCCCTTCGGTCTTGCGTTTCCGACTCTATCAGACTCTTTCGTGTCCGATTCCCGGCCGGCGGGGTTCTGCTTTGCCTTTCAGGTTTCCGCTTTCGCGTTTCCCTTTCCGGCGGCTCCGACTTTATCAGAGATTCTGAGTCGGAATTCCCCGCCCCCTCCGGGCACCACGAAGCACATATAAGTGTGCGGGGTTCCCGTCCGGGCGGAGACGTAAACGTACTGGAGCGGGGTGCCCCGATGCAAATCGGGGGCCCCGCTCCGGTGTTGGCGCTGTCTGAGCAGCGCCGAGCAGCTTCGAGCAGCGCCCGAGTCGCGTCAGACCTCGACCACGACCGGGAGGATCATCGGACGCCGGCGGTAGGTGTCGGAGACCCACTTGCCCACCGTGCGGCGGACCAACTGCTGCAGTTGGTGGGGCTCGGCGACGCCGTCGGAGGCCGACCTGGCGATCGCGTCCTCGATCTTGGGCATGACCGCCGAGAACGCCGCGTCGTCGATACCGGACCCTCTCGCATGGATGTTGGGTCCGCCGACGACCTTGCCCGTCGTGCTGTCGACGACGAGGAAGACGGAGATGATGCCCTCTTCCCCGAGGATGCGACGGTCCTTGAGCGCGGGCTCCGTGACGTCACCGACGGACAGGCCGTCGACGTACACATAGCCGGCCTGGACCTTGCCGACGATTCTGGCCTTGCCGTCGACGAGGTCGACGACGACGCCGTCCTCCGCGATGACGATGTGGTCCTTGGGGACGCCCGTCAGGGCGCCGAGCTCCGCGTTGGCGCGCAGATGTCGCCATTCGCCGTGGACCGGCATCAGGTTCTTCGGTTTGCAGATGTTGTAGAAGTACAGCAGCTCGCCGGCCGACGCGTGGCCGGAGACATGCACCTTGGCGTTGCCCTTGTGGACGACGTTCGCGCCCCAGCGGGTCAGGCCGTTGATCACGCGGTAGACCGCGTTCTCGTTGCCCGGGATGAGGGACGAGGCCAGGATGACCGTGTCGCCCGGGACGATCCGGATCTGGTGGTCGCGGTTGGCCATCCGGGAGAGGGCGGCCATCGGCTCGCCCTGGGAACCGGTGCAGACGAGCACGACCTGGTGGTCGGGCAGGTCGTCAAGGGTCTTGACGTCGACGACGAGTCCGGCCGGAACCCGCAGATACCCCAGGTCACGGGCGATGCCCATGTTGCGGACCATCGAACGCCCGACGAAGGCGACGCGCCTTCCGTACTCATGAGCGGCGTCCAGGATCTGCTGGATACGGTGGACGTGGCTGGCGAAGCTGGCCACGATGATGCGCTTCTGCGCGTTGGCGAAGACGGTGCGCAGCACGTTGGAGATGTCGCGCTCCGGCGGCACGAACCCGGGGACCTCGGCGTTCGTCGAGTCCGAGAGCAGCAGATCGATGCCCTCCTCGCTCAGCCGCGCGAAGGCGTGCAGGTCGGTGAGGCGCCGGTCCAGCGGCAGCTGGTCCATCTTGAAGTCACCGGTGTGCACCGCCAGGCCCGCGGGCGTGCGGATGGCCACGGCCAGCGCGTCCGGGATGGAGTGGTTGACCGCGATGAACTCGCAGTCGAAAGGACCGATGCGCTCGCGGTGGCCCTCGGTCACTTCGAGGGTGTACGGGCGGATGCGGTGCTCCTGGAGCTTGGCCTCGATCAGCGCGAGGGTCAGCTTGGAGCCGATCAGCGGGATGTCCGGCTTCAGGCGGAGCAGGAAGGGGACGCCGCCGATGTGGTCCTCGTGGCCGTGCGTGAGCACGATGCCGTCGATGTCGTCGAGGCGGTCCCTGATGGTGGTGAAGTCCGGCAGGATCAGGTCGATGCCGGGCTGCTCCTCCTCGGGGAAGAGGACTCCGCAGTCGACGATGAGCAGCCGTCCGTCGTACTCGAAGACGGTCATGTTCCGGCCGATCTCACCGAGACCGCCGAGCGGGGTGACGCGCAGGCCGCCCTTCGCCAGTTGGGGCGGGGCGCCGAGTTCAGGATGCGGATGACTCAAAAGACTCTCCTCACCATGTACGCCTCCGGCCATGGGGCACGTGGCGTACATGACATTCATGCCACTTGCTGTTGTCTTGTCCGGCCGGGTCCGTCGGCCGACCGCTGAGGGTCGCCCGGTGTCGCGTCGGCCGGTCTTCGCCTATTCAGTTGTGAAGTCTGGTCAGAGCTGGACGCCGCCGGCCGCCAGGTCGAGCTTGAGTTGCGCGGTCTCCTCGGGGGACAGCTCGACGAGGGGCAGCCGCAGCGGGCCGGCGGGCAGCCCCTGGAGGGTCAGCGCCGCCTTGGTGGTGATGACGCCCTGGGTGCGGAACATGCCGGTGAACACCGGGAGCAGCTTCTGGTGGATCTCCGTCGCCTTCTGGACGTCTCCGCCCCGGTACGCGTCCAGCAGTGCGCGCAGCTCGGGGGTGACGACGTGGCCCACGACGGAGACGAACCCACAGGCGCCGACGGAGAGCAGCGGCAGGTTGAGCATGTCGTCGCCGGAGTACCAGGCGAGACCGCTGCGGGCGATGGCCCAGCTGGCGCGGCCCAGGTCGCCCTTGGCGTCCTTGTTGGCGACGACCCGCGGGTGGTCGGCCAGCCGGACGATCGTCTCGGTGTCGATGGGCACACCGCTGCGGCCGGGGATGTCGTAGAGCATCACGGGCAGCTCGGTCGCGTCGGCGATGGCCGTGAAGTGACGGAGCAGGCCCTCCTGCGGGGGCTTGTTGTAGTAGGGGGTCACCGCGAGCAGGCCGTGTGCGCCGGCGCGCTCGGCGGCGCGGGCGAGCTCGATGCTGTGGCGGGTGTCGTTGGTGCCGATTCCGGCGACCACGTGGGCCCGGTCTCCGACCGCTTCCAGGACCGCCCGTACGAGCTGGTCTTTCTCCGCGTCGCTGGTGGTGGGCGACTCGCCGGTGGTGCCGTTGACGATCAGGCCGTCGTTGCCTGCGTCCACGAGATGGGCGGCCAGCTGCTGGGCGCCCGAGACGTCAAGTGCGCCGTCCGCCGTGAAAGGCGTGACCATGGCGGTGAGGACCCGCCCGAAGGGGGTCTGCGGAGTGGAGATCGGAGCCATGGGTAACACGCTACTCGCTGCTCAGCGCCGGATGTCCCCTCGGGGGACGTGACGTACGACGTGGCATGCGGAGCCCGGCACTGCCTGCTCGGGGGTTCAAGCAGTGCCGGGTCCGTTTGATCAGCCTAGATGAACTTCTCGAAACGCCGCAATACGGACACTTCGCCGCGCCCGCCGTACATCTGTGCCCTAGAGGGCCGGGCGCGCCTGTGCCCTATGGGGCGATTCGTCCGTTGGCGTTGAACGCGGCGTACGTGAGCGGCATGAGCTTCGCCCAGTGCTGCTCCATCTGCTCGCCGACCATCTCGATCTCACGTTGTGGGAAGGACGGGACCTTCGCCAGCTCGTGCTGGGTGCGCAGCCCGAGGAAGTGCATCAGCGACCGGGCGTTGCACGTCGCGTACATCGAGGAGTACATGCCGACGGGGAGGACGGCCCGGGCGACCTCGCGGGCGACGCCCGCTTCGAGCATCGCGAGGTAGTGCGCGTACGACCTCTGGTACGCGTCCTCCATGGCCTCGGTGACCACCTGGTGCTGCTTCGGGTCGCCCTGGACGAATTCGTACTTGCCGGGACGCCCCTGCTGCACGAGCTTCCGGTCCTCGCCCGGGACGTAGAAGACGGGATCGAGCTGCCGGTACCGGCCGGACTCCTCGTTGTACGACCAACCCACCCGGTGCCGCATGAACTCGCGGAAGACGAAGATCGGGGCGCTGATGAAGAAGGTCATCGAGTTGTGCTCGAAGGGGCTGCCGTGGCGGTCCCGCATCAGGTAGTTGATGAGCCCCTTGGAGCGCTCGGCGTCCTTCGAGAGCTCGTCGAGGGACTGCTCGCCCGCGGTCGAGACACGAGCCGCCCACAGGACGTCCGAGTCGCTCGCAGTGTGCTTCACCAGTTCGACGGTGACGTCGCTGCGGAACTTCGGTTTGTCAGTCAGGGGTGTGTCGGTCACCGACGGGTCCTTCCAATGGCTGCGCTCCGGGCGGCGACCACTCTAGACCAGATTCCGCGGCGCTCTTTGCGCGGAAATGGCACCAACCAGCGCGTTCGTACGTCTGTATCTGTAGTAGTCGCACGCGTCACGATCTCCCGAGGAGAATCACCTGATGTTCCACCGGCGAGAAGCCGTCCCCTTCGCATTCGTCTCCGAGGCCGACGCCTTCCGCAGCAACGTCACTCCCCCGCCCCGCGTCCGTCCCAGCCGTTCACAGCTCCTGGGCCGTGGGCTCGTCGGGCTGATCGTCGTGGGCGGGCTGGCCGGGTCGCTGCTCTTCGGACTGCCCGCTCTGGAGACGGACCGGACGTCGGGGCACTCCCAGACCTCCGAAGCGTCCCAGCGCCGCTGACCTCTCCATGAGACGGACGAGCCGTTGACGGTCCGTCGCACGCCGCCGGCGTCGTGCGACGGCTCCCGGGACAACCCCCATGGCCCCCCTGGGGTGGTAGGCAACCGGCCGCCTCGGTAGCCTCACCCGGGCACAGCCCAACCGAGTGTGCTGGTGAGTGAGGATCAGTCGTGCCCCTGCCCTTCCTGACGGCCGACCGTGCTTTTGACACGCAGACGGACGACGTCGCGCTGCCTTTCGACGATCACGACCAGTGGCGGCGACCGTACCGCCCCGGGCCGTGGCGGGTGGGGGCCGCCGCACTGCTGCTGCTGCTCGCCTCGTTCGTGCTGATCGCGGCGATGATCATCGCCTTCGCCGGGGCCATGCCCGCTGCCGGTGCGTGCTTCCTGCTGGGCTTCACGGTGATCGTGGCCGCGCTGAGGCTGCTGCGCATGGGTGTCTGGGTCAGCCGGCACGGACTGCGGCGCGTCGCCTTCTTCGTGACGAGCACGACGCAGTGGCGTCGCACCTCTGAGCTCCGCACGGTGCAGCAGCCCGTGCGCTGGCTCGGGCTGCCGCGGACGGTGCAGGGGCAGGCACTGGTGCTGGCCCGGCAGGGCGAGCCGGTCACCCTGCTCACCGACCACAACGCCGACTTCCTGTCGCGCCCCGAGGCTTTCGACCGCGCCGCGGACACCATCGAGGCGTGGGGCGCCGAGTACCGCAACAGCTGACCGGCGCCCGCCCCGGGGCCTCCCCGGCCGACGGCGTCAGCTCGGGACGGGCCTGCCGTCGTGCAGGGCGATCGCCCGCTGCATCGCCCGCCGGGCCCGCGGGGTGTCACGCGCGTCGTGATAGGCGACGGCCAGCCGGAACCAGCAGCGCCAGTCGCCGGGTGAGTCCTCGGTCTCCGCACGCCGCTTGGCGAAGACGGCGTCCGCCGAATCACGGTCGATGCGCCCGCCGGGCGTCCGGACCAGCTCGTCGACCGGCAGCCCGCCCTCCGCCTCCAGCTCCGCGGCCAGCCGGTTGGCCCGGCTGACGAACTGGGTGTTCTTCCACAGGAACCAGCCGCCGATCACCGGCAGGATCAGCACGGCGAGCCCGAACGTGACCGTGAGCGCGGTGCCCTGCTTCAGCAGCATCACGCCCCGGCTGCCGACCAGGACGAAGTAGACGACCAGGACGGCAGCCGTGACGAAGTACGTGATCTTTGCGCGCATGGTCCGCCTCAGCCGAGGTCGAGGAAGTTCTCCAGGCCGAACGTGAGGCCGGGAGCGGACACCACACGGCGGACGCCGAGCAGGATGCCGGGCATGAAGCTGCTGTGGTGCAGGGAGTCGTGGCGGATCGTGAGCGTCTCGCCCTCGCCGCCGAGCAGGACCTCCTGGTGGGCCAGCAGACCGCGCAGCCGTACCGCGTGCACCGGGACGCCGTCGACGTCCGCGCCCCGCGCGCCGTCCAGTGCGGTGACCGTGGCGTCGGGCTGCGGCGCGCAGCCGGCCTCCGCGCGGGCGGCCGCGATGAGCTGCGCCGTGCGGGTGGCGGTGCCGGAGGGGGCGTCCGCCTTGTTCGGGTGGTGCAGCTCGACGACCTCGACCGACTCGTAGTAACGAGCGGCCTGCTGGGCGAACTTCATGGTGAGGACGGCGCCGATGGAAAAGTTGGGCGCGATGAGCACACCGGTCCGCGGGGAGGCCGCGAGCGCGGTGTTCAGCCGCGCGAGCCGGTCGTCCGTCCAGCCCGTCGTCCCGACGACCGCGTGCATTCCGTGGCGTACGCAGAAGTCCAGGTTGTCCATGACGGACGCCGGGGTGGTGAGTTCGACGACGACCTGGGCGCCGGACTCCACGAGGGACTCGAGCTCGTCGCCGCGGCCGAGCGCCGCGACGAGTTCCATGTCCTCGGCGGCCTCGACCGCTCGTACCGCCTCGGAGCCGATACGGCCCTTGGCGCCGAGAACGGCCACACGCAGCTTGCTCATCGCTTCGTTTCCTTAGGGGTTAGGAGACCGCTTCGTGGAGGCGGTCCGCCTGCTTGTCCTTGAGCGGGCCGATGACCGACAGCGACGGACGCTGCCCCAGTACGTCCGCGGCCACCGCGCGCACCTCGTCGGGGGTGACCGCCGAGATCCGGGCGAGCATCTCGTCGACCGACATCTGGGAGCCCCAGCACAGCTCGCTCTTGCCGATGCGGTTCATCAGCGCGCCCGTGTCCTCCAGACCGAGGACCGTGGACCCGGAGAGCTGACCGATCGCGCGGCCGATCTCCTCGTCGGGCAGCCCTTCCGAGGCGACCCGGTCGAGCTCGCCGCGGCAGATCTTGAGCACGTCGTGGACCTGGCTGGGCCGGCAGCCCGCGTACACGCCGAAGAGGCCGGTGTCCGCGAAGCCCGAGGTGTACGAGTACACGCTGTAGGCGAGGCCGCGCTTCTCCCGGACCTCCTGGAAGAGGCGTGAGGACATGCCGCCGCCGAGCGCCGTGTTCAGGACGCCGAGGGCCCAGCGGCGGTCGTCGGTGCGGGCGAGGCCCGGCATGCCGAGCACCACGTGCGCCTGCTCCGTCCTGCGGCTGAGCAGGTCGACCTTGCCCGCCGTGCGCAGTACGCGGTTCCCGGAGCGGGGCGCGGTGGGCACGGCGTCCGTACGGGAGAGCGCGCCGGCCTTCTCGAAGGCGCGGCGGACCTGGCGGACGACCGTGGCGTGATCGATGTTGCCGGCCGCGGCGACGACCAGGTGGGTCGGGTCGTAGTGCTTCTTGTAGAAGCGGCGGACGCGGTCAGCGGTCAGCGCGTTCACCGTGTCGACGGTGCCGAGGACCGGGCGGCCCAGGGGGGTGTCGCCGAACATGGTCTGCGCGAACAGGTCGTGGACGCAGTCGCCTGGGTCGTCCTCGGTCATCGCGATCTCTTCGAGGATGACGCCGCGCTCGGCGTCGACGTCCTCCTGGAGGATCAGCGAGCCGGTGAGCATGTCGCACACGACGTCGATGGCGAGCGGCAGATCGGTGTCGAGCACCCGCGCGTAGTAGCAGGTGTACTCCTTGGCGGTGAAGGCGTTCATCTCGCCGCCGACCGCGTCGAGGGCGGCGGAGATGTCCAGCGCGGAACGCTTCTTCGTGCCCTTGAAGAGGAGGTGCTCGAGGTAGTGCGTGGCGCCGCCGAGCGACGGCGTCTCGTCGCGCGAGCCGACGTGCGCCCAGATGCCGAAGGTGGCGGACCGTACGGAGGGCAGGGTCTCGGTGACCACGCGCAGCCCGCCGGGGAGGGTGGTGCGCCGGACGGTGCCGATGCCGTCCTTGCCCTTGAGGAGTGTTTGGGTACGGGCGACGGCCCGCGCCTCCGAGGAGGTGCGGGCCGTCGCCTGCGAACTACGGGACGTCACTGGTCGGTGTCGTCCTTTGCGTCGTCGCCCTCTTCGCCCTCGACCACGGGGATGAGGGAGAGCTTGCCGCGCGAGTCGATCTCGGCGATCTCGACCTGGACCTTGGAGCCCACGGCGAGCACGTCCTCGACGTTCTCCACGCGCTTGCCGCCGGCGAGCTTGCGGATCTGCGAGATGTGCAGCAGACCGTCCTTGCCCGGGAGCAGGGACACGAACGCACCGAAGGTCGTCGTCTTCACGACGGTGCCCAGGTAGCGCTCGCCGACCTCCGGCATGGTCGGGTTGGCGATGCCGTTGATCGTGGCGCGGGCGGCCTCGGCCTGCGAACCCTGCTGGGCACCGATGTAGATGGTGCCGTCGTCCTCGATCGTGATGTCGGCGCCGGTGTCCTCCTGGATCTGGTTGATCATCTTGCCCTTGGGGCCGATGACCTCACCGATCTTGTCCACGGGGATCTTGACGGTGATGATCCGCGGGGCGTTGGGGGACATCTCGTCCGGGACGTCGATGGCCTCGTTCATCACATCGAGGATGTGGAGGCGGGCGTCGCGGGCCTGCTTCAGCGCGGCGGCCAGGACCGAGGCGGGGATGCCGTCGAGCTTGGTGTCGAGCTGGAGCGCGGTGACGAAGGTCTTCGTACCGGCGACCTTGAAGTCCATGTCACCGAACGCGTCCTCGGCACCGAGGATGTCGGTGAGGGCCACGTAGTGCGTCTTGCCGTCGATCTCCTCGGAGATCAGGCCCATGGCGATACCGGCGACGGGGGCCTTGAGCGGCACACCGGCGTTCAGCAGCGACATGGTGGAGGCGCAGACCGAGCCCATGGACGTCGAGCCGTTGGAACCGAGAGCCTCGGACACCTGGCGGATCGCGTACGGGAACTCCTCGCGCGTCGGCAGCACCGGCACCATGGCGCGCTCGGCGAGCGCGCCGTGGCCGATCTCGCGGCGCTTGGGCGAGCCCACGCGGCCGGTCTCACCGACGGAGTACGGCGGGAAGTTGTAGTTGTGCATGTAGCGCTTGCGGGTCACCGGGGAAAGGGTGTCCAGCATCTGCTCCATGCGGAGCATGTTCAGGGTGGTGACGCCCAGGATCTGGGTCTCGCCACGCTCGAACAGCGCGGAGCCGTGCACGCGCGGGATCGCCTCGACCTCGGCGGCCAGCGTACGGATGTCCGTGATGCCGCGGCCGTCGATGCGGACCTTGTCCTTGATGATCCGCTCGCGGACCAGCTTCTTGGTCAGCGCGCGGTAGGCGCCCGAGATCTCCTTCTCGCGGCCCTCGAAGGCCGGGAGGAGCTTCTCGGCGGCGAGCTCCTTGATGCGGTCGAGCTCGGTCTCGCGCTCCTGCTTGCCCGCGATGGTGAGCGCCTGGGCGAGCTCGCTCCTGACCGCGGCGGTGAGCGCCTCCAGGACGTCGTCCTGGTAGTCGAGGAAGACGGGGAACTCGCCGGTGGGCTTGGCAGCCTTGGCGGCGAGGTCCGACTGCGCCTTGCACAGGACCTTGATGAAGGGCTTCGCGGCCTCGAGACCGGCGGCGACGATCTCCTCGGTCGGCGCTTCCGCGCCGCCCTTGACGAGCTCGATCGTCTTCTCGGTGGCCTCGGCCTCGACCATCATGATCGCGACGTCGCCGTCCTCCAGGACGCGACCGGCGACCACCATGTCGAAGACGGCGTCCTCGAGCTCGGTGTGCGTCGGGAAGGCGACCCACTGGCCCTTGATCAGCGCGACACGGGTGCCGCCGATCGGGCCGGAGAAGGGCAGGCCGGCCAGCTGCGTGGAGCAGGAGGCGGCGTTGATCGCGACCACGTCGTACAGGTGGTCGGGGTTGAGAGCCATGATCGTCTCGACGATCTGGATCTCGTTGCGCAGGCCCTTCTTGAAGGAGGGGCGCAGCGGCCGGTCGATCAGGCGGCAGGTGAGGATCGCGTCCTCGGAGGGCCGGCCCTCACGGCGGAAGAACGAGCCGGGGATCTTGCCGGCTGCGTACATCCGCTCCTCGACGTCCACCGTGAGGGGGAAGAAGTCGAGCTGGTCCTTGGGCTTCTTGGAAGCGGTGGTGGCCGACAGCACCATGGTGTCGTCGTCCAGGTACGCCACGGCGGAACCGGCGGCCTGCTTGGCAAGGCGGCCCGTCTCGAAGCGGATGGTGCGGGTACCGAAGGTGCCATTGTCGATGACGGCCTCGGCGTAGTGGGTCTCGTTCTCCACCAGCGGTTTCTCCTACGTATCGTCTTTTGCCCGCCGGCCCGTGTGGCCGGGGACGGAGCGGAGAAGCGCGCCCTGTGTGCGGGCCGGTCTTCGATCGAAGCACCCGGGGATGTTGTCCGGGGGCCACTACCGAGGACCGGCGGCGAGGAGGCGGCCTCTCGCTCATGAGTGTGTCGTTGTGCGACCAGACTAATTGGCGTCCGGCCCATCGCGCACGTACAGCGGCGTGTGCGACGGGTACTGCGGGTGCGGAAGGTCCGGCGAGTACAGCAAAGGGAGCGGCCCCATCGTGGGAACCGCTCCCTTCACGGCGACTTACTTGGCGCCGGCCGCACCGCGGCGGATACCGAGCCGGTCGACCAGCGTACGGAAGCGCTGGATGTCCTTCTTGGCCAGGTACTGCAGCAGACGGCGGCGCTGACCGACCAGGATCAGCAGACCACGACGGGAGTGGTGGTCGTGCTTGTGCGTCTTGAGGTGCTCGGTCAGGTCCGAGATACGGCGGGAGAGCATCGCGACCTGCACCTCGGGGGAACCGGTGTCGCCCTCCTTGGTGCCGAACTCGTCGATGAGCTGCTTCTTCGTAGCGGCGTCGAGAGACACTCGGTACTCCTCTTGGTGTTTCGATGCGCCCGCGAGTGCCCCTGGTCTCTGTCTCAGGGGAGCTTCCGTGACTCGGAGGCGAAGGCCGATGGGCGCTGCACCCGGGGTGATCCGGGGCGCGTACACAGACGGCCGTCACACAGCGTACCAGTCCGCCGGAGCCCGTCCGGCCGGGGACCCGGCGGCTGGTGCCGCGACCGGCCAAAGGTTGCCGGGAGGGGCACTAGCTGGTGAGCGACCGGGCCGCGCCGTAGACGTCGAGCACGGCCAGGCAGAGCGGGACCAGGGAGAGGAGCACCGCGCCCTCGGCGATGTCGAGGAGTCGGCCCCAGAAGGGTGACAGGCCCTTCTTCGGGATGACGAGACCGATCGCCGTGACCAGGGCGGCGCCCGCTGCCACCGCGGCCGTGAGCCAGATCGTACGGATGTCCAGGCCGGCCCGGTCGCCGTACATCAGCAAGTCCTTCACCAGGTCGACCGGCGGGTTCAGCGAGACGCCGAGGACGAGCAGGCCGATGGCGGCGATGCCGGCGACCAGGGTGCAGGCGACCTGGGACGTGTAGCGGAAGAGGCGGGCACGCAGAAGCATCGCGAGACCGGCGGCCAAGGCCAGGCACTGACCCCAGACATTGCTGGAGAAGCCGAGCACGGCGGCGCAGCCGACGACGACCGCGGCGCAGCCGCCGACCAGGCCGAGCAGCATCTCGTGACCCCGGCGCGCCTGGGCGGCGATCCGCTCGGCGTCGACCGGCTCCGCCTCGGGCGTCGCGTCGGGGTCGGCGTAGGCGTCGCTGTCGAAGTCGTCGGCGGCGCTGCGGGGAGCGGCGTAGCCGATGGGCAGCCGGGCGAAGCGTGCGGACAGGCCCGGCAGGAAGGCGACCAGGCCGATGCCGACCGGTACGACGACGGCCGCTGTCCCGGTCGCTGAGGAATCGGCCGTGATCGCCACGAAGGTGGCGACGGTGCCGGTGGCCGCGAGGAAGGTGGCGGCGACGAAGGGGGCGTCACCACTCGGGGTCAGGGCGACGAGCGCCACCGAGGCGATCAGCACGGCCACACAGCCGAGCAGGAACTGCAGTCGGCCGGGGCCGTGGCCCGCGTCCGGGCCGATGATCCCGGAGCCCGCGATCAGCAGAAGCGGCAGCGCCCCCAGCCCGAGTGCGACGGCCGTGGCACGGTCCCCGTAGACCCGTGCCCGTACGCCCGCGAAGGCGGTGAGGAGCACACCGGCGGCGCCCGCGATGATGCCGGGCAGGCCGTGCATGTCGTGGCGGACCGGATCGGCGAACCACAGCACGAAGCCCATCAGGACCAGCAGGACCACACCACCGACGAGACCGGCGCCGCGCAGCAGGTCGTCGCTCCACAGATGACGGTCGCGCACCACGGCCGATGCCACCGCGTCCGAGACGTCGTCGAAGACCGCCGGGGGCAGCGACTCGGCGAAGGGGCGCAGGCTCAGCACCTCGCCGTCGAGCACCTGTTGGGCGGCGAGGGAGCGGGCGCCCTCGAGGACCGTGCCGTCCCGGCGGACCAGGTGATACCCCGTGGGCGCGCCGGCGGCCTGGGTCTGACCGGTCAGGCGCAGAATCTCCGGGTAGACGTCGGCGACGGCGATGTCCTCGGGGAGGGCGACATCGATACGGCTGTCCGGCGCCACCACTGTGACGCGGCAGAAGCCGGTCGCTGCGGTCGTACTCACGTGTGTGGACCCCCTGATTCGCGGTTGCGCACGATGCGCGCGCCACCCTACCGGGACACGCCGAACGGGTCTGCAAGTAGGATCACCGTCGCGCGGAGGGGAGCGCGCCGATCACCCGGTTCCGGGACGTCGGTGGCGGAAGGTGCCCATCCGTTCTTCCGTCCGTCTCGAGGGATTGATGCTCCGGTGAGCCAGATCGTCGTGAAACGCCCGCCGAGGTCCCTGCCGCCCGAAGTTCCCGTCGAGGAACTGATGCTGGAGGCGCCTCCGGAACTTCCGCGCGGCCAGCAGGAGGGCATGCTGATGCAGGTCCTGCCGGTGCTCGGCATGGGCTCGTCCGTGGTCTTCTTCTTCTCGCCGCAGGCACCGCCCTTCATGCGCATCATGGGTGTGCTGATGCTGGTGTCGACGCTGGCGATGGTCATCGCACAGGTCGTCAGGCACCGCCGGGGTACGCAGGGGCAAATGGCAGATGTCCGCCGCGACTACCTCAAATACCTCGCGCAGACCCGGCGTACCGTGCGCAGGACCGCCCGTAAGCAGCGTGATGCCCAGCTGTATCTGCACCCTTCCCCCGAGCAGTTGTGGTCGGTGGTCGCCGAGGGGTCGCGGCTCTGGGAACGGCGCGTGGGTGACAAGGACTTCGCGCAGGTCCGCGTCGGCCTCGGAGCCCAGCAGCTCGCGACACCGCTGATAGCTCCTGACACGGCGCCGGTCGATGAGCTGGAGCCGCTCGCGGCCGGTGCGATGCAGCAGTTCCTGGCGACGCACGGCTCGTTGGACGGACTGCCGATGGCTGTCTCGATGCGCGCCTTCTACCACGTGACCGTCTCCGGCGAGCCCGAGTCGGCGCAGTCCACGACCCGCGCGCTCGTCGCCCAGCTGGTGACGCTGCACTCGCCCGAGGACCTGATGCTGGCGGTGGTGACCGCGCCGGGCGCGGTCGCACGGTGGGACTGGACGAAGTGGCTGCCGCACACCCAGGTTCCCGGCCAGGTGGACGGCGCGGGCACCAAGCGCCTGTTCGGCGACGACCTCGGAGAGCTGGAGCAGCTGCTGCACAGCCGGCTCGACGGCCGGCCTCGTTTCAGCCGTGAGAACCAGCCCGTGATGGACCAGCCGCACATCGTCGTGGTCCTCGACGGCGGGATGGTGCCGCCGGACTCGCTGTTCGCGGCGGCCGAAGGGCTGCAGGGCGTCACCATCGTCGAGGTCGTCCCCGGCGACCTCGACGAGCCGCGCGGCGGGCTGTCCATCGTGGTGCGCCCGGGCAGGCTCCGGCTGGAGTCGGGCTCCCGGGTCGCGTACGAGGGGGTGCCCGACGGCATCTCGCTGCCCGCGGCGGAGGCACTGGCCCGCCAGCTTGCCCCACTGCGGATGGGGGGTGGTGACGACGACGAACCGCTGCTCGCCAACCTGGACTTCACGGATCTGCTGAACCTCGGCGACGCCGCCGGGGTCGATGTGGCCCGCACCTGGCGTCCCCGTTCGGTGGCCGAGCGGCTGCGGGTGCCGATCGGTGTCGGCGAGGACGGCCAGCCGGTCATGCTGGACCTCAAGGAGGCCGCGCAGGAGGGCATGGGCCCGCACGGTCTGTGCGTCGGCGCGACCGGTTCCGGCAAGTCGGAACTGCTGCGGACCCTGGTGCTCGGCCTCGCCGTGACGCACTCCTCCGAGACGCTCAACTTCGTCCTCGCGGACTTCAAGGGTGGTGCGACGTTCGCGGGAATGTCGCAGATGCCGCACGTCGCGGCCGTCATAACCAACCTGTCGGACGACCTGACACTGGTCGACCGCATGGGCGACGCGATCCGCGGTGAGCTGCAGCGCCGCCAGGAACTGCTGCACAAGTCGGGCAACTACGCCAACATCCACGACTACGAGAAGGCCCGTGCGGCCGGTGCCGCCCTGGAGCCCCTCGCGTCGCTCGTGCTGGTCCTGGACGAGTTCTCCGAACTCCTCACGGCCAAGCCCGACTTCATCGACATGTTCATCCAGATCGGCCGCATCGGCCGTTCGCTGGGTGTGCATCTGCTTCTCGCGTCGCAGCGCCTCGAGGAGGGCAAGCTGCGCGGCCTCGACACCTATCTGTCGTACCGGATCGGTCTGCGCACCTTCTCGGCGGCCGAGTCGCGCACGGCGATCGGCGTCCCCGACGCCTACCACCTGCCCTCCGTGCCGGGTTCGGGCTATCTGAAGTTCGGTACGGAGGAGATGACCCGCTTCAAGGCGGCGTACGTCTCGGGTACGTACCGCACCGGCGGGCCCGACCTGTCGATGGGCCCGCTGCCCATCGAGCGACGGCCCGCCGTGTTCACCGCGACACCCGTACCGGTCGTGTACGCGGCTCCGGACCCGGCGGCGGACAACGGACCGACCACCCCGGACGATGCCCTCTCCGACACGGTCCTCGATGTGATCGTGCGCCGGCTGGAGGGCCAGGGCGTGCCGGCGCATCAGGTGTGGCTGCCGCCGCTGGACCAGGCGCCGACCCTCGACCAGCTGCTGCCCGGCCTCGCTCCGACCCCGGATCGCGGGCTGAGTGCCACCGAGTACACCCGGCCCGGCGGTCTCGTCGTCCCGCTGGGTCTGATCGACAAGCCGTTCGAGCAGCGTCGCGAAGTGCTGTACCGGGACTTCTCCGGCGCGGCCGGCCACATGATGGTCGTGGGCGGTCCGCAGTCCGGCAAGTCGACGCTGATGCGGACGCTGATCTCCTCCTTCGCGCTCACCCATACGCCGAGCGAAGTCCAGTTCTACGCACTCGACTTCGGTGGTGGCGGCCTGTCGTCCCTCAGCGACCTGCCGCACGTCGGTGGCGTCGCCTCACGCCTCGACCCGGAGCGGGTGCGGCGTGCCGTCGCCGAGGTCCTGGGTGTGCTGAACCGGCGTGAAGAGTTCTTCCGCGCCAACGGCATCGACTCCATGCAGACGTACCGGCGCAAGCGGGCGGCGGGCGAGCTGCCCGGCGAGGCCTGGGGGGACGTCTTCCTGGTCATCGACGGCTGGGGCGGCTTCAAGAACGACTACGAGATGCTGGAGCCGATCGTCTCGGACCTCGCCGCTCGTGGTCTCGGCTACGGCATCCACGTCGTCATCACGGCCGCCCGTTACATGGAGGTGCGGGCGGCACTCAAGGACCAGATGCTCGGCCGGCTCGAGCTTCGCCTGGGTGATGTCATGGACTCCGAGTTCGACCGCAAGGTCGCGGCGAACGTCCCGGCCGGGGTGCCGGGCCGCGGCCAGGTGCCGGAGAAACTGCACTTCATGGCCGCGCTGCCGCGGATCGACTCGATGAGCAGCTCCGCCGATCTGGCCGAGGGCGCTGGGGCGTTCGTCGAGTCCGTCAAGGGCCACTGGTCGGGTCCGCCCGCACCGGCGATCCGGCTGCTGCCCCGCCGGCTCCTCGCGGAGCAGCTGCCGAAGGGCTTCGAGTACCCGCAGCACGGCATCGCGATCGGCATCGACGAGACAAACCTGGAACCGGTGTTCGTCGATTTCGAGACGGACCCGTTCCTGATGGTGTTCGGCGAGAGCGAGTCCGGGAAGACGAATCTGCTGCGGCTGGTCGCCAAGCAGATCTGCGAGCGGTACACGCCCGAACAGGCTCGGATCGTCGTGGGTGACTACCGGCGCACCATGCTGGAGGCGGTCCCGGGGACCCACCTGCTCGAGTACGCGCCGATGGCGTCGGCCATGGAGATGCACATGGAAGCGATCTCCACGGTGATGCAGCGGCGCGCGCCGAAACCGGACATCACACCGCAGCAACTGCGCGACCGCAGTTGGTGGTCGGGGCCACAACTGTTCGTCCTGATCGACGACTACGAGCTGGTCGCGACCAACTCGGCGAACCCGCTGGCGTCGCTGGCCGAGCAGCTGCCGTACGCGCGCGATGTCGGTGTCCGCTTCATCGTCGCGCGCAACGCGGCCGGCGCGTCCCGGGCCATGTTCGAGCCGTTCATGCAGCGGATGAAGGAACTGGGCGCCCAGGGCGTGGTCCTGTCCGGCAACCCGAGCGAGGGCGACATCATGGGCAACGTGCGCGCCCGCCCGATGCCTCCCGGTCGCGGCACGTTCGTGTCGCGCAAGCGAGGCAATCCGCTGGTGCAGCTCGGCTGGTTCCCCGGTCAGTGAACGGGTCGATGCACAGCGCCCCGGCGGTCGACAAGACCGCCGGGGCGCACGCAGTAGTGTGGCCCTCTGCACCTCGTAGGCCAACCCATGGGAGGGACCGCGCCGATGGCTGACGCAGTCGAGAAGGAACGCCAGAAGGACGAGCTGTACGCCCTCGACATCTCCGGGGTGGAGTGGGTCGGCGCTCCCGGCACGAGTCCGGACGAGGAGCGGGTGGAGATCGCCCACCTGCCGAACGGCGCGGTGGCGATGCGGTCGTCACTCGACCACGACACCGTGCTGCGCTACACGGAAGCCGAGTGGCGAGCGTTCGTGCTGGGCGCACGGGACGGGGAGTTCGACCTCAAGTAGCCGTGACGACGCGAGGGGGCTGCCCGCCGTCGGCGGGCAGCCCCCTCGCGTACGGGAGACGGTTCGCTCAGCCCATCATCATGCGGAAGCGGGCGGCGTTGCCCTTGTCGGTGTCCTGGTAGCCGACAACAGCGTCGCCGAGCAGGCGGGCGATCGTCTGCAGGTCCTGGTTCATGCCTTCCATGTCGGAGGCCAGCTGGCGCTGGATGGCCACGTAGGCCTCCTTGGCCTCACCCTGCCACGAACCGGCGACGCGGTTGACGTGTCCCAGCAGGGTGCGGAGTTCCGCGTCCAGGTCCGAGGCGGTCTTGAGCGTGTCGCGCGCGGCCTGGGTCACTGTGTCGTAATTGACGGCAGTGGTCATGGTGTGCTCCTAGTAGCGAAGTTCAACGAAATGGGTTCAGGCGGTCGGACTGCCTGGATCAGACGTCGAGGATGGCGCTGCTGTTGCCCTTCGCGTTCTCCATGCCGGCGAAGGACGACATGCGCTTGCGCTCCTCCTCGTCGAAGCCGTCGGCGCTGATCTTCACCATTCGCTCGAGGTTCTCGAGGCTCTGCTGCAGGCTGCTCAGACGGCGGTTCACACGCGTCTGCACCGCGTCGTACTGCTGGCTCGCCGCACCCTTCCAGCCCGCCTGGATGGTGTCGACCACCCGGTTCAGGGAGGTGATCCGGTTGCCCAGCTCGATCTGGAAGTTCTGGATCTTGCCACTGAGTTCGGTGATATCACCGGTGGTTACGTCGAGGTTCTTGTCCGACATCGTGCCCCTTCTTCCTGCGACAGTGACTGTAGACGGAAGCCGTTCGGATGCCGCCCCCGTGACCCGGACCAATGGTCCGACCGTCAGTCTATCCACTTGATATGACGGTTCCAACTGCAAAGTGTTTTACGGTTACTTGCTTCAGCGTGCCCGTTTCCGCGCAGTGTCCCTGATGACCGTCGCCGTGCCGGCGATCACCGTCACCAGTACGACGCAGATTCCCAGCGCATAGGTTGCATAGCGTTCGTTGCGTTCCTGCACGGTCTCCGTCATCGCCAGATGCGCCGGTTCCGGCGCGGGCGGTGCGGCCGGGCCGGGGTCGGCGCGCGGGGCCGCCTGAGGCTTTTCGTCGCCGCTGAGGGCGCGTACCGGGTCGACCACGCCCCAGCCGACGAAGTTGTCGCGACCGTTGATGCTGCGGGTGGCGGTCTGCTCGATCTCGGCGATGATCTGGGCCGGCGTCCACTTCGGGTGCTTGGCCGTCAGCAGGGCCGCGACCCCGGCGACATACGGCGCGGAGAAGCTGGTGCCGTTGTCGACACACTGCCCGTTGCCAGGAACCGTGGAGACGATGTCCACACCGGGCGCCGCCACGCCGACGAAGGCGCCGGCCTGGGAGAACGGCGCGCGCTCGTTGTTGCGGTCGGAGGAGGCCACGGCCAGCACGCCCGGGAACGCGGCGGGATAGGTGTTCTTGACCTTGCCGTCCATGCCGTCGTTGCCCGCGGAGGCGACGACCACGACGCCCGCGCCTATCGCCCGCTGCACCGCCTTGTTGAGCGCCGAGTCGGCTCCGAGCGGCTTGGTGGTGTCCTGGGAGATGTTGATGACGTCGGCGCCCTTGGCGACGGCGTGGTCGATCGCCGTGGCCATCGTCAGGTCGTTGCCGCTGTTGTTCTCGTCGTTCTGGCGGATCGGGATGATGGTGGACTCGGGCGCGATCCCGACGAAGCCGGTCCCCTTACGGGGGCGCGCGGCGATGATGCCCGCGACCTTGGTGCCGTGGCCCACCAGGTCCACGGTTCCGTCGGTCTTGCCGCGCTTCTCGTCGCTGTTGTTCTTGTCGGGCTTGAGAAGGTCCTTGCCCGCGGAGGCGTCGACGGCCGGCTTCAACTGGACGTTGTCGTTGTCGACCCCGGTGTCGATGACGGCGACGCGGACACCCTTGCCCTTGGTGTCCTGCCACAACTCGTCGAGCAGAACCCGCTGGAGGGGCCACGGAGTGTCCGCGATCTGCTCCTTCATCGGGAAGGTGCACTCGCCACTGCCGTCGAGCGCGGCGCCCTCCGGCCCTTCGGCGGCCACGGCGGCCGAGGGCGCGACGGACAGTGCGGTGAGCAACACGGCGGCGGCCGCCGCGGCTCGCTTACGCGGATACGGCATCGGCACTCCTTACGAACCCTGCGGCTGGCGTGCGCTGTTGGTGTCCAGACGCGGCCCCTTGGACAGGAATTCCGACCACACGATGGGGACCAGCGAAGGGACGATCCTGCCGTATCCGAGGCGGATCTGCGCCTGGCTGGGCTCGGGACGACCGTCCTGCTGGTCTCCCTGCCCCCCTGCGCCGATGTCCGACCGTTCGGAGTCACTGTCACCGTTCGCCTGGACCGCGTAGCGCAGTCCGGTGTCCGTCACCAGGAAGAGCGACCCGTCCGGCTTCGTCTGCCGGCCCTGCACCTGGGTGTAGAGCATTCCGGAGCCGGGGGTGACGTAGGTGCTCGTGCCGCCCGCGGTGATCTCCGCCGGATAGGCGGACCCTGCCCAGGTGGACAGCGTCGTACGACCCTTATTGTCCACTTTCCGCAGCACGTTGCACACGGTGTCGCGGCCCCCGGTCGCGGAGTTGACGTGCTCGGACTTCTTCTCCGGCCAGCGCTTCTCGGCGGCGAAGACGTCCGGCTCCGGGGTGAAGGATGCGGCGTCGACGACCGTGGCCCGCCCGCCCATGTCCAGGCTGTCGGTCTGCGGGGAGTTGATCAGGAGCCACGCGGTGAAGTCCGACACCGGCTGCACCTTGCCCTCGAGGACGACGTAGTGCCGCGGCCCGGCGCCCGTCTGAGCCTGGAGCACCACGCCCACCCGGTCCTGCTCGGCGGTCAGCCCGCCGCCGACACCGGCCGGTGCGCCCACCTCACCGGGGATCACGGGGAAGTCGACCGGGCTGCCGTCGTGCAGAGTCGCCAGCCAGTCCTCCGTGACCGGCTGCGGTTCGGTGCGGTCGCCGACGAGCGCGCGAGTGAGGAGGTCCGCATCGGTCTTCGTCCCGCGCACCAGGTACTTGGTTCCCGCCGCGTCGACGAGGTAGCGCCCGCTCTTGCCCTCGACGTAAAGGACCTGGCCTCCCTGAAGCCTGCCCTTGCCCTCGGTCCTCTCCAGGTCGCGCTCGGCGAAGATGAATGTCGCCTTCTGCGCTGACGCGCCCTTGCCGGCGCCCGGCTGCTCGCACACCGCCCAGCGCTTGGCCTTGGCCGCCTCCTTCTCGCTGGGCAGACGGTCGGGGGCGTACGGGATGCCGAGGATCGGGCCCCTGGGCGGCTTGCCCGAGTCGAGGACGTCGTCGGCGACCTGGATGACCTTGAACTGATCGGGCGTCAGCAACAGCCGTGCGGAGGCCAGATTCAGCACCGGGTGGAGCAGCACCTTCTTGCTCTTGCCCTTGCCGGTCTGGAGCACCACGTAACGGGTGGTGGAGTCCTTGCCCACAATCACCCTGGTGCCCGGCGCCGCCCAGTCCTTGGGGGCCTTGGGCTTGAACATGCCGAAGGCGCCGAAACCGGCCACGATCAGCACACCCACGATCAGACTCGGCACGATTGCGCGCAGCGGCCTGGGGGCGCCCTCTTCCGTGCCGGAGGGGGAGGGTTGGAGGAATGCCGCCACCGTGCGCTTCTTCGCAAAGGTGTATGCGTTGAGCTCATCCCGCCGTGATGCCATGAGTCCCCATTGGTAAAGAAGGCACTGTCTCCCCGCGGGGCCCTTGTGGTGAGCACGGTCCCCGGGCCCTGCGTGTCGGACCGGCCCCCTACTATGCCTGTTGATCGATGGTGCTCGTGGGGCGGGTAGGGTGATCCAGCCGCCGGAAGCCTTGCTGTGCAGGGCTGGACAGGGGTGATCGGGATGAATCGGGGCCTAATGAACCGGGGGGTGCCCACATGACGGCTTCCGCGACGCGCGCGCGGCCCGCGGCCCGCAGACGCTCGTCAGCACCGCCGGCTCCTTCCTCCGCGGGCACCGGCGCCCCTCGTCTGCGGGCGCGGCCCGGCCACTTCGGCACGTTCCGACTGCAACAGCTCGTATTGATCGAGATAGCCGCCGCCGTGATGCTGGTGGCCTGGATCGCCGACCCGCTCCTGCTCGTCCCGGCGGGCGTGCTCGCGGCCCTGCTGGTGCTGCTCGCGGTGGTGCGCAGGCACCGCCGCTCGCTGCCCGAATGGCTTTCCACCGTGTTCGCCCTGCGCGCGCGCACGCGGCGGGCGAAGTCTCTGGTCATCCCCCCGGACACCGAGCCGGGACTGGCGCCGGTCGTGGAGTGCGACCCGGCCCTGCGCACCTACACGTACAGCGACCGTGACCGGCGTCCGGTCGGGATGATCGGCGACGGCACGTTCCTGACCGCCGTGCTCCAGGTCGAGACGGACACGACGGCGCTGCGCCCGGAGCGCACCGCCCGGCCTCTCCCCATGGCCGTGGTCGGAGAGATCATGGAGGTGGACGGCATCCGGCTGGAGTCCGCCCAGATCGTCCAGCACACCCAGCCCGCGCCCGCCCCCCACCTGCCTCAGCAGTCCATCGCGGCACGCAACTACGCGCCGCTGCAGGCTCAGACCGGATCGCCGGCGCTGCGGATCACCTGGATCGCCCTGAAGCTCGACCCCGAACTGTGCCCGGAGGCGGTCGCCGCCCGTGGCGGCGGCCTCGAAGGTGCGCAGAAGTGCGTGGTGCGCGCGGCGGACCAGCTGGCGAGCCGTCTCACGGGCGCAGGTTTCCGGACGACCGTGCTGACCGAGCAGGAGCTCACGTCGGCCATCGCCACCTCGTCCTGTGCCAGCCCCATGGCCATCGCACAGGCGGGCCGGGCCGAAGTGCCCGCCCGGCGCACCCAGGAGACCTCCCGCACCTGGCGCATCGACGACCGCAGGCACACGACGTACTGGGTGGGCCGCTGGCCCGGGCTCGGCGGCGGTGGAGCCTCCATGCCTCAGCTGGTGGCCCTGCTCACCTCGATTCCCGCACTGGCGACGACGTTCAGTCTGACGCTGGGACAGGGCGACCGGCAGGGCGTGACGGTCACCGGGCATGTCCGGATCACCGGGCGCAGCGACGAGGAACTGGTCGCCGCACGTCACGAACTGGAGCGGGCGGCCCGTGGGGTCAGGACCGGTCTGGTGCGACTCGACCGCGAGCAACTGCCCGGCATGCTCGCCACACTGCCGCTCGGGGGAGCCCGCTGATGTCCGCACCCGCCGCCAAGCCGCGCATCGGTTTCGGTCTCGTCGGCCCCCGCAGGGACCGGCATGCGATGTCCGTGGACCAACTTGCCGCCCTCACTCTTCCGGTCGGGGACGACGGCATGGTCATCGGTGTCGACGCCGAGGGCAAGCCTGCCGTCCTGGGCATCAATCGCCCCACCCCGTACGACGTCACGCTGATCGGCGGTCTGTGGACGGCACAGATCCTCGCCCTGCGCGCTGCCGCCACAGGCGCCAGGGTCACCGTCGAGACGGGACGGGCGCCGGCGTGGACCACGCTGGCGCAGGCCGCCGGGGGTGGCCAGCAGTGCATCTCGCTCCACGATGTGGGCCGGGTGCCGCCGCAGGGCCCGTCGGCCGGGAGTCCCGTGGTCGTGGTGCGTGACTGCGGAATGCGGCCGCCGCGGGGGCGTGTCATCTCAGGTCCGTGGCAGTCGGTACTGACCCTGTTGCCTTATCTGAGCCCGGTCGCACCTCGGCTGATGGAAAAGTCCGGCCTGGTCGGCGTCCAGCGCGTCTCACCCGACGAGGCACGGCATATCGGTCGCATCATGCATCTGCCACAGGCGGAGACGGAAGCGCTCTCCACGCTCGCCGACGGAGTGACCCTCTGGTGCACGCCGAGGGACCGTCAATTCGTCATGACACAGGCCACCGACGCCGAGACCGGATTGTTGGGCAGCGCCCGGCGGATGGACTGAGCGGGGCGGTTCCGTTCGGGGTTGTGCCGGTTTGCCCTGGCGGATTTCTTACGCTCCGGTGTACCCGGGTCACCTGGGGGCAAGGCGTGATGTAGGGGACAGTAGCCGACGCCAGGACGGGCCTGCCGTAGTGGTGTGGTCGGCGATTAGGGTGGGTCGGGGCACGGCGGAAGAACCTGCGGGCGTACCGGCCGCGTCCCAGGGGGAGAGCCGGGCCGATCCGAAGAAGGCGGTGGCCCCCACCCACGACGGCACAAGGGTGCTCGACCACACCAGGAGGCAAAGTGAACGGCGATCGGGACGACATCCACGGGGGCTGGAACATTCCCGTCGACGAGTCCGACGCGGAGCCCGCAGAGATGACGGGTGAGTTCACCATCGACTACACCCCGCCTGCCTGGTACACGCAGAACGCGTCGGGCGACACCTCTGGCGCGGGCTCCGGGCAGGCGCCCACGCCGCCCCCGCCGCAGGGTGCGCCCGTGGCCGTGCCGGGGCTGCCCGCGGGGAGCGGTTACGAGCCCAACTGGGCGGCCACGCCCGCACCGTCCGCGCCCCCAGCGTCCGCGCCCCCAGCGTCCGCGCCCGCACCGTCCGCGCCCGCACCGTCCGCGCCGCAGGAACCGGCGCCCGCCGCGGCCCCGGTCGTGCCGGCGCCCTCGCCCGCACCGGACGACGCGCAGGCGTCCGGGCCGGCCGCTGCTCCGGAGCCCGCGGCCGCTTCCGCCGAGCCGGACGAGCCGGAGCTGTCGTGGCAGTCCTTCGGGGGCGGCGGCGATGTGGAGAGCGGCGCCACCATGCGGTTCTCCCCCGCCGCGCTGCAGCGTGAGATCGCCGAGCGGACCGCGGCGGAGGCGGGCGGGGCGGACGGCACCTCCGCCGAGTCCGACGCGTCCGCGCCCCGAGAGGAGTCGGAACCGGGCCCTGAGCTCCCCGCGCCGACGACCGCGGCGGACGACGCCGCCCCGGAGGACGGTGACGCGGACGGTGACGCCGAGCCCGGCGACAGTACGTCCGGCAGCGCGGCCGAAGAGCCCGCGCCCGCCGGCACGTCTGCCGAGGACTCCGCCGACGGCCCGGACGCCGGCACCGACAGCACCGACAGCACCGACTCCGACGACCGCGCCGACGCGCCCCGGGACACCGGCCCGTCCGCGGACGACGAGCCCTCCGACGCCGCGCCCGCCCCGGCGGCCGCCGCGGACAGCGCCCCGCCGGCTCCCGCAGAGCCGCAGGACTCCCCGGCGACCGGTCAGCCCTGGGCGCCGACCGCACAGGGCGGCGGACTGCCGCCGCTCCCGCCCGAGTTCCAGCCGGCCGCACCGGCGGCGGCACCGCAGTGGCCGGCGTCCCAGGCGCCTGGCGCGGACCCGTCCGCGCAGGCACCGGGGCAGCCGGCGGGCTACGGCTACCCGCAGCCGGGACAACCGCAGCCCGGACAGCCCGCCTACCCCGCCGCCCCTGCCCCTACCCCTGCCACTGCTCCGGCACCCGCACCTGCGCCGCAGGGCGGGTACGGCTTCCCGCAGCAGGGCGCCCCCGGCCAGGCGGCCCAGGGCGGATACGGGTTCCCCCAGCAGGGCGCCCCTGGACAGCCCCAGCCTCAGCCCCAGGGCGGCGGATACGGCTTCCCGCAGCAGGGCCGGCCGCACGCGCAGCCCGCGCCCGGCGCACCCGGTCAGGCTCCCCAAGGCGGTTACGGCTTTCCCCAGCCGGACCAGCCGCACCCCGGACAGCCCGGCCCCGGCGCGCCCGCGCCGCTCCCCCCACAGGCCGGCCAGCCGCCGCACGCACAGCAGCCCCAGCCCCAACCGCCGCACGGCCAGCCGCCCCAGGTCCAGCCGCAGCAGGCGCCCCCACAGCAGGGCGGTCCCCAGAACCAGAACCAGCCCGGGTACGCGTACCCCCAGCAGCCCGGTCCGCCCGTCGACCCGCGTACCGCTGGGGCCTGGCCCACGCCGGTCACGCACGACCAGCGCGAGCGTTCGGTGCCGGGCGCTCCGCTCGGCTACACGGCGGCCGTCGAGCTGTCCTCCGACCGGCTGCTGCGCAACAACAAGCCGAAGCCCAAGTCGAGCCGCAATCCCTCCGGCGCCAACCGCTTCAAGCTCGGCGGCAAGAAGGAGGAGGCCGAGCGGCAGCGGAAGCTGGAGCTGATCCGTACGCCGGTGCTGTCCTGCTACCGGATCGCGGTCATCTCCCTCAAGGGCGGTGTCGGCAAGACGACGACCACCACGGCGCTGGGTTCGACGCTCGCCACGGAGCGGCAGGACAAGATCCTCGCGATCGACGCCAACCCGGACGCCGGCACGCTGGGCCGCCGGGTGCGCCGTGAGACCGGGGCCACCATCCGTGACCTGGTCCAGGCGATCCCGTACCTCAACTCGTACATGGACATCCGCCGCTTCACCTCGCAGGCGCCCTCGGGTCTGGAGATCATCGCCAACGACGTGGACCCGGCCGTCTCGACGACGTTCAACGACGAGGACTACCGGCGCGCGATCGACGTGCTGGGCAAGCAGTACCCGATCATCCTCACCGACTCGGGCACGGGCCTGCTCTACAGCGCGATGCGCGGGGTGCTGGACCTGGCCGACCAGCTGATCATCATCTCGACGCCGTCCGTCGACGGCGCGAGCAGCGCGTCGACCACGCTGGACTGGCTGTCCGCCCACGGGTACGCCGAGTTGGTGCAGCGTTCGATCACGGTCATCTCCGGGGTCCGCGAGACCGGCAAGATGATCAAGGTGGACGACATCGTGCAGCACTTCCAGACGCGCTGCCGCGGTGTCGTGGTCGTGCCGTTCGACGAGCACCTCGCGGCGGGCGCGGAGGTCGACCTCGACATGATGCGGCCGAAGACGCGTGAGGCGTACTTCAACCTGTCCGCGCTGATCGCCGAGGACTTCGTACGCGCCCAGCAGCAGCAGGGGCTCTGGACGGCGAACGGCAACCCGCCGCCGCAGGCCGCCCCGCCGATGCCGGGCCACGGCCAGGGACCGTGGCAGGGCCAGCCGCAGCCGGGGCAGCCCGTACCCGGACAGCCGCAGCCAGGACAGCAGGGCCCCGGACAGCCGTACCCGCCCCAGCCGCAGCACCCTCAGCAGCCCCAGCCTCCGTACGGCGGGCCCCAGCAGGGATACCCGCCGCAGGGCCAGGCCTGGCAGCAGCAGCCCCCGGCCCACCAGGCCCACCCGGCCGCCCCGGCCGGTCCGCAGTCCCCCGGGGCCGCCGGGCCCGAGGCGCAGGCGCAGGTTCCGCCCGGTCAGTTCCCGCCCGCCGGCTGGCCGCAGCAGCAGCCCCCGCAGCCGCCGCCAGCCCCTCAGCAGTAACGCGACAGAGGTCTGAACCAATGAGGGCCCGCACCGACTCACCGGTGCGGGCCCTCGTCGTATTCCCGCAGCCCACACGGTGTTTGAGGGGCCGTTGACGCGGCATGACCGCCCTGATAGACCTTCGCTTCACCAGCTGGCGAACCAGAGATCACCAACCCGCCCTCTCCGTGCGAGTAATGACGCGAGGTCACTGTCCATGGTCACAACGGCATCACCCCAGAGCACCCGGCAACGTCCCCGCTTCCGATTGGTCCTCGCCACTGGCGCCGTGGCCTCCGCACTGGTGACGGCAGGCGCCGTGGTCCCCCAGGCCCAGGCACAGCCCCGGACGCAGGCCCAAGCGCAGGCGCAGGCCGCCGCCGACGACGGCAAGCAGGTCCTCACCGTCGCCGTGTCGCAGAGCATCGACTCGCTGAGCCCGTTCCTGGCCCAGCGGCTGGTGAGCACCTCCATCCACCGTCTGACCTACGACTATCTGACGAACTACGACCCCAAGGACGGCCACACCGTCCCGGGTCTCGCCACCGAGTGGAAGTCCTCGCCGGACAAGCTGACGTGGACGTACACCATCCGCGACGACTCCAAGTGGTCGGACGGCAAGCAGGCGACCGCCGAGGACGCGGCGTGGACGTTCAACAAGATGATGAGCGACCCGAACGCCGCCACCGCCAACGGCAGCTTCACCGCCAACTTCAAGAAGGTCACCGCCCCCGACCCGAGAACGCTCGTCGTCGAGCTGAAGAAGCCCCAGGCCACGATGACGGCGCTGGACGTGCCGATCGTGCCGAAGCACGTCTGGGAGAAGGTCGGCGACTTCTCGGAGTTCAACAACGACAAGCAGTTCCCGATCGTGGGCAACGGCCCGTTCGTCATCACGGACTTCAAGGTCGACCAGTACGTGAAGCTGGCGCCGAACAAGACCTTCTGGCGCGGGACGCCCAAGTTCGACGAGCTGGTCTTCAAGTACTACAAGGACGGTGACGCCGCGGTCGCCGCCCTCCAGAAGGGCGAGGTGTCGTTCGTCCAGGGGCTGACCCCGGCGCAGGCGAACGCCCTGAAGAGCGCCGAGAACATCAAGGTCAACGACGCTCCCGGCCGCCGCTTCTTCGCGCTCGCCACCAACCCGGGCGCGCAGTCCAAGGACGGCAAGAAGTTCGGCAACGGCCACAAGGCACTGCTCGACCCGGCGGTGCGCAAGGCGCTGTTCCACGCCACCGACCGCGCGACCATCGTCGACAAGGTCTTCCAGGGCCACGCCGTCGAGGGCGAGGGGTACATCCCGCCGCGCTTCGGGTCGTACTTCTGGCAGCCCGAGGCGGGCCAGAAGATCGGCTACGACCCGGCGGAGGCCGCCCGGCTCCTCGACGAGGCCGGCTACAAGAAGAACGGCAGCGGCAAGCGCGTCGGCAAGGACGGCAAGGCGCTCGACTTCCGCATCCTGTGCCACGCCACGGACCCGAACGACAAGGCGATCGGCAAGTACCTCCAGGAGTGGTGGGGCGAGCTCGGCATCGGGCTGAAGGTCGAGTGCCTCGACAACGTGTCCGACCCGTGGCTCAAGGGCGACTACGACCTGGCCTTCGACGGCTGGTCCGTCAACCCCGACCCGGACTTCGTCCTGTCGATCCACACCTGCGCGGCCCTGCCCGCCACACCCAAGGACACCGGCGCGACGGACAACTTCATCTGCGACAAGCAGTTCGACGACCTGTACGCGAAGCAGGCCGTCGAGTACGACCCGGCCAAGCGCGCCGATCTGGTCAAGCAGATGCAGTCACGGCTGTACGACACGGGCTACATGAATGTCCTCGCGTACCCGAACGCCGTCGAGGCGTACCGTACGGACCAGATCAAGTCCATCACGACGATGCCGGAGGCGGCCGGCAACATCTACGGTCAGGACGGCTACTGGAGCTGGTGGTCGGCCGAGCCGGCCGCGGCCGGCGGCAGCTCGGACACCGGCTCCTCCACCGGTGTGGCGGTCGGCGTCGGCGCGGCCGTCGTCCTCGCCGCCGCCCTCGGGCTGTTCGTCGCGATGCGTCGCCGTTCCACCGCGGAAGACCGTGAATAGTCGATGAGCACGACAAGCACGACCGGCACGACCGCTGTGGCGCGGGCCCACGAGGCCCGCGCCGCGAGCGAGAACGTACGCGCCTATCTCCAGTACGTGGCGGGCAAGCTCGGCGGCGCGGCGGTCTCGCTGCTCGCCGTCCTGGTCACCAGCTTCTTCCTCTTCCGGATCATCCCCGGTGACCCGGTGAAGGCCATGACCCACGGCGCGCCGACGTCGGCGGAGCAGATGGCCACGCTGCGGCGGCAGTTCGGGCTGGACAAGCCGATGTGGCAGCAGTTCACCGACTACTGCGGGAGCGCCCTGACGGGCGACCTCGGCATGTCGTACCAGTTCCACGCCCCCGTCGGCGATCTGATCGTCCAGAAGATCCCGGCGACGCTGCTGCTCACCGGGGTCGCGGTCGTCATCTACTCGGCGATCGGCCTCTGGCTGGGCACCCGTTCCGCCTGGCGGCACGGCAGCCTCGGCGACAAGCTCAACACGGGCCTGGCGCTGACCCTGTGGTCCGTGCCGGGCTTCTGGCTCGGGCTGCTGCTCATCATCACCTTCTCGGTCGGCGTCGGCCCCCTTCCCGGGATGTTCCCGACCGGCGGCATGGAGTCGGGCGACGAGACCGGCTTCGCGTACGTACTCGACGTGGCGCACCACATGGTGCTGCCGGTCCTCACCCTGGTCGCCGTGGGATACGCGCAGACGCTGCTGGTCATGCGCTCGTCGCTGCTCGACGAGATGGGCAGCGACTATCTGACGACGGCGCGGGCCAAGGGGCTGCGCGACGACATGGTGCGCCGCCGGCACGCGGTGCCGAACGCGCTGCTGCCGACCGTCACCATGGTCTTCATCAACCTGGGCCATGTGGCCGCCGGTTCGATCCTCGTGGAGACGGTGTTCTCCTGGCCGGGTCTCGGCGGGCTGTTCTACCAGGCGCTCAGCGTGCCCGACCTGCCGCTGGTGCAGGGGCTCTTCGTGGTCTTCGCCGGCGCGATGATCGTGATGAACCTCCTCGCCGACCTGCTGTATCCGCTGCTCGATCCCCGGGTGGGCCGATGACGACGACACCGACGCCGCCGACGAAGACGACACCGCCCGCGCCGGGCACCGGCCCGGACGCCGGGCCCGCCCGGACCGCGAGGTCCCTGGCCCGGGAGCGGCGCCGCCACTCCGTGGCCCGCTTCTGGCGCTCGTACCGGGGCCACCGCGCCGGGCTCTTCGGCCTCGCGGCACTGGCGCTCATCGCGCTGACGGCTCTCACGGCGCCGCTCCTCGTCGGCGGCGACGTGCAGAGCGTCACCAACGCGCCCGGCACGGCCATGGAGAAACCGAGCGGTGAATTCCCCCTCGGCACCGACCAGTTCGGCCGTTCACTGCTCGGACTGCTGGTGTGGGGAGCCCGTATCTCGCTCACCGTCGGACTGCTCGCCGCCGCCCTGTCCGTGGCGATCGGCACGCTGGTCGGGATCATCGCGGGCCACTACGGCGGCTGGCTGTCCACCGTGCTGATGCGGATCACGGACTGGTTCCTGGTCATGCCCACGCTGGTGCTGGCGATCGTGCTGGCGACGGTGATGTCCCGCAACATCTGGACGGTGATCATCGCCATCGGGGTCGCCAGCTGGCCCACCACGGCACGGCTCGTCCGGGCGCAGACCATCGCCGTGGAGTCCCGGCCCTACATCGAGCGCGCCAAGGCCCTCGGCGGCGGACACGGTCACATCATGAAGCGCCACGTCCTGCCGAACGTGATGCCGCTGGTGCTCGCGCAGACCACGCTCGGCATCTCCAGCGCGATCCTGACCGAGGCGACGCTCGCCTTCCTCGGCCTGGGCGACCCGACCGTCGTCTCCTGGGGCGGCATGCTCCAGGACGCGCGGGAGGCGGGCGCGGTGTCCTCCGGCCACTGGTCGTACCTCGCGCCGCCCGGAATCGCCATCGCACTCGTGGCGCTCGCCTTCACCCTGTGCGGGCGGGCCATCGAGTCCGTACTCAACCCGAAGCTGGGAGTGGCACGTTGAGCCAGCTCGAGGTCAAGGACCTGCATGTGACCTACGGCTCCGGGACCCGGGCGGTGCCCGCCGTGCGCGGCGTCGACCTGTCCCTGGCCGCCGGGCAGAAGCTCGGCGTCGCCGGCGAGTCCGGCTGCGGCAAGTCGACGCTGGCCCTGGCGCTGCTGCGGCTGCTGCCCGCCTCCGCGAAGCTGACCGGCGAGATCCTGCTCGACGGCGAGGACGTGCTCGCCATGAAGTGGGGCCGGCTGCGGGCCGTACGGTGGGCGGGCGCGTCCATCGTCTTCCAGGGCGCGATGCACTCGCTCAACGCGGTGCACCGGGTCGGCGACCAGATCTCCGAGCCGATCCTGCTGCACCGCAGGTCCACTCCCGCGGAGGCGAAGCGGCGCGTCGGCGAGCTGCTCCAGCACGTGGGGCTGCCCGCGGCCCGCGCCGACGCCTACCCGCACGAGCTGTCCGGCGGACAGCGGCAGCGCGTCATGATCGCCATGGCCCTCGCCTGCGATCCGCGGCTGATCGTCGCCGACGAGCCGACGACCGCGCTCGACGTCATGATCCAGGCGCAGATCCTGCGGCTCATCGAACAGCTGGTCGCCGAGCAGGACATCAGCCTGTTGATGATCAGTCACGACCTGGGGGTGCTCGCCGACACCTGCGACCGCCTCGCGGTGATGTACGCGGGCCGCGTCGTCGAGGAGGGCCCGGCCCGCACGGTGTACGACCGCGCCGAGCATCCCTACGGGCGGGCGCTGTCCGCCGCGTTTCCCCGTATCGGCGACCCCGCGTCGCGCCGGGCCCCGCGCGGTCTCCCCGGCGACCCGCCGGACCCGTCGTCGCTGCCGAGCGGCTGCACCTTCCACCCGCGCTGCCCGGTCGCCCTCGACACCTGCTCCGAACAGGACCAGGAACTCGTCACGACGGCCGAGGGACACCGGGCGGCCTGCGTGCTGGTGGGGGCCGCAGCCGGCGCGAACCCCCGGACGGAGAAGCAGCTGTGACACAGGAGCCCCTCGTGACCACCTCTCCCCTGCTGTCGGCCGCCGGCCTGCACGTCACCTTCCCCGGCCGCCGGGGCGACCCGTCCGCGCGGGCCGTCGACGGCGTCGACCTCGACATCGGCTCCGGCGAGATCGTCGCCCTCGTCGGTGAGTCCGGCTGCGGCAAGACCACCCTGGCCCGCTCGCTCCTCGGCCTGGTGACACCCACCTCCGGACGCGTCACCTTCGGCGGGGAACCCCTCGGCCAAGGCTCCCGCGCGCTGAAGGCGTACCGCAAGCGGGTGCAGCTCGTGCTCCAGGACCCGAGCGGATCGCTCAACCCGCGCCACACCGTCTACGACGCCGTGGCCGAGGGCCTGCGGATCCACGGTTACGCGGGCGACGAGCGCGCGGCGGTCGCCGAGGCGCTGTCCCGGGCCGGTCTGCGCCCGCCGGAGCGCTTCTTCCTGCGCTACCCGCACGAGCTGTCCGGCGGTCAGCGGCAGCGCGTCGTCATCGCGGGCGCGCTGGTCCTCGAGCCGGAACTGATCGTCGCCGACGAGCCGGTGGCCTCGCTCGACGCGTCCGTACGCGGCGAGATCCTGGCGCTGCTGCTGCGTCTGCGGGACGAACTGGGCCTGTCCGCGCTCGTCGTCACCCACGACCTGGGCCTCGCGTGGAACATCGCGGACCGGGTGGCGGTGATGTACCTCGGACGGATCGTGGAGTCCGGGCCGGTGGAGGACGTCCTGACGTCGCCGCGGCATCCGTACACCCAGGCGCTGCTTTCGGTCCTGCCGGAGTCGGAGGGCGACCCGGTGGTCCTCACCGGCGAGCCGCCGGACCCGTCCCGCATCCCGGGGGGCTGCCGATTCCACGCGCGCTGCCAGGTCCTCGCGGCGGGCGAGGCGGACCGGACGGGCGTCGCCGACCTGTGCCGCACCCGCGACCTGCCGGTCCTGCCGAACGCGCACGCCCCCCAGGTCGCCTGCCACTGGGCCACGGCGTCCCCCTGAGGATCCGGCTCGAAAAGATCTCCAGGAAAAACCCGGCGGCGATGTCGAGAACCGGCGACCGGCTCCGTCCCCGCTGTGAACGCGACGAGAATGGGTCGCAACCAGCACAGAGGAGAAACATCATGGCCAAGTACCTGCTGCTGAAGCACTACCGCGGCGCGCCGGCCCCGGCCAACGACGTCCCCATGGACAAGTGGACGCCCGAGGAGATCTCGGCCCACGTGCAGTACATGAAGGACTTCGCGTCCCGGCTCGAGGCGACCGGCGAGTACGTCGACGGCCAGGCGCTCGCCCCGGAGGGGACGTTCGTCCGGTACGACGGCGAGGGCCGCCCGCCGGTCACCGACGGCCCGTTCGCCGAGACCAAGGACCTCATCGCCGGCTGGATGGTGATCGACGTCGACAGCTACGAGCGCGCCGTCGAGCTGGCCGGGGAGCTGTCGGCCGCCCCGGGGGCGGGCGGGAAGCCGATCCACGAGTGGCTCGAGCTGCGCCCGTTCCTGGCCGCGCAGCCCAACATCGCGGAGTGCCACTGACGTGAACGAGGTCCTTCTGCGGAGCCTCACACCGAGCGTGCTCGGAATCCTCGTCCGCCGCGGAGCCGACTTCGCGGCGGCCGAGGACGCCGTCCAGGACGCCCTGGTCGAGGCGGTCCGCGTCTGGCCGGCCGAGCCCCCGCGGGACCCGAAGGGCTGGCTGGTCACCGTGGCCTGGCGCCGGTTCCTCGACGCGACCCGCGCGGAGGCCGCCCGCCGCCGGCGTGAGGACCTCGTCGACGAGGAACCGGCGCCAGGGCCCACGCCCGCGGTGGACGACACGCTCCAGCTCTACTTCCTGTGCGCCCACCCGTCCCTGACGCCGTCGTCCGCGGTCGCGCTCACGCTGCGCGCCGTCGGGGGGCTCACCACGCGGCAGATCGCCCGGGCCTATCTGGTGCCCGAGGCGACCATGGCGCAGCGCATCAGCCGGGCCAAGCGCACCGTCTCCGGTGTGCGGTTCGACGAGCCCGGCGACGTCGCCACCGTGCTGCGCGTGCTCTATCTGGTCTTCAACGAGGGCTACTCCGGCGACGTCGACCTCGCCGCCGAGGCCATCCGGCTCACCCGGCAGCTCGCGGCCGCGATCGACGCCCGCCGCATCTTCTACGGCGAGGTGGCGGGGCTGCTCGCCCTCATGCTGCTCCACCACGCCCGGCGCGCCGCCCGGACCGCGCCGGACGGCAGCCTGGTGCCGCTCGCCGAACAGGACCGCGGGCGGTGGGACACGACGTTGATCGCCGAGGGCGTCGAGATCCTTCAGGCGGCCCTCGCCCGCGACCGGCTGGGCGAGTTCCAGGCCCAGGCCGCCATCGCGGCGCTCCACGCCGACGCGCCCACCGCCGAGGAGACCGACTGGGTGCAGATCGTCGAGTGGTACGACGAACTCACACGCCTGACCGACAGCCCGGTCGTCCGCCTCAACCGCGCGGTGGCCGTCGGCGAGGCCGACGGGCCGCGCGCCGGCCTCGCGGCGCTCGCGACGCTGGACGACTCCCTGCCCCGCCACACCGCGGTGGCCGCATACCTCCACGAACGCGACGGCGACCTCCCGACGGCGGCCCGCCTCTACGCGGAGGCGGCGCAGAAGGCGCCCACCCTCCCCGAACGCAACCACCTGACCCGCCAGGCCGCCCGCCTCAACACCACGGGCCGCGGCTGACAACCCGGGCCGGGCCACGCCGGGCATGTGACCCGGGACCGCGCCCGGAAACGCAACCGGATCCGGCCGCGCCCGGACGCGTCAGCGAGACGCGTCGTACGCCGCCGTCAGCTCGCGGCACTTCTTCACGTCGTCCCCGATCGCCACCAGCAGCGACTCGATCGTGTCGAACTTCTCCTGCCCGCGCACGTACGACAGGAAGTCCACCGTCACGTGCAGCCCGTACAGATCGAGCCCGACGCGGTCGATCGCGTACGCCTCGACCGTGCGCTCGGTGCCGTCGAACTGCGGGTTCGTGCCGACGGAGATCGCGGCCGGCATGCGCTCGCCGGCGGCCGTCAGCCAGCCCGCGTACACGCCGTCCGCCGGGATCGCGGTGTGCGGCAAAGTCTCGACGTTCGCCGTCGGGAAGCCGAGTTCGCGCCCGCGCTGGGCGCCGCGCACCACGACGCCCTCGACGCGGTGCGGGCGGCCGAGGATCTCGGCGGCGCCCTCGATGTCGCCCTCGGCGATCAGCCGGCGCGTCAGGGTCGAGGAGAACGGCTCGCCGCCGCCGGCCTCGCCGCGCACGTACAGGTCGACGACCTCGACGTCGTAGTCGTACGTCGCGCCGAGCTCGGCGAGGAAGTCGACGTTGCCGGCCGCCCGGTGGCCGAAGCGGAAGTTGGGGCCTTCGATGACGGCGCGCGCGTGCAGCTTGTCGACGAGGACCTTCACGATGAAGTCGGCCGGTGAGAGCTTCGAGAACTCGGCGGTGAAGGGGAGCACGAGGACCGCGTCCACGCCGAGTTCGGCCATCAGGTCGGCGCGCCGGTGGTGGGGCGCGAGGAGCGGCGGGTGGCTGCCGGGGCGGACGACCTCGCTGGGGTGCGGGTCGAAGGTCACGACGACGGAGGGCACGCCCAACTCGCGCGCCCGCTCCACGGCACGCCCGATGATCAGCTGGTGTCCGCGGTGCACACCGTCGTAGGAGCCGATGGTGACGACGCTGCGTCCCCAGTCCTGGGGGATGTCCTCCAAGCCACGCCAGCGCTGCACTGTGACCGCTCCTCGCCCGAACCCGTGTACGTGATTGCCGATTACGCAGGTCTAAGACTGCCATGCCCCGCGCTCCCGGTCGGCATCGGCACCGGACCGGCCCGGGCGCCGAGGGACCGGCAGGCCGTCACGGCGGCCCATTCCTGCGGATCGGCGGCCGGCCAGCGGTCGATCAGCGCGGCGAAGGCGGGCACCTCGCCGGCGAGCTCGGTCAGCCGCCGGTCGAAGCAGGCGGCGCCCTTGGCGGTCCGGACCAGCAGCAGACCGGTGCGGCACACCAGCGCCCGGGTGCGTTCCTCGTCCTGTGCGGCGCTGCTGTGCGCGGCGGCGTGCAGCAGGGCGTCGAGGACGGCGAGGTCGCGGGCCTCGTACTGCTCGTACCGCAGCAGTACGTCGAGCAGCTCGGCCCGCAGCGGCCGGGACGCGGGGCTGCCGGACGCGGCGAGGACGGGGGCGAGGGCGCTGCGTACGCGGGCCGGACGGCCGCGTACGAGGTGGGTGACGAGGGGGAAGAGCACGTCGCGTCCGTCGGGCGCGTGCTCGAGGCGGTGGTGGACGTAGGCCGCGGCGTGCGCCGCGCCGTCGGGGCGGTGGTCGACGTACTCGCACACGAGGGCGGCGGCCCGGCGGGCGGTGGCGGGGGTGGTGGCGGCCGCGGCGAGTGTGGTGAAGATCTCCTCCGCGTCGGCCACGGGGCCCGGCCGCAGCAGTCGGGCCCGGAGCGCGGCGAGGACGGGGCCGGGATGGGTGGCCACGGCGTCGGTGAGCGCGCCGACGGGCAGCCTGGGGTCGCCCGTCGCGACGAGGTGCAGGGCCCGTTCCAGGTGGCGCGGCCTGCTGACCGGGTCGCGGACGAGGACGGTGAGCGCGGGCCCGTAGGCGTCGCGGGTGCCCGCGAGCAGGGCGAGTGCGGCGCGCCGGAGCAGTCCCCGGTCGGCTTCCCCGGTGGGCCTGATCAGCGGGACGTGGGCGGCGGCCGCCGCCCGTCGCGCGGGCCGCGGGTCACGGGCCCAGCGGTCGACGGCCCGGCACATCGCGGCCGGTTCGTCCTCGGCGAGCGCGCGCAGCAGTTCGGCGGCCCGGGGGTGCGGGGTGGCGGCGAGGGCTTCGGTCAGATGGTGGGGGGCGAGCCCTCGCCGGGCGTAGAGCAGTGCCTGCGCGGCGGCGCCCACCGTGGGGCGTACGGCGGCGCCGGGCCCCGCGGTCAGTGGTGTCTCGTCGTCGAACCACTGGCACAGCAGCGGCTGCACGGCCCGGGGGTCGGCCGTCAGCCGTGCGTCGGCGAGCTCCAGATACCGGGGCGCGGCCGGGGCGCCGGTCGCGGAGAGCGGTGGGGCCGGGTCGGTGGGGACGAGCCGCCGCAGAAGGTCGAGCCTGCTCGGGTCGCCGAGCGGCAGCCGGGCCCAGAAGCCGGGTGCGTACTCGCCGTCCGGCCGTGCCGTGAGGCGGCGCAGGACCGGCAGGTACGGCTCGGCGTCCGATACGCGTCCCAGCACCTCGCGCAGGAGCGCGGACGCCCACCAGCGGGCTTCCGGGGTGCACGGGTCGTCGAGCGCGTCGACGAGGCCCAGGAGCCTGGGGACCAGTCGGTGCGCGCCGCACTCGCGCCCGAGCCGCAGCAGTCCGTGGACGACGGGGCCGATGCGATGGCGGGCTACGACGTGGCCGTCCTCGCCGGGTGCGCCGTGTGCGAGGGCGCGCAGTGCCGCGTCGAGGTCGAGGTGCCCGCCCTGGATCCAGTCGGACAGGTCCTCGTGGGCGAAGCGGTAGCCGTCGCCGGCCGGGACCAGCAGTCCTTCGGCGAGGACGGCGGGCGCCCAGCCGCCCGCCCAGGGGAAGAGCTCCTCGAACACCGCCCGGTCGAGCTGTCCGTGCCCGGGGCCCAGGCAGCGCCGGGCGGCCTCGTGCGCCCGGCCGGCGACCGCGGCGGCGAGCCTGCGGACGGCCGCGCCCCGGCTCGGCGTGCCGGCCCGGGCGGTGATCCGGACCGCGACCCGGAGGCAGAGCAGGTCCAGGTACGCGGCGTAGACGTCCTGCCGTCCCGGCCTGCCGGGAGGTGCGCCGGGCACGGCCCCGCGCACCTCCGCGAGCAGCCGGAGGGTCAGCGGATGCCGTTCGTCCACGGCCGCGACCGCGCCGGGCCCGATGCCGTACCGTTCGCGCGCCTGCCGGGCCTGTTCGGCGGTGAGGTCCCCGAGGCGCAGCGCGGGCGGGGTCGGCGGCTCGGCCGCCGCGTGCGGTCCGCCGGCGGCACGTGCGGAGTCCGCCGCCGGGCGGTGCAGCGCGCCGGCCGGGTAGAGCGCCCCGGCCTCGTCCCACTGCTCGGGGCGGCAGGACACCACGAGCGCGGTTCCGGTGGAGCGCAGCCACTCGGTCGTGGCCGGCGTCCACTCCGGCAGGCTCCGTGCCACGTCCGGAGCCGTCTCCTCGAGACCGTCCAGGACGACGAGCAGGGGCCGCCCCGCCTCGGCGGCCAGCCGGGCGACGAGGTCCGGGCTCAGGGGCCGCTCCGGTACGGCGAGGACGCGGGCGGCGCCGCGCAGGCCGCGGGCCACGGCGTCGGCGACGGACGTGTCCCCGGTGCGCAGGTCGGCACCGCGCAGCCAGAGGGTGGGGGCCGGTTCACGGCCGTGGGCGCGGCGGGCGGCGAGGGCGCGCAGTTCGGTCGTCCGGCCGGTCCCGGGGGCGCCGGCGAGACCGAGCACCGGGGCGCCGCCCCGTTCGGTGAACGCCGCGAACTCGTGCTCCACCTCGGGCCGCCGCACGGGCTGCGGCCGGTCGCCGTCGGGGGCGGCCGCCCGGCCGAGCGTGACGGCGGTCAGTTCGAGGACCGCCGCGAGATTCAGGTCCTGCCCGTACGCGGGGGCGATGGCCGCGTTCCGCCGCAGGAGGGCGGCGTGCGGTGCGGACCGGGCCGTGCCCAGGGGCCGTGCGACGGCCGCGGTGGGGGCGTCGGACGGGGGCGGGGGGCCGAGCACGGCCAGGACGGCGCCCGTCACCGCGTCGAGCACCGGCCCGCCGGTGGCGGTGCCCGCCGAGCGGAGGGCGTCGCTGCCGTCGGTGCCGATGGCGAGTTCCAGCACGCCCCGGTCGGCGGCGAGCACCCGCGCCTCTCGCCAGCCGCCCGCCGCGAGGCGCACATACGTGCCCGGCTCCACGCGTTCGCGTGCGCCGATGGGCAGCGGCGGACACCGCAGTCCGTCCGTGTGCACGAGGGCGAGGCCGCTCTCGGGCAACAGGGTGACGGTGTCGGCCTCGACGGTGGGCCCGTCGCCGTCCAGCGGCAGCAGGAGGGGACGGGGCAGCGCGTCGACCACATGGAGGCCGGTCACGACCGTGCCGAGGTCGTCGGCGACGAAACCGGTGCCGTACGTCCGACCGGCCTGATCGCAGATCCGTACCAAACTTGCCAGGCCAGCGCGTCCCATGCCGACGACGTTAGGTCGAAGATGATCAGCGGGAGAAGTCCGCATCACGAACGCGCCCCCCAGTGCACCCCCGTTCACTCCGAGCGCCTGCTCGATCGGGTGAATACGGGGTCCGCGATGGACAGACCCTCTGCGGGGGAACGGAGGGGGATCGCGGGGCGGCCGGTGGGGGCCGGCCGTCCCGCAACAGACGTCACGGCGCGGATGTCACGGGACGGGTGTCACGGGACGGCCGCTGACGCGCCGGCCGAAGACGGCGCGTCAGCCGAAGACGGCGAGGCTCTTGGCCTTGCCGCCGCGCTCCTCCACGAGGGCGAGGAAGCGGCCGTCCGGCCCGAAGACCGCGACCGGCGCACGGTCGTGGGCCGGCATGTCGAGCCGTACACCGTTGGTGAGCAGCTTGGCCCGCCGCTCGTCCACGTCCCAGCGGGGGAACGCCGCGGCGGCGGCCTCGGCGATCGGCATGACCGTGAGCTCCTCCTGGAGCTGGTCCAGCGTCTTCGCCGCGTCCAGGCCATACGGGCCGACCCGGGTGCGCCGCAGCGCCGTCAGATGCCCGCCGACGCCCAGACCGGCGCCGAGGTCGCGGGCGAGCGCCCGGATGTAGGTGCCGGAGGAGCAGACCACGGACACGACCAGGTCGACGACGGGGAGCCCGTCGTCCGTGGTCGTCGCGCGCACGTCGTACACGCGGAAGGCGGAGACGGTCACCGGCCGGGCGGGGATCTCGAAGTCCTCGCCGCCGCGCACCCGTGCGTACGACCGCTTGCCGTCGATCTTGATGGCGCTGACCTTGGACGGCACCTGCATGATGTCGCCGGTGAGTTCGGCGACGCCCGCGTCGATCGCCTCGCGGGTGACCGCGGTGGCGTCGGCGGACGAGGTGACCTCGCCCTCCGCGTCGTCGGTGACGGTGTTCTGCCCCAGCCTGATGGTGCCGAGGTACTCCTTCTCGGTCAGCGCGAGATGGCCGAGCAGCTTGGTGGCCTTCTCGACGCCGAGCACGAGCACACCGGTGGCCATGGGGTCGAGCGTCCCCGCGTGTCCGACGCGCCGGGTCCTGGCGATCCCGCGCATCTTGGCGACGACGTCGTGCGAAGTGAAGCCCGACGGCTTGTCGACGATGACAAGTCCGTCGGGCGTGACGGTGCGCTGCGTCATTCCGAGGCTTCGTCCCCACCCGCGTCGGCGGACGTGTCGTCGGTCTCGGGCTTGCGGTACGGGTCGGGCTCGCCGGCGTACGCGGCGCCGGAGGACACCTCGCGGACCTTGGCGTCCGAGGCACGCGCCTTGTCGAGGAGGTCCTCGATCGTCTTGGCGTTCTCCGGGAGCGCGTCGGCCACGAAGGTCAGGGTCGGCGTGAACTTGGTGCCCGCCGCCGCGCCGACCGCGGAGCGCAGGACGCCCTTCGCGCTCTGCAGGCCCGCGGCGGCACTGGCCCGGTCCTCGTCGTCGCCGTAGACCGTGTAGAAGACCGTGGCCTCCCGCAGGTCGCCGGTGACGCGGGTGTCCGTGATGGTCACGTGCGAACCCAGGCGGGGGTCCTTGATGCCACGCTGCAGCTTCTCCGCGACCACCTCCCGGATGAGGTCCGCCAGCTTCTTCGCCCGCGCGTTGTCGGCCACTGGTCCGTCTCCTTCTTTGCCTTGCATTCAGTCTTCGTCGCTGTGGAGTCTGCGCCGAACCGACAGCAGCTCCACCTCGGGCCGGGCGGCGACGAGGCGCTCGCACCGGTCGAGTACGTCAGTGAGGTGCCCGGTGTCGCCGGACACCACGGCCAGGCCGATCTCGGCCCGGCGATGGAGATCCTGGTCGCCCACCTCCGCCACGCTCACGGCGTACTTCCGCTGGAGCTCGGCGACGATGGGGCGGACCACGGAACGCTTCTCCTTCAGCGACCGTACGTCGCCGAGAAGCAGGTCGAAGGACAGTGTCCCCACATACATGTATGTCCGGATGTCCCGCCGGTTCGGGGTCTGGGGCCCCGCCGCGGTTGATTGGCAGGGACACCCAAACGGTACACGCAACGCCGGGGCCGATCGACGGAAATACTTCCGCCGACCGGCCCCGGCCGGGACGCCCGTGGATCAGCCTCGCGGCTTCTCGCGCATCTCGTACGTCGCGATGACGTCGTCGACCTTGATGTCGTTGAAGTTTCCGAGGTTGATACCGCCCTCGTAGCCTTCGCGGATCTCGGTGACGTCGTCCTTGAAGCGGCGCAGACCCTCGATGTTGAGGCTTTCCGCGATGACCTTGCCGTCGCGGATGAGCCGGGCCTTGGTGTTGCGCTTGACCTCGCCGGACCGGATGAGAACACCCGCGATGTTGCCCAGCTTGGACGAGCGGAAGACCTCGCGGATCTCCGCCGTACCGAGCTCGACCTCTTCGTACTCCGGCTTGAGCATGCCCTTGAGGGCCGCCTCGATCTCCTCGATGGCCTGGTAGATCACCGAGTAGTACCGGACGTCGACGCCCTCACGGTCCGCCATCTGCGAGGCACGGCCGGCCGCGCGGACGTTGAAGCCGATGACGATGGCGTCGGAGCCCATCGCCAGGTCGATGTCCGACTCGGTGACCGCACCCACGCCGCGGTGCAGCACGCGGATGTCGACCTCTTCGCCGACGTCGAGCTGGAGCAGCGAGGACTCGAGAGCCTCCACCGAACCGGACGCGTCGCCCTTGATGATGAGGTTGAGCTGCTGGACCTCGCCCGCCTTGAGCACCTTGTCGAGGTCCTCGAGGGACACCCGGCGGGTGCGCTTGGCGAACGCGGCGTTGCGCTCACGGGCGGCACGCTTCTCGGCGATCTGACGGGCCGTACGGTCCTCGTCGACGACCAGGAAGTTGTCGCCCGCGCCCGGGACATTGGTGAGACCGAGCACGAGGACCGGGGTCGAGGGACCCGCGATCTCCACGTTCTCGCCCTTGTCGTCGAGCATGGCGCGGACACGGCCGTACGCGTCACCGGCGACCATCGTGTCACCGACGCGCAGCGTGCCTCGCTGGACGAGGACGGTCGCGACGGCGCCGCGGCCCTTGTCCAGGTGGGCCTCGATCGCGATGCCCTGCGCGTCCTGCTCCGGGTTGGCCCGCAGGTCGAGCGAGGCGTCCGCGGTGAGGACCACGGCCTCCAGCAGGGAGTCGATGTTCAGACCCTGCTTGGCGGAGATGTCGACGAACATGGTGTCGCCGCCGTACTCCTCCGCCACCAGACCGAACTCGGTGAGCTGACCGCGCACCTTGGTCGGGTCGGCGCCCTCGACGTCGATCTTGTTGACCGCGACCACGATCGGCACCTCGGCCGCCTTGGCGTGGTTCAGCGCCTCGATCGTCTGGGGCATCACACCGTCGTTCGCCGCGACCACGAGGATCGCGATGTCGGTGGACTTCGCACCACGGGCACGCATGGCGGTGAACGCCTCGTGACCCGGGGTGTCGATGAAGGTGATGGCCCGCTCTTCGCCGTTGACCTCGGTCGCGACCTGGTACGCACCGATGTGCTGCGTAATGCCGCCGGCCTCGCCCGCGACGACGTTCGTCTTGCGGATCGCGTCCAGCAGTCGGGTCTTACCGTGGTCGACGTGACCCATGACGGTCACCACCGGCGGACGCGAGACCAGCGCCTCGTCGCCGCCCTCGTCCTCGCCGAACTCGATGTCGAAGGACTCGAGAAGCTCGCGGTCCTCCTCCTCCGGGCTGACGATCTGGACGGTGTAGTTCATCTCGTCGCCGAGCAGCGCCAGCGTCTCGTCCGAGACGGACTGGGTCGCGGTGACCATCTCGCCGAGGTTCATCATGACCGCGACGAGCGACGCCGGGTTGGCGTTGATCTTCTCCGCGAAGTCGGTGAGCGAGGCACCGCGCGACAGGCGAATGGTCTCGCCGTTGCCGCGAGGCAGCATCACACCGCCGACCGACGGGGCCTGCATGGCCTCGTACTCCTGGCGCCTCTGCCGCTTCGACTTGCGGCCACGGCGCGCCGGGCCGCCGGGACGACCGAAGGCGCCCTGCGTGCCACCACGGCCGCCGGGGCCGCCGGGACGACCGCCGAAGCCGGGACGACCGCCGAAGCCGCCGCCACCACCGGGACCGCCGGGACGACCGGCGAAGCCGCCGCCACCACCGGGACGACCGCCGCCACCGGGACCGGCGGGACGGCCTGCGAAGCCGCCGCCACCGGGACGACCGCCACCGCCACCGGGACGGCCTGCGCCGCCACCGCCGCCGGGACCGCGACCGCCGCCACCGGGACCGCCACCAGGACGGGGACCGGCAGCAGGACGCTGCGGCATCATGCCGGGGTTCGGACGGTTGCCCGCGGGGCCGCCGCCGGGACGGGGCGCCTGCGGACGGGGCATGCCGCCCGGGGTCGGACGGGCGCCGCCCTGGCCCTGCGGACGCGGAGCGCCGCCGGGACCGCCCTGCGGACGGGGAGCACCCGGAGCGGAACCGCCGCCGGGACCGGGGCGTGCGCCACCGGGGCGGGGCGCCTGCGGGCGCGCCATGCCGGTGGAGCCACCGGACGTGAACGGGTTGTTGCCCGGACGGGGACCCGACGGACGGCCACCGGGGCGCGGGGCGCCCTGGCCGCCGGCGGGACGCGCCGGACGCTCGCCGCCGCGCTCGCCACCACGGCCGCCGTCACGCTGACCGCCGTCACGCTGGCCACCGGCCGGAGCCGGACGGGCAGGGCGCGGACCGGGGGTGGCACCCGCGGGACGCGGGGCCTGCGGTGCGGCGGGCTGGGCGGGAGCCGGGGCCGAGAACTCGGCAGCGGGCACCGGAGCCGCCGGAGCCGGCTTGGCCGGTGCGGGCTTGGGACCCGGCGTCGGACGCTGGCCGGAGGCCGGCGCCGCGGGAGGGGTGCTGCTCGCCGGGGCCGGCTTGGGGGCCGGTGCGCCGGGCTTGGGGGCAGCGGGACGTGTCGCCTGCGCCGGGGAGGTGTCCCCGGGCTGCGCCGCGGAGGGCGCTGCGGGCTTCGAGGGCGTCGCCTTGCGGGGCGCGCCAGGCTTTGCTGCGGACTTGCCGGCGTTGCCGCCGGGCCCCTGCAGCGCGTCAGTCAACTTGCGTACAACCGGCGCCTCGATCGTCGAGGACGCCGAACGGACGAATTCACCGAGTTCTTGGAGCTTGGCCATGACGACCTTGCTCTCTACGCCGAACTCCTTGGCGAGTTCGTATACCCGGACCTTAGCCACTTCGCTCCTTTTAGGTCCGGGTTACCGCCGGACCGTCGCTACTTCATGGGCGTACTCATCGCGTACTCATCGAGTGCTCATCGCAATCTCGACCTACTTCCGACTCGCGAGGTACCTGACCGCACGGGGTATCCGTGCCGTACTTCTTCTCTTACGGTGCTGCCTGCTCGACATACCGCCGCACCGCGGCGGTCTCGAGCGGTCCCTGGACCCGGAAGGCCCTCGGGAACGCCCGGCGGCGGACCGCCAGGTCGAGACAGACCAAGGCGGGGTGCACGTACGCACCCCGGCCGGGCAGCGTACCGCGATCATCGGGGACGCATTCACCCTCGATCATCACGATGCGCAGCAGATCGCTCTTGGCCGCTCGCTCCCGGCATCCCACACAGGTTCGCTCAGGGCATACGCGGGCACGCGTCCGGCCAGACACGGTTAAGTCTACCTCCCCGCACCGACCTCACCCCTTGGGGGCAAGAATCGAACGGTCGTTGTCCTGATCGTGGTCAGCCTGGACGGCGCCCGTCACCGTTGCAACAGGATTCCGCCCCCGGCCATTCCTCGGCCCGGTCGCCGGGCCCCTGGCCGCCGCTCAGCGCTCGTCGTCGTTCAGCTCGGTGTCCGGGCGGATGTCGATGCGCCAGCCCGTGAGACGGGCGGCCAGGCGGGCGTTCTGCCCCTCCTTGCCGATCGCCAGGGACAGCTGGTAGTCCGGAACGGTCACCCGGGCGGAGCGCGCGCCGAGGTCGACGATCTCCACCTTGCTGACACGCGCCGGCGACAGGGCGTTCGCCACCATCTCGGCCGGGTCGTCGGACCAGTCCACGATGTCGATCTTCTCGCCGAGCAGCTCGGCCATGACATTGCGCACCCTGCCGCCCATCGGGCCGATGCAGGCGCCCTTGGCGTTCAGCCCGGAGCGGGTGGAACGGACAGCGATCTTGGTGCGGTGACCGGCCTCACGCGCGATCGCGGCGATCTCGACGCTGCCGTCCGCGATCTCCGGGACCTCGAGCGCGAAGAGCTTCTTCACCAGGTTCGGGTGCGTACGCGAAAGAGTGACGGACGGACCGCGCACGCCCTTCGCCACCCGGACCACATAGGTGCGCAGCCGCAGCCCGTGGGTGTACTCCTCGCCCGGCACCTGCTCCTGCACCGGCAGGATGGCCTCGAGCTTGTCGTCCAGCCTGACCAGTACGTTCTTCGGGTCCTTGCCCTGCTGCACCATGCCGGCGACGACGTCGCCCTCACGGCGGGCGTACTCACCGAACGTGACGTCGTTCTCCGCGTCACGCAGCCGCTGCTGGATGACCTGGCGGGCGGTGGTGGCGGCGATCCGGCCGAAGTCCGACGGGGTGTCGTCGAACTCCTTGGGCTCCTGCCCCTCCTCCAGGTCGGCCGGGTCCTCCTTGGCCCACACGGTCACATGACCGGTGTCCCGGCTGAGCACCACGCGGGCGTGGCGGCGGCTGCCCTCGGTGCGGTGGTACGCGATGAGGAGAGCCGACTCGATGGCCTCGACCAGCAGATCGAAAGCGATCTCCTTCTCCTGTGCCAAGCCCTTCAGGAGCTTCACGTCGATGTCCACGGCTACGCCTCCTCTTCCTTCTTGTCCTTGCGGTTGAACTCGATCTCCACGCGCGCCTTGGCGATCTCGTCGAAGGCGACCCGGCGGGTGGTGGGCTTGCGCCCCTTCACACCCGGCACCTCGAGATCGAGCCCCTCGTCGTCCACGGTGAGGATGCGGGCCACCAGCTCCCCGCTCTCGTGCAGCTGCAGCTTGACCAGCCGGCCGGTGGCGCGCACGTAGTGGCGGTGCTGGGTCAGGGGGCGGTCGGCGCCGGGGGAGCTGACTTCGAGGACGTACTCGCCCTCGCCCATCGCGTCCGTCTCGTCGAGCTTCTCGGAGAGGGCGCGGCTCAGCTCGGCACAGGCGTCCAGTTCGACGCCGTCGTCGGAGTCCACGGTGATCCTCAGCATCCGGCGCCGGCCCGCACGGGAGACCTCGATCTCTTCCAGATCCAGTCCCGCGGCGCTGACGAGCGGCTCCAGCAGCCCGCGCAGCCTGTCGCTCTGGGTGGTGCTCATCCGGGTGACTCCTCGGCCGCGTGTGCTGTTGTGGGATCGTCGCGTGTCGAAGAAAGGGTATCCGGTCGCGGGGGGTGTTGCCGTCCACCCGTCCGGCCCGCGGGTACGCTCGCCTGCGGCGATGATCACTGCGAACCCGAGGAGACACGCGTGGGGCGCACGGGGACGACACGAAGACGTGCGCTTCTGGCGACGGGGGCGGCAGCGGCGGGCCTGTTGACGGGCTGTTCGAACGATGCGCCCGCCTCCCGGCGCACGCCGGGGCGATCCCCCGACGCGGCGCGCGCCGAGGCCGCGCTCCGTGCGCGCCAGGCGCGCACGAGCACCGCGCTGCGGGACGAGTACGACGCCGTGATCGCCCGTCATCCCGCGCTCGCGGACCGGTTGACGCCGCTGCGGGCGGAGGTCGCGGCGCATGTGGTGGCGCTGGCGGGACCGGCGTCGTCTCCTTCCCCCTCCCCCTCGCCTTCGGGTTCCGCGTCCGCCGCGGCGGCCACCCCGGCTCGAGACGAGCCCGCCGCCGCCCTGAAGGCGCTGGCCGCCGCCGAGCGCCGGACCTCCGCCGGCCACATCACCGCCCTCGCCGGCGCCGGGCCCGAACTCGCCCGCCTGCTCGCCTCCGTCGCCGCTGCGGGCGCCGCGCATGCGTACTTGCTGACGAAGGGTGACGGCCGATGAGCACGGTGGACGCGCGCGACGACGTGACGGCCCGGCTGGACGCCCTGCAGGCCGCGCTGGCGGCGGAGCACGCCGCGGTCTACGGCTACGGGGTGGTCGGCGGCCGGGTCGGCGACGACCGGGAGAACGAGGCCGCCGCCGCCCACGCCGCGCACCGCTCGCGGCGGGACGCGCTGGCGCGCACCGTGCGCGACCTCGGCGGGAAGCCCGTAGTGGCCGCCGCCGGCTACGACCTGCCCTTTGCCGTGCCGGACGCCGCCGCGGCGATACGGCTCGCCGCCGTGCTGGAGGAACGCGTGGCCGGCGTCTACTCCGATCTCGTACGGGCCGCGGAAGGGGCTCTGCGGCTGGAGGCCGTCGGCGCGCTGCGCGAGGCGGCGGTCCGCGCCGTGCGCTGGCGCGGCAGCGGCGTAGCCTTTCCTGGGCTCGCCGAGCGGGCCGACCGGAACTGACGGGGAAGACGGGGAAAGGGAACCACGGACGTATGGCTTTCGAACCGCCGCAGCGGCTGGTCCGGGCACTCGGTGAGGACGACGAGTGGCTGGCCCGGCTGCCCGAAACCGTCCAGGAGGCGGTGGACCGGCGGAAGCTGGACGTCGAGCGGGCCGTCGCGCCGGGCGGCCGGAGCGGCCTGGTCCTCCTCGCACGGCAGCCGGACGGCACCCCCGCGGCCCTGAAGCTCGCCCCGCCGTCCGCCGCCCCGGCCCTCGAGCGGGCGGCACTGGAGCAGTGGAACGGCTGGGGCGCGGTGCGGCTGCTGGACGCCACCGACCAGGAGTTGCTGCTGGAACGGCTGCACCCCGAGGTCTCGCTCCGTTCGCTGCCGGAGGCCAAGGCGCTGCTGGAGGCGGCGGGCACGGTGCGCCGGCTGTGGGTGGAGCCGCCGGCCGGCCACGGCTTCGAGACGGTGACGCGGCGCACCGGGCGGCAGGCCGAGACGATGCGCGCGTCCGTCGAGCCGCTCGTCGCGGCGGCGCTGGCGGCCCGGGACGAACTGGTCGCGCTGCCGCCCGAGGAGTTGCTGCTGCACGGCAACTTCCGTCAGGGCAAGGTGCTTTCCGGTGACCGCGTGCCATGGCTGGCGGTCGGACCGGAGCCACTGGTCGGCGAACGCGCCTACGACCTGGCGCGGTTGGTGCGCGACCGGGTCGAGGACCTCATCGCCTCCTCCGCGGGCCCGTCGGCGGCACGCCGCCGCGTCAACAAGCTCGCGGACTCCCTGGAGGTCGACCGCGAACGGCTGCGCGGCTGGACGCTGTTCCGGGCGGTGGAGTCGGGAACCCGCGCGGTGGCCGCGGGGCGGCGCGCGGAGGGCGAACTGGCGCTGGAGTTCGCGGGCTGGCTGTAGCGGGGACGGTGGCGGTGGCCGCTGCGCGGGGCTGTTCCCCTACCCGCCCCTTCCCGAACCGGGGCAAGCCTCGGACCCCGGACCGCGCTCCGCGCGGTGGCCTCAATCGCCGGCCGGGCTGGAAATGCCGCTGCGCGGCACCCAGCCCAGCCGGGCAACTCCAGCCTCGCTGGGGGCACCTCCCACGGCCGCCAGGCCGTAGGGGGAGTTTGAGGCGCGGGGTTCGGGGCGGAGCCCCGACAAGACCGGCCACACCCAGCCCCGCCGGCGATTGAGGCGCGGGTCCGGGCGGAGCCCGGTTCCAGAGGGGAACAGGCCCCCCGGCACGGCGTCAGGCGCGCAGGCGCGCCACCGCTTCCGCCACCGGCAGCTCCTCGCGCTCACCCGTCCGGCGGTCCTTCAGTTCCACCACGCCCTCGGCCGAACGGCGGCCCGCCACCAGGATCTTGGGGACGCCGATCAGCTCCGCGTCCGTGAACTTCACGCCCGGCGAGACACCGGCGCGGTCGTCGACGAGGACCCGCAGGCCCGCCTCGCCCAGCTGGTTCGCGACGTCGAGGGCGAGCTCGGTCTGGAGCGCCTTGCCCGCGGCGACGACGTGCACGTCCGCCGGGGCGATCTCGGCGGGCCAGCACAGACCCTTGTCGTCGGCCGACTGCTCAGCCAGGGCGGCGACCGCGCGCGAGACGCCGACGCCGTAGGAGCCCATGGTCACGCGGACCGGCTTGCCGTTCTGGCCGAGCACGTCGAGCTGGAAGGCGTCGGCGTACTTGCGGCCGAGCTGGAAGATGTGGCCGATCTCGATCGCGCGGTCGAGCTTCAGCCCTGTGCCGCACGACGGGCAGGGGTCGCCCGCCTCGACGACCACGACGTCGAGGTACTCGTCGACCTCGAAGTCCCGGCCCGCGACGACGTTCCTCGCGTGCTTGCCCTCCACGTTGGCGCCGGTGATCCACGCCGTGCCGGGTGCGACGCGCGGGTCGGCGATGTAGCGGACCTTCTCCAGTCCCTGCGGGCCGACGTAGCCGCGCACCAGGTCGGGGCGGCCGACGAAGTCCTCCGCGGTGACCAGCTCGACGGTGGCCGGGGCCAGGTGGTCGCCCAGCTTGCCGAGGTCGACCTCGCGGTTGCCGGGAACGCCGACCGCGACGATCTCGCCGTCGACCTTGACCAGCAGGTTCTTCAGGGTCGCGGAGGCCGGTACGCCCAGGTGGTCGGCGAGCGTCTCGATGGTCGGGGTGTCCGGGGTGTCCAGCTCCTCGACGGGACCGTGCTCCGCTCCCTCGGCCGGGGCGAGCGCGAAGGTGACGGCCTCGGTGTTGGCCGCGTAGTCGCAGGAGGGGCAGTAGACGAACGTGTCCTCACCCGCCGCGGCGGGCGCCAGGAACTCCTCGGAGGCCGAGCCGCCCATCGCTCCGGAGACCGCGGAGACGATCTTGTGCTCGAGGCCGAGGCGCTCGAAGATCTTGATGTACGCCTCGCGGTGCAGCGCGTACGACGCGGCGAGGCCCTCGTCGCTGGTGTCGAAGGAGTACGAGTCCTTCATCAGGAACTCGCGGCCGCGCAGGATGCCCGAGCGCGGACGCGCCTCGTCGCGGTACTTGGTCTGGATCTGGTAGAGGACCACCGGCAGGTCCTTGTAGGACGTGCACTGGTCCTTGACCAACTGGGTGAAGATCTCTTCGTGGGTCGGGCCGAGCAGGTAGTCGGCGCCCTTGCGGTCCTTCAGGCGGAACAGCTCGGCCCCGTACTCCTCCCAGCGGCCCGTCGCCTCGTACGGCTCCTTGGGCAGCAGCGCCGGGAGCATCACCTCCTGCGCGCCGATCGCGTCCATCTCCTCGCGTACGACGCGGGTGACGTTCTCCAGGACGCGCTTGCCGAGCGGCAGCCAGGACCAGATGCCCGCGGCGTTGCGGCGGACGTAACCGGCGCGGACGAGGAGCTTGTGGCTGAGCGTCTCTGCGTCCGCAGGGTCGTCGCGCAATGTCTTGACCATCAGACGGGACATGCGCTGGACCTGGGCCATGGTGAACTCCTGCTCGGAACGTGTGATGTGCAGGAGGTTAGCCGGGGCGCACCGGCAGGCGGAAATCAGTTCCCCGTGCCGCTCCCCCGCCGCAGCGGCAGCGGGGCGCCCATCACGGCGTACGGGCTGGGCGCGCTGGGGAAGAGCACCTGGCCCGCGAGGTCCTGGTACCCGAGTCTGCGGTACAGCGCGCGGGCTGGGCTCTCGGTGTCGATCGCGGAGAGGATGGAGCGGGGCTGGTCCGCGGCGTCCGTGAGGACGGTGATCAGTTCGCGTCCGACGCCGCGCCCCTGGAAGCCGGGGTGGACGTGGAGCTCGGTGATGACGAAGGAGTCGTCCAGCCAGTTCTCGGTCCCGGTCCGGCGCAGATACGGCTCGACGACGGTGGACCACCAGTGGGCGCGGTCGTTGGGCATTCCGTAGACGAATCCGACGAGCCGGCCGTCGGCGGTCGTGGCGCCGAGCGCGCGGGCGCCGGGGTTCTGCAGATGGCGCAGCACGATGTACCGGCGGATGTCGATCTCGTCCTCGGTGAGGCCGAAGGCGAGCGCCTGCACGGCGAGCGCCTCGTCGACCCGCGCGGCGAGGTCGAGCGGTCCGACCACGGCGTCGGGGCCGTGGACGCCGCCGTCCCCGGTGAGTGCTGGCATGAGCCGAACCCTACTTGTCGTCGTCGCCGCGTACGGGCCCGCGGGCATCGCACGGGCGGACCGGTGACGGGTGTGCGGGAATCAGAACAGCACGCTCATGAAGGCGCCGACCTCACGGAATCCGACCCGCCGGTACGAGGCCCTGGCGGCGGTGTTGTAGTCGTTCACGTACAGGCTGACGACCGGTGACACGTCCGCCAGCGCGTAGCGCAGAACGGCCGCCATGCCGGTCTCGGAGAGTCCGCGGCCCCGGTATTCGGGGGCGACCCAGACGCCCTGGATCTGGCAGGCCCGGTCGGTGGCGGCGCCGATCTCGGCCTTGAAGACGACCTTGCCGTCGTCGATGCGGGCGAAGGACCGGCCGGTGCCGACGAGTTCGGCGACCCGCGCCTGGTAGAGGAGTCCGCCGTCGCCGGCCATCGGGGAGACGCCGACCTCCTCGGTGAACATGGCCACGCACGCGGGCATGATCACGTCCATCTCGTCCTTGCGGATCCGGCGGACGTGCGGATCGGGCTCGATGTCCGCCGGCACCCGGTCGGTGACCATCAGCGGCTGGTTGGGGCGTACGTCCCTGGCCGGGCCCCAGCTCGGTTCGAGCAGCCGCCACAGCTGGGCGGTGGGCTCCGCGGGGCCGACGATGGACGAGCAGCGGCGCCCCGCCCGGCGGGCGCGGTCGGCGAAGGCGCGCACGGCCTCCGGGGTGGTGCAGATGGGGACGAGGTTGGCGCCGGAGTAGCACAGGGAGCGCAGGTGCCCGTCCGCGTACCAGCCCCACATCTCACCGCCGAGTCGCCACGGGTCGAGCCCGGCGACCTGGACGCGGGACGTGACGAAAGCATTCGTCACGGGCTCGCTCTCGAGGATGGCGAGCGCTGCGCCGAGTTCGCCGGGGTCGAGGACCCGGGTGGTGGTCTGCGTCAACACGAGGGCGCCTCATCACACGGTTTGCTGGTCTTGGCACTCTACCCGGCTGGTCCGGGGGGTGGCGCGGGCACGGAAGGACCCCACCGACCGGCGGGGTCGGCGGGGTCCTGGACGAGCTTCCGGGGGCCGGCGGTTCAGCCGCGCGCGGGTGCGGCGTCGGGATCAGCCGGGCTCCCCGGGGCGGCCGGTCAGGCGCCGGGCTCGCCCACCGCGACGACGTCCGGCGTACCGGAGGCGACGCCGTCCTTCTCCATCTGCTCGGCGATCTTCATCGCCTCTTCGATCAGGGTCTCGACGATCTTCGACTCGGGCACGGTCTTGATGACCTCGCCCTTGACGAAGATCTGCCCCTTGCCGTTGCCGGAGGCCACACCGAGGTCGGCCTCGCGGGCCTCGCCGGGTCCGTTGACGACGCAGCCCATGACGGCGACCCGCAGGGGCACCTCCATGCCCTCCAGGCCGGCGGTGACCTCGTCGGCGAGCTTGTACACGTCGACCTGGGCGCGGCCGCAGGACGGGCAGGAGACGATCTCCAGGCGGCGCTGGCGGAGGTTGAGGGACTCCAGGATCTGGATGCCGACCTTGACCTCCTCGGCCGGCGGTGCCGACAGGGAGACCCGGATCGTGTCGCCGATGCCCTCGGCGAGCAGCGCGCCGAAGGCGACGGCGGACTTGATGGTACCCTGGAAGGCGGGGCCCGCCTCGGTGACGCCGAGGTGCAGCGGGTAGTCGCTCTGGGCGGCGAGCTGACGGTAGGCGTTGACCATGACGACCGGGTCGTTGTGCTTGACCGAGATCTTGATGTCGTGGAAGCCGTGCTCCTCGAAGAGGGAGGCCTCCCACAGCGCCGACTCGACGAGCGCCTCCGGCGTCGCCCGGCCGTACTTCTCCAGCAGCCGGCGGTCGAGGGAACCCGCGTTCACACCGATCCGGATCGGGGTGCTCGTCTCGCGGGCGGCCTTGGCGATCTCCTTGACCTTGTCGTCGAACTGCTTGATGTTGCCCGGGTTGACCCGGACCGCCGCGCAGCCCGCGTCGATCGCCGCGAAGACGTACTTCGGCTGGAAGTGGATGTCCGCGATCACCGGGATCTGCGACTTCCTGGCGATGGTGGCCAGTGCGTCGGCGTCGTCCTGGGTCGGACAGGCAACCCGCACGATCTGGCAGCCGGACGCCGTGAGCTCCGCGATCTGCTGCAGCGTGGCACCGATGTCGGACGTCCTGGTCGTCGTCATCGACTGCACGGAAACAGGCGCGTCACCGCCGACGGCGACCGAGCCGACCTGAATCTTCCGGCTGACCCTGCGGTCGGCGAGCTTCGTCGGAACGGACGGAATTCCGAGAGAAATTGCAGTCATCTGCTGTGCAACCCCAAGGTGTGGATCGAGGTCCCGAGATCGGCGGGCTCCAGCACCCGAGATTACGGCACTGGCGTTCGCCGGAGCACATCGCACACCGATGTCCACCCAAAGGTGACGGCCGGACACAAAGGATGTCCGGCCGTCGGGGTCCTGCGGAAGATCGGATCAGCTGATCTTCACCGGGTTGACGATGTCCGCCACCAGCACGAGCAGGGTGAAGCAGATGAAGATGCCCGCCACCACATAGGCGACCGGCATGAGCTTCGCCACGTCGAACGGTCCCGGGTCGGGGCGCCGGAAGACCTTGGCGACGTTCCGCCGCAGGGACTCCCACAGCGCTCCCGCGATGTGCCCGCCGTCCAGGGGCAGCAGCGGCAGCATGTTGAAGAGGAAGAGCGAGAGGTTGAAGCCGGCCAGCAGCATCAGGAACGTCGCGACGATGTTCGTCGTCGGCACGTCCAGATTGAGCACCTCACCACTGAGGCGCGCGGCGCCGACCACCCCGACCGGGGAGTCGTCCTTGCGCTCGCCCTCGCCGAAGGCGGCGTCCCACAGGTCGGGGACCTTGGACGGCAGGGCGACGACCGCCTCGACGCCGTTCTCGATCATGCCGCCCATGCGCTCGACGGAGTCGCCGAACGACAGCGGAAGGATCTCCGTCTTCGCGGCGAAGCCGAGGTAGCCGGCCGGGACGAACTCCTCGGGGACGACCTCCCCGTCCTCGTCCTTCTTCGCCACCGTGTTCTCGATGAGCGTGGCCTCAAGGACCTGCTCCGTGCCGCCGCGCTCGACGGTGATCGTGGCGGGGCCGATCGTCTCCCGGATACGGGTCGACAGCGTGGACCAGTCCTCGACGGGCTTGCCGTTGAACGCGACGATCCTGTCGCCCTCCCGCAGCCCGGCGGCGGCCGCCGGAGACCGGGGGTCGCCCTTCGCGCAGGTGTCGCGCTTCTCGCTCTGCGCGATGACGCATTTCTGCACGCCGGCGACCTCGGTGGTCTGCGTCGGCGAGCCGAAGGTCATCATCACGCCGAGGAAGATCGCCACGGCGAGGATCAGGTTCATGAACGGGCCCGCGAACATCACGATGACGCGTTTCCACGGCTTGCGCGTGTAGAACAGCCGCGTCTCGTCGCCCGGCTTCAGCTCCTCGTACGCGGCGGAGCGGGCGTCCTCGATCATGCCGCGCCACGGCGAGGTGGAGCGGGCCTCGATCCGCCCGTCCTGACCGGGCGGGAACATCCCGATCATGCGGATGTAGCCGCCCATGGGGATGGCCTTGATCCCGTACTCGGTCTCGCCCTTGTGCCGTGACCAGAGCGTGGGGCCGAAGCCGACCATGTACTGGGGCACCCGGATACCGAAGAGCTTGGCCGTGGAGAGGTGGCCGAGCTCGTGCCAGGCGATGGAGAAGAGCAGCCCGACCGCGAAGAGCGCGATGCCCAGAATGGTCAACAGAATCGTCATGCGCGAGCCTCCGCCGTCGCCTTCGCTGCCGTTTCACGGGCCCTGGCCCTGGCCCAGGTCTCCGCTTCCAGGACGTCCGCCACCGTCAGTGAGGTTCCCGGAGCCGGGGTCCCGTGCTCGGCGACCACCTCGGTGACCGTATCCATGATGGCGTTGAACGGCAGCCGTCCGGCGAGGAACGCCCCGACGCACTCCTCGTTCGCGGCATTGAACACCGCCGGGGCCGTGCCGCCCAGCTCGCCCACGTGCCGGGCCAGCCCCACCGACGGGAACGCCTCGTCGTCCAGCGGGAAGAACTCCCACGTGGAGGCCGTGGACCAGTCGAAGGCGGGGGCCGCGTCCGGCACCCGCTCGGGCCAGCCGACGCCGATGGCGATCGGGCCGCGCATGTCGGGCGGGGTGGCCTGGGCGAGCGTCGAGCCGTCCATGAACTCCACCATCGAGTGAACGTACGACTGGGGGTGGACGACGACCTCGATGCGGTCGAAGGGGATGTCGTAGAGCAGATGCGCCTCGATCACCTCGAGTCCCTTGTTGACCAGGGTCGCGCTGTTGACCGTGATCACCGGGCCCATGGCCCAGGTCGGGTGGGCGAGGGCGTCCTCACGGGTGACGTTCGCCAGCTCGGCCCTGCTGCGGCCGCGGAAGGGACCGCCGGAGGCCGTCACGACCAGCTTGCGGACGTCGGCGCGGGTGCCGGCGGCGAGCGCCTGGAAGAGCGCGGCGTGCTCGGAGTCGACGGGGATGATCTGCCCGGGCTTGGCGAGCGCCTTGACCAGCGGCCCGCCGACGATGAGCGACTCCTTGTTGGCCAGCGCGAGCGTACGGCCGGCTTCGAGGGCGGCGAGCGTGGGGGCGAGACCGATGGAGCCCGTGATGCCGTTGAGCACCGTGTGGCACGGGGAGGCGGCGAGCTCGGTCGCGGCGTCCGGTCCGGCCAGGATCTCGGGCAGCGGCTCGGCGCCGTACTGCGCGGCGAGCGCCTCCCGCAGCGCGGGCACGGCGTCCTCGCGGGCCACCGCGACCGTGCCCGCGCGCAGCCGGTACGCCTGCTCGGCGAGCAGGCCGACCCGCCCGCCGGCGGCGGACAGGGCGGTGACACGGAAACGGTCGGGGTTGCGCAGGACCAGGTCGATGGCCTGCGTACCGATGGACCCGGTGGAGCCGAGGACGACGATGTCCCGGCGGCCTTCGGCTGCGTCGAAGACGAGATGCGGGTCTGCGAGGGGTGATGGGCTGTCGCTCATCCCCCCATTGTGGCCGTACTCCCTGTCCGCCCGGACAGGGAGTACCGCGCACACCGCCGAAGCTCAGCGGATCGGGCGGTGCACGTTCTCCTTCACCGTCGGGCCGGGGGTGGCGTCGGCGATCCACGGGCCTTCGCCGCTGGCGTCGATCACGCCTTCCTCCAGCCAGGCGTACGTGCCGGACAGGACGCCCTTGACGACCTTGCGGTCCAGGTCGTCGGTGTTGGACCAGAGCCGGTCGAACAGTTCCTCGACGCGGATCCTCGCCTGGTGGCAGAAGGCGTCGGCGAGCTGGTACGCCTCGCGGCCGTGCTCCCCGGACGCCCGGAGCATGTCCGCGCGGACGCAGGCGGCGCTCATCGCGAACAGCTCGGCGCCGATGTCGACGATCCGGCCGAGGAAGCCCTGCTTGGTCTCCATCCGCCCCTGCCAGCGGGACATGGCGTAGAAGGTGGAGCGGGCCAGCTTGCGGGAGCTGCGCTCCACGTACCGCAGATGCGCGGACAGGTCCTGGTGGCCGGCGGGGTGGAACTCGGCGTACGTGCGGGGCAGTTGGCCGGGCCCGGTGACGAGCTTGGGCAGCCAGCGGGCGTAGAAGGCGGCCGCGTTGGCGCCCGCCTTCGCCTTCGCGGACATCGGCTTGTCCGGGTCGATGATGTCGCCTGCGACGGCGAGGTGCGCGTCGACCGCCTCACGGGCGATGAGCAGATGCATGATCTCGGTCGAGCCCTCGAAGATCCGGTTGATCCGCAGGTCGCGCAGCAACTGCTCGGCGGGCACGGCCCGTTCGCCGCGGGCCGCCAGGGAGTCCGCCGTCTCGAAGCCGCGGCCGCCGCGGATCTGAACCAGCTCGTCGGCCATCAGACAGCCCATCTCGGACCCGTACAGCTTGGCGAGCGCTGCCTCGATACGGATGTCGTTGCGGTCCTCGTCGGCCATCTGGGAGGCCAGGTCGACAACGGCCTCCAGGGCGAAGGTGGTCGCGGCGATGAAGGAGATCTTGGCGCCGACGGCCTCGTGCTTCGCGACGGGCTTGCCCCACTGCTCGCGTACCTCCGACCACTCCCGGGCGATCTTCAGACACCACTTGCCGGCGCCGACGCACATCGCGGGCAGCGAGAGCCGGCCGGTGTTGAGCGTGGTCAGCGCGATCTTCAGACCCGCGCCCTCGGGGCCGATGCGGTTCGCCGCCGGCACCCGCACCCGGTGAAAGCGGGTGACGCCGTTCTCCAGGCCGCGCAGCCCCATGAAGGCGTTGCGGTTCTCGACGGTGATGCCCTCGCTGTCGGCCTCGACGACGAACGCGGTGATGCCTCCCTTGTGCCCCTCCGACTTCGGCACGCGGGCCATGACGACGAGGAGGTCGGCGACGACGCCGTTGGTCGTCCACAGCTTGACGCCGTCCAGGACGTAGTCCTCGCCGTCCGGCACGGCGGTGGTGGCGAGGCGGGCCGGGTCGGAGCCGACGTCGGGCTCGGTGAGCAGAAACGCGGAGATGTCGCTGCGGGCGAGACGCGGCAGATACTTCTCCTTCTGCTCGTCGGTGCCGAACTGCTTCAGCGGCTGCGGCACACCGATCGACTGGTGCGCGGACAGCAGCGCGCCGATCGCCGGGTTCGCCGAGCCGACGAGGGCGAGCGCCTTGTTGTAGTACACCTGGGTGAGGCCGAGGCCCCCGTACTTGGGGTCGATCTTCATACCGAGCGCGCCGAGTTCGCGCAGGCCGTTGATCACCTCGTCGGGGATCCGGGCCTCCCGCTCGATGAGCGCGCCGTCGATCTTCGTCTCGCAGAACTCGCGCAGCTTCGCGAGGAACTCCTCGCCGCGCCGGGTGGCCTCGCCGGTCGGCATGGGATGAGGGTGGATCAGGTCGAGCCGGAAACGTCCGAGGAACAGCTCCTTGGCGAAACTCGGCTTGCGCCAGTCCTGTTCGCGCGCCGCCTCCGCGACCTCTCGCGCTTCGCGCTCACTGATCTTCGGGGTCTGGGGCTTGTGCAGGGGCTTGTCCGTGGGAGCGGACATGAGGCTCACCTCGCCGCGAATCGGGGACCGCCCAGGGCGTGTACCGGACGGTGCTACTCGTTCGTAGTACCCGATTCGGGGCACCTCCACCAGCCCGCGTACGGCAGCGGGAGCAACGGGGCCGGCGGTGGCCGGCGCGTTTGCCCGGGCGCGCGTTCCCGGCGCGTCGCGGTCCCGTCCGGGCTCGGGCCCGAGCCCGGACGGGGCTGCCGCACGGGCTGCCGCACCCTGACCGGCTCAGGCCGGCGCGCAGACGGCCGGCCACGGTGGTCGACTGGCCGGACGACCCAGTGCCTCTGAACAAAGGAACCCATCATGGCAATCATCGCGGTCATCGACATGCCGGGGATGACCCAGGCCCAGTACGAGCAGAGCGTGGAGAAGGTGGCCGGCCGCCCCGGTCCGGTCAAGAGCCCCGCCGACTGGCCGGTGGCCGGTCTCATCTCCCACACCGCCGCCCCCACCGCCAACGGCTGGCTCGTGGTGGACGTCTGGGAGTCCGAGGAGGCGTTCCGGCAGTTCGGCGATACCCTCGTCCCCGTCCTCCGGGAGCTGGGTCTCCCGGAAGTGGAGCCGCAGGTCTACCCGGTGTTCAACGTCGTCACCCGCTAGCACCGGGCAGTGACGAGCAGCGTCCCGGTGCGGCGGGGCTCCGGCGGCATCGAGGACACGCGCCTCGACGCCGCGGAACCCGGCCCGTTCGAGGAAACCGGTCCAGCGGCGCGGGGGCAGCCGAAGCGGCAGATGAACATCGCCTTCCCGGCGAACCCGCCCTCAGTGGCGGATCAGGCCGCCGACCGGTACGGGAGGGACGTGGCCGGTTGGCGGAACGGTCCGCGCGAGGGCGAGACCGACATCGAGCAGCGACGACCGGCCGAGGCGGGCGACGTCGGGGATCGGAGTCCAGACCGACTCGGCGGTCTCGCCGTTCGGCTCGGGCCGGAGCCGGCCACCGGTGATGCGGACCTGGTAGAAGACGCCGACGTTGTGGAGCTCGGGCCGGCCGCGCACGCGGCGTTCCGCCGCGGGGATCACCCGTGAGTCCACGCCCAGCAGGCGTTCGACCACGGCGTCCAAGCCGGTCTCCTCGGCGACCTCTCGGACCACCGTGCCGAACGGATCCTCCCCGTGCTCGACCCTGCCGCCGGGAAGGGTCCAGGTCCTCTCTCCGTCCGGCTGCACCGCATGGGCGAGCAGCACCCGCCCGCCCTCGATGCACACCGCGTAGGCAGCCAGCCGCAGATCCATCCCCGGAGACTATCCAGGTCCCTTGGACCGGCCCTGGGGGCAGAACACCAGATCCGGCCGGAAGCCGTACGGGATCGGGGACTTCAACGAGGCCGAGTTCGCCGGGGTGACCGGCCCGCCGGCCGACTCCTCGGCCCGGCCCACGACTTGGCCGGCCGCGCCGCCGGTCATGTCGTGGGCCGAGCAGGTCCGCATCCAACCGGGACAGCTGCCCCCTGCACCGCCTCGTCCTGGCCGCGCCGACGTCGTGTCCCCGGCCCGCCGAGACCGCCGACCGCGCCACGCACGCCGGACTCCTCAAGGGCGCGGACCGGCTGGTCGCCGCGAGGGACGGCGCGCCCCGTCAGGCGAGGGCGGCCTGGGCGAGTTCGTCGGCTACCTGGCCAACGTGTGCCCGGCCCATCGCGGCTGGGGACACGGCACGGGCGCCCCTGTGGGCAGGCCGCTCGCCGACGCGCTGACGCGCATGCACTGCCCGTGCTCGGCAGCCCCCGGCCCGGTCGACGGAACCAGCCGGACCCTGCCGGAGCCGGCGGACACGCCGCGCCGGTTGCCGGCCGCCAACACCGAGGACCCGGTGACGCCGCCGTCGGCCGTCCGGGCCTGGCGTACGGCATACCCGTCGGCAAAGTACGTGCGGTACCGCTACGGGGGCCACATCCAGGTCCCCGACGAAGCGGCTGCGCGGATTGCCCGCTGGGTCGAGAGAAGCGGTGGCTGACGCGCCCGGCTCGGACAGGTAGGCACGAAGACGGCCGGAGCCCCCGCACAGTGGGCTCCGGCCGTCGGTCGTGGTGTACGGGCGTTACAGCGCCAGGCCGGTGAGGACCAGCACCCGCTCGTACGTGTAGTCGTCCATCGCGAACGCGACGCCCTCGCGGCCGACGCCGGACTGCTTGGCGCCGCCGTAGGGCATCTGGTCGGCGCGGTAGGACGGGACGTCGCCGACGATCACGCCGCCGACCTCGAGGGCGCGGTGCGCGCGGAAGGCGGTCCGGACGTCGTGGGTGAACACGCCCGCCTGGAGGCCGTACTTGGAGTCGTTGACCGCCGCGAACGCCTCGGCCTCGCCGTCGACCCTGGTCACGGTCAGGACCGGGCCGAAGACCTCCTCGCAGGCGAGGGTGGTGTCGGCGGGGACGTCGGTCAGGACGGTCGGCGCGTAGGCGGCGCCGTCGCGCTTGCCGCCGGTGAGCAGCTTCGCGCCGCCCCGGACGGCCTCGTCCACCCAGGACTCCACGCGCTTCGCCGCGTCCTCGCTGACCAGCGGGCCGACGTCGGTGGCGGCGTCGGACGGGTCGCCGGTGACCTGGGCGTCGACGGCGGCGACGATCTTCGGCAGCAGCCGGTCGTACACCGTCGCGTCGGCGATCACGCGCTGCACGGAGATGCAGGACTGGCCGCCCTGGTAGTTGGAGAAGGTGGCGATACGGGTCGCCGCCCAGTCCAGGTCCTGCTCGGACGCGAAGTCGGCGAGGACGACGGCCGCGCCGTTGCCGCCGAGCTCCAGGGTGCAGTGCTTGCGCGGCACCGAGTCCATGATCGCGTAGCCGACCTTGTCGGAGCCGGTGAAGGAGATGACCGGCAGGCGCTCGTCCTGCACGAGGGCGGGCATCTGCTCGTTCGGGACCGTCAGCACGGACCAGGAGCCGGCGGGCAGCTCGGTCTCGGCGAGCAGCTCGCCGAGGATCAGGCCGGACAGCGGGGTCGCCGGGGCCGGCTTGAGGATGATCGGCGCGCCGACGGCGATCGCCGGGGCGATCTTGTGGGCGCAGAGATTGAGCGGGAAGTTGAACGGCGCGATGCCGAGCACGACGCCCTTGGGGAAGCGGCGGGTCAGGGCCAGCCGCCCCTGGCCGCCGGCGTCGGTGTCGAGCCGCTGCGCGTCGCCGCCGTTGAAGCGGCGGGCCTCCTCGGCGGCGAACCGGAAGACGGAGACGGCACGGCCGACCTCGCCACGGGCCCACTTGATCGGCTTGCCGTTCTCGGCGGAGATCAGCTGCGCGAGCTCTTCGGTTCGCTCGACCAGGCGCTTCGACACATGGTCGAGGGCGGCGGCGCGGACGTGGGCGGGCGTCGCGGCGAACTCGTCGCGCACGGCGTACGCCGCGGCGACGGCCTCCTCCACCTGGGCCTCGGTCGGTACGGAGACCCGGCCGACGAGGCGGCCGTCCCACGGGGAGGTGACGTCGAAGGCGGTCTCGCCGGTGGCCTGGCGGCCGGCGAGCCAGAAGGCGTGGGTGGAAGTCATGCGGGTCCCGGCCCTTCCGAAGTAGTGGGGTTTGCTCTCGGTCGTTCTCTCCACACGGTAGGGCCGCCGGTCCGTCCGGTCGTTTGTCCGGCGTGGAGTAGTCGCGTGTCCCGCCTGGCCTCTTTGGCGCGTCGGTGGTGGCGGGGCGGCCCCGGCGGTACGGCGGCCACCCCGCGGCGGCCGCCCGCCGGGCGCGGTCAGCGGCGGCGTTCGGTGGACACGATCAGGCAGACGCCGGCCACGACGACGGCGCCGCCCACCGCGATCGGCCAGGTCAGCCGCTCGCCGAGCACCAGCGCGCCGAGCAGTACGGCGACCACCGGATTGACGTACGCGTATGTGGCGACGAGCGACAGCGGCGCGGTGTGCAGCAGCCGGGCGTACGCGGTGAACGCGAGCAGGGAGCCGAAGACGACGAGGTAGGCGAGCGCGGCCCAGGAGCGGGTGGAGACGTCGCCGGGAACGAAGCCGTGGTGCTCGCCCCGGCCGAGCGCGACGAGGGCGCAGCCGATGCCGCCGGCCACCATCTCGTAGGCGCTGGCCGCGAAGGGGTCGGCCGGCATTGGGATGCGGGACGACGAGAACGAGCCCACCGACCACATCACGGTGGCCACGATCACGGTCAGGACTCCCGCGATGCGCACGTCGCCGCTGAGCCCGGGCAGGGTCAGCACGGCCAGTCCGGCCAGGCCGAGGGCGACGCCCGCGTACGCGCCGAGGCCGGGACGCTCGCCGGACGCCCGGCGCAGGACGACGACCCAGGCGGGGACCACGGCGATCAGCAGCGCGGCGAGCCCGGACGGGATGGACGTCTCCGCGAGGACGACCAGGCCGTTGCCGCCGAGGAGCAGCAGCAGGCCGACGACGGCCGCGGAGGCGAGCTGCTTCTTCGTGACCTTGAGCGCCGCGGGGCCGCGCCGCCAGGCGACGAGGGCTCCGAGGATCAGTCCGGCGACGACGAACCGGGCCGCCGCCGAGGCGAACGGCGGCATCGTCTCGACGACGATGCGGATGCCGAGGTAGGTGGAGCCCCAGACGACGTAGACGATGGCGAGCGCGGCCCAGACGGCGCCGGAGATCCGGCGGCGGGCGGGGGCCGAGGGGGCCGCTGTCGGGACCGGTGCGGGAACGCGTCCGCCGGGTGTCGACTCGGCTGCGGGGCTTGTCATGCGCAGGAGATTAAGGGGCAGGCGGCTGGCGGTCGCCGAGATCGAGTTCTTCGGCCGCAGGTCATGAGGCGGGGCGCGGCTTCGACGGCGGCTCGCCCGTCGCCTTGAGCGCGAGCCAGAGCTCCATGCGCACGTCCGGGTCGTCGAGCGAGCGGCCGAGGATCTCCTCCACCCGGCGCATCCGGTAGCGCAGCGTGTGGCGGTGGACGCCGAGGTCGGCCGCGGCGGCGTCCCACTGGCCGTGACGGGACAGCCAGGCCCGCAGCGAGGCGACCAGGTCGCCCCGGCCGGTCGCGTCGTGGTCGCGCAGCGCGCGCAGTATGCCGTCCGCGAACGCGCGCACCGCGTCGTCTCCGAGCAGCGGCACGATGGACCCGGCGGCCAGCTCCTCGTGCTCGACGAGGGCGCGCCCCCTTCGGCGGGCCACGGAGAGCGCCTGCTCGGCCTGCTTGTAGGCGCCGGCGGCCGCGGTCGGACCGGTCGGCGCGGAGAGCCCGACGTACAGTTCGGCCTCCTCCGCGTCCCTGGCCGCGTAGCTGCCCACGCACGCGGTGGCCACCGCCCCTCCGTCCACGGCCAGGACGACCATCCGGTCCTCGACCCCGTCGGGGACCGCGAGAACGGTCTCCCCGGCCCGCGCGGCCGCCGACTCGACGGCCTCGGCGAAGGCGCTCAACGCGGCGGGGCGGTCGCCCGCGGCCGGGTCCGGGTCGCCGCCGGCTTCGGCGATCAGCAGCCGGAACGGGGCGTCGAGGAGCCCGCCGTACAGATCGCCGGCGACGGCCCGGGCGTGGTCGGGCTGCCCGGACAGCATCATGCGCAGCACCGCGGCACCGAGGCGCTGTTCGGCGGCCTGCATCGCCCGGGACCGCTCGGTGGTCAGGGTGAGGAGCGCGACCGCGGAGTGCACCGCGTAGCGCTCCGCGGTACCGAGCGGGGCGCCGGTGCCGACGGCGAGCGCGCCGCGGACCCGGCGGCCCGTGCCGAGGGACTGGAGCTCGACCCGGTCGTCGTCCTCCGTGCCGCCGACGACGGCGCTCGCGGGCGCGGCCCGTTCGCGCAGCCGCTCGACGTCGGCGGTGAGCCGGGCCGCGCGCCGGGCGGCCCAGTCGGGGGCCGCGGCGACGACCGCGCCGGACGCGTCGTACAGCGCCGCCCAGCCGTCGATGTGCGCGGCGAGCCGTCCGACGACCGCGCCGGGCCCTTCGGTGAGCGCGGCCCGGGTCAGCTCCCGCTGCGCCTCGAACCCGGCGGTCACCGCCCGGTACTGGTCGGCGGCGATCGCCGCGGACACGGCTTTGCTGATCGCGATGAACGGCGTGCGGCGGGGCACGGCGAGCAGCGGCAGTCCCTCCTGCCTGGCCGCCTCGACGAGCGCCTCGGGAATGTCGTCGTAGTACACGCCGACCGCGAAGCCCAGTCCGACCACCCCGGCGCCCACCAGTCTGCGCACGTAGCGGCGCATGGCCTCGTGGTCCTCAGCGTCCAACTTCATGGCCGTGACCAGCAGCAGCTCCCCGCCCTCCATGTACGGCACGGGGTCGGTGAGCTCGCTGACGTGGGCCCACCGCACGGGTGTCTCGAGCCGGTCCTCCCCGGCGCGCACGGTGAGCTTGAGCGCCGAGTGCTGGACGAGCGAGGCGAGGGTCGGCGGCATGGGACCAGGGGCCCTTCGGGGCAGGGGGCGGCGGGTGCTGATTTCGCCGTCCCGTATGAACGGCATACCTCGATTCTGCCAGGGTGTCGCAGTGCCGGTTTCCCGCGGCGTCCGCTCGGCGTCCCCGCGGCTCAGGTCCGCAGATCGACCAGCAGCGGCGGCGCGTGCTCGCCCCGTACGGTCGTCAGCGACAGCACGGCGTGACCGGCGGGCACGGCGTGGGCCAGGTCCGACGCCGACCAGCGGGCGCGTTCCACCTCCCGTACGGTGACCGCTTCCGCGGTGGGCGCCCTGCCGGTGACCAGGCGGCGCATCATGTGCAGCGCCTTGGTGAGCGGCTCGTCGGCGATGATCTGCCGGTTGGTGACGTCCCGGGTCTGGACCCACTCGGTGCCCCAGCTCTCTGCGAACCGGCCGCCGTCCCACGGGGCCAGCCCCGCGAACGCCATCCGGCAGCCGACCGAGCCGAGCAGCGGACCGCGCAGCGGCTCCGGCACGTCCTCCAGGGTGCGCAGCGCGAGGACGACACCGGCGTGCGCGGAACGCAGCCGCTGCAGCGCGCGCACCGAGTCGGCGGTCACCGTGCTGGTCGCGTCGTCGAGCACCAGGCAGGCGAAGAGCGAGCGGTCGGAGCGGGTGAGCGCGGCCTCGGTGAACTGGGCGAGCACCAGCCGGGCGATGATCCGCGACGCCTCCGCGTGGCCGCGCTCGGGAAGGTCCACGCGGACCCGCATGGGGTGCTCGACGGCCCGCAGGGAGAACGTCCGCCCGCCGCCGTCCGTACGGAAGGACCCGGCGAACGCGGGCCGGTCGAGGAAGGCGATCCGCTCGGACAGCAGCACCCCGATGTCGTCGCCGCGGGCCGACTGCCGTTCCCTGGCGTCCAGTTCGCGCAGCTGCGACGCCTCGCCCGCCTCTTCCAGGGCCGTCCGCAGCGCGCCGAGCGCGGCGGGTGCGCCGCCGAGCAGTTCCCGCAGCTCGGGGACGGCCGGGAAGTGTCCGTGCACGCACCGGTAGGGCCCGATCAGCTGGGCCAGCGCGGTCGCGGCCCGGCGGCTGTCCCCGCCGGGCAGCCCGGCGGACAGATCCCCTACGAGCGCCTCCGCGAGCACCCGGGCGGCCTCGTCGGGGTCCTCCGCGCCGCCGTACAGATCGAGGTCGTGCGTGTTCCCCGGCTGCCCGACGGCGATCACCAGGTCGAAGTCCCCGTCGGGGACGACCGCGTTGCCGTGGGCGGTCACCGCGACGACGGCGGCGCGGTTGGCGAGCGCCAGCAGACACAGGGACTCGATCACCGGGCGTACGAGTCGCACGCTCTTGCCCGAGCCGGACGGGCCGACGGCCAGCAGTGACGTGCCGAGCAGGGCCGGCTCCAGAGCGACGCCCGTGGTGCGGCGTGCATACGGATTGCGTCCGTCGTCGACGACCGTGCCGATCTTGACCTGCCCGGTGGCCAGGTCGTGCGTCGCGGTCCGCACCGGCAGGTCCCGCAGCCCCGACGGGTGCGCGCAGGCGGCGGGCCCGTGCCGGCGCACGGTGTCCACGAAGGCGGCGAGCCGCTCGGGCCGTGCGTGCACGCCCTGCCAGGCGCGGCGGATCCGCGCGTAGTCCACATCCCCGAGGCTCCCGGCCCGCGTCGCCTCCGCGAGCCGCCCGGCCACCTCCCCGAGCCCCGCGGCACGCAACTCGGGCCAGTCGGCGGGGTCGGCGCCGGGCGCCGGGGGCGCCACGGGGGCGGGCTTGTCCCGGCGCACCACGTAACGCCGCCAGATCTCCGGCACGTTGCCGATCCGCGCGAAGAACAGCAGCATGCCGCCGCCGATGATCGCGTAGTACACGTAGCTGGCGTTGCCCCATGTCGTCGCGTCGTCGCGCCACGAGTCCGGGGTGAGCACGAGCAGGGGCCAGAGCCAGTAGCGGCCCAGATAGCCGTTCCACAGCAGCGACCACAGCAGCCAGCCGGTGAGCAGCGAGATCAGCGCACCCGAGATCAGCCGCCGCGCCGGGACCGGCTCCGGCTCCTCCTCGGGCCGCGCCCGGTGCCCGAACCGCCAGACGCCGGGCTCCGCCTGGGGTCGCGGCGTCCGCAGCCAGTCGAGCACGGCGGGACGGGTCGACGGCGCGTGGCCCGGCAGCGCGGGAGCGCCGGGCGGCACGGACGGCTCCGCCGGTGGACCGGCAGGACGCGGCACGCGACCGGCGTGCGTACCCCGTGCGTCGAATGTGCCTTCGGATTCCATGAAACCGCTGCCCCCTGACCAGCCAGGCCCCGCATCTGTGCACGGCCAATCTAGTGCGTGAGCCCTTGGGCGGGCGGCAGACCGGTTCACGTTTCCGACCGCGGCGGGTCGGGGCGTGGCCCCGCGGGTCCGGATCACGTGCCTGGTCGTGGCCCGGTCCGGGACGTTCGGTGTCCGGGTGCCGCCCGGAACCCCGACAAAAGCGCGCCGCGCGGGTGGCCACCCTGCCGGCCCACCAACCGAGGAACCGCCCGAAGGAACACAGGGCGGCAGCCCCGGCCGACGACCGCACACCGGCGCAGCCACGCCCCCGGGCACGCCGCACCCACCGACCGGGCCACCCCCGGGGCACGCCCCACCGCCGACGGGGCCGGACCGCCACCCCCGGGGGCACCACCCCCACCGGCCGGCCCGGGAAACGGCGCCCCGCCGACCCCGTATGGCCGCCGCGGACAACGACGCACCCGCAACACTCCCGATCGGCGCATGCCCGGCGTCGCGCCGCGCACCTAGCCTGCGGAGAAAGACATCAAGCGTCCGGATACACCCCCAGGAGCCCCGCATGACCGCAATCCCGCAGGAGCGCCGCGTCGTCACCGCCATCCCCGGTCCGAAGTCGATCGAGCTGCAGGCCCGCCGCACCGCGACGGTCGCCGGTGGTGTGGGGTCCGTGCTGCCCGTGTTCACGGCGCGGGCCGGCGGCGGGATCATCGAGGACGTCGACGGCAACCGCCTGATCGACTTCGGCTCCGGCATCGCCGTGACCTCGGTCGGCGCCTCCGCGGAGGCCGTCGTACGCCGGGCGAGCGCCCAGCTGCAGGACTTCACGCACACCTGCTTCATGGTGACGCCGTACGAGGGCTACGTGGAGGTGTGCGAGCGGCTCGCCGAGCTGACGCCGGGCGACCACGCCAAGAAGTCGGCGCTGTTCAACTCGGGCGCCGAGGCGGTCGAGAACGCCGTCAAGATCGCGCGGGCGCACACCAAGCGCCAGGCGGTCGTGGTGTTCGACCACGGCTACCACGGCCGCACGAACCTCACGATGGCGCTGACGGCGAAGAACATGCCGTACAAGCACGGCTTCGGACCGTTCGCGCCCGAGGTCTACCGCGTGCCGGTGGCGTACGGCTACCGCTGGCCGACCGGCCCGGAGAACTGCGGCCCGGAGGCAGCGGCCCAGGCGATCGACCAGATCACCAAGCAGATCGGCCCGGAGAACGTCGCCGCGATCATCATCGAGCCGGTGCTCGGCGAGGGCGGCTTCATCGAGCCGGCGAAGGGCTTCCTGCCGGCGGTCGTGAAGTTCGCGAACGACAACGGCATCGTGTTCGTCGCCGACGAGATCCAGTCCGGTTTCTGCCGGACCGGCCAGTGGTTCGCCTGTGAGGACGAGGGCATCGTCCCGGACCTGATCACCACGGCGAAGGGCATCGCCGGTGGTCTGCCGCTCGCCGCGGTGACCGGCCGCGCCGAGATCATGGACGCGGCGCACGCCGGCGGCCTGGGCGGCACGTACGGCGGCAACCCGGTGGCCTGCGCCGGTGCGCTCGGCTCGATCGAGACGATGAAGGAGCTCGACCTCAACGCCAGGGCGAAGCGCATCGAGGAGGTCATGAAGGGCCGCCTGGCCGCGATGCAGGAGAAGTACGAGATCGTCGGTGACATCCGCGGCCGCGGTGCGATGATCGCGATCGAGCTGGTGAAGGACCCGGCGACGAAGGAGCCGAACCCGGAGGCGGCCGGCGCGCTCGCCAAGGCGTGCCACGCGGAGGGCCTGCTCGTCCTCACCTGCGGCACGTACGGCAATGTGCTGCGTTTCCTCCCGCCGCTGGTGATCGGCGAGGACCTGCTGAACGAGGGTCTCGACATTCTCGAGCAGGCGTTCGCCCGCGTCTGACCGGCGACGCAGGAAGCGCTCTGTGAAGACTCTGTGGGGGGCCGATGGCGGGATGGGGATCCGACTGTCGGTCTCCTTCCCCCTGGCGTACGGTTTCCGCAGATGAGAGAAACACCCCGCTCGCAGGAGACTGCGGGCGACTCCAGGCCGGAGCCTCCCCAGCCCCGACCTGGTCGTGCCCTCGCGCACACCACTGGAGCTTCAGGCTCCGGAACTCCTCACCGATCGGATCGCCGCCCGCCCCAAACCCCCCGGGGCGTGCGGCAAACCGGTCCGGCCGGCCACTTCGGAACCACCCCCCCTGTTCCGAGGTGGCCGGCCTCTCGGCGTTCCCGCACCGCCGTCGGCCTGTGCGTGGTCCTCTTCGTGACGGTCACCTGGCAGGTGGCGGTCGAGGGGCCGTTGTCGACCGCGGACGTGGCGCTGGGCCGGGCCCTGTTCGGCGCCGGGCCGGCCGCCGTCGCGGAGCTGTTCGCGGATCTCGGGAACATGGCCGTCGCGCTGCCTGTGCTGGCCGCGGCGGTCGGATACGTCCTGGTGCGTGACCGGCGGCAGTGGCGGGTGGCGCTGACGGCCGTGGCCGTGATGGCGGCGGTGCCCGCGCTCGTCGTTCCGCTGAAGCTGCTGATCGCGCGCCCTGCCCCGCTGGAGCCGGGCACCGGCTGGTATCCGTCGGGTCACACGGCGACGGCGATGGTCGCGTACGGCACGGCGGCGCTGCTGGTCACGCCGTATCTGCGGCGGAGGTGGGCGATGCCCGTCGCCGTGGTGCTGACGGTGGCGACGGGCATCGGCCTGGTGCTGCGCGGCTATCACTGGCCGCTGGACGTGGTGGGGAGTCTCTGCCTGTTCGGGGCGGTGCTGCCCTTCGTCGGCGTCAGCGCCAGGCGTATGCGTCGAAGTTCTTCGAGAACGCGTACTGGTTGAAGCGGTCCCAATTGATGGACCAGGTCATCAGTCCGCGCAGGGCGGGCCAGGTGCCGTGGGTGGCGTACGCGCCGCAGTTCGTCATTCTGGTGAGGCAGTCCAGCGCCTTGTTCACCTCGGCGGGCGGGGTGTGGCCGTTGCCCGCCTGGGTGGAGGCCGGCAGGCCGATGGCGACCTGCTCGGGACGGAGCGCGGGGAAGAACCTCGACTGGTCGCCGGCCACTGGGAAGCCGGTGAGCAGCATGTCGGTCATGGCGATGTGGAAGTCCGCGCCGCCCATGGAGTGGTACTGGTTGTCCAGGCCCATGATCGGGCCGGAGTTGTAGTCCTGGACGTGCAGCAGGGTGAGGTCGTCGCGTAGGGCATGGATGACCGGCAGGTACGCGCCGGCGCGCGGGTCCTGACCGCCCCAGGGCCCGGAACCGTAGAACTGGTAGCCGAGCTGCACGAAGAAGGTCTCGGGCGCCATGGTGAGCACGAAGTCCGGGCCGTACCTGGCCTTGAGGGTCTTGAGAGCGGAGATCAGGTTGACGATCACCGGTGAGGTCGGGTTGCGGAAGTCGGTGTCGCCGGTGTTCAGCGACAGCGAGTGGCCTTCGAAGTCGATGTCGAGGCCGTCGAGGCCGTAGTCGTCGATGATCTTCGACACGGAGGTGACGAAGGCGTCGCGGGTGGCCGTGGTGGAGAGCTGGACCTGGCCGTTGGCGCCGCCGATGGAGATGAGCACCTTCTTGCCGGCGGCCTGCTTGGCCTTGACGGCGGCCTTGAACTCGGCCTCCGACTCGACGTTCGGGCATTCGGCGGCCGGGCAGAGCCGGAAGCGGATGTCGCCGGAGGTGACCGAGGTGGGTTCGCCGAAGGCCAGGTTGATGACGTCCCACGAGTCGGGCACGTCGGCCATGCGGGTGTAGCCGGAGCCGTTGGCGAAACTGGCGTGCAGATAGCCGACGAGGGCGTGTTCGGGCAGGTCGCCGCCGCTGCCGCCGCCGCCCGAGGTGGTCGTGGCGCTCACGGCGGGGGACTTGGGGGACTCGCCCGCGTCGTTGGCGGCGGAGACCTCGAAGGCGTACGTCGTGGCGGCGGTGAGTCCGGTGACGGTGGTGGACGTGCCTGCGGTGGTGGCGACCCGTGTGCCGTCGCGGTAGACGTGGTAACCGGTCGCGCCGGACGAGGAGTTCCAGGTCAGCGGCATGGAGGTGGAGCCGGGGCTGCCGGCGCGCAGGCCGGTGGGCGCGGCGGGGACGGTGGCGGGGTCGCCGCCGGGGCCGAACAGCGAGATGTCGTCGGCGTGGTAGGCGGGGGTGCCGTACCAGCCGTGGGTGTGGATGGTCACGGAGGTGGTCGACGGGCCGGTGCGGAAGGAGGTCGTCAGCTTCTGCCAGCCGGGGGCGGACGGCGTCCAGGTGGAGACGTCGGTGGTGCCGGTGCCGGACGCGCCGAGGTGGACGTAGCTGCCCTGGACCCAGCCGCTGAGCGTGTAGTCGGAGTTCGGTTTCACGGTGACGGCCTGCGTGCATTTGGCGTTGTCGCTGCCGGCGGGGGTGGCCTTGAGGGCGGACGCGCCGCCGTGGGTGGGTGAGGAGACGGCGACGCCGCTGCCGGCCGTACAGCTCCAGCCGGTCAGTCCGGCCTCGAAGCCTCCGTTGCGGGCGAGTTCGGCGTCCGCCGCTGCCGCGCTGTCCGCGGTGGCGACGAGGCCGGTGACGGCGAGGACGGCTGCCGTGAGGGCAGCCGTAAGTCTGGTGTGGTGCACAACAGCCTCCGGGCGCGGGGGGATTGGGTGCGGCGGCCCACAACATGGTCCAGACCAATCGGGTTGTCAAGACCTCTGGCACTGCCCCGCGCCCGTACGACGGCCGCTCAGCCCTCCTGTCCGCGCGCCGGCCCGGCCGCCTCGTGCATCGCGAGCCCCAGCAGCGACGGGTCGGGGAGGGTCCCGGACCCGTCCGGGGCGATCAGCCAGCGCGCTCCCCCGGCCGACCGGCCCGGGTACGGCACGACGATCCAGGTGCCGTGCCCCGCGGTCCGCACTCCCGTGCCGAGCCACCGTCCGGCGGTGCCCGGCGGTACGAAGAAGCCCATGCGGGACTCGCCGAAGCCGGCCAGGACCGGGCCCGGCCGGTCGACCAGCCGGGTCAGCACGTCCAGCGTGGGACAGGCCAGTCCGCCCGGGAGGATCAGCACGTCCCAGCGCCGGCCGGCGGGCAGCAGGGCGATCCCGTGCTGGTTCCGCTCCCACTCCTGTATGCAGGCGTCCGGGTCCGGCGCCACCGCCACCAGCCATTCCATCGCGATCCTTGCCCCAGAGCCGCGCGGGTCATGATGGTCAGCTGTCGAAGCCGAGACCGAGGCGGTCCATCGTCCGCAGCCACAGATTGCGCCGGCCGCCGTTGGCGTCCGCCCTGGCCATGGACCACTTGGTGAGACCGATGCCGGCCCAGGCCACCGGCTCCGGCGGGAACGGGAGCGGCTTGCTGCGGACCATTTCGAGTTCCGTCCGCTCGGTCCGTTCGCCGGACAGCAGGTCGAGCATCACGTCGGCGCCGAACCGGGTCGCGCCGACGCCCAGGCCCGTGAAGCCGGCCGCGTAGGCGACCTTGCCGGCGTGCGCGGTGCCGAAGAAGGCGGCAAAGCGCGTACAGGTGTCGATGGCGCCTCCCCAGGCGTGGCTGAAGCGGAGTCCTTCGAGCTGGGGGAAGCAGCGGAAGAAGTGCGACGCGAGTCTGAGATACGTCTCGGGCCGGTGGTCCATCTCGGCGCTGACCCTGCCGCCGAAGGGGTAGACCGCGTCGTAGCCGCCCCACAGGATGCGGTGGTCGGCGGTGATGCGGAAGTAGTGGAACTGGTTGGCGCTGTCGCCGAGCCCCTGCCGGCGTTTCCAGCCCACGGAGGCGAGTTGGGCTGCGCTGAGCGGCTCGGTCATCAGGGCGTAGTCGTAGACGGGGACGGTGTAGGCCCGGACGCGCCGGATCAGCGAGGGGAAGACGTTGGTGCCGAGGGCGACCCGGTGGGCGAGGACCCGGCCGTACGGAGTGCGCACGACCATCCCGGGGCCACTGGCGGCGAGCTGCAGGCCGGGAGTGTTCTCGTAGATGCGGACGCCGAGGTCGAGACAGGTCTGCTTCAGGCCCCAGGCAAGCTTCGCCGGATGCAGCATCGCGACGCCCCGGCGGTCCCAGAGTCCGCCGAGGAAGGTCGGCGAGTCGACCTCGGCCCGTACGGCGTCCGCGTCGAGGAGTTCGAGGCCGGTGAAGCCGAGCCGGGTGGCCTGTTCGTGCGTCTCGTGGAGTTCGGCGAGCTGGTGCGGCTCGGTGGCCACGTCGATCTCGCCGGTGCGTTCGAAGTCGCAGTCGATTCCGTAGCGCGCGACGGTCTCCTCGATGGCGCCGAGGTTGCGCGCGCCGAGCTCCTCCAGCTTCGCCAGCTCGTCCGGCCAGCGGGCGAGGCCGTTGCCCAGGCCGTGGGTGAGGGAGGCGGCGCAGAAGCCGCCGTTGCGGCCGGAGGCGGCCCAGCCCGCCTCCCGGCCCTCGATCAGGACGACGTCCCGCGCGGGGTCGCGTTCCTTGGCGAGCAGCGCGGTCCACAGACCGCTGTAGCCGCCGCCGACGACGAGGAGGTCGCACCGCTCGTCGCCGGCGAGGGCGGGCTGCGGGTCGGGCTTGCCCGGGTCCTCGAGCCAGAAGGGCGCCGGCCGGGCGTCGGAGAGTGATCGGGCCGTGCTCATGGCTGCTGGGGCCATGGTTCCCACTCCTTCGTGCTACTGCGAGAGTGCGCGTTTCCTGCGGCGGTCGGTGACGATCTGGGCGCCGGCCACGATCAGCACGGCGACGGCGAACATGGCCGTGCCGATGACGTTGATCTGGACGGGTGTGCCGCGCTGGGCCGAACCCCACACGAACATGGGGAAGGTGACGGTGCTGCCCGAGTTGAAGTTGGTGATGATGAAGTCGTCGAAGGACAGGGCGAAGGCCAGCATCGCGCCCGCCGCGATGCCGGGGGCGGCGATCGGGAGGGTGACGCGCAGGAACGTCTGCACCGGTCCGGCGTACAGGTCGCGCGCCGCTTCCTCCAGCTTCGGGTCCATCGACATGACACGCGCCTTCACCGCCACCACGACGAAGCTCAGACAGAACATGGTGTGGGCGATGAGGATGGTCCAGAAGCCCAGCTCCGCGCCCATGTTGAGGAAGAGGGTGAGCAGCGAGGCGGCCATGACCACCTCGGGCATCGCCATCGGCAGGAAGATCAGCGAGTTGATCGTGCCGCGGGCCCGGAAGCGGTAGCGGACCAGCGCGAAGGCGATCATCCCGCCGAGGACGGTGGCCCCGATCGTCGCCCACAGGGCGATCTGCAGGGACAGGGTGAGAGAGCCGCAGAGGTCGGCGACTCCGCACGGGTCGCGCCACGCGTCGGTGGAGAACTCCCGCCAGGCGTAGTTGAAGCGCCCGGCCGGCTTGTTGAAGGAGAACACCATCACGACGATGTTCGGCAGGATCAGATAGGCCAGCGTGAGCAGGCCCGCGATGACGACGAGGTTGCGCTTGAGCCATGGCATCAGACCAGGTCCTCCGTTCCGGCCCGGCGGATGTAGACGGTCACGGTGAGCAGGACGGCCGCCATCAGGATGAACGACAGCGCCGCCGCCGTCGGGTAGTCGAGGACGCGCAGGAACTGCGACTGGATGACGTTTCCGATCATGCGGGTGTCGGTGGAGCCCAGCAGCTGGGCGTTGACGTAGTCGCCGCTCGCCGGGATGAACGTCAGCAGCGTCCCGGAGACCACGCCCGGCATGGACAGCGGCAGGGTCACCTTGCGGAAGGTGGTGGACGGCGTGGCGTACAGGTCGCCGGCCGCCTCGTGGAGCCGGGGGTCGATCCGCTCCAGCGAGGTGTAGAGCGGCAGGATCATGAACGGCAGGAAGTTGTACGTCAGACCGGTGACCACCGCGAGCGGCGTGGCGAGCACCCGGTCGCCGGCGGTCATGCCGAGCCAGCCGGTGACGTCGAGGAAGCCGACCGTGTTCAGGACGTCGACCACGGGGCCGCCGTCCGCGAGGATCGTCTTCCAGGCGAGCGTGCGGATCAGGAAGCTGGTGAAGAAGGGGGCGATGACCAGTACCAGCAGCACATTGCGCCAGCGGCCGGCCCGGAACGCGATCAGATACGCGAGCGGGTAGCCGAGCATCAGGCACAGAACGGTGGCGGTGCCCGCGTAGAGCAGCGAGCGCAGGAACTGCGGGTAGTACTCGCTCAGCGCGTCCCAGTAGGTGGCGAAGTGCCAGGTGACCTCGTAGCCCTCTTCCAGGGAGCCCGTCTGCACGGATGTCGACGCCTGGTAGACGAGCGGCAGCGCGAAGAAGACGACGAGCCACAGGATGCCGGGCAGCAGCAGCCAGTACGGGACCAGTCGGCGGCGCACCGGGGTCCGGTGGACGGGCGGCTGCTCCGGCGCCGGAGTGGTGGGCGGCGCCTCGGTGACGGTCATGCCGTCTCCCCCACGGTCTCCACACCGGCGTCGATGGCCTGGGCGGCGTCCAGGCCGAAGGTGTGCTCCGGGTTCCAGTGCAGGACGACCTCCGCGCCGGGTTCGAGGCCGGCCCGGTGCTCGACGTTCTGTGCGTAGACCTCGAGTCCCTTGCCTGCGGGGCTCTCCACGACGTACTGGGTGGAGACGCCGATGAAGGAGGAGTCGAGGATCCGGCCGGTGACGGAGTTGCGGCCGGCGGGGACGGCGTCCGCGTCGGCGGCGGGGGTGAGGGAGATCTTCTCCGGCCGGATGCCGACGAGAAGCCTGCCGCCCGCGGGCGTCTCGTCGGGGCAGCGTCCGGTCGGCAGCCGGAGCTTGCCGCCGCCGGCGGTGACGACGACCTCGCCGCCGGAGTTCTGGACGACCTCGGCCTCGATCAGGTTGGAGGTGCCGAGGAAGTTGGCGACGAACGTGGTCCGCGGGTTCTCGTACAGCTCCGCGGGCGCGCCGAGCTGCTCGACCCTGCCCCCGTTCATCACGGCGACCGTGTCAGCCATGGTCATGGCCTCCTCCTGGTCGTGGGTGACGTGCACGAAGGTGATCCCGACCTCGGTCTGGATGCGCTTGAGCTCGAGCTGCATCTGGCGGCGCAGTTTGAGGTCGAGGGCGCCCAGCGGTTCGTCGAGCAGCAGGACCTGCGGGTGGTTGATGAGGGCGCGGGCAACGGCGACGCGCTGCTGCTGGCCGCCGGAGAGCTGGTGCGGCTTGCGCCGGGCGAAGTCGCCGAGCTGGACGAGCTCCAGCATGTCGTCGACCTGCTTCTTCACGGACTTGACGCCGCGGCGGCGCAGGCCGAAGGCGACGTTGTCGTAGATGTTCAGGTGGGGGAAGAGCGCGTAGCTCTGGAAGACCGTGTTGACGGGGCGTTTGTGCGGCGGGAGGGCGGTGACGTCCTTGTCGCCGAGCCGGACGGTGCCCGTCGTGGGGTCCTCCAGTCCGGCGATCATCCGCAGCGTGGTGGTCTTGCCGCAGCCGGAGGCGCCGAGCAGGGCGAAGAACGAGCCCTGCGGGACGGTCAGGTCCAGGGGGTGGACGGCCGTGAAGGAGCCGTAGGTCTTGCTGATCCCGGAGAGGCGGACGTCGCCGCCCGCTTGCTTGTCAGTCATGGGTCGCGATCCCAGGTGTCTCGGGGGAAGGGGACGGTCAGGCGCCGATGAGCTTGGCGAACTTCTCCTCGTACGCCGTCTCTTCCTTGGCGGAGAGCGAGCGGAACGAGTGGGACCCCGCGGCCATGGCCTCGTCGGGGATGATCAGCGGGTTCTCTGCCAGCTCGGGGTCGATCTTGGCGAGTTCGGCGCCGACTCCGGCGACCGGACACACATAGTTGATGTACGCGGCGAGCTGCGCGGCGACGGGCAGCTCGTAGTAGTAGTCGATCAGCCGGGTGGCGTTCTCGCGGTGCCTGGCCTGCGCCGGGACCAGCAGGTTGTCGGTGGCCGTGACGTAACCGGCGGCGGGGATGGCGTACTTGATGTCCGGGTTGTCGGCCTGGAGCTGGATGACGTCGCCGGCCCAGGCGAGACAGGCGGCGATGTCGCCCTTGGCCAGGTCCGCCGTGTAGTCGTTGCCGGTGAAGCGGCGGATCTGCTTCTTGTCGACGCCCTTCTGCAGCCGGCCGACGGCGGCGTCGAAGTCGGCGTCGGTGAAGGCGGCGGGGTCCTTGCCCTGGTCGAGCATGGTCATGCCGACCGTGTCGCGCATCTCGGTGAGGAACCCGACCCGGCCCTTGAGCGTCGGGTCGTCGAGGAGCTGGGTGACGGAGTCGACCTTGCGGCCGCGGGTCGCCTTGGAGTTGTAGGCGATGACGCACGGGATGCCGGTCCACGGGTACGAGTAGGCCCGGCCCGGGTCCCAGTCCACGGTGCGGAACTGGGAGGAGAGGTTGGCGTAGGCGTGCGGCAGCAGCGAGGGGTCGAGCTTCTGTGCCCAGCCGAGCCGGATCATCCGGGCGGCCAGCCAGTCGGTGACGTTGATCAGATCGCGGCCGGTGTCCTGGCCGGCCGCCAGCTGCGGCTGGATCTTGCCGAAGAACTCGACGTTGTCGTTGATGTCCTCGGTGTACTTGACCTTGATCCCGGTGCGCTTCGTGAACGCCTCGAGGGTGGGGCGGCTCTTGCCGTCCTCGCTGGTGTCCATGTACTCGGTCCAGTTGGAGAAGTTGACCAGTTTCTCCTTGTCCGAGTGGTCGTCGGAGTCGGCCGCCCCGCCTTCCCGCTTGGCGGGCGGGATGCCGCAGCCGCTCAGGATTCCCGCGCCGCCGACGGCGAACACGCCGGCGCCCGAGGCGCGCAGCAGCGAGCGGCGGGACAGCGCCCCGCGTCCGCTGGTCATGCTGCGCCGCACGGCCGCCAGCTGGGCCGCTGAGAGGCGCTCGGTCTCGTACTGCTCCATGACGCTCTGCCCTTTCGGGTGGATGGCCGCCGAAGGCGCGGCCGCCGGCTATCGGCCTTGGAAGATGGTGCGGTGCCAGTCCTTGCGGACGATGGCGGTGTTGTCGTACATCACATGCTTGACCTGCGTGTACTCCTCGAAGGAGTACGCCGACATGTCCTTTCCGAAGCCACTGGCCCGGTATCCGCCGTGCGGCATCTCGCTGATGATCGGAATGTGGTCGTTGACCCACACGCAGCCGGCCCTGATCTCGCGGGTGGCGCGCCCGGCACGGTAGACGTCCCTGGTCCAGGCCGAGGCGGCCAGTCCGTAGGGCGTGTCGTTGGCGAGCGCGATGCCCTCGTCGTCGGTGTCGAAGGGGAGCACGACGAGGACGGGGCCGAAGATCTCGGACTGCACGATCTCGCTGTCCTGCGCGGCGCCGGTGACGAGGGTGGGCCGGTAGAAGGCGCCGCCCTTCAGGTCGCCCCCGGGGGCCTCGCCGCCGGTGACGACGGTGGCGTAGCCGCGGGCCCGGTCGACGAAGCCGGCGACGCGGTCGCGCTGCGCGTGGGAGACGAGCGGGCCGAGGTCGGTGGCCGGGTCGAACGGGTCGCCGAGCCGGACCGTCTCCATCAGGTCGGCGACGGCGCCGACGAACGCGTCGTACAGGGGCCGCTGGACGTAGGCGCGGGTGGCGGCGGTGCAGTCCTGGCCGGTGTTGATCAGCGATCCGGCGACCGCCCCGTGCGCGGCGGCCTCGAGGTCGGCGTCGTCGAAGACCACGAAGGGGGCCTTGCCGCCGAGTTCGAGGTGGAGGCGTTTGACGGTCTCCGTGGCGACGCGCGCGACGCGTTTGCCGACGGCGGTCGAGCCGGTGAAGGACGTCATGGCGATGTCCGGGTGGCCGACGAGGTGTTCACCGGCGTCCCTGCCCGCGCCGCTGACGATGTTGACGACGCCGTCGGGGATGCCCGCCTCGGTGGCCGCCTGGGCGAACATCAGCGAGGTGAGCGGGGTGATCTCGGCGGGCTTGAGGACGATGGTGTTGCCGGCGGCGATGGCCGGCAGGACCTTCCACGCGGCCATCTGGAGCGGGTAGTTCCACGGGGCGATGGAGCCGACCGTGCCGATCGGCTCGCGCCGTACGTACGAGGTGTGGTCCGCGCTGTACTCGCCGGCGGACTGCCCCTGGAGGTGGCGGGCCGCACCGGCGAAGAAGGCGGTGTTGTCGACGCTGCCGGGGACGTCGAATTCGGTGGTCAGGCGCAGCGGCTTGCCGCACTGGAGCGATTCGGCGCCGGCGAAGTCGTCGGCCTGGCCGGCGAGCACCCCCGCGAAGCGGTGCAGGGCGTCGGAGCGCTCGGCCGGCGTGGCCGCGGCCCAGCCGGGCAGCGCGTCACGGGCGGCGGCGACGGCCGCGTCCACGTCCGCGGTGCCCGCCAGTTCGTAGGTGTGGACCGTCTCGCCCGTGGCCGGGTCGACGATGTCCTGTGTGCGTCCCGAGGTGCCGGGGCGCAGCCTGCCGCCGATGTACTGCGCGCCGGCCGCGAAGCGGTCCTGTGTCCGGTAGCGGTTGCCCATAGCGCTCTCCGTAGTCCCAGCTCGAATTGAGTGCCGATCCTGACAGAAGGTGACCCACGCAACAAGGGATTCCGTTGTTGCCATTTGATTACGCGACGGAATCGGTCGACCATGTGTCGCGTCGACGCGCCTTCGGCAGGACGAGGTGTCAGTGGCGGCTGCCACACTCGTGTGTCATGGGGATCGACGAGCTGGTCAGGCGGACGGCCGAGGGGCAGCGGGTGAAGTACCTGCACTTCTGGGGCCACCGGGCACGCCGGGACGGCACGCCCGGTGCGGGCTGCCTCAGTCAGTGGTGGCCGTCGCCGTTCGAGGTGGACGGCGTGCGGTACGAGACGGCGGAGCACTGGATGATGGCGGCCAAGGCCCGGCTGTTCGGCGACGCCGAGGCGGAGCGGGCGGCGCTGGCCGCGCGGACGCCGGCGGAGGCCAAGAAGGCGGGGCGGCTGGTGCGCGGCTTCGACGACTCCATATGGGAGCGCGAGCGGTTCGCCGTCGTGCGGGCGGGCAGTGTGCACAAGTTCGGGCAGGACGCGGCGCTGCGCGACTTCCTGCTGGCCACGGGGGACCGGGTGCTCGTGGAGGCCAGTCCCATGGACCGCGTGTGGGGCATCGGACTGGCCTCGGACGACGAGCGGGCGCAGGACCCGGCGCGCTGGCGCGGGCTGAACCTGCTGGGATTCGCGCTGATGGAGGCGCGCGAGGAGCTGCGGGGCGGCGTCAGCGGGTGACGTCGACGACCAGGCTCGAGCGGAAGGGATCGTCGTTGTAGGAGTCCTCGTTGTAGTCGTCCTCGAGCTTGTCCACGTTCGCGATGAACAGGCCGATGCCGACGGCGAAGAGCAGGAAGATCACCAGGCCGATCGCGCCCATGATGATGCCGGCCAGCGCCATGCCGCCGTTGTTCGCCTCGCCCCGCTTGGCGCGCTTGCGGCCCAGGATCCCGAAGATCAGGGCGAGCGTGCCCAGGATCAGCGCTGGAATGCCGTAGCACCAGCCGATGGTGACCGCGAGGATGCCGAGCACCATCGCGGTGATGCCCATGCCGTTGGCCGGCTGCTGCTGCCACCCGGCGGTCTGGCCGTAGCCGGGGTAGCCCGGGTAGCCCGCGCCGTAGGGGTCGGGGACGCCGTAGCCGCCGGCGGCCGGAGGCTGCGGCATTCCCGGCGCGGCCGGGTAGCCGTAGGCGCCCGCGGGGGGCTGGGCCGGGGCGGGGCCGCCGGGTGCGACGGGCGGCGGCGGTACCGAACCGGTGCCGTCGGCGCCCGGCATCGAGATGACCGTCTGCTGGTCGTGCACGCTCGGCGGCGGGGTCGCCGCCGGCTTGTCCAGGGGTACGCCGCCGGCTGCGCTGCTGTTCTCCGGCGGAGCCCACGGGTCGTGCGGCTGCGGCCCGCCGGGCGGCTGGACCTGGTTGTCGGACATGCTTCTCCCCCATCGGTGGTCCGGCCATGCTACGGCCTTGACCTCACCCTCCGGAGGGCCGCCTACGATGATCCCCGGGCAGAGCACCGCCCGGCACCCAGGACCTGCCCGTGAGCAGGAGCGGCACGTCCCACTTGGAGGAACCGATGACCGATCTGCACCCCTTCATCGCAGGGCTGCCCAAGGCCGAGCTGCATGTGCATCATGTCGGTTCCGCTTCTCCCCGGATCGTCGCCGAACTGGCGGCGAACCACCCGGACTCGAAGGTGCCCGCCGACCCCGAGGCGCTCGCGGACTACTTCACGTTCACCGACTTCGCGCACTTCATCGAGGTCTATCTGACGGTCGTGGACCTGATCCGCACCCCGGACGACGTGCGGCTGCTCACCTTCGAGGTCGCCCGTGACATGGCACGACAGAACATCCGGTACGCCGAGCTGACCATCACGCCCTTCAGCTCCACCCGCCGCGGCATCGAGGAGAAGGCCTTCATGGCCGCCGTCGAGGACGCCCGCAGGGCTGCGGAGACCGAGCTGGGGGTGGTCCTGCGCTGGTGCTTCGACATTCCCGGCGAGGCCGGTCTCGAGGCCGCGGAGGAGACCGCCCGGCTCGCCGTCGACCTGCGCCCCGAGGGCCTGGTCTCGTTCGGCCTCGGCGGCCCGGAGATCGGGGTGCCGCGCCCCCAGTTCAAGCCGTACTTCGACCGCGCGATCGCCGCCGGACTGCACTCGGTGCCGCACGCCGGTGAGACGACCGGTCCGCAGACCGTCTGGGACGCGCTGAACGAGCTGGGCGCCGAGCGCATCGGGCACGGCACCACCTCGGTGCAGGACCCCCGGCTGCTGGCGTATCTCGCCGAGCACCGCATCCCGCTGGAGGTGTGCCCCACCTCCAACATCGCCACCCGGGCGGTCGCCCGTCTCGACGAGCACCCGATCAGGGAGATGGTCGCCGCCGGTGTCCTGGTGACGATCAACAGCGACGACCCGCCGATGTTCGGCACCGACCTCAACAGCGAGTACGCGGTCGCCGCCCGCCTGCTGGAGCTGGACGAGCGCGGCGTCGCCGCCCTCGCGAAGAACGCGGTGGAGGCGTCGTTCCTCGACCCGGCCGGCAAGGCGCGGATCGCCGCGGAGATCGACACGTACACCGACGAGTGGCTCGCCCGCTGACATGCGCGCGGTGACGGCGGTCGCCCACCGGGGCGACCCGTACCGGTTCCGTGAGAACACCCTGCCCTCGCTGCGCTCGGCCCTCGAACGCGGCGGGGACGCGGTCGAGATCGATGTGCGGCTCACCCGCGACGGCGTGCCCGTGCTGCTGCACGACGCGACGCTCAAGCGGCTGTGGGGGCATGACCGGCCGCTGGCGCGGCTCACGAAGGCCGAGGTCGATTCCCTCACCCACGGCGGCGTGCCGACGCTGCGCGAGGCGCTGACCGTGCTCGGCGGGCGCCGGCTGATGATCGATCTGCCGGGCGCGACACCGGAGTCGGTGCGCGGGGTGGTGGACACCGTCCGCGACTGCGGCGCCGGAGAGCACGTCTACTACTGCGCGGGTCCCGCGACGATGCTGGCGGTGCGGGCGGCCGACGCCTCGGCGGAGATCGCGATGACGTGGACGACGCTGGCCCCGCCGCGTCCCGCGCTGCTGGACGCCGTGAGACCGCGCTGGCTGAACTACCGATTCGGCCTGGTGGGGCCCGAGTTGGCGGACCGGGTGCACCGGGACGGTCTGCTGCTCTCCGCGTGGACGGCGGACACCCGTCGTACGATGCGGCGACTGGTCGGCTGCGGCGTCGACTCGATCACCACGAACCGGGTCGACGCCCTCAGGGCCGTCCTGGACGACTCGCGCTCCTTGAAGGGATTCCGCAGTTGAGAGACCGGATCCGCACCGACATGGCGCACAACGCCCGTGTCTGGAACTACTGGCTGGGCGGCAAGGACAACTACGCGGTGGACCAGGAGGTCGGCGCGCAGGTCGCCGGCATGTTCCCGAGCATCGCCGAAGTGGCCCGCGCCGACCGTGCGTTCCTCGGCCGGTCCGTGTCGTACCTGGCGGGCGAGGCGGGGGTCGGGCAGTTCCTCGACATCGGCACGGGCCTGCCGACCGCCGACAACACGCACGAGGTGGCACAGCGCATCGCGCCCGACGCGCGGATCGTCTACGTGGACAACGATCCGATCGTGCTGACCCACGCGCGCGCCCTGCTGGCGGGCACCCCTGAGGGCGTGACGGAGTACGTGGACGCGGACGCCCACGACCCCGACAGCATCCTGCGCTCCGCCGCCCAGGCGCTCGACCTGAGCCGCCCCGTCGCCCTGATGATGCTCGGCATCCTGAACTTCGTGCTCGACACCGACAAGGCCCGGTCGATCGTCCGTACGCTGATGGACGCGCTGCCGTCCGGCAGCCATCTTGTCCTCACCCACCCGACACTGGAGCTCGGCGGCGAGGGCAACGCGGACGCGATGGCGTTCTGGAACGAGAACGCGACCCCGCCCATCACCGCCCGCAGCCGCGCGGAGTTCGCCTCCTTCCTGGACGGTCTGGAGATCGTCGAGCCGGGCATCGTCTCGTGCGCGCGCTGGGGCGCGCCCGAGGCGGCGGAGGTGGCGCAGTTCGGCGCGGTGGGCCGCAAGCCGTAACCGCCGGCCCCTGGCCGCGATGTCAGGCCGCCGACGGTGCCGGTTCCCGTGCGGGGGCCGGCGCCGTCAGCGCCTCGAGACGCTTGATCCTGCGGCGGACGAGATACAGCGGGATCACGCCGAAGACGCCGAAGGACATGTCGATCACCGACCACCAGAAGGGGATGCCCCGGATCGGGCCGCAGATCAGGGCGAGCGGGATGATCCCGGCGCAGGCGATCATGCCGAACTCCACCACCCAGATGTTGCGGACGGGGTCGCGGTAGGGCCCGTAGAAGGCGACGGCGATCACCAGATGGGCGAAGGCGAGCCAGTCCGTGCCGTAGAGCACGAACGGGTACTTCTCCTCAGTCGCCTCGAGCCCTTCCCGTACCCGCTCGATCCACTCCATGGCGGCGGGCAGTTGCTCGGGTACGGGCGAGGCGGAGGACTTCAACAGGCCCTCCAGCCACCGCATCTCCGTCACCAGCGGAAAGGCGGTCACCCCACTGAGCACCAGACACACCACGAAGAAGCCCAACCACACGCGTATCCCCCGCAAGAGGGCTGCTCTCTCGCTCATACGGGCAGCCTACGGCAGAAGTGAACACGTTCAAAACCATGGTCACAGCGGTCGGACGCCGCTGATCCGCCGGGCGACCAGATGGGCGGCCGCGGTCACGCCCGCGGCCGCCGCCAGTCCCACCGCGACCTCCCGCGCCCGGGCGGGCCGCAGCACCCCGGCCCGCCGCAGCCGCCCCCTGGCCCAGAGCGCGAACGGCACCACGATCAGCGGGGAGGTCACCGAGCCGGGGGTGTAGCCGCGCACGGCGGCCGCCTGGGCGATGTGGACAAGGCCGTGCAGCCCGAAACCGTCGACCGCGCCCTGGTAGAAGGCCGACCGGCCGCCGCTGCGGTGCCCGGCCACGGACGCGGCACCGACCATCAGGGCCATCACTCCCACCGCCGCCGTGAATTCGCGCTCGTCGACCGTCTCCGCGGCCCGCCACAGCCGCTCGGGGACCTGCGGGAACCGTTCCCGCAGCACGGGGACGTTTCGACGGAGCCACCGCGGCCCGGTGGTCAGCTCCTCCAGGTCGTGCAGCGCCCAGGCGGCGAGCAGGCCGTAGGTGACAGTCGCGCTCATCCGGTCGTCGCTCATGAGCCCAGTCTGCGCCGGAAAGTTGACGGAGCGTCGCCTTTCCGCCACGGTCGCGAGAACGGCTGCGCGCCCGGTGCACAGAGCACCGGGCGCGCAGCGTTTCTCCTTGCGGAGAAGAGGACGGGTCAGCCGTCGAGGGACGTCATCACGTGCTTGACGCGCGTGTAGTCGTCGAAGCCGTACGCCGAGAGGTCCTTGCCGTAGCCGGACTTCTTGAAGCCGCCGTGCGGCATCTCCGCCACCAGCGGGATGTGGGTGTTGATCCAGACGCAGCCGAAGTCGAGGGACTTGGACATGCGCATCGCCCGCGCGTGGTCCTTGGTCCACACCGAGGACGCCAGCGCGTACTCCACGTCGTTCGCCCACTCGAGGGCCTGCGCCTCGTCGGTGAAGGACTGGACGGTGATGACCGGGCCGAAGACCTCGTTCTGGATGATCTCGTCGTCCTGCTTGAGGCCGGAGACGACGGTCGGGGCGTAGAAGAAGCCCTTGTCGCCGACCCGCTGACCGCCGGCCTCGACCTTGGCGTGCGCCGGCAGCCGGTCGATGAAGCCGGTGACCTGCTTCAGCTGGTTGGCGTTGTTCAGCGGGCCGTAGAGCACGTCCTCGTCGTCCGGGGCGCCCGTCTTCGTCTCCGCCGCGGCCTTGGCCAGCGCGGACACGAACTCGTCGTGGATCGACTCGTGCACCAGCACCCGGGTCGCCGCGGTGCAGTCCTGACCGGCGTTGAAGAAGCCGGCCACGGAGATGTCCTCGACGGCCTTGGCGATGTCGGTGTCCTCGAAGACCACGACCGGCGCCTTGCCGCCGAGCTCCAGGTGGACGCGCTTGACGTCCTTGGCCGCGGACGCCGCGACCTGGATGCCCGCGCGTACGGAGCCGGTGATGGAGGCCATCGCGGGGGTCGGGTGCTCGACCATCGTGCGGCCGGTGTCGCGGTCGCCGCAGACGACGTTGAAGACGCCCTTGGGCGCGATCGCGCCGATGATCTCGGCCATCAGGACCGTCGACGCGGGCGTGGTGTCCGAGGGCTTCAGCACGACGGTGTTGCCCGCGGCGAGCGCCGGGGCGAACTTCCAGACGGCCATCATCATCGGGTAGTTCCACGGCGCGACCTGCGCGCAGACGCCGACCGGCTCGCGCCGGACGATGGAGGTCAGACCCTCCATGTACTCGCCCGCGGAGCGGCCCTCCAGCATGCGCGCGGCGCCCGCGAAGAAGCGGATCTGGTCCACCATCGGCGGGATCTCTTCGGTGCGGGTGAGCCCGATCGGCTTGCCGGTGTTCTCCGACTCGGCCGCGATCAGGTCCTCGGCCCGCTCCTCGAACGCGTCGGCGATCTTGAGCAGCACCTTCTGGCGCTCGGCGGGCGTGGTGTCGCGCCAGGCGGGGAAGGCGGCCGCGGCAGCGTCCATGGCGGCGTCGACGTCGGCCTGGCCGGAGAGCGGCGACGTGGCGTACACCTCGCCGGTGACGGGGTTGACGATGTCGATCGTCCGGCCGTCGGCGGCGTCCTTGAACTCCCCGTTGATGTAGTTGCGCAGTCGACGCAGCTCGGTGGTCACTGTTGCCACCCCTCCTGTCGTGTCCGATGGGTGAGACACCCACCCTAATCGCTCCGCTGAGCTTTTCAACAGGCCCACCACGCTCCAACTTCGGATTCAGTGAAGTTTGACCCTCTCAACAACGAATTTCATCGCTCCGGGCTTGCCAGACAGACGAGTCGCGGTGCACAGTGTGGTCGTGGCCAGTCGTAGCGCAGACTCCAGGAACCCGACCGTGAGCGGTTCGTCGACTCCGACGATCGACGCGGTCTCCCTCGCGATCATCGAACAGCTCCAGGAGGACGGTCGCCGTCCGTACGCCGCGATCGGCAAGGCCGTCGGCCTGTCCGAAGCGGCCGTGCGGCAGCGCGTCCAGAAGCTGCTCGACCAGGGCGTCATGCAGATCGTCGCCGTCACCGACCCGCTCACCGTGGGCCTGCGACGCCAGGCGATGGTCGGCATCACGGTCGAGGGCGACGTCGATCCCGTGGCGGACGCGCTGACGGCCATGGCCGAGTGCGAGTACGTGGTGATGACCGCGGGCTCCTTCGACCTGATGGTGGAGATCGTCTGCGAGGACGACGACCACCTCCTCGAAGTGATCAACAAACGGATCCGCGCGCTCCCCGGCGTGCGCTCCACCGAGAGCTTCGTCTACCTCAAGCTCAAGAAGCAGACCTATATGTGGGGAACCCGATAGCCGTGAGCAAGGACCTCTCCAAGACCGCCTACGACCACCTGTGGATGCACTTCACCCGCATGTCGTCGTACGAGCACGCACCCGTGCCCACCATCGTGCGTGGCGAGGGCACCTACATCTACGACGACAAGGGCAAGCGCTACCTCGACGGCCTCTCCGGCCTCTTCGTGGTCAACGCGGGCCACGGCCGCCACGAGCTCGCGGAGACCGCCTACAAGCAGGCGCAGGAGCTCGCGTTCTTCCCCGTCTGGTCCTACGCGCACCCCAAGGCGGTCGAGCTCGCGGAGCGTCTCGCCCACCACGCGCCGGGCGACCTCAACAAGGTCTTCTTCACCACCGGCGGCGGCGAGGCCGTCGAGACCGCCTGGAAGCTCGCCAAGCAGTACTTCAAGCTGCAGGGCAAGCCGACCAAGTACAAGGTCATCTCGCGCGCGGTCGCCTACCACGGCACCCCGCAGGGCGCCCTGTCCATCACCGGCCTGCCGGCCCTCAAGGCCCCCTTCGAGCCGCTGGTCCCCGGCGCTCACAAGGTGCCGAACACCAACATCTACCGCGCCCCGATCTACGGCGACGACCCCGAGGCCTTCGGCCGCTGGGCCGCCGACCAGATCGAGCAGCAGATCCTCTTCGAGGGCCCCGAGACCGTCGCCGCGGTCTTCCTCGAGCCGGTGCAGAACGCCGGCGGCTGCTTCCCGCCGCCGCCCGGGTACTTCCGCCGGGTCCGCGAGATCTGCGACCAGTACGACGTGCTGCTCGTCTCCGACGAGGTCATCTGCGCCTTCGGCCGGCTCGGCACGATGTTCGCCTGTGACAAGTTCGACTACGTGCCGGACATGATCACCTGCGCCAAGGGCATGACGTCCGGCTACTCCCCGATCGGCGCCTGCATCGTCTCCGACCGCCTCGCGGAGCCGTTCTACAAGGGCGACAACACCTTCCTGCACGGCTACACCTTCGGCGGCCACCCGGTCTCCGCGGCCGTGGGCCTCGCCAACCTCGACATCTTCGAGCGCGAGGGCCTCAACCAGCACGTCCTCGACAACGAGGGCAACTTCCTCTCCACGCTGCAGAAGCTGCACGACCTGCCGATCGTCGGCGACGTCCGCGGCAACGGCTTCTTCTACGGCATCGAGCTGGTGAAGGACAAGGTCACCAAGGAGTCCTTCAACGACGAGGAGACCGAGCGCGTCCTGTACGGCTTCCTCTCCAAGGCGCTGTACGACAACGGCCTGTACTGCCGGGCCGACGACCGTGGCGACCCGGTCGTCCAGCTCGCACCGCCGCTGATCTCCGACCAGTCGACGTTCGACGAGATCGAGCAGATACTGCGCGGCGTCCTCACCGAGGCGTGGACCAAGCTCTAGCCCCGCCGGGGCCGGACCCGTCCGGCCCCACCCCGCTCTCCCCCGGCCGCGGCCCGGGTGCCTCCATCCGAGTGAGATGGACGGCGCCCGGGCCGCGTGCTTCCCCGGAGCCCGGCAGTGACTCCTTAGCGTGCCCAGTGACCGATCGGCCCTGTCTTCGTTCCCCCGTACGGGGGGCCGGATATGTGATCAGAACCGAGGTGTACGTCATGGTGGCCCCGCCGGACAACGATGTGATCTGGGCTCGCGCCCTGCACCACGCCCACCGCGGCTCCCCGGCCCTCGTCGGCGTGTCGCTGGGCGTGCGGGACGGCGAGATCCTCGCCGTGCACGGTGCGCGCGGCAGCGGCAAGACCACGCTCCTGCAGTGCCTGTCCGGGCGGCTCGTCCCGCAGCAGGGCGAGGTCTGGTTCAACAGCACCCCCGTGCACACCATGCCGCCGATGGTGCGCGAGCGGCTGCGGCGCGACCGTTTCGGCTGGATCGATCCGGAGCCGACGCTCGTACCGGAACTGAAGGCCTGGGAGAACGCCGCCCTGCCGCTGCTGCTCGCGGGCGTCTCCCGGCGGGCCGCGAAGACGACGGCGATGGAGTGGATGGAGCGGCTGGACATCGGCCCCTGCGCGAGCAAGCGCCCCCGCGCCCTGCTCCGGGCCGAGCAGCAGCGCGTCGCCGTCGCGCGGGCCCTGGTCACCACCCCGTCCGTGCTCTTCGCCGACGAGCCGACGGCGCCGCTGCACAGCATCGACCGGGCGCACGTCCTGCGTACGCTCGCCGCCGCCGTCCGCTCGCACCGGATCACCATGGTCATCGCCACGCACGACGCGGACGTCGCGGCGCTCGCCGACCGTACGATCACGCTCGCCGACGGGCGGCGCGTGGGCTCCCCGGCAGGCGCGGACGCGGAAGGCCGGGCCGCCGCGTGCTCGCTCTCCGTCTAGCCCGCGGGGCGCATCCGCTGGTACTCCTGCGCCGTCTGGTGGTGGCGGGGGCATCGGCGGGTGTCGGCTTCCTGCTGCTGTGCACGCTGATGTACGCGCTGTCGCACCCCGGCGACCCGGCCGCCGTGACGCGCCTGCTGTGGTGCGGCCTGCCGCTCGCCGCGACGGTGTACCTCGCGGTGGCCGTGGCCCGTACGGACCCGGGGACCCGGCCGCGGCCCGGGCTGTCCGCCGTCGGGCTCGGGCCCCTCCGCCTCACCGCGCTCGCCGTCGCGTCCACCGCGCTGTCCTGCACGCTCGGCAGCATGGTCGCGCTGCTGTTCTTCCTGCATCTGCGGGGCGACCTGTCGGGGCTGCCGTTCGACGGGGCCGCGGCCGAACTCCTCGCCGCGGACCTGCCGCTGCCGCTGCCCGCCGCGCTCACACTCCTGGCGCTGGTGCCGCTGCTGGCCACCGCGGCGGCCGCGGCGGTCCTGCGGCCGGGCGCCACGTCGCCCGACGCCGAGGAGCCGGACGCCACCCCGGCCGGGCTGCCGTGGGGCGTCGCGCTCGTCGCGGTCGGCCTGGCCGTCGAGACGTACACGAGCGCCGTCCGCGCCGACGGACGGCCGGCCGGAGTGCTGGCGGGCTGGACGCTCACCGCCCTCGGTCTCTGGCTCGCCGGCCCGGCCGTCACGCACCTCTGCGGCCGCCTCCTCCAGTCCACCCGCCCCGGCGCGACCCGCCTGCTGGCCGGCCGCCTCCTCATGCACGAGTCCCGGCGCATCGGCCGGCCGCTCGGCGTGCTGTGCGCGGTGGCCTCCGGCGCGGTCGCGACCACGGCGGCGTACGGCTCCGCCCCGCGGCCCTGGGGCCCTATGACGGCGCTCGGCGCGACACTCGTCGTCGCCTGCACGGCGGCGACGCTCCTGACGTCCGCCCTCGACGCCCGGGCGGCCCGCGCCGAGACCACGACGGCGCTGGACACGCTGGGCGCCCCGGCGACGCTCCTGCGGCAGGCGGCGGCGCTGCGGGCGGGCGTCCTCGTGACGGTCTTCGTCCCGCTGACCCTCACGGTGGGGGCGCTGGCGGCGGCGCCGCTGAACCGCTGAACCGTTTCGGCCGAACCGCTGCGCGGGGCGTCCTCCCCACCCCGGCCCCTCCCGCTGTATCGATGTGCGGCTCCGCCGCGTGGGGGCAAGCCCCGGACCCGGTACCGCGCTCCGCGCGGTGGCCTCAATCCCGGCCGGGCTGGATTTCGCTCCCGAAATCAGCCCCGCCGGCGACTGAACCGGGCACATCCGGCCCCCCGGCGTTTGAGGCGCGGGTCCGGGCGGAGCCCACCAACACTCAAGGCACCGGACCGGTACGGAACCGACCGCTCAAGCCCCGCCGGCGATTGAGGCGCGGGACTCGGGCCGGAGCCCCGACAACCGGGCCGGCCCCCGGCCCCGGCAAAGCTCAAGGCAACGGCCCCGGCACGGAACCGGGCACATCCAGCCCCGCCGGCGATTGAGGCGCAGGGGCCCGGGGGTGGCCCCCGGTTCGGGAAGGGGCGGGGTGGGGGACAAGACCGCCCGCCGCCTATCGTGGGCGCATGACGGCCACCCCTCCCGACCGCGAGATCGAGTCCCTCGACGAGTTCGACCAGGTCGCCGCCCTCGGTTCGCTCGTCGGGTACCGGCTGCAGTCCCTCGACCTGACCACCCGCACCGCCGACCTGCTCCGCGCGGAGACGACCGCCGCGGTGTTCCTCGGCTGCCGGATGGAGCCGGACGCCGCCGCCAAGGTCCGCGCGGACGGCGCGCTGGTCTTCCCGCCCGTGCCCGATCTGCCCTTCGACCCGTACCGCGGCGGGCTGTACTCCCCCGGGGACCTCTTCACCGGCCTCGCGGACGGCGGTTACGAGGCGACGCCCGACGCCCTCGCCTACGCATGGTTCCAGCGGACCAAGGCCGACGGCGACATCTTCGCCTCGATGCTCCGCGCCGTCCACGACGACGCGATCTCCGACGCGCTCGACGAACTCCTCGCCGGCCAGGGCGTCGTGGGCGTCATGGGCGGGCACGCGATGGGCCGCGGCACGGACGCGTACGCCGGCGCCGCACGGCTCGGCCGCGAGCTGTCCCGTGCCGGGTTCACGGTCGCCACCGGCGGCGGACCCGGCGCGATGGAGGCCGCCAACCTCGGCGCGTACGCGGCTCCGCACCCGGACGGGATGCTGGAGGACGCGCTGCTGCTGCTCGCCAAGTCGCCGTCGTTCGCGCCGTCGGTGACCGACTGGGCGCAGGCCGCTTTCGAGGTGCGTCACCGCTGGCCGCAGGGCGGCGACTCGGTCGGCATCCCGACCTGGTTCTACGGTCACGAGCCGCCGAACGCCTTCGCGAGTCACCTCGCCAAGTACTTCGCCAACGCCACCCGCGAGGACGGTCTGCTGGCCCGGTCCAACCAGGGTGTGATCTTCCTGCCGGGCGCCGCCGGCACCCTGCAGGAGATCTTCGACAACGCGACCCCGAACTACTACGAGTCCCGCGGCGAGCCGACCCCCATGGTGCTGGTGAACCGGTCCCACTGGACGGAGCATCTGCCCGCCTGGCCGCTGCTGCGGTCACTGGCGCGCGGCCGGTCGATGGAATCGCGGATCGCGCTCGTCGACTCGGTCGAGGAGGCGCCGGGCGCCCTGCGCCGGCTGCTCGACGCCACGCCCGTCCCCGAACAGCCCGCCTAAGGCCCGTCCGCCCCGAGGACCACCACGTCGTCGGCGGCGAACACCACGCCCACCGTGTCGCCCTCGGCCGGCGCCTGGACCAGCGAGCACTCCGCCTCCAGTTCAGGCCCGTCGTCCGGCCGCAGCCGCACCGCGACGTGGCTGCCGCGGAAGGTGCGGGACCCGACCGTGCACCGCAGGCCCTGCGTGGGATCGGTGAGCCGTACGCCGTCGGGCCGTACGAGGACCGTGCGCGCGCCCTGTGGTGAGCCGTCCGGCACGGGGATCTTGCCCCACACCGTGTCGGCGGCCGTGCCGACGACCGTCGCGGCCACCACGTTGTCGAAGCCGAGGAAGCGGGCGACGAACTCCGACGCGGGCCGCTGCCAGACCTCCAGCGGAGTCCCCGCCTGCGCGATCCGCCCGTCGCGCATGACCGCGACACGGTCGGCGAGCGCGAAGGCCTCGCCCTGGTCGTGGGTGACGGCGAGCACCGTCGTGCCCAACCGCCCGAACAGCCCGCGCAGTTCGACGACGAGCCGTTCCCGCAGCCCGCGGTCGAGTTGCCCGAGCGGTTCGTCGAGCATCAGGATCCTCGGCTCGGGCGCCAGCGCCCTGGCGAGGGCGACCCGCTGCTGCTCGCCGCCGGAGAGCGCCGCGACGGAGCGCCTGTGCGCGCCGGGCAGGCCGACGAGCTCCAGCAACTCGTCCGTCCGGCGGGCCTGTTCGCCGCGCCCGGCACCGTGCATCCGCAGCCCGAACGCGACGTTGCCGCCGACGTCCCGCTGCGGGAAGAGCTGGTGGTCCTGGAACATGAGCCCGACCCCGCGGCGGTGCACCGGCACCCCCGCCTGGTCTGCGCCGCCGAGCAGGACCCGGCCCGCGTTGATGTCCTGGAGCCCGGCGACCGCCCGCAGCAGCGTCGACTTGCCGCTGCCGCTCGGCCCGAGCAGGCACACGATCTCGTGCTCGGCGACCTTCAGATCCACCGTGTCGAGCGCGGTCCGGGACCCGAACCGTACGCTCACGCCCCGGAGTTCCAGCAATGTCATCAGAACTCCTCGGTCGTGGACTGGGTGCGGACGCGTTCGAGCAGGAGCAGCGCCACCGCGCACACCACCATCAGGATCGTGCTCAGCGCCATCGCCTGCCCGTAGTTGAACTCGCCGGGCCGGCCGAGCAGGCGGGCGACGGCGACGGGCAGCGTCGGGTTGTCGGGCCGTGCGATGAAGACGGTGGCACCGAACTCGCCGAGGGATACGGCGAACGCGAACCCGGCGGCCACCAGCAGCGCCCTGCGCACCAGCGGCAGGTCGACCTCGCGCCAGGCCCGCAGCGGGGACGCGCCGAGGACGGCGGCGGCCTCCCGCAGCCGTTCGTCCACGGCGCGCAGCACCGGCAGCATGGTGCGGACGACGAACGGCACGCCGACGAGTGCCTGCGCGAGGGGCACCAGGATCCAGGAGGCGCGCAGGTCGAGCGGCGGTTCGTCGAGGGTGATGAGGAAGCCGAAGCCCACGGTCACGGCGGAGACGCCGAGCGGCAGCATCAGCAGGGCGTCGAAGCCGCGGAACAGCCGGCCGGCTCTGCGGGTGAGCGCCGCCGCGGCGAGCCCGCCGACCGCGACCGCGATGGCCGTGGCGGCCAGGGCGTACCGGAGCGAGTTCCACACGGCGTCGATCGGCGGCACGAGGAAGGCGCCGCCGGCCGGGTCGACGGTGGTCAGCTCCCGGTAGTAGTCGAGCCCGTAGCCGGCCGGGGTGTCGAAGGAACGCTCCACCAGCACCGCGAGCGGCGCCAGCAGCAGGGCGGCCACGGTGGCCAGCACACCGCCGAGCAGGGTCCACTGGGCCGCGCCGCGCGGCCGTCGCGCGGTGCGGGCGGGGTCGGCGAGCCGCAGGGCGCTCTCGCGCCGCCGTACGGTCCAGGCGTGCACGGCGAGAACCACACCGACCGCCATGAACTGCACCATCGTCAGCACGGCCGCCGTCGTCAGGTCCAGGAAGTCGGCGGTCTGCCGGTAGATCTCCACCTCCAGGGTGGAGAAGGACGGGCCGCCGAGGATCTGCACGATGCCGAACGAGGTGAAGGTGAAGAGGAAGACCATCAGGGCGGCGGCGGCCAGTGACGGTACGAGAGCGGGGAGCGTCACCCGCCGCCAGGCGGCGAAGCGGCCGGCGCCGAGGACCCGGGCGGCCTCCTCCTGGCGCGGGTCGAGCTGCGACCAGAGGCCGCCGACGGTGCGGACCACCACGGCGTAGTTGAAGAAGACGTGCGCGAGGAGGATGGCCCACACGGTGGTGTCCAGCCGGACGCCCCACAGTTCGTCGAGGAGTCCGCCGCGGCCCAGCAGCGCCAGGAAGGCCGTGCCGACGACGACCGTCGGCAGCACGAACGGCACGGTGACCACGGCGCGCAGCAGCCGCTTCCCCGGGAAGTCGAGGCGGGCGAACGCGTACGCGCCGGGGAGCGCGATCAGCAGGGTCAGCGCCGTGGAGGCGAGCGCCTGCCAGGTGGTGAACCACAGCACCGACAGGATGTCCGGCCGGCCGAGGACCTCGCCGAACCGGCCGAACTGCCAGGCGCCGTCGGCGTGAAGACCCCGTCCGACGATCGCGGAGACCGGGTAGGCGAAGAAGACGGCGAAGAACGCGACAGGGCCGGCCATCAGGCCGAGCCGTGCCGCGTTCCCGCGCAGGGACGTCCTTACTTCACGACGAGCGAGGACCACGACCGGACCCACTGCTCACGGTTCTTCGCGATGGTGTCCGCGGCGACGGTCTCGGGCTTCTCGATCACGGCGCCGTGCTCGGTGAACAGCTCGGGCAGCTTCGCGTCCTCGACCACCGGGTTGACGAACATGTTCAGCGGCATGTCCTCCTGGAACTTCCTGCTGATCAGGAAGTCCAGCAGCGCCTTGCCGCCCGCCTCGTTCGCCGCGCCCTTGAGCAGGCCGGCGAACTCGATCTGGCGGAAGCAGGTGCCGCTGGCCACACCGGTCGGCGCCTCGGCAGGCATGGGGTATCCCCTGCTCGAAGAGCTTGGGGAAGGGTCGGAGTAGAGGACCTCGACGGGCGGGCTGGAGGCGTACGAGACGACGAGCGGGCGGTCGGCCCCCGCCTTCTTGCCCCCGGCAGAGCCGGAGAACTCCTCGTTGTACGCCTGCTCCCAGCCGTCGACGACCTTGACGCCGTTGTCCTTGAGCTTCTTCCAGTAGCCCTGCCAGCCGGACTCGCCGTACGCGCCGACGGTGCCGAGGAGGAAGCCGAGGCCGGGGGAGGACGTGGCGGCGTTCTCGACGACGAGCATGTTCTTGTACTCGGGCTTCGCCAGGTCGGCGAAGGTCTTCGGCGGCGCGAGCTTCTTGTCGGCGAAGAACTTCTTGTCGTAGTTGACGCAGATGTCGCCGGTGTCGACGGGCGTCACACGGTGCTTGTCGGCGTCGAGCTGCACCTCTTCGGCGACCCGGTCGAGGCCCTTGGCCTCGTGGGGCGTGAAGAGGTCGTTGTCGAGAGCGCGGGAGAGGAGGGTGTTGTCGACGCCGAAGAAGACGTCGCCCTGCGGGGAGCCCTTGGTGAGGATCTCCTTGTTGAGGGCGGTGCCGGCGTCGCCGCTCTTGAGCACCTTGACCGTGTAGCCGGTCTGCCGGGTGAACTCCTTGAGCACCGCCTCTGACGCGGCGAAGGAATCGTGGCTGACGAGGGTGACGGTCTTCGACTCGCTCCCGCCGCCGGATCCGGAGTCCTTGGACTCCCCTCCGCAGGCGGCGAGCGTCGTGATGCCGAGGGCGCCGACGAGTGCCGTGCCGACGGCACGCCGAAGCTGGCTGTTCATGATGATGCTGACTCCCTACGCCGGTATGACCCGGATCAGGTCCGAGGGTCTGCGGCCCGTGGCCGTGACGGCCTGCCGCACTCTCAGCGCTGTGGTGCGCTCCCCTGTCGGAATGTTTCGTTGTTCATTTGTGCGAATACACAGGGCACAGTATCAGCCATGGCCGACGGCCCTGAGGTCACCGCTCCTGCGCCGCCAGCTGCCCGCAGGCGCCGTCGATCTCCTGACCGCGGGTGTCCCGGACGGTGACCGGCACGCCGTGCGCGGCGATGGCCTCCACGAACGCCTTCTCGTCCTCGGGGCGCGAGGCCGTCCACTTCGAGCCGGGCGTCGGGTTGAGCGGGATCAGGTTGACGTGGACCCGCTTGCCCTTGAGCAGTCGGCCGAGGAGGTCACCGCGCCACGCCTGGTCGTTGATGTCGCGGATCAGCGCGTACTCGATGGAGATCCGGCGGCCGGACTTCTCCGCGTACTCCCAGGCGGCGTCGAGGACCTCGCGGACCTTCCAGCGGGTGTTGACGGGGACCAGGGTGTCGCGCAGCTCGTCGTCCGGGGCGTGCAGCGACACCGCGAGGCGGCACTTGAAGCCCTCGTCGGCGAAGCGGAGCATCGCCGGCACCAGGCCGACGGTCGAGACGGTGATGCCGCGCTGCGAGAGCCCGAGGCCGTCCGGCTCGGGGTCGGTGAGGCGGCGCACGGCTCCGACGACCCGCTTGTAGTTGGCGAGCGGCTCGCCCATGCCCATGAAGACGATGTTCGACAGCCGGGCCGGGCCTCCGGGGACCTCTCCGTCGCGCAGTGCCCGCATGCCGTCGACGATCTGGTGCACGATCTCGGCGGTCGACAGGTTCCGGTCGAGACCGGCCTGCCCGGTGGCGCAGAAGGGGCAGTTCATCCCGCAGCCGGCCTGCGAGGAGATGCACATGGTGACGCGGTCCGGGTAGCGCATCAGCACGGACTCGACGAGGGTGCCGTCGTGCAGGCGCCAGAGCGTCTTGCGGGTGGTGTCGTCGTCGCAGGAGATGTGCCGTACGACGGACATCAGGTCGGGCAGCAGCTCTCCGGCGAGCTTCTCGCGGGCCGCGGCGGGGATGTCGGTCCACTGCGCCGGATCGTGCGCGTACCGCGCGAAGTAGTGCTGGGACAGCTGCTTGGCGCGGAACGGCTTCTCGCCGATGGCGGCGACGGCCTCCTTGCGCTCCGCGGGCGTGAGGTCGGCGAGGTGCCGCGGCGGCTTCTTGGCTCCGCGGGGGGCGACGAAGGTGAGTTCTCCGGGAACTGGACGGGCCACGATTGAGCGTCTCCTCAGGACGACGAGGTCTGGCGTCCCCGCGTCGGCGGGGAGCACGGCAACGCGATGCCGAAGCCAGGAGACCTCACAGGACCGTCCCTGCGGCAGCAGGGACCACGTAGAAGGGCCCGCGGTGACCTGGACGCCGTCGGCCACGACGGCTCCCGGCTCGCGCGGGCCCTTCCAGCGTACCTGCTGTCTGTCAACCGCTTCCGACGAACAGGACCAGCAGCAGCCACACCACCGGGGCCGTCGGCAGGAGGGAGTCCAGGCGGTCCATCATCCCGCCGTGCCCGGGGAGCAGCGTGCCCATGTCCTTGATGCCGAGGTCCCGCTTGATCATCGACTCGCCCAGGTCGCCGAGCGTGGCGCTGACCGCGACCGCGAGGCCGAGGAGCAGCCCCTGCCACCAGGTGCCGCCGCCGACGAGGAACTGCATGCACAGCGCCCCCGCGGCCATCGCGAACGACACCGCGCCGAGCAGCCCCTCGCGGGTCTTGCCGGGGCTGATGCGCGGCGCGAGCTTGGTCCGGCCGAAGCGCCAGCCGACCGCGTACGCGCCGGTGTCGCTGACCACGGTCAGCAGCAGGAACGTGATCACCCGCTCCGGGCCGTCGTCCGCCGCCAGCATCAGCGCGACGAAGGTGGCCAGGAAGGGGACGTAGAACGCCGCGAAGATGCCGGCGGTGACATCCCGCAGATAGCCCTCCGGCGGTTCGGTCATCCGCCAGACCAGGACCGCGAGGGAGGTGAGCGCCATCGCGACCCAGGCGCCCTCCGCGCCGCGGACGTAACCGGCGACGACCATCGCCGCGCCGCCCACCGCGAGCGGGACGAGGGGCGCCTTGATCTGCTTGCGCTCCTCGAGGCGGGAGGTCAGCTCCCACAGACCGACGACGACGGCGACGGCGATCACACCGACGAAGACGGCCTTCACGAAGAAGAGCGAGAGGACGATCACCGCGCCGAGGCCGACGCCGACCCCTATCGCCGCACGCAGATCCCGGCCGGCCCGCTTCTTCTGCGGGGGCTCGGGCCGCGAGGGCGGCTGGGGGGTGGGCTCGCCCGGCGGCGGCGGGGTGGGCATGGGCTCCTGCGGCGTTTCGTCACGGAACAGGGGGCCGCCCAGTCGAGCGGCCCCCCGGTCACGGTCCTCGCGGTCTGCGCCGCGACGGTTGTCGGCGTCTCTGCCTGCGCCGGGGAAGTCCGGCACGATGGGCATGGGCCGCGTCTCAGATGTATACCGCGCGTCGTGCCCATCGTGGGCGGGACCCGCCGGGAGGGGCCCCTGCTCGGGCGGCGGCCAGGCGCCGGCGTATCCGGCGCCGTGCGAGGCCCCCCAGGAAGAGTCGTTCATCAGACCTCGAGCAGCTCGGCTTCCTTGTGCTTCAGCAGCTCGTCCACCTGCGCCACGTACTTCGCGGTGGTGTCGTCGAGCTCCTTCTCCGCACGGCGGCCCTCGTCCTCGCCGACCTCGCCGTCCTTGATCAGCTTGTCGATGGTCTCCTTGGCCTTGCGGCGCACGGAGCGGATCGAGATCTTGGCGTCCTCGGCCTTGGTCTTGGCGACCTTGATGTATTCCTTGCGGCGGTCCTGGGTCAGCTCCGGGAACACCACGCGGATGATGTTGCCGTCGTTGCTCGGGTTGACGCCGAGGTCCGAGTCGCGGATCGCCTGCTCGATGTTGCGCAGCGCGGTCTTGTCGAACGGCGTGACGACGGCCATCCGCGGCTCGGGAACGGAGAACGAGGCCAGCTGGTTGATCGGGGTCAGGGCACCGTAGTAGTCCGCCACGATCTTGTTGAACATCGCCGGGTGCGCACGTCCGGTGCGGATCGCGGCGAAGTCATCCTTGGCGACCAGGACGGCCTTCTCCATCTTCTCCTCGGCCTCGAGGAGGGTCTCTTCGATCACCACTTGCTCCTGCGTGTCTTGAGGTAGGCCCGGCTCGTACCACTGGGCCGGCGGAACCTGCGTCGCGTGTTGCCTGCACGGTGTCCGACCGGCAGGACTTTGTCCATCCCTCTTGGGACGCCCCGGATCAGGCCCGGGTGCCCCGGTCGCTCACGAGCGTGCCGATCTTCTCACCCTTGACGGCCCTGGCGATATTGCCTTCGGCGAGGAGTTCGAAGACGAGGATCGGCAGGGCGTTGTCGCGGCAGAGGGTGATCGCGGTGGCGTCGGCGACCTTGAGGTTGCGCGACAGCACCTCGCCGTACTCCAGCGCGTCGAACTTCACCGCGTCCGCGTTGGTCTTGGGGTCGGAGTCGTAGACCCCGTCGACGCCGTTCTTGCCCATGAGCAGGGCCTCGGCGTCGATCTCCAGGGCCCGCTGCGCGGCGGTGGTGTCGGTGGAGAAGTACGGCATGCCCATACCGGCGCCGAAGATGACCACACGGCCCTTCTCCAGGTGGCGCACGGCGCGGAGCGGGATGTACGGCTCCGCGACCTGGCCCATGGTGATGGCGGTCTGGACGCGGGAGTCGATGCCTTCCTTCTCCAGGAAGTCCTGGAGGGCGAGGCAGTTCATGACCGTGCCGAGCATGCCCATGTAGTCGGAGCGGGCCCGGTCCATGCCGCGCTGCTGCAGCTCGGCCCCGCGGAAGAAGTTGCCTCCGCCGATGACGACCGCGATCTCCGCTCCGTCGCGTACGACCGCGGCGATCTCGCGGGCGATGGCGTGTACGACGTCGGGGTCGACGCCCAGGCCTCCGCCACCGGCGAACGCCTCACCGGACAGCTTCAGCATGAAGCGGCCGGACTTTTTGCCGTGGTTGTCGTCGCTCTGTGCGGCGCCCTGATTCATGGGGATCTCCTCGTGCACATACGAAGAAGGCCATTGCCAGTGGGTCCTTGCGGTTTCCCGTACGGCAATGGCCTCCTCGTCAGATCTGCGATCGCCGGGCGCGTACGCCGACGACTGCTTCAGACCCTACCGGGGTCCGGTGTCCGTCGCGTACGGACTCAGATGCCGACCTTGATGCGGCTGAAGCGCTTCAGGGTGACACCGGCCTCGTTCAGCACCTGCTGAACCGTCTTCTTGTTGTCCAGCGCGTACGGCTGGCCGAGGAGGGTGGCCTCCTTGAAGAAGCCGTTGACGCGACCCTCGACGATCTTCGGGAGCGCGGCCTCGGGCTTGCCCTCGGCGCGCGTGGTCTCCTCGGCGACGCGACGCTCGGACTCGACGACCTCGGCCGGGACGTCCTCGCGGGAGAGGTACTTCGGGGCGAAGGCGGCGATGTGCTGCGCGACGCCCTTGGCGAGGTCCGCGTCGGCCTTGTCGAGCTCGACCAGGACACCGATCTGCGGGGGCAGGTCGGGCATGGTGCGGTGCATGTAGGCCGCGACGTAGGCGCCGGAGAACTGCGCGAAGCGGTCCAGGACGATCTTCTCGCCGAGGTTGGCGTTGGCCTCGTCGACGTACGCCTGGACGGTCTTGCCGGCCTCGATCTCGGAGGCAAGCAGCGCCTCGAGGTCGGCCGGGGCGGTCTTGGCGACGTGCGCGGCGAGCGCGCCGGCGACGGCCTGGAACTTGTCACCCTTGGCGACGAAGTCCGTCTCGCACTTCAGCTCGACGAGCACACCGGAGGTGTTGTCGTCGGCGATCAGGGAGACGACGGCGCCGTTCTCGGCGGAGCGGCCCTCGCGCTTGGCGACGCCCTTCTGGCCCTTGATGCGCAGGGCCTCGACGGCCTTGTCGACGCTGCCGTCGGCCTCGTCCAGCGCCTTCTTGCAGTCCATCATGCCGGCGCCGGTGAGCTCGCGGAGCTTCTTCACGTCAGCGGCGGTGTAGTTCGCCATGTCCTTGAATCTCTCTCGAAGGTCGAAAGTCGAAGATCTACGGGTGAGCGGCGGGGCCGGTGCCTGCTGGCACCGCCCCCGCCGTCAACTACCGAACCGGTGAGGTCAGGCCTGCTCGGCGTCCGCGGCCGGCTTCTCGGCCTCGGCGGCCGGGGCCTCGGCAGCGGGAGCCTCAGCGGCCGGGGCCTCAGCGGCGGGGGCCTCGGCGGCAGGCGCCTCGGCGGACTCGCCCTCGGTGGCGGCCTCGTCGCCGTCGGCCTTCTTCTCGCCCTCGAGGAGGTCACGCTCCCACTCGGCGAGGGGCTCGCCGGCGGCCTTCTCGCCCGGCTTGGAGTCGCCGGTGGCGGCGCCGGAACGGGCGATGAGGCCCTCGGCGACGGCGTCGGCGATCACGCGGGTGAGCAGGGTGACGGAGCGGATCGCGTCGTCGTTGCCCGGGATCTTGTAGTCGACCTCGTCCGGGTCGCAGTTGGTGTCGAGGATCGCGACGACCGGGATGTGGAGCTTGCGCGCCTCACCGACGGCGATGTGCTCCTTCTTGGTGTCGACGATCCAGACGGCGCTCGGCACCTTCTGCATCTCGCGGATACCACCAAGGGTCTTCTCCAGCTTCGCCTTCTCGCGCGAGAGGACCAGGAGCTCCTTCTTGGTGAGGCCGGAGGCGGCCACATCCTCGAAGTCGATCTGCTCGAGCTCCTTGAGGCGCTGCAGACGCTTGTAGACGGTGGAGAAGTTGGTGAGCATGCCGCCCAGCCAACGCTGGTTGACGTACGGCATCCCGACGCGCGTCGCCTGCTCGGCGATGGCCTCCTGGGCCTGCTTCTTGGTGCCGACGAACATGATGGAGCCGCCGTGGGCGACGGTCTCCTTGACGAACTCGTAGGCGCGGTCGATGTACGACAGCGACTGGAGCAGGTCGATGATGTAGATGCCGTTGCGCTCCGTGAAGATGAATCGCTTCATCTTCGGGTTCCAACGACGGGTCTGGTGACCGAAGTGGACGCCGCTTTCCAGCAGCTCCCGCATCGTGACGACGGCCATGGCCGTATCTCCTTGTTTTTCTCGGTTATGTCCTGACGCCCCGACGCGCCGTGCCACAAGGGACCGAGGAGCGCGGCCACCAGACCGGGTGAGGGTGTGGTGGCGGGGCGTGCGAAGTCGACCCGGTGACCCGGATCGCCAGAAGAAGTGTACGGGACCGCCGACCTACCGGGTGACGGCGCTGTCCACAACGGGACCGTTGTCCACAGAACCGGACCATGATCAGCGGGCGGAGCGCGGTCTGCGGGACGGTTCCGTCCATGAACCGTACGTTTTGCGTGGGCGTGACAGCGAGGGCTCGGGTGGTGGTCGTGGCTCGGGCCGTGGCCTGGCGGGTGGTGCTGCTCGTCGTGCTGCTGCTCGCCGCCCTGCCCGCGTCGGCGGCCCGGGCCGCCGACGGCGAGGCGCGGAGCTGGCCCGTCGGGGCGCCACGGCCGGTGGTGGTGCGTGGGTGGGAGCCGCCCAGCTCTCCGTACGGGCCGGGGCACCGCGGTGTGGACCTGGCAGCGGCGGCCGGCGCCCCCGTACGAGCCGCCGCCGCGGGCACGGTCTCCTTCGCCGGGTCCGTGGCGGGCCGGGGCGTGGTGTCGATCAATCTCACCGGTACGGGTGACCCGCCGCTGCGCACCACGTACGAACCGGTCCGTCCGCTGGTCGAGGAGGGCGCCGAGGTGCGGGCCGGCCAGACGGTCGCCGTCGTGGAGCCGGGGGCCTCGCACTGCGCGGGATGTCTGCACTGGGGGCTGCGCCGCGGCGCCGCGTATCTGGACCCGCTGACGCTGCTGCCGCCCTGGATGCTGCGCCGGCCGCCCTCCCGGCTGCTCCCGGTCTTCGGCGTACCGGAACCGACGACGGCGCGAGCCGCGGACGCTCGGCCGGGGCTCGTCGCACGTCCGGCGGCCGCCGCAGGAACCGGCGGAGCCGCCGGAGCGGTGCACGCCGGGCTGCTGCTGCTCGTCTGCCTGGCGGCGCGTCACGCCCTGCGGCGACCGGGCAGAGCCGTTGCCGGCGCCGCGAGGACACCGCCGGTCAGCCCCGTACGCCCCGGAGCACCATCGCGACCGCCGCTTCCGCGATGGCGTCGGGCTCCTCGGCCGCGCCGAGCTCGATACGGCGGACCGCCGCGTCCACGACGCCCTGCAGCAGCATCGCGGTCAGCCGGGGCCGTTCCTGGCCCAGTTCGCCGAGCGCCTCGACGATCATCGCGATCAGACCGCCGTGCGCGGCCCGGATCTTCTCGCGGGCGCCCGCCTCCAGCTCGCTGGCCGAGATCGCGACGACGGCCCGGTGCCGCCGGTCCCCGACCAGCTCGAGCTGGCTGCGCACATACGCCTCGACCTTGCCCTCCGGCGTCTCGGCCCGTCCCATGGCGGCCTCCACCTCGGCCGCCCAGACCGGGAAGTCCACCGCGCAGAGCTCTTCGACGACCGCGGCACGCGAGCGGAAGTACTCGTACACGGAGGACCTCGCCAGGCCGGTGCGCTCCGCGAGGGCGGGGAAGGTCAGCGCCTCCGTACCGCCTTCGGACAGGAGGGAGCGCGCGGCGTCCAGCAGGGCGCTTCGCTGCATCGTCCGGTGCTCGGCCACGGAGGCCGCTCGAATCCTTGGCACGCCCCCACTTTACGGATGCCGCGCCGGCGATCCCAGAGTCACCGGCCGGTCACCGTCCCACGTCGGCCAGCTTCGCCCGCAGTTGCAGCACCGACTTGGTGTGGATCTGGCTGACCCTGCTCTCCGTGACGCCGAGGACATGCCCGATCTCGGCCAGGGTGAGGCCCTCGTAGTAGTAGAGCGTGACAACGGTCTTCTCGCGGTCGGGCAGGGTGTTGATGGCACGGGCGAGAAGCCTGCGCAGTTCGCGGTCCTCCGCCACCTCCACCGGGTTGTCGGCCGCGGTGTCCTCGAGCGTGTCCATGAGGCTGAGGCTCTCGCCGCCCTCGCCGCCGCCGTGCAGCAGCTCCTCCAGGGCCACCACGTTGGCGAGCGACAACTGGCTGAAAACAGCGTGTAGTTCCTCGACAGCGACGCCCATCTCCGCGGCGACCTCGCACTCGGAAGGAGTACGCCGCAACTGCGCCTCGAGCGTCGCGTACGCCCGCTCGACGGCCCGCGCCTTCTGCCGCACCGACCGCGGGATCCAGTCCAGCGCGCGCAGTTCGTCGATCATCGCGCCGCGGATCCGGGTGATGGCGTACGTCTCGAACTTGATCGAGCGGTCGATGTCGAACTTCTCGATCGCGTCGATGAGTCCGAAGACCCCGGAGGAGACGAAGTCCGCCTGCTCGACGTTGGACGGCAGGCCCACACTCACCCGGCCTGCGACGTATTTGACCAGCGGTGAGTAGTGCAGGATCAGCTGTTCCCGCAGCCGGTCGTCACCCGTGGCCTTGTACGACCGCCACAACTCCTCGAGCGACGAGGGTGCGGCGGGCCGCACGGCGCCACGGGCAGCGGGTGGCGCTGCCGCGCGGTCAGACCCGGAGGTGTGCTGGGGCATGCGTTGCCTTGAGCCGTTCTGCTGTGAGGGGAGCGGGGAGGGGCCGCCTGGGCCCGGAATCCGGTGAGCGTAGCGTGACTGGACGGTCGCGGTGGGCGAAGGCGGGCGACAGGAACCTGCTCGGGTATTCGCCCTCGTCCACACCTTCGAACCGGGGCCGATGCCCAGCGCACCGGCCCCTCAGGTCCCGCCGACCGGCCCTCAGAGGTCATCGGCTTCACCTTTTCACCCGAATGCCCGAGGTCAAGCACCGCCTCGCCGTGCGTTCGAACCAGGGCGGGGTCCGCGCGTCAGCCGCCATCCCTCACCCTCGCGTTCCACGAATCCGAGTGAATGCAGTTCGTACAGCTTGCCGAGGGCCTCGTCCACGGTCGTACCGGCGCCACGGGCGGCGTCCCGGACGGCGAGTGCGCCCCCGGCCGGCAGTGCCTCGAGCACCCGTCTGCCGGCCGGGTCCAGCAGGTCCCTGGGCACCACCGGGCCGCTGCGCGGCGGGGCCAGCTCGCCCATGTCGCCGACGAGTTCGACCACTTCCGCCGCGTCGGTGACCAGCACGCCCTCTCCGCGCAGCAGTTCGTGGACACCGGCCGACAGACCGCTGGTGGCAGGGCCGGGCACGCCCATCGTGCAGCGGCCCAGCCGCTGGGCGCCGCGCGCGGTGACCAGCGAGCCGCTGCGGTACTCGGCCTCGACCACGACGGTGCCTCTCGTCAACGCGGCGATGACGCGGTTGCGCATGACGAATCTGCTGGCCGTCGGATGATCACCGGGCGGCAACTCCCCGACGACGAGCCCCTGTTCGACGATGCGTCCGATCAATTGGCCGTGACCGCGGGGATAGGCCACGTCGACGCCGCAGGCGAGGACCGCAACCGTGGCGCCCCCCGCGGCCAGCGCGCCGCGGTGCGCGGACCCGTCCACGCCGAACGCCGCCCCCGACACCACGACCCAGCCGCGCTCCGCGAGACCGGAGCCGAGAGCGGCCGCCATGTGCGCCCCGTACGGTGTGCAGGCCCGCGCCCCGACCACCGCGACCGAGCGCAGCGCCCACATCCTCAGGTCCGGCCGGCCCCGGACCCACAGACCGACGGGTCTCGCGTCGCGGAGGTCGTCGAGCTGGCTCGGCCACTCGGTGTCGCCGGGCACCACGAACCGGCCGCCGGCCGCCCGGATCGCCTCCAGGTCTCGCTCCGGCTCCACCCCGACGGCACGGGCCCGCAGCCCCTGCGCCCGCCGCTCGCTGACGCCGGGCAAGGCGTCGGCCGGGCAGTCCTCCGATGTCAGCCGGTCCAGCAGCTCCTGGGCGCCGAACTCGCGCAGCCACCGTCCGCCGTGTTCGTCGCCCGGTTCCAGGATGCGCGTCAGGGCCGCCCGGGCCGTCCGCTCCCGTACGTCCGGCGGCCCCTGGGCGACCGCCGGCGCCGTCATGACCCGCCTCCGGACCTCGCGGCCGCTCCCGCCGGTACGCCTCTCGCGATGCCGGTCCGCAGCTCCAGCGCCAGCGCCACGTCACACGGTTCCGGACGGTCCCGCCCGGCCAGATCGGCGACGGTCCAGGCGACCCGCAGCACCCGGTCGAGGCCGCGGGCCGTGAGGATGCCGCGCTCCACGTCCCGCTCGGCGGCTGCCAGGGCGCCGGGGGCCACGGTCCAGCGGGTCCGCAGTTCATGGCCGGGGACCTCGCTGTTGACGCTCCACGGTGTGCCCTCCAGCCGGGCCGCGGCGCGGTCCCTCGCCTCTCGTACCCGGTCCGCGACAACACTCGTGGACTCGCCGCGGCCGCCCTGGCCGAGGAGGTCGGACCGGCTCACCGGCTCGACCTCGATCCGCAGGTCGACACGGTCCAGCAGCGGCCCCGACAGCCGGGCCTGGTAGCGCCGGATGGCCGCGACCGAGCATTCGCAGCCGACCCCGTGGAGGGTGTGCCGGCCGCAGGGACAGGGGTTGGCGGCCAGTATCAGCAGGAACCTCGCCGGCAGGCGCACCACTCCCCCGCTCCTGGCCACGACGACATGGCCGGACTCCAGTGGCTGCCGCAGCGCGTCCAGCGCCTTACCGGAGAATTCCGGGGCCTCGTCCAGGAAGAGCAGGCCCCGGTGGGCGAGCGAGACGGCGCCCGGTTTCGGCAGGCCGTTGCCGCCGCCCACCAGCGACTGCATCGTCGCCGAGTGGTGCGGGGCGCAGTACGGCGCGGTGCGCACCAGCGGCTCGCCCGGCGGCAGGATGCCCGCCACCGAGTGCACCGCCGTCACTTCGAGTGATTCCCGGCGGGTCAGCGGCGGCAGTACACCGGGCAGCCGCTCGGCCAGCATGGTCTTGCCCGCGCCGGGCGGGCCGGAGAGCAGCAGATGATGGCCGCCGGCCGCCGCGACCTCCAGTCCGGTGCGCGCCCGGTGCTGGCCCGCGACATCGGCGAGGTCCGGCCCTTCGCCGGGAGCGGCCGACAGTCCCGTGCCGACGCCCGCGCCCGGCACCAGCAGGCCCGCCAGCATGGCGTCGGGTCTGCCTTCCTCGACGGGCTCCTCGTCCGGTACCGGCTCGTCGGCGAGCACGGCGATGAGCTGGCGCAGGCTGCGCACGCCGAGGACCGAGATCCCGGGTACGAGCGATGCCTCGCCGGCGGTCCGTTCGGGCACGACCACGTGTTCGTACCCGGCTTCCGCCGCCGCGAGCACCGCGGGGAGCACTCCGCGCACCGGTCTGACCCGTCCGTCGAGCCCGAGCTCACCGATGAGCACGAGGTCGGCGATCTGCCGCGCGTCGATCCGCTCGGCCGCGCCCAGGACCGCGCAGGCCACCGCGAGGTCGAAACCGCTGCCGCCCTTCGGCACGGACGCCGGGCTGAGCCCCACGGTGAGCTTCTTCTGCGGCCACTCGGCTCCCGAGTTCACCACGGCCGCCCTGACCCGGTCGCGGCTCTCGACCAGGCTCTTGTCGGGCAGGCCCACCAGCGTGAAGGCGGCGACGCCCGGCTCCAGGCCCGCCTGGACCTCGACGACCACGCCCTCGACACCCACCAGGGCCACGGAACACGCTCGCGCGAACCCCATCACGCCACCCCGCGGGCATGTTCGACGACAGCGGCGCCGCGCCTGGGCAGCATCACGCCCACGAGGTCGATGCGCACTCCGCCCGGCGGCGCGCCGCCGTGCCGCTCCACCCAGCACTCGGCGAGCCGTCGAAGGCGCCGGGCCTTCACCGGCGTGATCGCGGCCATCGGATGCTCATAGGCTCCGGCTCTGCGGGTCTTGACCTCGCAGACCACCACCGTGTCGCCGTCCCGGGCGACGATGTCGATCTCCCCGGCCCGTCCGCAGCGCCAGTTTCGCGCCAGCAGACGCATGCCGGACCTGGTCAGCAGCCGTGCGGCCAGGTCCTCTCCGTACCGTCCCAGTGCCCCCGTCGCGTTCATTTCGGCACCACCTCCGGCACCGACTCTGACGCGTGCGACCCGTCAATGTGGATCTTGGTCGAGAACTGTGGACAACCCTCGGACTGTGGACGACCGCGTCACTCGCGGGAGTGGATTTGGCCCCGGGCACAGCCCGGATCCGGCTCCGGACACGGCCCCGGATTCAGCTCCCCGGAAGTTCGAGGTCGCTCTTGTTCAGCTCCTCGATATTGACGTCCTTGAAGGTGAGGACCCGGACCTGCTTGACGAACCTGGCCGGCCGGTACATGTCCCAGACCCATGCGTCGGCCATCGAGACCTCGAAGAAGACCTCGCCCTGAACCGAGTGCACCTGCATCTCGTAATCGTTGGTGAGGTAGAAGCGCCGCTCGGTCTCGATCACGTATTTGAACAGCCCGACGACATCTCGGTACTCCCGGTAGAGCTTCAGCTCCATCTCGGTCTCGTACTTCTCGAGGTCCTCGGCGCTCATGGCATGTTCCCCTTCAGCCTTGCGTCCCCCCATTGTGCGCCAGTGACCCTGGGTCCTCAGACGATTTCCGGGTCCAGGACCACCGGCGCACTGGGAGGTCCCTCGTCGAGCAGCGTGCGCAGCAGCTCGGCGAGCCTGGTCGGGTACACCGTCTCACGCGCCGCCGACAGTTCGGCGGAGGTCCACCACCTCAGACCGCGGACGCTCCTTCGCTCCAGCTCCGTGAGCCCGGCGGGCGCCGTCGCCGTCCGGTCCGTACGCCCCAGGAAGTACCACTCGTCCTGGTCCCAGCGCCGGCCGTCGAAGGGGAACGAGCAGTGCCGATGCCACAGCACCGGCCCCAGTTCCACCTCGATGATCCCGGTCTCCTCCGCGAGCTCCCGCAGCGCCGCCTGCTCCCGGGTCTCGTCGCCCTCCAGGCCGCCGCCGGGGGTGAACCACCAGTCGTCGGCCGGGTCGGCCGGCTCGTACCCGTGCAGGAGGAGGATGCGGTCCCGAGGGTCGAGGAGCACGACCCTGGAGACCTTGCGCAGCCGGGAGAGCGGAGTGTCAGGCGACACCGGAGACCGCCCTGGCGCGCCGTTTGCGCCCCGTGCGGGCCGCCACCGGCCCGTACGCCGCCCCGCCGACGATCAGCAGGGCGCCGGCCACCGCCGATCCGGCCATGAGCTTGACCGGTCCGGGCCGCGACACCCCTCCCGGCAGGCCGGCGAAGCTCTCGGGGCGCTCGACGATCCCGCCGTCCAGGGGCCAGGCCACGGCGTCGACCCGGGCGGAGACGGCGGAGCGGGACACGGAGCCGTGACCCGGCTCCTGGAGGTGCGACCGGGAGTCGAGCGAGCCGAGGCGCTCGTCACCGAGAAGGAAGAGCTGCCCCTCCGGCACGGTCGCCGTGAACTGCTGCGACGCGGGCTGGTCGGTCTGCAGCAGATACGGTTCTTCGACGGCCTTGCCGTTGATCGTCAGCCGGCCGTCCCCGTCGCAGCACGCGATCTCGTCGCCGCCCACGCCCACGACCCGTTTGATCATGGGCACGTCGCCCCACTGCTTGTCGCGGAAGACGACGACGTCCCCGCGGCGCACCTCGTCGCCGTCGATGCGCTCGGCCAGCACCCGGTCACCCGCCTGCACGGTCGGCGCCATCGACTCCGTCGGCACGGTGTACGGCTGGTAGACGAGAGCGCCCCAGACGAACCCACCGAGGAAGAGCACACAGCCGACGGCCACGGCCAGCCCCGACAGCGCACTGCCCAGCCGGCCGTGGCCGTCGTCTCGTCCTGTTCCGCCCATCACTGCGCTCCCCACCTCGGAGATACGACCCCCGGGAGTCCGGCACCCGGGGAGTCGGCGATCTGGGCGGCACCCTACCCGGCGGTACGCCCGGCGGTCAGCCTCCTGCGCCACAGCACCACGGGCACCGCGCCGACCAGACCGAGCGCCGCGGGGGCGGCGGGCAGCGCCGCGGCCGCGGCGCCGATCGCGGGACGGTCGAAGGTGTCCGGCACCGGCAGGGTGGACCAGCGGTCCAGCGGCCAGGCGACCACCACGGCGCGGCCCACGACCTTGTCGACCGGGACGAAGCCCTGGTTCACGTCCTCCATGTGGTAGCGCGAGTCCTGCGAGTTCTGGCGGTTGTCACCCATCACCCAGATCTTGTCGTCCGGCACCTTGAAGGGCCCGAACGGCATGTCGTCGCAGGCCGAGCTGCCGGGGAAGACGTACGGCTCGTCGAGCGCCTCGCCGTTGACCTTGACCGGGCCGCCCTTCTTGCACTCCACCGTGTCGCCGCCGACCGCGATCGTCCGCTTGATCAGGTCCTTGTCCTCCGCGGACGGCATCAGGCCGATGAAGCTCAGGAACCGCTGCACGACGTTCGGCTCCGGGATGGGCTCGCCCTCCAGCCAGCCGCCGGGGTCGTGGAAGACGACGACCTCGCCGCGCTCGGGCTCGGAGCCGAACCACGGGGTGAGCTTGTCCACCAGCACCCGGTCGCCCCGCTGCAGGGTGTTCATCATCGATTCCGACGGGATCGAGAACGCCTGCACCAGGAAGGTCTTGATCAGCAGCGCGAGAAGCAGTGCGATACCGACGAGGAGCGGCAGTTCCTTCCAGAAGGACTTCTGCTTCTTCCGGTCCGTACCGCTGCCCTCCGGGGAGTCGCCGTCACTGTCGCCGCCATCGCCACCGCCACCGTCGCCGCCGGTCGGCGGCGGTGGGTCGTCCGTCACCCCCGGGGGCGTCTCGGGAAGCCCGCGCCTCTCCTCGGGATCGTCATGCCCGGACCGTGCGCCGACCGCCACGTCCCCCACATCCACTCCTCACGCCGTGCGAACCGCCTGTGCCGAATCAGGTACAGGCCCACCACTCCCATAACGAGCGGGAGTTCCGCAGGGGTCGGGAGCAGGACCATTCCGTTGTGGTCCTGGGAGGACAGACTATTCGACGGCGACTGTGCCGCCGTCGTCCCGGCGCGCGCGTTGGGCACGGATGCGTACGTCTCCGGCTCCTCCAGCTGCCGCCAGTGGTCCAGCGGCCAGGCGATCACGACCGCCCTGCCGACGACGCGGTCCTCCGCGACCGTTCCACTGCCCTCCTCGTCGAGGTGGAAACGCGAATCGGCGGAGTTCGACCGGTGGTCCCCCATCACGAAGAGCCGCCCGGCGGGCACCTTCACGTCGAACCGCATCGACGAGGGAACGTCGTCCGGATGCAGATAGGGTTCGTTCAGCGCCACACCGTTGACGGTGACCCTGCGGTCCTTGTCGCAGCAGACGACCCGGTCCCCGCCGACGGCCACCACCCGCTTGATGAGGTCCCGTTCGTCGTCCGACGGCAGCAGCCCGATGAAGGTCAGCAGCTGCTTGGCCTGCTTGATCACGACCGGATCGTCCTGTGCCGGCGTCTCCTCCGGCGGCAGCCAGCCCCCGGGGTCCTTGAACACGACGACGTCGCCCCGCTCCGGCTTCGAACCGAACCACGGGGTGAGTTTGTCGACCAGCACCCGGTCCTCGATCCTGATCGTCTGCTCCATGGAGCCCGACGGGATCACGAAGGCCTGCACCAGGAACGTCTTCAGCACCAGGGCTATGAGCAGCGCGACCGTGATCAGGACAGGTATCTCCTTCACCGCGGAACGGCGGCGCTTGCGCCTGACCTTCTGTGCCAGCCGGCGCCGCTCGGCCCGGCCGGGCAGCGACCGGGCCCCATCGGTGGGCCGGGTCCCGGTCGGCAGCCGGGTGTCCGCCCGGTGGCTGGGGCTGCGCCCGCGTTTACCCATGGGCGCCGCCCGGGGGCGCGTCGGGGACGCCGGAGTACGCCTCCGTCGTCTCGATGCCGGACCAGCGGCCGACGGGCCAGCCGATCCAGTCGACCCGGCCGATCACCATGTCCACGGGCACCATCCCGCCGCCGGGCCGGCCGAGGTGGTCCCTGGAGTCGCTCGAGTTGCTGCGGTGGTCGCCCATGACCCAGAGCGTCCCCTCGGGGACGACGATGTCGAACGCCACCTCCGACGGCACGCCGTCGGGGTGCAGATACGTCTCTTCGACCGGTACCCCGTTCACCTCGACCCTGCCCCCCTCGTCGCAGCAGACAACGCGGTCACGACCCACGCCCACCACCCGTTTCACGAAATCGGTCTCGGCCGGCTCGGCGAGTCCGAATACGGCGAGCCCCTCTCGTACTACGGAACTGACCGGATTTTCAGTCAGTTCCTCCGGTACGAAGGAGCCCGCGCCGTCGAAGACGATCACGTCTCCGCGCCGGGGCTCCGCCCCGGAACCGTACGCCAGCTTGTTCACCAGCACCCGGTCCCCGACCTGGAGCGTCGGCTCCATGGAGCCGCTGGGGATCTGGAAGGGCTGGATCAGGAAGTGGTTCAGCAGCAGCACGAAGACCGCGCAGGCGGCTCCGATCCAGCCGGCCGTACGCAGCGACATCGGCCCACGGCCGGCACCGCCCCGGAAAAGCCGGAAACGCCGGGAAAAACGGGAGGCGCGGGAACGACGCACGGAGCGCGATCCCTCTTCCCCGTCCCCGTCCCCGGGGGTGGAAGAGCGATCGCGCTCCGTGTGCGGTGCTTGGGTGTCCATCGGTGCCAGAGCTTATCCGGCCGCCCTGTGACCGGTGGATCCGAAGCGTCGTCGCGGCTGTGAGCTCAGGCTCGTCAGTCGCGCTTCTCCTTGATCTTCGCGGCCTTGCCGCGCAGCTCACGGAGGTAGTACAGCTTGGCGCGACGGACGTCACCGCGGGTGACGAGCTCGATCTTCTCGAAGATCGGGCTGTGCACCGGGAAGGTGCGCTCGACGCCGACGGAGAAGGAGACCTTGCGGACCGTGAAGGTCTCGCTCACGCCCGCGCCCTGGCGGCGGATGACGACGCCCTTGAACTGCTGGATACGGGAGCGGTTGCCCTCGATGACGCGAACGTGGACGTTCACGGTGTCACCGGGACGGAAGGCCGGGACGTCGCTGCGCAGCGAAGCCGCGTTGACGCTGTCGAGCAGGTGAGCCATGGTGGTCTGCTTCCTCGCCGATGCCACAGGTCATCAGCGGAATGTCGTGATGAGAAAAGGGTGCTCGCGCGCCGGGCGGGCGTCGTTCCCCCTGTGGCAGGGGCGCCGGCCGGACGTACAGCAGCGGCTCATTCTTCCACGGTCTGCGGCCTGCGCCAAAATCGGCCGCCCGGCTCCGGCGCCCAGCCGAGGATCGACAGGGTCTCCCGGTCCTTCTTGTCGAAGGCCGCCGGGTCGCAGCGCTCGATCAGGTCGGGCCGGTTGCGGGCCGTACGGGTCAGCGCCTCGTCCCGCCGCCAGCGCGCGATCCTGCCGTGGTGGCCGCTGACCAGCACCTCGGGGATCTCGCGCCCGCGCCACACGGGGGGCTTGGTGTAGACGGGGCCCTCCAGCAGGTTCGCCATCGCGCCCGGTGCGAAGGAGTCGTCCCGGTGGGACTCGGCGTTGCCGAGCACGCCCGGCAGCAGACGTGCGACGGCCTCGGTGACGACCAGCACGGCCGCCTCGCCGCCGGCCAGCACGTAGTCCCCGATGGACACCTCGAAGACCGGCATCCGGGTCGCGTACTCGTCCACGACCCGGCGGTCGATGCCCTCGTAGCGCGCGGGGGTGAAGATCAGCCAGGGGCGCTCGGAGAGCTCCACGGCCAGTTCCTGGGTGAAGGGACGTCCGCTGGGGGTGGGGACCACCAGCGCGGGGCCGTGGGCGCCCGACTCGTAGCCGCTCGCCAGGACGTCGTCGAGGGCCTCGCCCCACGGCTCCGTCTTCATGACCATGCCGGGCCCGCCGCCGTACGGGGTGTCGTCGACGGTGTTGTGCCGGTCGTACGTCCACTCGCGCAGGTCGTGGACGTGGACGCCGAGCTGTCCGCGGGCGCGGGCCTTGCCGACCAGCGAGACGTTCAGCGGTTCCAGGTACTCGGGGAAGATCGTGACGACGTCGAGCCGCATCAGGACCCGTCCTCCGCGGCGTCGCGGCTGGAGGCGACCTCTGCCTCGCCCTCGTCGAGGAGCCCGCGCGGCGGGTCGATCACGGCCCGCTGCTCCTCCAGGTCGATCTCGGTGACGATCTCCTGGACGAACGGGATCATCACCTCGCTGCCGTCGGGCCGTTCGACGATGAACAGGTCCTGCGACGGCAGATGGCTGATCTCGGTGATCCGGCCGACCTCCGTGCCGTCCGCGAGCACCACGTCCAGGTCCATCAGCTGGTGGTCGTAGTACTCGTCGGGCTCCTCCGGCAGTTCCTCCGGGTCGACCTCGGCGATGAGCAGGGTGTTGCGCAGCGCCTCCGCCGCGGTGCGGTCGGCCACGCCCTCGAAGCGCAGCAGCAGCCGTCCGCTGTGCACCCTGCCGCTCTCGATGGTCAACGGCCCGACTGCGGCCGGGTCGGTGGCCAGCACGGCGCCGGGCCCGAGCCGCAGCTCCGGCTCGTCCGTGCGCACCTCGACGGTGACTTCGCCCTTGATCCCGTGGGCCCGGCCGATCCGCGCCACTACCAGCTGCACCTGAATGTCTCCTTCGATACGACTACGGGCCGGGGAGGGCCGACGGCCCTCCCCGGCCCGAGCCGGCGCAACTAAGCGAAAACAGCCAACTTGTTCAGTGGACCTGGTCCACGTCGACGAGGTCGACGCGGATTCCACGGCCACCGATGGCGCCCACGACGGTACGCAGAGCGCGTGCGGTGCGGCCGTTGCGGCCGATCACCTTACCGAGGTCGTCGGGGTGGACCCGGACCTCGAGCACACGCCCGCGGCGCAGGTTGCGCGAAGCGACCTGCACGTCGTCCGGGTTGTCGACGATGCCCTTCACGAGGTGCTCGAGAGCCTCCTCGAGCATGCTCAGGCCTCGGTCGACTCGGTGGACGCGACCTCGGCCTCGTCCGCCTTCTTGTCGGCCTTCTTCGCCTTCGGGGTGATGGCCTCACCCTTGGCGTCGTCACCCTCGAGAGCCTTGGCGAAGGCGTCGAAGGAGGCGCGCTTGTCCTCCTTGGCCGCCGGGGCCAGCAGCGGCTTCTCCGGGGCGGGCAGGCCCTTGACCTTCTGCCAGTCGCCGGTGAGCTTCAGGATGGCGAGGACGGGCTCGGTCGGCTGGGCGCCGACGGACAGCCAGTACTGAGCGCGCTCCGAGTCGACCTCGATGCGCGACGGGTTGTACGTCGGGTGGTACAGACCGATCTCCTCGATGGCCCGGCCGTCACGGCGGGTACGGGAGTCGGCGACGACGATGCGGTAGTGGGGCTGGCGAATCTTGCCGAGACGCTTCAGCTTGATCTTGACTGCCACGGGAGTGGTGTCTCCTGGTCTTGACGTGGTTGGGCACACGAGATGCCACGTGGGGTTGCGGTACTCGGGATGCCCGATGGACGCGTCAGCCGGAGGCGAGAGGGTTCCTGTGCGGCTGTCGAGTACAGCTAGCCATTGTGCCACACGCCCGCGACGGCTCCGCACCCGCCGGGACATCGAGCAGCCCGGACCGGCAGACGGCCGGTCTCACCGGCCGTCTGCGGGCCCGTGGGCGCGGAGGCTTCAGCCGGCCGCGCCCACCGTCTCCGGGATCCGGAACGGCTTTCCGCAGCCCCCGCAGACGATCGGCGCCTGGGCGAGGACCGAGGGGACGACTCTGACATTGCGGCCGCAGTCGCAGACGGCCTTCACCCGCACGCCGCCGCCCGAGGAGCCGTGCCGTGCGGCCGGCCCGCGGAAGGTGCGCTTGGTGTCGGAGGCCGTCGCGACCGTGTGCGCCTTGAGGGCGCGCTGCAGCCGCTCGATCGTGGGGCGGTACCGCCGTTTCGCCTCCGGGTTGAGCGCGACCAGCGAGAAACCACTGCTGGGGTGCGGCTCTTCCACGTGGTCGAGGCCCATCTCCTCGGCGATCGCGAGGAAGCGGCGGTTGTGGTAGCGGCCGGCACGCGAGGTGTCGCGGACGCCTCGCGCGGCGGCGATGCCGTGGACTGCCTCATGGAGCAGTCGCTCGAAGGAGAGCTCGGCGCCGCAGGCGGACGAGGACTCTCCGATCAGGGATTCGGGCGCGGCAAGATCCGGCAGCTCGGGGTGGTGCCGCTGAATGTCGGCCCACGCCTGTGCCAGCTCTGCGGCGAGAACAGGTGGTGTCGTGCTCACGTCGTGATAACGAGCCGGAGGGCCATGGGGTTCCATTCCGGGCCATCCCAAATATTTTGCACGTACCCGTCAGTTCCCGTCACTTGCCGTTGATGCGCCCTGACGCGGTCGGGTGCGCCGATCTGCGGAGAATCCGCGCGGCTCGCACCAAGGCGGTACGTAGCGGCCCGGCGTCCCTGCCTCCGGCGTGCGGGGTCAGTACGCCCGCGCCACGACGGCGACAGTACCGGGAGCGTCGTCCGCGTCGGGCACCGACCCGTCCTCCGCGACGAGACAGCGCACCGAGACCCCCTGCTCGGCGAGCCGCGCCTCACCCTCCTGGCCGAGCACCGCCCACGGGATACGCGCCCACCCGCCGGCGGCCGCGGCCTCTGCCGCCTCCTCGATCGTGGCGACGTCGCTGGTACGCGACTCGCGCCGCACCCGGGACTGCTCGAGCAGCAGGGCCTGGTCGTCCTCGAGGATCTTCGGCAGCAGCGCGGCGAGCGAATCGATGCCCACCGGCTCCTTGCCTCCCCCGGAGCCTCCGGCCCGGGAGGTGCCCCCAGGGATGCGGCGGGCCAGCATCGCGGTGCCCGCCTCCAGGTCCCGCGGCCCGATCTCGACCCGTACCGGCACGCCCTTGAGCTCCCAGTCGACGGCGCGGCGGCCGAACGGCGTGTCCACTCTGTCGTCGATCTGCACCCGCAGGCCCGCGGCCTTGAGCGCCGCGCCGACCTCCCGCACCCGGGCGACCGCCTCGTCGCCCTTGATGGCCATGACCACCACCTGCACGGCCGCGAGCCGCGGCGGCACCCGCAGCCCGTTGTCGTCGCCGTGCGACATGATCAGCCCGCCGACCATGCGGGTGGACGTCCCCCAGGAGGTCTGCCAGACGAGCTCCTGCTGCCCGTCCCCGGAGAGGTAGCGGGTGTTGAACGCCTTGGCGAAGTTGGTGCCGAGCTCATGGCTCGTGCCCATCTGCAGGGCCTTGCCGTCCCCCATCATCCCCTCCAGGGTGAGGGTGTTGATCGCCCCGGCGAACCGCTCGCGGGGCGTCTTGCGCCCGAGGAGCACGTCGATGCCGAGGACGTTCACCATGAAGTCCGCGTAGACGTTCCGGTGGATGTGGGCGGCGTAGTCCCTGGCGTCCTCATAGGTGGCGTGGGCGGTGTGGCCCTCCTGCCAGAGGAATTCGGTCGTCCGCAGGAAGACCCGCGGGCGCATCTCCCAACGGACGACGTTCGCCCACTGGTTGATCAGCAGGGGCAGGTCCCGGTAGCTCTGCACCCACTTGGAGAAGTAGTCGTTGATGATCGTCTCGGACGTGGGCCGCACCACGACCGGCTCGTCGAGCTCCTTGCCCCCGCCGTGCGTCACCACCGCGAGCTCGGGCGCGAAGCCCTCGACGTGCTCAGCCTCGCGAGTCAGGTAAGACTGAGGGATGAAGAGCGGGAAGTAGGCGTTCGACGCACCCGCGTCCTTGATGCGGGCGTCCATCTCCTGCTGCATCCGCTCCCACAGGCCGTAGCCGTACGGTCGGATGACCATGGTGCCGCGCACCGGTCCGTTGTCCGCCAGTTCGGCCTTGTTGATCAGGTCCTGGTACCACCGCGGGAAGTCTTCGGACCGGGGCGTGAGAACGGGTGCCTTAGCCATGGCGGGCATCGTACGGCGACAGCGGACCTGTGCGTGAATCGGCCAGGTTGTCCGGGGCTCACGCCCCGGCGCAGAAGCAGTGCCGCGCAACCTCTGGACGTGGGGACGCCCGCGGAGTTCTCTGGCATACGGGGAAGCGCGGAGCGTACGCACACGGGGGCTGACTCAAGGGCACATCACCTCTCGGCGGATTGGGGCGCTTTCGATGACATCCACGCTCGTCCAGCACCGACCCCACAAGGCGTCGGCACCCTCGGCGGAGACAAGCACACGCGCCCGGGACTGGGCCGAGATCCAGGAACGCATGCTGGTGCCGCTCTACGAGGCGGTCTACGCACGTCTCGAGGTCGGCGCGGGCACGCAGCTCCTGAGTCTCGGCTGCGGCTCCGGACTCGCCCTGCTGATGGCGAGGGCCCGCGGGGCGAGCGTGACGGGTGTCGACACGGACGGTGACCGGCTCGCCCTCGCGCGGGAACGCATGGACGGGAGCCCGACGGCCCGGCTGCTCGACGGCGACGCCACCGCCGCGGCGGGGCCCGGCCGGCCCGCGTACAACCTCATCACCGCGTTCCAGCCGATCGGAGCCGGCACGGGCGACGCGGGGCGGCTGGAGCAGGCGCTGCGGGACGCGATCGGCCTCGCCGAGCGCCGGAGCCACGTGGTGCTCACCGCGTGGGGGCCGCCGGAGCGGTGCGCCACCTCGGGGGTGCTGCGCGTGGCCGGCGAGCGGCGGCGCACCGCGCATCGCGACGCCCTGGAGGACGTGGCCGGGCGCGCCGGACTCAATCCGGACGGCTCGGGCCGGGTCGCCTGCCCCTTCGGCTACGCCGACACGGACAGCGCGGTACGGGGACTGCTGTCGACCGGTCTGTACGACGCGGCGGTGCGGGAGAGCGATCCGGCCCAGGTCGGGAAGGAGATCGCCGAGGCGCTCCACGACCACCGGCGGCCCGACGGCACCGTCTGGATGCCCAATGTCTTCCGCTATCTGATCGCCCGCACGCCCTGACCCCGGACACGGCAGGGGCCCGCGACCGTGACGGTCGCGGGCCCCTGCGCGGCCGGGCGTCAGCCCATGAACTTCTTGAACTCGTCGGGCAGCTCGAAGTCCTTCTCGGGCTCGGCCGGCAGCCCGAAGGCGCCGCCCTGCGCCGCCGCCTGCTCCCGGCGCGCGGCCGCTGCCTGCTCCTCGGCCTTGCGCTTCATCGGGTTGCCGCTCTTGCGCTTGCCCTTGGCCTGCTTCTGCTGCTTCTTCTGACGACCGGGCCCGCCGCCCATGCCGGGCATCCCCGGCATGCCGGGCATCCCGCCGCCCTGCGCCATCCGCGACATCATCTTGCGCGCCTCGAAGAACCGCTCCACCAGGCCCTTCACCGCGCTGACCTCGACACCGGAACCCTTGGCGATACGGGCGCGGCGCGAGCCGTTGATGATCGTCGGGTCGTCGCGCTCACCCGGCGTCATCGACTTGATGATCGCGGCCGTACGGTCCACGTCACGCTCGTCGATGTTGTTGATCTGGTCCTTCATCTGCGCCATGCCGGGCAGCATTCCGAGCAGCTTGCTGATGCTGCCCATCTTCCTGACCTGTTCCATCTGGGCCAGGAAGTCGTCGAGCGTGAACTCCTTGCCCTTGCTGCTCGCCAGCTTCGAGGCCATTTTGGCGGCCTCTTCCTGGCTGAAGGTCTGCTCGGCCTTCTCGATCAGCGAGAGCATGTCGCCCATGCCGAGGATGCGGGACGCCATGCGGTCCGGGTGGAACGCGTCGAAGTCGTCCAGCTTCTCGCCGTTGGAGGCGAACATGACGTTCTTGCCGGTGACGTGCGCGATGGAGAGCGCGGCACCGCCTCGGGCGTCGCCGTCCAGCTTGGACAGCACCACGCCGTCGAAGCCGACACCGTCGCGGAAGGCCTCCGCGGTGTTGACGGCGTCCTGACCGATCATGGCGTCGACGACGAAGAGGATCTCGTCGGGCGAGACCGCGTCCCTGATGTCCGCGGCCTGCTGCATCAGCTCCTGGTCGATGCCCAGGCGGCCGGCGGTGTCGACGATCACGATGTCGTACTGACGGGTCCGCGCGTACTCGATCGAGTCCTTCGCGACCCGCACCGGGTCGCCGACGCCGTTGCCCGGCTCGGGCGCGTACACCGCGACGCCGGCGCGCTCCGCGACGACCGAGAGCTGGTTGACCGCGTTGGGGCGCTGGAGGTCACAGGCGACGAGCAGCGGCGAGTGGCCCTGGCCCTTGAGCCACAGGCCCAGCTTTCCCGCGAGGGTGGTCTTACCGGCGCCCTGCAGACCGGCGAGCATGATCACGGTCGGCGCGGTCTTGGCGAACCGCAGCCGGCGGGTCTCACCGCCGAGGATCGTGACCAGCTCTTCGTTGACGATCTTGATGACCTGCTGGCTGGGATTCAGCGCCTTGGAGACCTCCGCGCCGAGGGCGCGGGTCTTGACCTGCTTGATGAATTCCCGGACGACCGGGAGCGCCACGTCGGCCTCGAGCAGGGCGATACGGATTTCCCGGGCCGCGCCGTCGATGTCTGCCTCTGACAGGCGTCCCTTGCCCCGGAGGTTTTTGAAAGTCGCGCTGAGGCGGTCGGAAAGCGTATCGAACACGGTGGTCGCGATTCCTCGGGTCGGGGCCTGGTGGACGCCCCAAGGGTATCGGGCCCCGGAACATTCCTGCCCCCGCCCGCCACAACGGGGCGGACGGGGCGCGGGCAGCGGGCGGGCGCGCCGCCCGTCACGCTCTCACCGCAGCGCCTCCTCCACGCTCTTCGCCAGCGCCGCCGCCTCCGCGTCGCCCAGCGGGGCCCCGTTCCCGTCCGTGACGTAGAGGGTGTCGACGGCGTTCGCGCCGAGCGTCGAGACGTGGGCGCTGCGGACCCGGACGTCCGCCCCCTCCAGCGCCCGCCCGATCCGGTGCAGCAGGCCGGGGGCGTCGTGGGCGCGGACCTCGATGACCGTGGCGAGGCGGGACCCGGCCGGCGCGACCGTCACGCGCGGCGGCGGGGCCTTCACGCCGCGCCGCCGCGGGTAGGCGGCCTCGCGTTCGGCGAGGCGGCCGCGGATGTCCAGGGAGCCGTCGAGTGCGCGCACCAGGTCCGTGCGGAGCCGGGCGGCCTGCGGCAGTGAGCCGTACTCGGCCGCGACGCGCCAGTCCAGTACGAGGACGGCCCCGTCGCCCACCTCGCTCGGCAGCTCGACCGCCCGCAGGTCCGCCGCGCGGACGGTGAGCCGGTGCAGCGCGAGGACGCCGGCGACCGCGGGCAGCACACCCGCCTGGTCGGGCAGGGCGATGAGCAGTTCGACGCCCACGGGTTCCGGTCCGCCGTCCTCGGCGGGGGCCTCGGGCTGGGCGTGCAGGGCGAGCACGGGCTCGCCGGTGCGCAGCGCCTCGACCGCGAGGCGTTCCTGTTCGGCGCTGGGAGCTGTCTGGTCGGGTTCGGCCAGGACGTCTCCGGCGAGTACGGCGGCCACGCGCCGGACGAGATCCGCGACGAGCGAGCCGCGCCAGGAGGACCAGGCCGCCGGGCCGGTCGCCAGCGCGTCCGCCTCGGTCAGGGCGTGCAGCAGCTCCAGGGTGGAGGCGGAGCCGACGACCGAGGCGACGGAGTCGACGGTCGCGGGGTCGTCGAGGTCGCGCCGGGTCGCCGTGTCGATGAGCAGCAGGTGGTGGCGTACGAGGGTGGCGAGGACGTCGACGTCGGTGCGGTCGAAACCGATCCGGGCGGCGACGTCGCGGGCGATGGTCTCGCCGGCGACGGAGTGGTCCCCGGGCCAGCCCTTGCCGATGTCGTGCAGCAGGGCGGCGACCAGCAGCAGGTCGGGGCGGCCGACGTGGCGGGTGAGTTCGGACGCCTTGACCGCGGTCTCCACGAGGTGCCGGTCGACGGTCCAGGTGTGCACGGCGTTGCGCTGCGGCCGGCACCGGACACGTTCCCAGTCGGGGACGAGCCGGGTGATCAGGCCCTCCGCCTCCAGGGCCTCCCACACGGCGACGGCCGGCTCCCCGGCGCCGAGCAGGGTGACGAGCTCCTCGCGGGCCTCCGCGGGCCACGGCACCGGCAGCGGCCGGTCGGCCATGGCCTCGCCGAGGCGCCGGACGGCGTGCCGGGAGATCGGCAGGCCCGCCTGGGCCGCCGCGGCGGCGGCGCGGAGCGGGAGCACCGGGTCGCGTTCGGGCCGTGCGGTGCGGGCGAGCACCGCCTCGCCGTCGAGTTCGACGACGCCTTCCGCCAGCGGGGTGCGTTCCTGCTGCGGCGCCCGGCCCCCGAGCATCGCCCGCAGCCTCGGCCGCACGGCGCGCGAGCGCAGCACCCGGCCCACCTCGCGCCAGGTGACGTCGGTGGCGTACGAGACGGTCCGGGCGGCCTCGTACACCTGGCGCAGCAGCGCGTCGGCGTCGAGGAGGCCGAGTTCGGCGGCGACCTGGTCCTGTTCCTGGAGGGCGAGGCGGTCGGTGGCGCGGCCGGTGGTCAGGTGGAGTGCGTCGCGTACGTCGAGCAGGGTGCGACGGGCCTCCGCGAGTCCTTCGCGGGGGGCGTCGGCGAGCCAGGAGGCGGCGACGGCGCGCAGCGCGGTGACGTCGCGCAGTCCGCCGCGGGCCTCCTTGAGGTCGGGTTCGAGGAGGTACTGCAGTTCGCCCTGGCGGACGGCCCGCTCCCGGCAGAGTTCGTCGAGCTCGGGCAGCCGCCGGGGCGCCTGGTTGCGCCAGTCCGCGAGGACGGCGGTGCGCAGGGAGGCGACGAGCCCGAGGTCGCCGGCGACGGGCCGGGCGTCGAGCAGCCCGAGCTGAACCTTGAGGTCCTCGCCGGCGGTCTTGCGGGCCTCCGCGGGGGTGCGTACGGAGTGGTCGAGGGCCAGGCCCAGGTCCCAGACGGGATACCAGATACGGTCGGCGATCGCGGCGACGGCGGCGGGGGACGCGCTGCCGTCGTGGAGCAGCAGGAGGTCGAGGTCGCTGCGCGGGGAGAGTTCCCCGCGGCCGTAGCCGCCGACGGCGACGAGGGCGGCGCCCCGTACGCCCTGTTCCCGCGCGGCCGTGGCGAACAGCGCGGACAGCCATTCGTCGGTGAGCTCGGCGAGGGCCGCACGGCGCGGCGGCCCGGACCGCTCCTTCTCGTTGAGAAGGAGCAGCCGGGCCGCCGCATAGCCGCTGGGTCCCGTGTCTTCCGCTTCGTTGGTCACGTCGAGGGTCACCCAGCAGCTCCCTTTGTGTTTCGTGTTCGCTCGCCTCCGGGCGCTCGGACTCCCTGTGGCTCGCTCACCTCGTGCGGAACGGTTCAGAGGGCGTCGGGGCCGCGCTCGCCGGTGCGGACCCGGACCGCCGTGTCGACCGGGACGCTCCAGACCTTGCCGTCGCCGATCTTCCCGGTGCGGGCGGCTTTGACGATCACGTCCACGAGCTGTTCGGCGTCGTCGTCCTCGACCAGCACCTCGATGCGGATCTTGGGGACGAGGTCGACGGTGTACTCGGCGCCCCGGTAGACCTCGGTGTGGCCGCGCTGCCGGCCGTAGCCGCTGGCCTCCGTGACCGTGAGCCCCTGGACGCCGAAGGCCTGGAGGGCCTCCTTGATCTCGTCCAGCCGGTGCGGCTTCACGACTGCGGTGATGAGCTTCATGCGTCCACCTTCTTGTTCGCTGCGGCTGTCGCGGTCTCGCCCGTCGCGGGCACGGCCTTGCGGGAGCCGGCGCCGCCGCCCGCTCCGCTGAAGTCGTACGCGGTCTCCGCGTGCTCGTCCTGATCGATGCCGGAGACCTCGACGTCCTCGTCGACCCGCATGCCGATGGTCTTGTCGAGGACGAGGGCGAGGACGGCGGAGACGACCAGAGAGTAGGCGAGGACGGCGAAGACCCCGACGGCCTGCTTGCCGAGCTGGTCGAGGCCGCCGCCGTAGAAGAGGCCCTTGGCGTCGGACTGGACGCCGCCGGTGGCGAAGAAGCCGACCAGCAGGGAGCCGACCACACCGCCGACGAGGTGGACACCGACGACGTCGAGGGAGTCGTCGTAGCCGAACTTGAACTTGAGGCCCACGGCCATGGCGCAGAGCAGACCGGAGACGGCGCCGACGGCGATCGCGCCGAGCGGCGAGACGGAACCGCCGGCCGGGGTGATGGCGACGAGGCCGGCGACCGCGCCGGAGGCGGCGCCGAGGGTGGTGAAGGCGCCGTGGCGGATCTTCTCGTAGAGCAGCCAGGCGAGCATGGCGGCGGCGGTGGCGACCTGGGTGTTGACGAACATCACGGCGCCCACGCCGTCGTCGTTGCCGAGCCACGAACCGGCGTTGAAGCCGAACCAGCCGAACCACAGGAGCGCCGCGCCCAGCATGACCAGCGGGAGGCTGTGCGGACGCATCGGGTCCTTCTTGAAGCCGACGCGCTTGCCGATGACCAGGATGACGCCGAGGGCCGCGGCGCCGGCGTTGATGTGGACGGCCGTGCCGCCGGCGAAGTCGATGACGCCCATCTCGAAGAGCCAGCCGCCGGAGCCCCACACCCAGTGCGCGACCGGGAAGTAGACGACGGTGACCCACAGGGTGATGAACAGCGCCCAGGCGGTGAACTTGACGCGATCGGCCAGGGCGCCGCTGATCAGCGCCGGTGTGATGATCGCGAACATCAGCTGGAACACCGCGAAGACGAAGACGGGGATGGTGTAGCCGTCCCACAGCTCGTTGACGCCGATGTTGCTGAGGCCGACGTAGTCCGAGCTCCATCCGACGACGGAGCCGATGTCGGTGCCGAAGGCCATGCTGAAGCCGTAGAGCACCCACAGGATGGTGACGATCCCGAGGCTGATGAAGCTCATCATCAGCATGTTCAGGGTGCTTTTGACGCGGACCATGCCTCCGTAGAAGAAGGCCAGTCCCGGTGTCATGAGCATCACCAGGGCGGAACAGATGAGCATGAACCCTGTGTTGGCGGCAGACAGCTCTGGAGCGTCTGCGGCAAGGGTCGAGATGCCTGGGGGCATCGGCGTCTCCTCGTCGTCGTGCGGCCGCGTGCGGGCGGAGCCTCGGCGGACTGTGGGCGGGGCCGTTATGCCGCATGAGACTGGCGGAGTGCCGTTTCCACAGATGCCGCACGATGTTTCGTGGCGGTGACGAAGAGGTCCGGCGTGTTACGCCGTCATGAACGCAGTGATCACCCCACGTCACCGGGCGTATCCTCTGCGCACAGCATGAACCGGCCACGACACCCACCCGGTGACTTGGCAACGGGGGGAGCCGAGTCGGGCTGTTCGGGGCAGGTGTCGTGGCCGGCGGCCGGGGCCGGCTGCCGGTCAGACCGCTTCCGCGGTCTCCGGCAGCTGGGCGGTCAGATAGTCCGTGAACTGGGCGACTTCGGCGACATCGCCGAAGTCCCTGGCGGCCGTGTCGACCGTCTTGCGCAGCCGGGTGTTGACCCGCTCGGAGCGGACCCGCTTGGCGATCTTGAGAGCCCGGCCGGCGAAGTCGGTGGCCTGTTCCGGTTCCTTCTTCAGCAGGTGGACCGTGGCCATGCCGACCAGGTTGAGTGCGTACGACCGCTGGTGCTCGTGATCCCGGCCGAAGAGTTCGACGGCACGCTCCATGACCGGCTCGGCGAGGGAGGCGTAGGTGGGGCTGCGGCCGGCCACATAGGCCAGGTCCCGGTAGGAGTGGGAGTTCTCGCCGTGGAGCTCCGCCTCCGAGAAGAAACGGATCCAGTCGGGCTCGGGCTCACCGTCGAGGCCGACGTCGGCGAAGGTGTCCTCGGCCATCCGGACCGCCCGCCGGCACTTGCTGGGCTGGCCCATGTTCGCGTAGGCGCGGGCCTCCATCGCATACAGCATGGCCTGGGTGCGAGCGGTGGCGCAGTCGCGGCTGCCGTACTGGGCGAGGTGGACGAGCTCGAGGGCGTCGTCGGGGCGGCCGAGGTGGATCATCTGGCGGCTCATCGAGGACAGGATGTACGAGCCGAGCGGCTTGTCGCCCGCCTCCTTGGAGGCGTGCAGGGCGAGGACGAAGTACTTCTGGGCGGTGGGCTGGAGGCCCACGTCGTAGCTCATCCACCCGGCGAGCTCGGCCAGTTCGGCCGCGTTCCTGAAGAGGCGGCGCCGGGTGGCGGAGGGCTGCGGCTCCTGGAGGAGGTCGGTGACCTCGTGGAGCTGGCCGACGACCGCCTTGCGGCGCAGGCCGCCGCCGCACTGGGCGTCCCACTGGCGGAACATGGCGGTGGTGGCCTCGAGCAGTTCCAGCTCGGGCTGGGAGAGACGCGAGCCCCGCCGCACGGGCACGGGCGGCTCGCCCGCCTCGGCCCCCGGCACAGGAACCAGCCAGCGCTGCATCGGCTCCACGAGGGCGGCGCCCGCGGCGATGGAGAGCGAGCTGCCCAGGAACCCGCGGCGCGCCAGCATCAGGTCGCTTCTGGAGAACTCGCTGAGCAGGGTGACGGTCCGGTCCCCGGCCCAGGGGAGGTCCACGCCGGACACCGACGGTGACTGGTGCACGGTGCGCAGTCCGAGATCCTCGACGGCGACGACGCTGCCGAAGCGTTCGGAGAAGAGCTCGGAGAGGATGCGGGGGATCGGCTCGCGCGGCTGCTCGCCGTCCAGCCAGCGGCGCACCCGGGAGGTGTCCGTGCTGATGTGGTGGGCGCCCATCTGCCGTGCCCGGCGGTTCACCTGGCGCGCGAGTTCGCCCTTCGACCAGCCGCTGCGCAGGAACCACGAACTCAACTGCTCGTTCGGGCGCTTGCCGGCGTTCGTACCGTCTGCGCCGCTGCCGCTCACTGGAGTGCCCCCCGTCCGTCGAAGCCTCATTGCCCGAACCCCTACCAGAATGACGCCGATTGCAACCTGCCGTAACGGTCTTGCACCCGTCGAACAGGAAACCGCATTGCCTCCGGCATACCCGGAAGCAGACTGCAATTGCAGGTTGATGTACCGACGGTAATCCTACGATCACGGCCTCAGCGAGTGGGATTGCAGAAACGCCACCATTCGCCACCCCTCCGAGTGAACCCACTTACGGGCAGGCACGATTCACTTGACATACGACGATCAGGAGTCGTTGGAGCGCAGTGCGCACGGGCACGTGCCGCGCCCCGCACTCCCCCACGCACCACCTCGCGCCGTCGGCACTCCGGGCAGGAGATACGGAGAGTCACAGGGGAGCTCCGGGTCGTAACCACCGGTGCCTACGACCCGTTGGAGGGGGCATGGGCTTCACGATCGGCGGCACTCGTGGGATCGGACAGATCCGGACGGGCTCCCGGCGCCGCGGGCGCACGACAGAGGCCACCGCGGTGGCCGAGTACACCGGCCTGTGGGGCTGGGCGGTGATTCCCGGCGCACGCGCCGCCTCCGGCAAGTGCTCCTGCGGGGACGACCGCTGCGCCGCCCCCGGCGCCCACCCGTTCGACTTCGCGCTCGAGGTCCCGGCCGGCGCCACGCTCGACGAGGCGGGCAAGGCGTGGGCCGACGTGCCCGGGGCCTCGCTGCTGCTGCCCGTCGGCCGGACCTTCGACATCCTCGACGTGGCCGCCGTGGCCGGCCGCCGCGCGCTGGTGCGGATGGAGCGCATGGGCCTGCCGCTCGGGCCCGTCTGCGCCACACCGGACGGCCGCTGCCAGTTCTTCGTCGCGCCCGGCGCGGCGGCGGAACTGCCCCGGCTGCTGTACCGGATGGGCTGGGACGACGCCGATCTGGACCTGCGCTGCCTGGGCCCCGGCGAGCACATCACCGCACCGCCGTCGGACCGCGGCGGTCTGGGCCCGGTCCGCTGGCTGCGGCCCCCGTCCCTCGACACGGCGACCGCCCCGCCCGAGGCCCGGCTGCTGCTCGGCACGCTGGCGTACATCTGCCACCGCAGCCGGTCCTGACTCCCCGCGCCCCCTCGTACGCGGAAGCGCCCGGCCGCCTTCCGGTGGCCGGGCGCTTTCCGTGAGGCGCTTTCACTGCGGAGTGCGCCCCGCGCGTCAGTCGCCGATCAGCGCGTCGACGAACGCCTCGGGCTCGAACGGCGCCAGGTCGTCCGCGCCCTCGCCCAGACCGACGAGCTTGACGGGCACGCCCAGCTCGCGCTGGACCGCGACGACGATGCCGCCCTTGGCGGTGCCGTCCAGCTTGGTCAGCACGATGCCGGTGATGTCCACGACCTCGGCGAAGACCCGCGCCTGCACCAGGCCGTTCTGACCGGTGGTGGCGTCCAGGACGAGCAGGATCTCGTCCAGCGGTCCGTGCTTCTCGACGACCCGCTTGACCTTGCCGAGCTCGTCCATCAGCCCGGTCTTGGTGTGCAGCCGGCCGGCCGTGTCGATGAGCACGACGTCCGCGCCCTCCGCGATGCCCTCCTTGACCGCGTCGAAGGCGACCGAGGCCGGGTCGCCGCCCTCCGGTCCCCGTACGGTGCGGGCGCCGACACGCTCGCCCCAGGTCTGGAGCTGGTCGGCGGCGGCGGCGCGGAAGGTGTCCGCGGCTCCCAGCACGACGGAGCGGCCGTCCGCGACCAGGACACGGGCGAGCTTGCCCGTGGTGGTGGTCTTCCCGGTGCCGTTGACACCGACGACCATGACGACGCCGGGGGTGTCGAGGCCGCTCTCGGTCTTGACCGCACGGTCGGCTTCGGTGCCGATGAGGTGCAGCAGCTCCTCGCGGAGCAGGGTGCGCAGCTCCTCGGGCGTACGCGTGCCGAGGACCTTCACCCGCTCGCGCAGTCGCTCGACGAGCTCCTGGGTGGGAGCGACGCCGACGTCGGCGGTGAGCAGGGTGTCCTCGATCTCTTCCCAGGTGTCCTCGTCGAGGTGCTCGCGCGAAAGGAGCGTGAGGAGCCCCTTGCCGAGGGTGTTCTGGGAGCGGGCGAGACGGGCACGGAGCCGTACGAGCCGGCCGGCGGTCGGCTCCGGGATCTCGACGGCGGGCGCGGGGGCCTCGGCGACGACCGGGTCCTCGACGGCCACGGGCGTTTCGACGGCCTCCTCGGCCGTCGGGAGGTCGACCTCCTCGATGGTGCGGCGGGGTTCCTCCCGCGGTGTCTCCGCCTCGTCGCCGACATGCGGTTCGGCGGGCGGAGCAGTGATGGTCGGCGAGCTCGGCGGCGCCTGCGGGGGCAGCTGCTTCTTCTTGCGGCTGCTGACCACGAGGCCGCTGATCGCGCCGATCGCGACCAGGGCGATGACTACGGCAAGGATGACGATTTCCATGGTTCATCCAGTATGCGTGACCTCCCAGGGCGCTCTTCGTTCTCCTGACAGGGGCACAAGCCCCTGCGGGCCGGGCTGGTCCGCCGTCCGGTGCATCCCGGCGAGAAGCCCTCGGGGCGGAGTCACAACGCGTCCCCAGGATGCGGACGGCGTCAGGCGCGCCAGCGCGCACCCAAGGGGTGTGCCGGTCCATTCGGTGGGTCGGCACACCCCTTGTGCACGGGCGGGACGCCGCACCCCTGTCCATCTGACGCCCTGTCAGCTACCGTGCCCCTGCGCCTGCCCACACCCGGCGGAGGGGGACGTCCCATGGCCTTCACGGTGGTCCGGTTCAACCTGGCCGGCCCCGCCGCGACGCCGAAGACCCTCACGGCCCGCTATCGCGCGGCGCTGGAGATGGCGGCGTACGCCGACGGCCACGGCGTCGACACGGTCCAGACCGAGGAGCACCACGGCGCAGCCGACAACTGGCTGCCGTCTCCGCTGACCTTCGCCGGCGCGGTCCTCGGCGCCACCCGCCGTATCGCGGTCACCGTGTCCGCGATCATCGGACCGCTGCACGACCCGCTGCGGCTGGCCGAGGATCTCGCCGTGCTGGACCTGGTCGGCGAGGGCCGGCTGGTGACGGTCGCGGGCATCGGCTACCGGCCCGAGGAGTACGCGCAGCTGGGCGTGGAGTGGAGCCGGCGCGGGGCGCTGCAGGACGAGCTGCTGGAGACCCTGCTGGCGGCCTGGACCGGCGAGAGGTTCACCTTCCGGGGCCGCACCGTGCGGGTCACCCCGCGCCCGTACAGCCGGCCGCATCCGACGCTGCTGGTCGGCGGGTCCTCGCGGGCGGCGGCGCGCAGGGCCGCCCGTTTCGGTCTGCCGTTCTTCCCCAGCGCCCATCTGCCGGAGCTCGAGGCGTACTACGAGGAGCGGCGGGCCGCGTACGGGACCGGCGGTTTTTGTGTGATGCCGGCGGGCAAGACGCCGCTGCTGCACCTCTCGGAGGACCCCGACCGCGCGTGGACGCTGTACGGGGAGCACTTCCTGCACGAGGCACGGACCTACGCCTCCTGGCAGTCGCGGGGCATCCGCTCCGCGGTGCGCTCCGTCGCGCAGACGGTCGGGGAGCTGCGGAGCGAGGGGGTGTACCGGATCGTGACGCCGGACGAGTGCGTGGGGCTGGGCGCGCAGAGCCTGGTGCTGCATCCGCTGTGCGGCGGCATGCCGCCGGCCGAGGGCCTGCGCAGCCTCCGGCTGCTGTGCGAACGGGTGCTGCCCCGGCTCACGCGCTGAGCCGGGGCAGTTTCCGTGACGAGGAGAGGGGCAGCGGGGATTAGCCCATCTCCTCCAACGCCTTGCCCTTCGTCTCCTTGACGTACCTCAGTACGAAGGGGATCGAGAGCACGGCGAAGAACGTGTAGATCACATAGGTGCCGGAGAGGTTCCAGTCCGCGAGGCTCGGGAAGCTCGCGGTGATGGTCCAGTTCGCGATCCACTGGGCGGAGGCGGCGACGCCGAGGGCGGCGGCGCGGATGCGGTTCGGGAACATCTCACCGAGGAGGACCCAGACCACGACGCCCCACGAGAGCGCGAAGAAGAGCACGAAGGCGTGGGCCGCGACCAGGGCCACGATGCCCTGGGTCTCCGGCAGCTTGCCGCCGACGAGGTCGGCGGAGAAGGCCCATGCCTCCAGGGCCAGTGCGATCGCCATACCGGTGGAGCCGATGAGCGCGAGCGGCCGGCGGCCGATCCGGTCGACCAGCACCATCGCGATCACGGTGCCGACGATGTTGATGATCGACGTGGTGAACGAGTACAAGAACGAGCTGGACGGATTGACGCCCACCGACTGCCACAGGGTCGCCGAGTAGTAGAAGGCGACGTTGATGCCGACGAGCTGCTGGAAGACCGACAGCCCGATGCCGATCCAGACGATGGGCAGGAAGCCGAAGCGGCTGCCCAGCAGGTCCCGGAAGGAGGACTTGTGCTCGCGGCGCATCGCGCGGTCGATCTCGGTGACGCGGGCGTCGAGGTCGACGTTCTTGCCCTCGACCTCGGAGAGGACCCGCCGTGCCCGGTCCACCTTGCCGACGGAGATGAGGAAGCGGGGCGACTCGGGGATCGCGAAGGACAGCAGTCCGTACAGGACGGCGGGGACGACCTCCACGCCGAGCATCCACTGCCAGGCCTCGAGGCCGCCGATCTCGCCGCGCTGCTTGCCGTCGGCGAGCTGCAGGATGCCGTAGTTCACCAGCTGGGAGACGGCGATGCCGATGACGATCGCGGCCTGCTGGAAGGAGGCGAGCCGTCCGCGGTAGGCGGGCGGGGAGACCTCGGCGATGTAGGCGGGGCCGATGACGGAGGCCATGCCGATCGCGAAGCCGCCGACGGTCCGCCACAGGGCGAGGTCCCACAGCGAGAACGGCAGCGCGGAGCCGAGGGCGCTCGCGGTGAAGAGCACGGCCGCGATCTGCATGCAGCGGATGCGTCCGATGCGGTCGGCGAGCCGGCCGGCGGTGGCGGCGCCGACGGCACAGCCGATCAGGGCGACGGCGATGACCTGGGCGAGCGTTCCGGAACCGATCTCGTAGCGGTCGCGGATCGCTTCGACGGCACCGTTGATCACTGAGCTGTCGTAACCGAAGAGGAAGCCGCCCATCGCGGCGGCGGCCGTGATGAAGATGACATGCCCGAGGTGGTCCGGGTGGGCCGAGCGGGCTCCCGATGCCGGTGGCGGCTGCGCGGTGCTGGTCACGTGTACTCCTGAGGGCGTCCGGCAGCGTCGCCGGGCGTGCGGGGCGAGCCTTCCCAGTGGCGCACGACTTCCGGGGGGGCACCACTTGAAGGCAAAAGGAACGTTGCAGAGACTATTCCTTCAAGTTTCGAAGTCAAGACCTCTTCTGAAATCAGTATCAGGTGAGCGTGAGTCGACTTGCGTTCAAGCCTTGAAGAGTTGTAGGGCTGCGTAGACCCTCAGCGGAGGCGCTGACTGATGACCTTGGAGACGCCGTCGCCCTGCATGGAGACGCCGTACAGCGCGTCCGCGACCTCCATCGTCCGCTTCTGGTGCGTGATCACGATCAGCTGAGAGCTCTCCTGGAGCTCCTGCATGATCCGGATCAGCCGCTGGAGGTTCGTGTCGTCGAGAGCCGCCTCGACCTCGTCCATCACATAGAACGGGCTCGGCCGGGCCTTGAAGATCGACACCAGCAGCGCCACGGCGGTCAGCGACCGCTCCCCGCCCGACAGCAGCGACAGCCGCTTGACCTTCTTGCCGGGCGGCCGCGCCTCGACGTCCACGCCCGTGGTGAGCATGTTGTCCGGGTCGGTCAGCACGAGCCGCCCCTCCCCGCCGGGGAAGAGCCGGGAGAAGACCCCCTCGAACTCGCGGGCCGTGTCCCGGAACGCCTCGGTGAAGACCTGCTCGACGCGTTCGTCCACCTCCTTCACCACCTGGAGAAGGTCGGCGCGGGTCTTCTTCAGGTCCTCGAGCTGCTCCGACAGGAACTGGTGGCGCTCCTCCAGCGCCGCGAACTCCTCCAGGGCGAGCGGATTCACCTTTCCGAGCTGTTGATACGCCCGTTCGGCCGACTTGAGGCGCTTTTCCTGTTCCGAGCGGACGAAACGCCGCGGCTGGTTCCTGGGGTCCTCAGGATCCTCCGGCAGTTCCTCGCCCTCCGCCGGCGGCGACGGCGGAACGAGCTGGTCGGGGCCGTAGTCGGACACCAGCCCGGCCGGCTCGACCCCCAGCTCCTCCAGGGCCTTCGTCTCCAACTGCTCGATCCTCAGCCGCTTCTCCGCGCCCAGTACCTCGCCGCGGTGCACCGAGTCGGTCAGTTTGTCGAGCTCGGCCTTGAGGTCACGGCCGGCGGCGCGGGCCGCGGTCAGCTCCCGCTCCCGCTCGCCCTTGGCGGCCTCGGCCGCCGACCGCTCCGCCTCGGCCCGCACCAGCGACACCTCGACGTGGGCCAGCAGCTGCCGGGCGCCGGCGGCGACGGCCGCCGCGACCTCGGCCTCGTGCCGCATCCGGGCGCGCCGCTGCTCCGCGCGCGCCCGCGCCTCGCGCTCGGCGCGGGCGCCGCGGTCCAGCGCGTCCGCGCGTCCCGCGAGCCCCTTGACGCGCTCCTCGTGCGTACGGACCTGGAGGCGGGCCTCCATCTCCGTCTGGCGGGCGTTGGCGCCGTCGGCGGCGAGCCGGTCGCGCACATGGGTGTCGGGCTCCTCCTCGACCGGAGCCTCCTCGGCGACGAGCAGCCGCTCGGCCAGCTCCTCCGCCTCCTCGGTCGCCCGCTCCAGGGCCTCCTGTGCGCGCGCCGCGGCCGCCGCGGTCCGCTCGGCCTCGCCCGCCGCGCCCTTGGCCTGACCGGACAGCCGGCCGAGCCGCCCGGAGACGGCCGACTTCTCCCGGTCGGCGGCGCGCCGCCGCTCCCCCAGCTCCTCCACGAGCGCGGCGCACTCGGCGCGGCGTGCGGCGGCCTGCTGCTGGGCGGCGGCCAGTTCGTCGCACGCGGCGGCAAGCTCCTCGAGCTCGGCCGCCGCCTCGTCGACGGAGGCCTGCACCTCGAGGAGGCTGGGGGCCCCGGCGGACCCGCCCTGCGCGAAGTGGGCGCCGAGCACGTCCCCCTCGGCGGTCACGGCGGTGAGCCCGGGCCGCGCGTACACCAGGTCCTCCGCGTCCTCGAGCGTTCCCACGACCACCGTCCCGCGCAGCAGCCGTCGTACGGCGGGCATCAGTTCGGCGGGCCCGCGCACCAGCCCCACCACGGCCTCGATCCCGGCGCCGGCCGTCTCCACGTCGGTGGCGACTGCCGCGTCCCCGGCGTCCGCCGAGGCGAGGATCAGGGCCGCGCGACCGGCGTCCTGCTTACGGAGCAGGCGGATCGCCTCGGCCGCCGTGGACGGGTCTGCGACGGCCACCGCGTCCGCCGCGGCGCCCAGCGCGGCGGCCACCGGGATCTCGTAGCCGGGCGTCACGGTGAGCAGCGCGGCGGCCGGACCGAGCAGGCCGGAGAGCCGGTCACCGGCGTCGAGGAGCGCACCGGTCCCGTCCTTGCGCCGCAGGCCCAGCGCGAGCGCCTCGCGGCGGGCGGCCACGGCCGCGCGCTTGCGTTCCGCCGTGGTGAGCGCCTCGCGGGCGGTGCTCAGCGCGGACTCCGCGTCGGCCAGTTCGCGCTTCGCCTCCTCGTGGCGTCCGGCGAGCTCCGAGTCGTCGGCGTCGAGTGCGTCGACGTCGGCCTTGAGCTGCTCGTACTCCTCCTGCGCGGCGACGGCCCGCTCCCGGGCCTCGTCACGGGCGGCGGCCAGCCGGTCGATCTCGGCCTGGGCCGACGCGGCGCGCGAACGGGCGGCGCTGACCTGGCCGCTCAGCCGGGCGAGACCTTCGCGGCGGTCGGCGATGGCCCGCGCCACGTCCTTGAGGCGCCGCTCCTCGACGATCAGCTCGCGCTCCAGTTCGGCGCGGTGCGCGACGGTGTCCTCAAGAGCATGCTGCGCCGCTTCCAGCGCCGCTTCGAGCTCCGCCTCCTGCTCGCGGATCCGGGCGGCCTCGCGCTCCATGTCCTCGGGGTCGCGGCCGCGCCGCTCCTCCACGGGCAGGGCGGTGGCGCTCTTCACGCGGGCGTCGGCCAGCGAGATCGTGCCGCGCACCCGTTCGGCGAGCTGCGACAGTTCGTACCAGGTCTGCTGGGCGCGCTGGAGCCGGGGCGCGAGCCGCCGCACCTCGTCCTCGAGGTCCGCCTCGCGGGTCAGGGCCGCCTTGAGCTCCGCCTCCGCGGCCTCTTTGCGCTGCTTGAGCGCGGCCTCGTCGGCGATCTCGCCGCGCAGCGCCTCCCGCATCCGTACGAGATCGTCGGCGAGCAGCCTGAGCCGGGCGTCGCGCAGGTCGGCCTGGATGACGGCGGCGCGCCTGGCCACCGCCGCCTGCCGGCCGAGCGGCTTGAGCTGGCGGCGCAGTTCGTCGGTGAGGTCCTGGACACGGGCGAGGTTGGCCCGCATGGCGTCCAGTTTCCGCAGCGCCTTCTCCTTGCGCTTGCGGTGCTTGAGGACACCGGCGGCCTCCTCGATGAAGGCCCGTCGCCCCATCGGGTCCGCGTGGAGCACGGAGTCGAGCTGGCCCTGACCGACGATGACGTGCATCTCGCGGCCGATACCGGAGTCGGACAGCAGTTCCTGGATGTCGAGGAGCCGACAGGTGTCACCGTTGATCTGGTACTCGCTGCCGCCGTTGCGGAACATGATCCGCGTGATGGTGACCTCGGCGTACTCGATGGGCAGGGCGCCGTCGGAGTTGTCGATGGTGAGGGAGACCTCGGCGCGGCCGAGCGGCGGCCGGCCGGTCGTCCCGGCGAAGATGACGTCCTCCATCTTCCCGCCGCGCAGCGACTTGGCGCCCTGCTCGCCCATGACCCAGGACAGCGCGTCCACGACGTTCGACTTGCCGGAGCCGTTGGGCCCCACGACGCAGGTGATCCCCGGCTCGAACCGCAGGGTGGTGGCCGAGGCGAAGGACTTGAAACCGCGCAGGGTCATGGCCTTGAGGTGCACGCCGCCGGACTCTACCTTTCACTTGCGGTTTCGCCCCTGAAGGCGCAGGGCACATCAGATGTTGAAGAAGCCACTTCGGCATACGGGGGCGGAAAAGGGCATACGGGGGCGAAAAGAAAGAAGGGACGCCGAGGGCGTCCCTTGCATATCTTGCTGCGCGATGACTCTGTCGGACGCCGTGCTCAGGTGAGCGCGGGTTCCGCCCGGGATACATCGATGTCGATGTCGTCGAGCAGCGACTCTTCGGGGTGCTGAGCGACAGCGGCGTTGAGCGCGTCGTTCTCGGACTGGATCCGTACAAGCTCGGATTCGAGGTCCTGGACGCGCTGCTGCAGCCGTCGCATCTCGGCGAGGAGTCGCGGGTCGGAACCGCCGACGTAACCGAGAAGCGCCTTTGCCATGATGGATGGTCCTCCACACTGAGTGACCGACCGAAGCGGTGTGGGTCGTGAGGGATTCGCACCCGCGGTGCTCGGCAGTCTTCGTTGTACTGCTTGTCGTGCCGCGTTTCCTACTGCCAAACAGCTGAGGTGCGCGGGGCTTCCAGAGTCTCACCAAAAAGTTTGACGGTCAACACGATCACGCCCCGTATCGACGGGCGGCCCGGGGGCGTCCAGCCGCTGAAGAGTGCGGCGGTGCCTGACCTGCGGGGCCCTGGGGGCGTGACGATCATCTTTCCTGGCGCAGCCTGGCACGGCAAGCCTCTTCTTGGCAACCACCAGGGATTTTCCGTTCCCGACCCGTGCTCTCGGCACCCTCCGCGGACGCCTCCCGGCGGCCCTGCCGCTCCACCCGTCACCGGATGGCGAAGTCCTCGTAACCGCCCCTGGGCGTGTCCCAGATCTCAGTGACGCCGTCGACGCGGCCGGGTGTGTCGTCGGAGCGAAGCCACTCGAGCAAACGGTGGCAATTCTCACGTGCCCCCTCCGCCACGACTTGCACCCTGCCGTCCTCAAGATTCAGGGCGAAACCGGTGAGCCCCCCGATCTCCAGAGCGTTTGCCCTGGTGAACCAGCGGAAGCCCACGCCCTGTACTCGGCCGCGTACCCAGGCGGTCAGCCGTGCGGTGTCGTTCATGGCTGCACGGTAACCGGCCAATCGCTTCTGCATCACTTCCGCCCCGGGCGTCATGGCGTACAGTCCGGACGCAATCAGCTCTCACTCGTACGGGTGAGTCCGTTTGACGCTCGACGTCGCGCACCAGGAAGGCACAGCAGATGGGTCGCCATCGACGCTCAGCCCCCGCGCCGGCCGCAACCGACCGCGCGGCGGGCTCGGCAGGGGTGCACCGGGGCGGTGCACGCCGGAAGAAGCGGGCAGGTCTGCCCGTACGCACCGGGCTGCTCGGTGTTTCCGCCGCCGTGGCCGTCGGCGCCGTCGTCGTGACCACCGGCGTCCTGCCCGGCGGTGAGGACAAGTACACCGTGGGCGCGGGCGCCGACCTGCAGACCGAGATGCGCAGCGAGGTGCCGTCGAGGCTCCAGGCGCAGGGCGACGCGAGCGCCGAGCCGACGGCGAGTCCGTCGACCCCGCAGAACCGCGGCGTCGCACCGTCGAAGGCCCCGTCCAAGGCACCGTCGAAGACTCCGTCCAAGACGGCCTCCCCGAAGCCGTCGAAGACGGCCGAGAAGCCCGAGGCGCCCGCGAAGCCGACGACCTCCGCACCGGCCGCGCCGTCCAAGGAGACGACCCGGACTCCCGAGGCGAAGAAGCCGACGCGCGAGCCGACCCGCGAGGTCACCCGCGCCCCGGAGCGCACCGCGGCCCCGTCGCGTACGGCCGCCCCGGCCACGTCGTCGGCCGCCGCAGCGGAGGCCGACGTGTTCGACCTCGTCAACGCGGAGCGCGCGAAGGTGGGCTGCAGCCCGGTGAAGGCCGTCGGGGCGATGTCCGACCTGGCCCGCGCGCACAGCAGGGACATGGCGGCGCGCGGCTTCTTCGACCACACCAACCCGGACGGCGAGACGCCCTGGGACCGTGCCGACCAGGCCGGCGTCAGCGGTCTCGGCGGCGAGAACATAGCCCGCGGCCAGTCCGACGCCGAGGCCGTCATGGCTTCGTGGATGAACAGCGAGGGCCACCGCGCGAACATCCTGAACTGCGACTTCACGACGATGGGCGTCGGTGTGCACATGGCCGACGGCGGCCCGTGGTGGACACAGAACTTCGGCTACTGAACCGCATCCGCTTTCCGTGAGCAGGCCCCGGACACTCAGGTGTCCGGGGCCTGCTCATGTGCGGCGCCCGGCGGGCGGTCAGGACGCGATGCGCGGCAGCCGCTGGCAGCGGGGGCAGAAGTAGCTGGACCGGTTCATCCAGGGGCGGCGGCGCATCGGGGTGCCGCAGCGGCGGCAGGGTTCGCCCTCGCGGCCGTACGCGTCGAGGGAGCGGTCGAAGTAGCCGGATTCGCCGTTCACGTTGACGTACAGGCTGTCGAAGCTGGTGCCGCCGACCGCGAGGGCGGCCGTCATGACGTCGCGGACGTGGCCGAGGAGTTCGGCGGAGCGGGGGCGGGTGAGCGTCGAGGTCGGGCGGTCGTAGTGGAGCTTCGCCCTCCAGAGGGCCTCGTCGGCGTAGATGTTGCCGACGCCGCTGATCAGCGACTGGTCGAGCAGGGCACGCTTCACGGTGGTCCGCCGGGCCCGGATCGCCGCGTGGAACACCGCGTCGTCGAAGAGCGGGTCGAGCGGGTCGCGGGCGATGTGGGCGAGGACGTCGGGCAGGCCGTCCGGCGCGTTCTCGTGCAGGGACAGACCGCCGAAGGTGCGCTGGTCCACGAAGCGCAGCTCGGTGCCGAGCGGGTCGGCGAAGCGGACACGGACGCGCAGGTGCTTCTCGTCGGCGGCGCTCTGCGGCTGCACGAGGAGCTGGCCGCTCATGCCGAGGTGGCCGAGGACCGAGGTGTCGGTGTCCGCGAGGGGCAGCCAGAGGTACTTGCCGCGCCGGCTGACATCGCCGACGGTCCGGTCCCGCAGCCGCGCCGCGAAATCCTCCGCGCCGGCGACATGCCGGCGGATCGCCCGCGGGTGCAGCACCTCGACCTCGGCGATCGTGCGTCCGCTGACCCAGGTCTGCAGGCCACGGCGTACGACTTCGACCTCGGGCAGCTCGGGCACGGGTCTCCTTCCGCGGCTCACTCGGGTGACGCCCGCAGCGTACCGCCGGGGCGGCGGCGGGCGGAAAAGGGGTGGAGAGCTGTGCGGCCCCCGCCGGGAGGGCGGGGGCCGCACAGATACTGCTGTCGGTCGGCGGAGCGCCGGGCGTCAGGCCGAGGCCCGGTCCGCCGGTGCCGGTTCGGAAGGGGCGTCGACGTCCGCGTCGGCGTCCCCTTCGTCGTCGGCGGGCGGGGCGGCCGCGGCCGGGGCCGCTGCCGCGCGCTGGTCCGCGGCGGTACGGATCTCCCGCCACGCGGACTCCGCCGCCTGCTGTTCCGCTTCCTTCTTGCTGCGGCCGGTGCCGGTGCCGTACGAGACACCACCGACGCGGGCGGCAGCAGTGAAGGTCTTCTCGTGGTCCGGGCCTGTCTCTGTGACCAGGTACTCCGGTACGCCGAGACCCTCGGCCGCGGTGAGCTCCTGGAGACTGGTCTTCCAGTCCAGGCCCGCACCGAGGTTGGAGGACTTCTCGATCAGCGGGTCGAAGAGCCGGTGCACCAGCTCGGACGCCGCGTCGAGGCCCTGGTCGAGATAGACCGCGCCGATCACCGCTTCAAGGGTGTCGGCGAGGATGGATGCCTTGTCCCGGCCACCCGTGCCCTCTTCACCACGGCCGAGCCGGATGAAGGAGCCGAGTTCCAGACCGCGGCCGACCTCCGCCAGCGCACGCGAATTGACCACCGCGGCCCGCAGCTTGGCCAGCTGTCCCTCGGGCAGGTCGGGGTGGGTGCGGTACAGCGTGTCGGTGACCACCAGGCCGAGCACGGAGTCCCCGAGGAACTCGAGACGCTCGTTGGTGGGCAGACCGCCGTTCTCGTACGCGTACGAACGGTGGGTCAGCGCACGCACCAGAAGGGCGGACTCGAGCTGATACCCGAGCCGCCCTTCCAGAAGCGTGTGGGACGAGGCATTGTCCGTCTTGCTGGACTCAGACATCGCGCCTCTCACCGGCCGCTCAGACCTCGAGGACCTGGCGCTTGTTGTAGGTGCCGCAGCTGGGGCACGCGATGTGCTGCTGCTTCGGCTCCTGGCAACGCTCACACGAAACCAGGGTGGGGACCGCAGCCTTCCACTGCGACCGGCGGTGGCGCGTGTTGCTGCGCGACATCTTCCGCTTCGGAACAGCCACGGCTACTTCTCCTGCTTCTCGTCGACGCCCGCTTCGGCGCCGCCCATGTTGTCCTTCTCGCCGTCCTGAATGGTCTCGGCGAGTCCCTGCAGTGCCGCCCAACGGATGTCGACGGCGTCGTGGTGGTGGTCCGGGTTCTCGTCCAGCCTGACCCCGCACTGGGGGCACAGGCCTTCGCAGGTCTCCCGGCACACCGGCTGCATCGGCAGTGCGAGCACCACCGCATCACGCAGCACGGGCTCGAGGTCGAACAGGCCGTCCTCGATGAAGAGCCTGTCCTCGTCCTCTTCGCCGTCGACGGGCTCCGCGGTGCGGCCCCTGTCGTCGGCGTCGGGGTACGTGAACAGCTCCTGGAAGTCCGCGGCGACCTCATGGCGCAGCGGCTCCAGACACCTTACGCACTCCCCCTCGGCGCTCGCACGGGTGGTGCCTGTGACGAGCACACCTTCCATGACGGACTCGAGGCGGAGGTCCAGCTCCACCGGCGCGCCTTCCGGCACGCCGACGACATCGGCGATGCCGAGGTCCTTGGGAGCGTCGACCGTGCGGGAGATCCGCTGGAGCGCACCGGGCCGCCGCCCCAGCTCGTGCGTGTCGAACACGAGGGGGTTGCGATGGTCGAGGCGCGTGCTCAGGGGACTTCCTGCTTTCGGTTCGTGGGGAGGGCCGTCCCGGTTCGTGGTGCGAAGCGGGCAGCCGGGATCGCGGAACTACGCGCGACCGAAGGACCAGGGTACTTCAACTGCCGCGATAGACCCAATCCGGGCCGTTCAGCGCCCCTGCTCGTAGCGGTTCAGCTGATCCAGGTCGATCATGCCGGTGTCGAACAGACTGGTCTCGTCCAGCGCGGCGCCCTGCTGCGCCTGTGGCTGGTGCTGCGGGGGCGCGGGCGGCTGCGGCGGGACGGGCGGCTGGGGCTGTCCGTAGCCGTACGCGTCCTGGTGCTGGTAGCTGCCGTACGACGCCTCCTGGCCGTATGCCTGGTCCTGGCCGCCGTAGCCGCCCGCCGGGTACGGGTCGGGCTGCTGGTAGCCCGCGTACGCCTCCTGCGGCTGGTACGGGTACGGGTCGGGCTGGGCGGGCGGCTCGGGCTGCCGGTAGGCGTACGCGTCCTGGCGCTCGCGCTCGGGGGCCGGCTCGGCGATCTCCGCGAGGCCGGCGAGGTAGTCCGCGTCGCTGGTGTGCTGGTGGCCCGCGGCGTCCTGGGCGGCCATGTGCGCGCCGAGATCGTCCGTGGCGATGCGTCCGTGCAGCTTCTGCCGGCCCCGGCCGACGGCGTCCAGGGTCTTGGAGAGCACGGCCTCGAAGGCGCCGAGCTTGGTGTCGACGTACTGGTCGGCGCGCTGGATGAGCGTCTGCGGGTCGTCGCTCGGCTCCGGCGCGTCCTCGTCGGCGTAGCCCTGCGCGTCGAGGCCCGGGCCACGGCCGAGGAGCTTCTCGCGACCGCGGTCGACGGAGCCGATGGTCTTGGTGAGGACGACCTCGAAGTTGGCGAGCTTGGAGTCGACGTAGTCGTCGGCCTCGGCGCGGATCTCGTCGGCCTCGCGGCGGGCCTCGGAGAGGATGCGGTCGGCCTCGTCCTGGGACTGCCGGGCGACGTGGGTGTCGGAGACCAGGGACCCGACCTCGGCGCGGGCGGACCGGATGATCTGCTCGGCCTCGCGGCGGGCCTGCTCGACCAGCTCCTCGCGGCCGCCGATGAGTTCCTGGGCCTGGGCGAGCGAGCCGGGAAGCGCGTCGCGCACCTCTTCGAGCATGGCGAGCAGCTCGGCGCGGTTGACCACGCAGGACGCCGACATGGGCATGGAGCGGGCGCCCTGGACCACTTCGACGATCTCGTCGAGCTTCTTCTGCACGTCCACCGTGGTTCGCCACTCTCTACTGCGGATTGGAGACGGACGGGCACGACTGTACGGCCAGTCCGCGGCCGCCCGGCACCGGATGGCGGATTGTCCGTCAGCCCTTCTCCGCGAGGCGCTGGACGAGCGCCCGGTGGACCGTCGCCGGCAGCAGATGGGAGACGTCGCCGCCCCAGGCCGCGACCTCCTTGACCAGGCTGGAGGAGAGGAAGCTGTAGGTCGGGTTGGTGGGGACGAACAGCGTCTCCACCCCCGAGAGCCCGTTGTTCATCTGGGCCATCTGCAGCTCGTAGTCGAAGTCGCTGACCGCGCGGAGCCCCTTGACGATCGCGGGGATGTCGCGCTCCTTGCAGAAGTCGACGAGGAGGCCGTGATGGGACTCCACCACGACGTTCCCGTAGTCGCGGGTGACCTCGCGGATCATTTCCATCCGCTCGTCGACCGTGAACAGACCCTGCTTCGACTTGTTGATCATCACCGCGACATGTACGACGTCGTACAGCTTGGAGGCGCGGGCGATGATGTCGAGGTGTCCGTTGGTGATGGGGTCGAACGACCCGGGACAGACTGCGCGGCGCAACTGAAGTCCCTCGCTCTCCGGTCCGGTCATGGTGCGTCTTCGCACGTGGCGGCGCGACCGTACCAAAGCGTTCCCTCGCCGTAGCGACGGGACCGCAGTGGAGTGAAGCCCATGGGCCACTTGAATTCTCCGCCTCTGGTGCTGCGCTCCACGGTGACGAGCGCATCGTCCGTGAGCCAGCCCTGAAGACGGAGTGTGAGCAGGATCTCGCGAAGATCGTCATCTGTGACGGCGTACGGCGGGTCGAGGAAGACCACGTCGTAGGGGGTTTCCGGCGCCGGTCCTGTGACGATCTGTTCCGCTTTGCCGGTACGGACCTCCGCGCCGGGCAGCCCGAGCGCCCGTACGTTCTCCCGTACGACGCGGGCCGCGCGGGCGTCCGCCTCGACCAGCAGGGCGTGGGACGCGCCACGGGACAGCGCCTCCAGGCCGACGGCGCCGGAGCCCGCGTACAGATCGGCGACGCGGGCGCCCGCGATGGTGCCGAGCTGGGCCTCCCAGCTGGAGAACAGTCCCTCCCGGGCGCGGTCGGACGTGGGGCGGGTGCCGGTGCCGGGCGGGACGGCGAGGCGGCGTCCGCCGGCGGTGCCGGCGATCACGCGGGTCATGGAGGGCCTCTCTGCCTCTCTGTGCGGGCTTGCCTCTGGTGCGGGGGAAGGGCGTACGTGCGGGAGCCGACGGCGCCCGGTCGTGAGTACGGGCTGACGTGCCCAGTCTCTCAGCCCTTGTCGAGATACTGCTCCCGCTCCGTGTCGAGAAGCGCCTCCAGCGCGACGCGCAGTTCGGGCAGGTGCGCCAGCTCCGGGTCGGCGGCGACGACGGCGACCGCCTCCTCACGGGCCGCCGCGATGACCTCCTCGTCCTCGATCACGGCGAGCATCCGCAGCGAGGAGCGCACCCCGGACTGGGCCTGGCCCAGCACATCGCCCTCGCGGCGCTGTTCGAGGTCGATGCGGGAGAGCTCGAAGCCGTCGAGCGTCGCGGCGACGGCGGCCAGCCGCTGACGCGCGGGGCTCGCCTCCGGCATCTCGCTGACCAGCAGGCACAGGCCGGGCGCCGAGCCGCGGCCGACGCGGCCGCGCAGCTGGTGGAGCTGCGAGACGCCGAACCGGTCGGCGTCCATGATCACCATGGCGGTGGCGTTGGGGACGTTGACCCCGACCTCGATGACGGTGGTGGCGACCAGGACGTCCACCTCGCCCGCGGCGAAGCGGCGCATCACGGCGTCCTTGTCGTCGGGCTGCATCCGCCCGTGCAGCACCTCGACGCGCAGCCCGCTCAGCGGCCCCTTCGCGAGCTGGTCGGCGACCTCGACGACGGCGAGCGGCGGGCGTTTCTCCGCCTCGTCCTCCGCCGTCTTCTTCTTCGGCTCGTCGTCGTCGCCGATGCGGGGGCACACCACATACGCCTGGTGGCCGTTCTCCACCTCTTCGCGCACGCGCTCCCACGCGCGGGCGAGGAAGTGCGGCTTGTCGGCGGCCGGCACCACATGGCTGGCGATCGGCGAGCGGCCCGCCGGCAGCTGGTCCAGGACGGAGGTCTCCAGGTCGCCGAAGACGGTCATCGCGACCGTGCGCGGGATGGGGGTGGCGGTCATGACCAGCAGGTGCGGCGGCTGCTTGCCCTTGGAGCGCAGGGCGTCTCGCTGCTCCACGCCGAAGCGGTGCTGCTCGTCGACCACGACGAGGCCCAGGTCGTGGAACTGGACCTTGTCCTCGATCAGGGCGTGGGTGCCGATGACCAGGCCCGCCTCACCGGTCACCAGGTCGAGCAGCGCCTGCCGGCGGGCCGCGGCGCCCATGGAGCCGGTCAGCAGCACGACCTTGGTGCCCTGCTCGGCGCCGCCGAGCATCCCGCCCTCCGCGAGCTCGCCCATCATCTCGGTGATCGAGCGGTGGTGCTGCTGGGCGAGGACCTCGGTGGGCGCGAGCATCGCGGCCTGGCCGCCCGCGTCGACGACGGCGAGCATGGCCCGCAGGGCGACCAGCGTCTTGCCTGAGCCGACCTCGCCCTGGAGGAGCCGGTGCATCGGGTGCTCGGTCGCCAGGTCGTCGAAGATCTCCTTGCTGACCGACTGCTGGCCTTCGGTGAGCGTGAAGGGCAGTCTGCCGTCGAACGCGTCGAGGAGTCCGCCGGGGACGGGTCGGCGGGCCACGGCGGGCAGCTGGGTGTCGGCGTACCGCCTGCGGGCGAGGGCGACCTGGAGGACGAACGCCTCGTCCCACTTGAGCCGCTGCCTGGCCGTCTCGATGTCCGCCTTGGTGCGCGGCCGGTGGATCTTGCGCAGGGCGTCCGGCAGAGTCGCCATGCCCCGGCCCTCGCGCAGCGCGGGCGGCAGCGGGTCCACGGCCTCGCCGGCCCGGTCCAGCACCGCGTCGATCGCCTTGGAGATCTTCCAGGACTCGAGCTGCTTGCAGGCCGGGTAGATCGGGATGAGCTGATGGGCGAAGGCGTCCACCGCGTCGGCCGCGCTCGCGCCGCCGCTCAGCGGCTCGTACGCCGGATGGGACAGCTGGAGCTTGCGGTTGAAGACGGACACCTTGCCGGCGAACATCGCGCGGGTGCCCGGCAGCAGGTCCTTGTGCGGCTTGTGGACGCCCTTGCCGAAGAAGACCAGTTGGAGCCGGCCGCTGCCGTCGGTGATCGTCACCTCCAGCCGCCGGCCGCGGCCCTGGTTGAAGGTGTGGACACGGGCGTCGGCGACCTGCGCCACCACCGTGACGTGCTCGTCGAGCGGCAGCTCCGAGAGGGAGGTCAGCTCGCCACGCTCCGCGTACCGCCGCGGGTAGTGGTGCAGCAGGTCACCGAGGGTGTGCAGATCGAGATGCTCGGCCATCACCTTCGCGGTGGCGGCTCCGAGCGTCTTCTTGAGGGGTTCGTCGAGCGCGGGCACGCGTTCCATTGCACACCACGCCACCGACACTCGTCGCGCGCCTGTGGACGAATCACGGGCCGGGGCCGCGGTCGTCCGCGGGGACCGCCCCCGTGCCGGCGGGCTACTCGACGCCGATCAGCAGCGGCGTCGCCCGGTCGCCGCCCTCGTACGTGACCGTGTCCACCGCCAGGTACCCCTCGCGGACATGGGACTCCAGACGGGCCGACAGGCCCTGCGGGGACGTCCCGCCGAGGACCAGGGTGACCAGTTCGCCGCCGGAGGAGAGCATGCGGTCCAGCAGGGTGAGGGCCGTCTCCGTGACGTCCGTGCCGATCACCGCGACGTCGCCGTCGATCAGGCCGAGTACGTCGCCGGCCTGGCAGACGCCCGCCGAGGTCCACGACTGGCGTTCCGCCACGGCGAGTTCGGCGTAGCGCGTCGCGCCGGCGGCGGCCGTCATGGCGACGACGTCCTCGTCGAAGCGGCGGTCCGGGGCGTGGACCGCGAGGGCGGCGATGCCCTGGACCGCGGAGCGGGTGGGGATGAGGGCGACGCGGACGCCCTCCGCGCGGGCCTGTTCGGCGGCCGCGGCGGCCGTGTGGCGCAGGGCCGTGTCGTTGGGGAGGAGGACCACCTCGCGGGCGTGCGCCCGGCGGATCGCCTCGACGAGCTCCCCGCTGGCGGGCGGCTCCCCGGCGCGGGTGAGGACCGTGGTCGCGCCGGCCTCGCCGCACAGCGCCGCGAGCCCTTCGCCCTGCACCACGGCGACGACGGCCCGCTGCGCCTGCTCACGCGGGTCCGGACCCGCCTCGGCGGCGGTGTCGAAGTGCGTGATGCGGATCCGGTACGGGCGTCCCGCCTCGACGCCCGCCTCCACCGCCGCACCGGCGTCGTCCACATGGACGTGGACGTTCCACAGCCCGTCGCCGCCGACGACGACGAGGGAGTCGCCGAGGCCGTCGAGCCGGGCGCGGAGCCGGGCGACGGCCGCGTCGTCCGCCTCCAGAAGGTAGATCACCTCGAAGGCCGGGCCGCCGTCGGCGCAGGAGCCGGTGGCCGGCGGGTCCTGTGGGTCCGGCCGGGCGGGCCGGCTGTGGAGGAGCGCGGGGACCCGCGGCGCCTCACCGCAGACCGCGTGGACCAGGGCGCCGAGGACCATCAGCAGACCGCGCCCGCCGGCGTCCACGACCCCCGCGCGGTCCAGTACGGCGAGCTGCCGCGGGGTGGCGTCCAGCGCGGCGCGGGCGCCGGCGTATGCCGCGCGTACGGCGTCGGCGGGGGCGGGGTCCGCGGCTCCCGCCGCGTCCGCCGCCGCCCCGGCGACGCTGAGGATGGTGCCCTCCACGGGGTGCGCGACCGCCTCGCGGGCCAGTTCCGCGGCCCGCCGCAGGGCCCCGGCGAGGTGGTCGCCGTCGCCGATCCGCTCGGCCATGCCGCGCAGGAGCTGGGCCAGGATCGTCCCCGAGTTCCCGCGGGCGCCGATGAGGGCGCCGTGGGCCATCGCCCGGATCACATCGGCGAGGGCGGGCGCGGAGCCGCCGGTCTCGTGCGCGGCGAACACCGCTTCCACGGCCTGGTTGGCGGATTCGACGGTCAGATACAGATTCGTGCCGGTGTCCCCGTCCGCGACGGGGTACACGTTGATCGCGTCGATCTCCTCGCGCTCCCGGCCCAGGGACTCCAGCGCCAGTGAGCACCAGGCGCGTACGGCCGATGCGTCGAGACTCTGCGGCACCGGGTGATCCTCCTCGTGCGGCCGGGCCGGCCCCGGTGGGCCGCACGGGGCTGCGGGCGCCGTGGGGCCGCGGGTCGTCCCGCAGCGTAGACCGGGGCCGGGTCCGGCAGCGGGTCGGGGGCGGGCCGGAGCCGGCCTGCGGATGCTGGTTTCGTGTCTCGGAGACAGTGGATGTATGCTGCTCCAGTTGCCCGATGAGAATCGGGCCATTCCCCCGGCAAGCCACTTCAGATCTCTGATTCCGGCGCGCCGGAATTCACTGTAAGTGCATCTGAAGTCTTTGGAGTGACCCGTGGCTGCCAACTGCGACGTCTGCGGCAAGGGGCCGGGCTTCGGCAACAACATTTCGCACTCGCACCGCCGTACGTCTCGTCGCTGGAACCCCAACATCCAGCGTGTGCGTGCAGTGGTCGGTCGGACGCCGAAGCGGCTCAACGTCTGCACCTCGTGCATCAAGGCCGGCAAGGTCTCGCGCTAAGTGATGCTCCCCCGCGTCAGCGGGGAAGATCCCGCCGACGCTTCGTCGTAGCGCAGCCCCTGCGGTTGCCTTGAAAGCCGGTCCACCTCGGTGGGCCGGCTTTCGCCTTTCCCGTCCCGCCCCGAGGGGGGACGCTACGGCGCCCGGAAGCGCCAGCCGTGGTCGACCGGCCCGATGCCGGCGCCCAGCGCGAACCCGGCCCCGATCGCCCCGGTGACGTAGTCCTTGGCCGTCCGGACCGCCGCCGGCACCGTCAGGCCCTTCGCGAGGCCCGACGCCACCGCGGACGCGAGCGTGCAGCCCGTCCCGTGCGTATGGCGGTTGTCGTGCCGGGTGGCGCGCAGCCACAGCTCCACGCCGCCGTCCGTGAGCAGGTCCACCGCGTCGCCGGACAGATGACCGCCCTTGATCAGGGCCCAGCGCGGCCCGAAGCCGAGGACGGCGTCCGCGGCGCGGCGCATGTCCGTCTCGCCCCGGACCTCGATCCCGGTCAGCTGGGCCACCTCGTCCAGATTGGGCGTGGCCACGGTGGCCGTGGGGAGCAGCTTCGTCCGTACCGCGTCGAGCGCGGAGGCCGCGAGCAGCGGGTCGCCGTGCTTGGAGACGCCCACCGGGTCCACGACGACGGGCGCGTCCGTGCCGGCGAGCAGTTCGGCGACGGTCTCGACGAGTTCGGCCGAGGAGAGCATGCCGGTCTTCACGGCCTGGACGCCGATGTCGTCGACGACGCTGCGGTACTGGGCGCGGACCGCCTCCGCGGGCAGCTCCCACGCGCCCTGGACCCCCAGGGAGTTCTGCGCGGTGACCGCGGTCAGCACGCTCATGCCGTGCACCCCGAGGGCCAGCATGGTCTTGAGGTCGGCCTGGATGCCGGCACCGCCGCCGGAGTCGGAACCGGCGACGGTGAGCACGCGAGGGGGTATGTCCATACCGGGGAATCTACTCGCCGTCCTCGATGTCCCCGAAGTGGTCCCAGCCGCCCTTGTTGGTCCAGGGCGCCCCGTCGACGGTCACCTGCGGCAGCGCGGACGGGTTGAGCACCTCGCCGATGATCTTCCAGCGGGCGGGCAGCTTGGCGTCCGGCGGGAAGGTGGCCACGATCGCGTGGTCCTCTCCCCCGGTCAGCACCCACTGGAGCGGGTCGACGCCGACGGCCTGGCCGATGTCGTTCATCTGCGAGGGGATGTCTATCAGCCCGGACCGCAGATCGATCCGGACCTTGCTCGCCTCCGCGATGTGCCCGAGGTCGGCGACGAGTCCGTCACTGATGTCGCACATGGCGGTGGCGCCGAGCCCGGCGGCGGCGGGGCCCGCGTGGTACGGCGGCTCCGGCCGGCGATGGGCCTCCACGAAGGCGCGCGGGGAGCGGAAGCCTCGTGAGAGGACCGCGTGGCCGGCCGCGGACCAGCCCAACCAGCCCGTGTAGGCGACGACATCGCCGGGCTGCGCGCCCCCGCGGGTCACCGGTTCGTGGTTGCGCAGGTCCCCGAGGGCGGTGATCGCGATGGTGATGGTGTCACCGCGCACGACATCGCCGCCGACGACGGCCGCCCCGGCGACCTGGCACTCGTCGCGGATGCCGTCCATCAGCTCGGTGGCCCAGGTCACCGGGAGTTCGGCCGGGACGACGAGCCCGAGGAGCAGGGCGGTCGGGACCGCGCCCATGGCGGCGATGTCCGCCAGGTTCTGCGCGGCGGCCTTGCGTCCCACGTCGTACGCGGTGGACCAGTCGCGGCGGAAGTGCCGCCCCTCCAGCAGGATGTCCGTGCTGGCCACGACCCGCCGGTCGGGCGCGGCCACGACCGCGGCGTCGTCGCCGGGCCCGATCCGTACCGCGGGGGTGGTGGTGAGCTTGGAGGTGAGCTCTCTGATGAGGCCGAACTCCCCCAACTCGCCCACAGTTCCCTTCACCGAGTCACCTCTCCTTGTCGTGGACGCCACGCGCTGCTTGCGCGCTCGCGGGCCGCCACCGCTGTCGGTACCGTCAAGAGACACGTCAACTTCTGTTCGCCGTACGCCACACTGCGGGCACCGCCCGCCGCGAGGGTCTCCCCGCGGCCCGCGGCGACGCGATACCGTGGCGACCCCTCTTCCCGGGATCTCCCCACCGACGGTAGGGGACATGATCCTCGTGCCGAGCTGGAGGCTCCGTGGTACAGGCGTACATCCTCATCCAGACCGAAGTGGGCAAGGCGTCGACGGTCGCCGAGACCATCGCGAAGATCCCCGGCGTGATCCAGGCCGAGGATGTGACCGGCCCGTACGACGTGATCGTGCGCGCGCAGGCCGACACCGTCGACGCGCTGGGACGCATGGTGGTCGCCAAGGTCCAGCAAGTGGACGGCATCACCCGGACCCTGACCTGCCCCGTCGTGCACCTGTAGCCCCCGTCTACGCTTGGCCGGTGACGTCCTTCCGCCGCCGGCCCCTGTTCCTGTCCGCTGTCGCCGTGCTGATCGCCGCCGCGGGCTGCTCCTCCACGGACGCCTCGGCGCCGATCGCGGTTCCCAGCCCCCCGGCCGCGGAAGCAGCCCTGTGCCGCGCACTGGACGGCGAGCTGCCGCAGTCGGTGGGCGGGCAGGACCGCGACGACCCCGAGCCGTCGTCCGAACTCACCGCCGGCTGGGGCGACGCCGCGATCGTACTGCGCTGCGGCGTGCCCCGGCCGGAGGGGATGAGCGATCCGCAGGGCCAGGGGGTCGATGTGGACGGGGTCAACTGGCTGCTGGAGGAGCGCGACGCCGGCCCCCGGTTCACCACCACGTACCGCGAGACCTACGTGGAGGTCACGCTGGGCACCCAGTACATGCACGACCTCGGCCCGCTGACGGAGCTGGCCGGGCCCGTCAAGAAGACGGTCCCGGCCTCGCTTTGATCCGCGCCCGCCTGCCGCGGGCAACGGTCTACCGCAGGCCCGTCGAGCGGGTGAGCGCGGCCTGGATCAGCCGGTCCACCAGCTCGGGGTAGGCCACCCCGCTCTCCTGCCACATCCGCGGATACATGGAGATGGGAGTGAAGCCCGGCATGGTGTTGATCTCGTTGATGACGAACTCGCCGTCCTCGGTGAGGAAGAAGTCCGCGCGGACCAGGCCCTCGCACGAGGCCGCGTCGAACGCCGCGACCGCCAGCCGCTGCACCTCGGCCGTCTGCTCCTCGGTCAGCGGCGCGGGCACCAGGCCGGCCGCCGAGTCGATGTACTTGGCCTCGAAGTCGTAGAAGTCGTGCGACGTGACCGGCGGGATCTCGGCCGGCACGCTGGCGCGCGGACCGTCCTCGAACTCGAGGACGCCGCACTCGATCTCGCGGCCGCGCAGCAGCGACTCCACCAGGATCTTGGGGTCGTGGCGCTGCGCCTCGGCGATCGCGTCGTCGAGACCGGCGAGGGAGTCGACCTTGGTGATGCCCATGGAGGAGCCGCCGCGGGCGGGCTTGATGAACAGCGGCCAGCCGTGCTCGCCGGCGAAGTCGACGATCTTCTTCCGGGCCGCGGCCGGGTCGTTCGCCCACTCGCGCGGCCGGATCACCTCGTACGGGCCGACCGGCAGGCCGAAGGAGACGAAGACGCGCTTCATGTACTCCTTGTCCTGGCCGACGGCCGAGGCGAGCACGCCGGAGCCGACGTACGGGACGCCGGAGAGCTCCAGCAGGCCCTGGAGGGTGCCGTCCTCGCCGTACGGGCCGTGCAGCATCGGGAAGACGACGTCGACCTCGCCCAGCACCTTGGGCACCGAGCCCGGCTCGCTGTACACGACCTCGCGGCTGCCGGGGTCGACGGAGAGCACCACGCCGCCCTCGTCGGACTCCGCGAGCTCGTCGACGTTCGGCGTGCGGCGGTCGGTGATCGCCATGCGGTCCGGTTCGTCGGCGGTGAGCGCCCATCGGCCGTCGGCGGTGATGCCGATCGGCAGGACGTCGTACTTGGTCCGGTCGACGGCCCGCAGCACCGCGCCCGCGGTGACCACGGAGATCCCGTGTTCGGAGCTGCGGCCGCCGAAGACGACCGCCACGCGCGGCTTGCGGAGCGGCTGCTCGGGGCTCTGGGGGAGGTTCTCGGTGCTCATATCGCGATGAGACTACCCGCTGGTCCGAACGACGTCAGCGTCGCTCGGGCTTGGCGGCGCGGGACATCAACTCCTTGAGAGCAACGACCGGCGGCTTCCCCTCGTGGACGATCCCGACGACCGTCTCGGTGATGGGCATGTCGACACCGTGCCGGCGGGCCAGGTCGAGCACCGACTCGCAGGACTTGACCCCCTCCGCGGTCTGCTTGGTGACCGCGATGGTCTGCTCGAGCGTCATCCCGCGGCCCAGGTTGGTGCCGAAGGTGTGGTTGCGGGACAGCGGCGAGGAGCAGGTGGCCACCAGGTCGCCGAGCCCGGCGAGTCCGGAGAAGGTGAGGGGGTCGGCGCCCATGGCGAGGCCGAGGCGGGTGGTCTCCGCGAGGCCGCGGGTGATCAGCGAGCCCTTGGCGTTGTCGCCGAGCCCCATGCCGTCGGCGATGCCCACGGCGAGTCCGATGACGTTCTTGACGGCGCCGCCCAGTTCGCAGCCGACGACGTCGGTGTTGGTGTAGGGGCGGAAGTACGGCGTGTGGCAGGCGGTCTGGAGGCGCTGGGCGACCGCCTCGTCACGGCAGGCGACCACGGCGGCCGCGGGCCGGCGCTGGGCGATCTCCTTGGCGAGGTTGGGGCCGGTGACGACGGCCACGCGCTCGCCCGGCACCTGCGCGACCTCCTCGACGACCTCGCTCATCCGCTTGGCGGTGCCGAGTTCGACGCCCTTCATCAGCGAGACGAGCACGGTGCCGGCGGGCAGCTTCGGCGCCCAGAGGGCGAGGTTGGCGCGCAGCGTCTGGGACGGGACGGCGAGGACGGTGAAGTCCGCGCCGTGCAGCGCCTCTGCCGCGTCGGTGGTGGCCCGAAGGTTCTCCGGGAGTTCGATCCCGGGCAGATAGTCCGGGTTGGTACGGGTCGTGTTGACCGCGTCGACCAGGTTCGCGCGGCGGCCCCAGAGGGTCACCTCGCAGCCGGCGTCGGCGAGCACCATGCCGAACGCCGTGCCCCACGAACCCGTTCCGAAGACGGCCGCCTTGACGGACTGTGTCACTTCGCTTCCTCCCCGGCGGCCTTGCGGCGCTGCTCCGCGCGGACTTCGCGCAGGTCGAACGGGCTCGACGGCGCCTTCTCGCCGCGCAGGTCCTCGAGCTCGCGGGTCACCGCGGCCATGATGGCCTCGGTGGCTTCCTTGAGGACGTCGGGCGTGGGCTCCAGGCCGTAGAAGCGGGCGAGGTCGACCGGTGGGCCGGCCTGCACCTGAAGTGTCTTGCGCGGGAAGAACCGCACCTTGTTCTCCTTGGCGTACGGCGGCATCGCCAAGTTGGCCCCCCACTGGGCGACGGGGATGACGGGCGCCCGGGTCTGCAGCGCGGCCCGCGCCACACCGGTCTTCGCGGTCATCGGCCACATGGCGGGGTCGCGGGTGAGAGTGCCCTCGGGGTAGAAGGCGACGCACTCGCCGCGCTCGACGGCCTCGACGGCGGCGCGGAAGGCGCCCACGGCGTTGGTGGACTCACGGTAGACGGGGATCTGGCGGGTCCCCCGCAGCAGAACGCCGACCACGGGCGTCTTGAAGAGCGCGGCCTTGGCCAGGAAGCGCGGAACCCGTCCGCTGTTGTACTGGAAGTGGCCGTACGAGAACATGTCGAGGTACGAGTTGTGATTGATGGCTGTGATGAATCCGCCCTCGGCCGGAATGTGTTCCATTCCCCGCCAGTCCCGCTTGAACAGAAGCAACAGCGGCGGCTTTGCGATGACCGCGGCCAGGCGGTACCAGAAGCCGATTCTACGGCGGGACACTCGGACACCTTCCTCTTACGACCGGGCCATTGCCTGGCTGCCGGGGGTCAAGTGTCGCCCCAGGCCTCTGGTCTGTCGAGAACACGGTACGCCTCGGCCGCCGCCCCTCCCCCGGGACCTTCTCCGGTTCGGGCGACAATGGGCGCGATGCGCATGGACCCGGAGCTCGTCCTGAACCCGAAGCCGGTCCCCGTGCCCGCCCTGCTCTGGTCCCTGGTCGTGCCGCTGAAACCACTGGCCCTGGCGAAGAGCAGACTGGCAGGGGCGGCGGACGGCAGGCTACGGCCCCGCCTCGCCCTCGCCTTCGCCCAGGACACCGTGGCGGCGGCGCTGGCGTGCCCGGCCGTGCGGGATGTGTTGGTCGTCACGGACGACACGGCCGCGGCGGCCGAGCTGGGCGCGCTGGGGGCGCGGATCGTGCCGGACTCCCCCGCGGCCGGCCTCAACGCGGCGCTGGCGCACGGCGCCCGGGCGGTGCGTGGCGCGCGTTCCTCCGCGGCGGTCGCGGCGCTCAACGCCGACCTGCCCGCATTGCGCAGCGCCGAATTGGGCCGGGTGCTGGCGGCTGCTTCGGCATTTTCCCGGGCATTTCTGACGGACGCCGCCGGAATCGGCACGACTTTGCTCTGCGCCCGGCCGGGCAGTGAATTGCGGCCCGCTTTCGGCGGCTCTTCACGCCGTGCGCATTTGACTTCCGGCGCGGCGGAAATCGTGTCCGGCGACGTCGATTCCGTACGCCAGGACGTGGACACCGCGGACGATCTCGCGGCCGCGCTCGCGCTGGGCGTGGGCCCGTACACGGCGCGGCGCCTCACGGCAGGCGCCGGCGCGGCACCGGACGGAGGGGCCGCGGTGGCCGGTCCCCGCGGGGCCCGTCCTTCGGACCACTAGGCTGGCGGGCATGCAGGCGACCTCGTACACATACGACCCGGAGACCCGCAGCGGAAGCGTGCTGCTGGACGACGGCACCCCGGTCGAGTTCGACGCGGCGGCCTTCGACGCGGGCGGCCTGCGGCTGCTGCGGCCGGGGCAGCGGGTGCGGATCGAGACCGAGGGCGAGGGCGAGAGCCGCCGCATCACGCTGGTGACGCTGTACACGTTCTGAGCCGGCCGCGACCGGGCACGCCGCGGGCCGGTCTCCCGGAAGGAGACCGGCCCGGCGCGTGAGTGGCTGTGCGGCCTTGTGCCGCTTACTTCTTGGGGCGTCGGCGCCCGCGCTGCTACTTCTTCCTCGCCGTGGTCTTCTTGGCAGTGGTCTTGCGCGACGTGGCCTTCTTGGCCGGCGCCTTCTTCGCCGTGGCCTTCTTGGCCGGGGCGGTCTTCTTCGCCGTGGCCTTCTTGGCGGTGGCGTTCGCCGGGGTCGCCTTCTTCGCGGCCGCCGTAGTCTTGGCGGTCGTCTTCTTCGCGGTGGTCTTCTTGCCGGCCGCGGTCGTCTTCTTCGCGGCCGTCTTCTTGCCGGCCGCGGTGGTCTTCTTGGCCGCGGTCCGCTTCGCAGCGGCCTTCTTGGCCGCCGACTTGGCGATGGTGGGGGGCGGGCCGGAGAGGCTGCCCTTGGGCGCCTTCTTGACGGCGACCTCGCCGCCCTTGGGCAGCTTCTTCGAGCCGCTCACCAGGTCCTTGAAGCCCTGCCCGGCGCGGAACCGGGGGACGGACGTCTTCTTGACCCGCACCCGCTCACCCGTCTGCGGGTTGCGGGCGTAACGGGCGGGGCGGTCGACCTTCTCGAACGAGCCGAAGCCGGTGACCGACACCCGGTCTCCGGCGACCGTTGCGCGGACGATCGCGTCAAGCACCGCGTCGACAGCGTCCGCGGCCTGCTGCCGGCCGCCGAGCTTGTCGGCAATCGCTTCTACGAGCTGCGCCTTGTTCACGTCTTCCCCTTCGGAGACATTTGGCCGGAACGATGGCGTCCTGGCTTTTTCGCACGTTAGGCAGATATATACCGCAAATCAAACACGAAACGGGCTAATCACCCTAGTGCCGCAACGAAGTCGACCTTGGCGGAGTTCTTCAGGTCAGTCACCTTCAGGGAAACGGCCCTCGTCGAGGTCCTTCATCAACCGGTCCAGACGCCTTGCCGCATCCGGGAGATCGTGCTTCGTGGCCGCCGTGACGACCAGCAGCTTCCGGGAGAGCGCCATCTTCACGCCCTCGGACACTTGCAGTTCACGCACCTTCGTGTGCGCTTCCTTCAATCGGGCCGCGACTTCCGCGCAGAGCTCGAGTTGGCTGTCGCGTTCCATGCACCGATTGTGCCATCTGGGGCGAGTTGTCGCCCGACAGGACATCAACATACGACTGCGCCCCCCGCCGGAAGGCGGGGGGCGCAGTTCGGGAAAAGCGCTGCTCAGACCTCAATCGTCCGAGGCTTGAAGGCCGGTCGGCCCGCCTCGTACGCCGCGATGTCCGCTTCGTTCTGAAGGGTGAGGCTGATGTCGTCCAGACCGTTCAGCAGCCGCCAGCGGGCGTTCTCGTCGAGCTCGAAGTCCGCGGTGACTCCGGGCGCGAGGACCTGTCGCTTCTCCAGGTCCACGGTGATCTCGACACTCGGGTCGTTCTCGGTCAGCTCCCACAGGGCGTCCACGACGGACTGCTCGAGAACCACCGTCAGCAGGCCGTTCTTGAGGGAGTTGCCGCGGAAGATGTCGGCGAACCGGGAGGAGACGACCGTCTTGAAGCCGTAGTTCTGCAGGGCCCAGACGGCGTGCTCACGCGAAGAGCCGGTGCCGAAGTCGGGGCCGGCGACGAGCACCGAGGCGCCCTTGCGCTCGGGGCGGTTGAGGACGAAGTCGGCGTCCTTGCGCCAGGCCTCGAAGAGACCGTCCTCGAAGCCGTCGCGGGTGACCTTCTTCAGCCAGTGCGCGGGGATGATCTGGTCGGTGTCGACGTTGCTGCGGCGCAGCGGAACGGCCCGGCCGGTGTGTGCGGTGAAGGCTTCCATCGTGTTCAGACTCCGGCGGGGGCGGGGGTTTCGGACAGGTCGGCGGGCGAGGCGAGGTGACCGAGGACCGCGGTGGCGGCGGCGACCTGCGGCGAGACGAGGTGCGTACGGCCGCCCTTGCCCTGCCTGCCTTCGAAGTTGCGGTTCGAGGTGGAGGCGGAGCGCTCACCGGGAGCCAGTTGGTCGGGGTTCATGCCCAGGCACATGGAGCAGCCCGCGTGCCGCCATTCGGCGCCGGCGTCCTTGAAGACCTTGTCCAGGCCCTCCTCCACGGCCTGCAGCGCGACCCGGACGGAGCCGGGGACGACGAGCATGCGTACGCCTTTCGCGACTTTGCGGCCGCCCAGGATGCCGGCGGCCGAGCGCAGGTCCTCGATGCGGCCGTTGGTGCAGGAGCCTACGAAGACGGTGTCGACCTTGATGTCGCGCAGCGGCTGCCCGGCGGTCAACCCCATGTACTTCAGGGCGTTTTCCGCGGCGAGGCGCTCGGAAGCGTCCTGGTACGAAGCCGGGTCGGGGACGTGCGCCGACAGGGGCGCGCCCTGGCCGGGGTTGGTGCCCCAGGTGACGAACGGGGCCAGTTCGGCGGCGTCGATGAAGACCTCGGCGTCGAAGACGGCGTCGTCGTCGGTGCGCAGCGTCTTCCAGTACTCGACCGCCGCGTCCCACTCCTCGCCCTTCGGGGCGTGGTCGCGGCCCTGCAGATAGTCGAAGGTGGTGCGGTCCGGGGCGATCATGCCCGCGCGGGCGCCGGCCTCGATCGACATGTTGCAGATGGTCATCCGCGCTTCCATCGACAGCTTCTCGATGGCCGATCCGCGGTACTCGAGGATGTAGCCCTGGCCGCCGCCGGTGCCGATCTTGGCGATGATGGCGAGGATCAGGTCCTTGGCGGTGACGTCGTCGGGCAGTTCGCCCTCGACGGTGATCGCCATGGTCTTCGGGCGGGCCAGCGGGAGCGTCTGGGTCGCCAGTACGTGCTCGACCTGGGAGGTGCCGATACCGAACGCCAGCGCGCCGAACGCGCCGTGCGTCGAGGTGTGGGAGTCGCCGCAGACGACGGTCGTGCCGGGCTGGGTCAGACCCAGCTGGGGGCCGACGACGTGCACCACGCCCTGCTCGACGTCGCCCAGGGGGTGCAGCCGTACGCCGAAGTCCGCGCAGTTCTTGCGCAGCGTCTCCAGCTGGGCGCGGGAGACGGGGTCGGCGATGGGCTTGTCGATGTCGAGGGTCGGGGTGTTGTGGTCCTCGGTCGCGATGGTGAGGTCGAGGCGGCGCACCTGCCGGCCGTTCTTCCGCAGACCGTCGAAGGCCTGGGGGCTGGTCACCTCGTGCAGCAGATGCAGATCGATGAAGAGGAGGTCGGGCTCGCCCTCGGCGCGCCGGACGACATGGTCGTCCCAGACCTTCTCCGCGAGTGTCCTACCCATCGCTTTCCCTCCGGCCGGCTGTGCCGCCGACGCAACTAGAGATCTTGTGCAGTGCCCGTTGGTCCGCGGGCCGCCACTACAGCGTGGCAAGTTCTCGAGCAAATTGAACTTGCGTTTCACAGAGTGAGACGCGAGTATCGTTGCATGGACAACTCTAGCGGCGTCGGCGTCCTCGACAAGGCAGCCCTTGTCTTGAGCGCCCTGGAGTCCGGTCCGGCCACCCTCGCGGGGCTGGTCGCGGCCACGGGACTCGCACGACCTACAGCACATCGCCTCGCAGTGGCACTGGAGCACCACCGTATGGTGGCGCGCGACATGCAGGGCCGTTTCATCCTCGGTCCGCGGCTCGCGGAGCTCGCCGCCGCGGCCGGTGAGGACCGGCTGCTGGCCACGGCCGGGCCGGTACTCACGCATCTGCGCGACGTGACCGGCGAGAGCGCGCAGCTCTACCGCAGGCAGGGCGACATGCGCATCTGCGTGGCGGCGGCCGAGCGGCTGTCCGGACTGCGGGACACCGTACCGGTCGGCTCCACGCTCACGATGAAGGCGGGCTCCTCGGCCCAGATCCTGATGGCCTGGGAGGAGCCGGAGCGCCTCCACCGCGGACTGCAGGGCGCGCGCTTCACGGCGACCGCCCTCTCCGGCGTACGGCGCCGGGGCTGGGCCCAGTCGATCGGCGAGCGGGAGCCGGGCGTGGCCTCGGTGTCCGCGCCGGTCCGCGGGCCCTCGAACCGCGTGGTCGCCGCCGTCTCGGTCTCCGGACCGATCGAGCGCCTGAGCCGCCACCCGGGCCGGATGCACGCCCAGGCCGTCATCGACGCCGCCGGCCGGCTGAGCGAGGCGCTGCGCCGCAGCGGCTGACCTGCCCCTTCGTACGTCACACCGGCCGGCCCCTTCAACGCCGCAGGGGCCGGCCGGACGTGTACCGGGCCCGTCAGGTGCACCATGGAAGACAGTGCTCGAAGCAACGAGGCGAGCGACGGAGGTGCGGGACCGATGACCGAGTTCATGGACGTACACCGCGGGATGAAGGGCATCACCGGCGAGCAGCTGATGGAGGCGCACAACGCGGATCTGGCGATCGAGGGCGAGGAGCGTGTGCACTTCAAGCAGGCGTGGGCGGACCCGGAGACGGGCACCGTCTACTGCCTGTCCGAGGCGCCGTCGGCGGATGCCGTGCAGCGCATCCACGAGCGCACGGGACACCCGGCGGACGAGATCCATCCGGTGCCGCTGACCGTGTGAGACCCGCCACCACAGCGGCCGGGCCCGGACCGCGGGCCCGGCCGCAGCCGTGTCAGCCCGCCGTCCGTAGCCGGTCCTGCGCCTGCACACCGTCGCGCAGGGCGGCGGTGCCGTGCGCCCTGCCGAGGCCGAAGGGCGGCATGTCCCCGTAGATCGCCTCGTACGACCCCTCCGGTACGACGTACGTCTCGTGCCAGATACCCACGTGCAGCCCGCCCTTGCGGGCGAGCCGATTGACGCGTCCCCACCAGGGGCGGTGGCGCTTGTCGGGGGCGGCCGCGTAGGCCAGCAGTTTCTCCTTCGACTCCCAGTACTGGACCACGTAGTACGTACGCGGCGAGCCGGTCAGCAAGATGTGGTGCAGGAGCCCGAGCGAGCGGTCACGGCTCAACTCCGCGAGCATCATCGGCATCGCGAAGAACACCGGCAGCCAACGGTGCACAGCCCACAGGTGATTGATCCGCATGCCGATGAGAAAGACGACGACGTCGCCGGATGCCGCGGCCGTGGTGCGGCCGGGCAGCGTCTTGCTGCGCATGGTGACCCCCAGACGTATTGGATAGTGGCACTACCCATGATTGGATAGTGCCACTCTCCGACGTAAGGATGCAAGGGGATGCGGCTCTCGGAACTGAGCAGACTGAGCGGGGTCTCCACCGCGACGATCAAGTACTACCTGCGCGAGCACCTGCTGCCGCCGGGCCGGCGCGTCACCGCCACCCAGGCCGAGTACGACGAGACGCATCTACGCCGGCTGCGGCTGGTGCGGGCGATGATCCAAGTCGGCGGGGTGCCGGTGGCCACCGCCCGGCAGGTCCTCGCCCACGTCGACGACGAGTCACTGGGGCTCACGATGCGGCTCGGCGCGGCGACATGGGCACTGCCGCAGCCGCCGGAGACGCCCGTGGACGACGCCGCGTCCGCGAAGGCCCGGCAGGAGGTCGAGCGACTGCTGGAGGACCTGGGATGGGAGAGCGCCCGCGAGATCGGCGACCTCTCCCCCGTCTACCGTGCCCTCGTCACGTCGCTCGCGACGCTGAGCGGGCTCGGATATCCGCTCTCCGCCGCCGAACTGCTGCCGTACGCGCGCCGGATGGAGCAGATCGCCGTCCACGACATGGACCGGTTGGAGGACGTACCGGAAGGCGCCGAGCAGGTGGAGACGGCAGTGGTGGCACAGGTGCTGTACGACCCGCTGCTGCTCAACCTGCGACGCCTCGCCCTGGAGGCGGAGACCGCCCGGCGCTATGGCATCGCCTAGCCAGTCGGAGGCCGCACGGAGCTTCACGACCTGCTGGACGACGACCGGGGTGGGCATGCACGGCCCGCCGCGGCAGCCGAGAGTCGCGGCGAAGCCGCGGAGTACGGAGCCCTGGCGGACCAGGGTGTACGCCGTGGGAGTGCCCCGGCCGCTCGTGATGAGGGACACTGCCTCGACGCCCACGTCGAGGCAGTGTCCTCCTTGGCCATGGTGGTGCCGCGCCCGTCGCTGCCGGCGCGGGGTCCCGATCATCGAACTGCCCCCGTGCTCACGGCAGATGGGCGAGGCGGCCGGCGAACGCCGAAGGGGCCTTCCGACTGCTCGGAAGGCCCCTTCGGACTCTGTACCCCCGACCGGATTCGAACCGGCGCTACCGCCTTGAGAGGGCGGCGTGCTAGGCCGCTACACAACGGGGGCATGCATCCTGCGACGCGCTGGGCTACCAGGACTCGAACCTAGACTAAATGAACCAGAATCACTCGTGCTGCCAATTACACCATAGCCCATGGTGGTTTAGACCAGTACCCCCGACCGGATTCGAACCGGCGCTACCGCCTTGAGAGGGCGGCGTGCTAGGCCGCTACACAACGGGGGCCCTAGCGATCCTCACCCGGTGGTAGCCGGATGTTGTCACCGTGACGCCATCGGGTGCGACCCTGAGGACTTCGCGGGATGGATCTGTACCCCCGACCGGATTCGAACCGGCGCTACTGCCTTGAGAGGGCAGCGTGCTAGGCCGCTACACAACGGGGGCGTTGCAGATAAGCTCTGCGAGCTGGCCTACCAGGACTCGAACCTAGACTAACTGAACCAGAATCAGTCGTGCTGCCAATTACACCATAGGCCACCAAAACTCAACCCCCGAGCGGGGGTTTTGTTCGGTCTGCGCTTCCGGCTCCCGGGCTTCTGCCCGCTCCCCTTGGCGCAGGAAGAACATTACCCGAATGTGGACGGCGCTCCAAAACGGGTATCCCCGCGCAGCAGCGCGGGGAGCTCGTCGAGGCCGGTGATCCGGACCAGCTCCGGGCGGCCGCCGAGCCCGCCGCGATCGAGCCAGATGCCGGCGAGTCCCGCCTCGACGGCGCCGCGGGCGTCGATGTCGGGCTGGTCCCCCACGTACGCCACCTCGGCGGGAGCCAGTTCCATGGCCTCGCAGGCGGCCAGAAAGGCGCCGGCCTCCGGCTTCGAGATCCCGATCTCGACGGCGCACACGACGGCCTCGAAACGGTCCCGCACACCCAGGGTGCGCAGCTTGCGCTCCTGCTGGCGGATGCTCGAATTGGACAGGACGCCGTGACGATAGTCATGGGCGAGGAGGTCCAGTACGGGCACGGCGTCGGGGAAGAGCGACCACGCCGCCTCGTAGTGCACCACGTGCCGCCCGAACCACTCGTCGGCCTCCGCGTCGGTCATCTCCCGGCCGAGGAAGTCCCGCACCCGGTCCCGCCGCTGCCCCTGGAAGTCGGTGAGGCCCTCGGCGACCCGGGCCCAGTGGACGTCGGTGATCCGTTTCCACGCGTCGAGTGCCTCTTCGGCGGTCGCGTACCCGTCGGGCAGGCCCTCGTTCTCCAGATGCCTGCTCATGCCGGTCCGGTCGGCGCCCGCGTAGTCGAAGATCGTGTCGTCGATGTCCCAGAGCACGGCGCGGATCGGCATGCCGCCGAGATTACTCGGCGGGACCGGGCTCGGGAACGGCGCGTCACGTCACGCCACGGGCGCGTCAGGGGACGTCGTGCTCGGAGGGGACGACGAAGAAGTCCGTGACGAAGCAGGTGACGGCCCCGTCCGCGTCGCGCCCGATCCAGGTCGGGTAGGCGCCGTCGCCCCAGCCGGACATGAAGGCGACGAGCTGGTGGCCCGTGTCGGGAGCGGTGATCGTGTGCGGGCCGAGGTAGGAGTCGCCGCCCGCGTCGAAGGCGTCCCAGAGGGGGCCCTTGTCGCCCGCGCAGTCGGGGAAGGACTCGTCGCAGGCCGCGTCGTAGAAGCAGCCGGTGCCGGCGTCGACCCCGTAGGCGAAGAACTCGTCGTCGGCCAGCTCCGCCGGGTCCTGGCCGGCCTGGTGGGCGATCTCCCAGGACACGGCGGGCGTCTCCTTGATCACCAGCCGGGCGGCGGCGATCCGCAGATGCGGCGGCTCGCCGTCGGCGGGCTCCTCCTCGGCCTCGTTGATCGTGGCCACGGCGCACTCGACGCGGTACCGGCCCGGCGCGACGTCCGCCGTGAACGGCTCCGACTCACCGGTGCCGAGCGCGACAAAGGGGTCGCAGGCCACGACCCTGCCCGTGGGGAGCCACAGTTCACCGGCGGGGACCAGGGACATGGTGCCGCTCTGTCCGCCCTCGTCCTCGAACCGGTTGCCCGGCGTGAAGTGCCAGGAGAAGTCGGGCGCGCGCATGGGCATGAAGGTGTCCCCCAGGGAGCCGTTTTCGTTCGGAATCACCGCGAACACTAGTCCCAGACGCGGACAACGCCTCAGGGGCGGCAGCGGGTTTCGGCGGGGCGCTCGCTCAACGAAGCTCCTGCGGCGCGGGCAGGCGACGGCCCCGGTCCGGCCGTGGGTCGTGACGCGCGACGGAAGGCGGCATTGCCCGCCACTCAGCGGACCGCCCTTGATGAGCTGGAGAAGAGACTGGCTCTCAATCCGTTCGGTTGCGGCGCACGCAGCAATCGGGACAACAGCTGGTCCGCCCTCTTCACGGGCGGGCTGATCACCTACGTCGTGTCGAACCGGCACCTGGTGATCAACGTGGCCGTTGTCGTCGGTGTATGAGACAGCGGCTTCGGCCTACGGGAGAGCCGTCCGGCGCGACAGCCCGACCTTGACCTCAAGGGCTCAACAGGCCGTGACCATAGTCGCTTTGACCGGAATCGCATCGCTACCGCCCCCGTCCGGCTGGTAAAGATGGAGATCTTGTCGCCGTTCGCGCCGTGATGGCGACCTGGTCGATGACGGTCGGATCGGCCGAAGACGCACGGGGGGTTGTTGTGACGGGGTGGGACATCGCGCCCGGCGGGGTGCAGTCGGTGATCTCGCAGGTGCGGGAAGCCGCTGACGGTATGAACGCCGGGATCAAGCTGTACGGGACGAGCGTGCAAGGCGCCATGGAGTCGGCCGGCACGCTGGCCGTCGGCGAGGGCAGCACAGGGTCGGGCGGCAGGGCCGGCGGGCTGGTGGCTGCCGCGCTGGGCCAATTCGCCGAGGGAACCGAGGCGGACGTGGCGTTCCTCCCTCTGCGTGCGAGCAACTCGGCGAACGGGGCCGTCGAGGCCACCAACGCGTACATCGCCGGGAATCTCGAGCAGGCGTGGAACGCGCAGCGGCAGGCGATGCTCGCTCCTGATGTGACGGCGCTGCTGCAGGCTGCCCGGAGCAGGGCGGGCGAGAGGTGATCAGTCCGGAGAGGATACCGGTCTTCACCGGGGATCTGCCCGGGCTGGGGCGGGAGATCATCGCGCTGCGGCAGGCGGCGAAGGCGGTACGCGACGGCGGCGGTGACGTCCACACGCGCTTCCAGAATCTGGCCTCTTCGTACCGTGCCCCGGAGTCCGGGCAGTTGTTCTCGACGACGCAGGCTGTGCAGGAGGGCTCGGGCCGCTTCGCCGATCGGTTGGAGACGGTGGCCGGGGCGCTGGAGACGTACGCCCTGGAGGTCGTGGAGATCGTCAAACAACTGGACCTGCTGCGCTTCCAGGCGACGAGGTTCGTCGAGTCGGTCCGGCACGATGACGGGCCGCTGGGCAACTGGCGCAAGGACCAGGCCAAGGTCGACGAGCACCAGGGGATCTGGGACGGCGTGAACACAGCCGTCGCCGCGTTCCAGGCGGCCGAGGTCGGCTGCGCCGACAAGATCACCGCGCTGGTGCACGGCGGCACGCAGTGGCAGGTCAACGACGGCAGCCGGGGGCAGGAGAACGCGTACGGGTTCAGCGCCGAGCTACTGACCGAGGCCGACTCGCTGCCGTGGGGCCGTCCGGAGCACCGCGAGATCTATCCGTTCGGTATCGACTACCACCTGCAGCAGGCCGGGATCAGCATGTGGGACAACGCCGCGGGCTCGGTCGAGGGTCTGATCGACCTCTTCAGCCCCGGCGAGGAAGGTGGCGCCGCCCGTGAGGGGCTGCTGCGGGTGATCGTGGGCGCGGAGGGCTACCTCCTCGACCCGAACGGGGACCGCGACGACATCGCCCCGGCGCAGAAGAAGCTGATGGACGACAGCAAGCCGTACGCCAAGGAGTTCGCCAAGGCGTTCGTCGGCTGGGACGACTGGGACTCCAATCCCGGCAAGGCGATGGGGACGGTCATCTTCAACGGCCTCACCCTCGGCGCCGGGCCCCTCGGCGCGGCATCGAAGGCCGGCTCTGCGGCCGGCAAGGCCGGCACGGCCTCCCGCGTCGCGGGCGCCGCGGCCAAGATCGGCGAGGTCCTGGACCCGATCGGCGCGGCGGCCAAGACGGCCGGCGTGGCGGCCCGTGGCCTTCCCAGGGTCGCCGAACTCACCGCAGGGATCCGTGGCGCCACCGACGCGGCGGCGGCCTCGGACGCCGCCTACAGCGTCATCGAATACCCGAACGGCGCGCAGCTCCGCATCCAAGACGGCGAGTTCGTCCCCGGCAGCAAGGGCGTCCCCGACACCACACCAGCGCCATCCGAATTGGCAGCCGCCGACCGGGCTCCATCGGTCGAGACGCCACGCAGGAACGGACTGGTCGGCGTCGGCGCCCGCGCTCCCGAAGGCCACGCAGAGGCAGGCGGCAGCAAGCAGCCTCCGGCAATCCATGACACGCCGCACCATTCCGCGGGCGACGGGAGTGGTGCCCACCAGCACACCAGCGAGGCACGCGCCTCCGGACATGCAGCCGACAGCTCAGGGCAGGCAAGTCACTCGGGTGCGGAGCAAGGCGGTTCGACTGCCCACCGTGCCGACCTTCCCGATGGGACGCACCAAGGCAACGGTGGCAACGGTCCGGCTGAGCCTTCGATGACCGGAGTGCCCGAGGGCCAACCAGAACGTATGGTCGCGGCCACAGATCGCACCGTCGACCTGGACGGCCTGGGAATGCCTGCCGTATGGCGCACGGACGACATGCCGTTGTATCGCAGTGACAACCGCACCCCAGAGGAGGTATTTGAGAGCGGGTTCGAGCCCCTTGACCCCTCGCGCGTGGATCTCAAGGAGTACGTCGAGGAGAGCGATGCTTCAGCTTTTGTCAGCACGTCCTACCGCGACGATATAGGCGACGAGTTCGGAGGGAAATACACATACGAGATCGAGGCACCAGGAGGAATCGATGTAAACTCGTCAATGGGTGATCACCCACTCTCATACGAGGAAGAGGTGGCATTCCCTGGAGGAATTCGACCCGAATACATCAAGGGCGCCTCCCCATATAACTATGCGACAGGTGAGCTTGGAGATTTCATCCCGAACCCCCACTATCGCCCCGAGGCCGATCGTGTCCAGTAGCGCAGAAGTCTTGTACGACAAGACAATCGCCCTCGTCTCCGATTGCGACACCTTGACGGGAACGCTTACCGTCACATGCTCCGGAGCCGACTACACCATCCAGGTCACTTACCAGGAAGGCTCATCAGAGCATACGGCCTGGAACTTGTTCGAGGCGTTGGCTCAAGTGCGAACCGATCTCGAACGCGATGGGCTAAAGCCAGCGATCGAGGGGGCCTGTCGGGACGTCTACCCTAGTAGGATGGCCCTAGAAATGGGGGGCGGCAGGAGAGCTCAACGATGGTCGGACACAGGGCGCCTCGCAACAGTGGACATCTTCGATGCTGTGTCGACCGCAGATTACGAACGACTGTCCTATGTGGCCGAACAGCGAGATCTTGGCAGGCGACACAGAAGGCGCAAAAATGACTGACCCGCGGACGACGATACCGCCAGTGACCGACGCAGCGCGCCGAGAGGCGGCATCTCGTCCGGGTTCCTGGGTTTACGCCATTGACCCGTTTTTCGACTCAGGGGCAAAGATCCCCCCTTACGGAATTATCGGCGCATGGAAAGTCGACGATCTCGGACATATGACAGGCGAATTTAAGAGAAATCCGAACTACCGCCCGTCGCCTGCCAGCCTCGGCATGCCTGACCCCACTGATGCGGTGGATTATGCGATTCAGCTTGCAGCTACGGGTTACACGGATGACGCTGCTGTACGGAACGCCCTCCTGGATGCGACCCTCTTCCTGGTTCCAGGCGCAGAGGCAGTGCACACCGAAAGTCAGGAAATCGTCCTCGTATATACGAGCACGCGTCACGCTCCACGGTCGGCGCCCGACCTGAAGTCAATTCAATGCAAAGACCTGCTCTCAAGACTCCCGAGTCACGTGGTTCTCCAACTGAACCATGAAAGTCCAGCCTCGGTACAAATCCCCGTTGCGGATCTGAAGAGAGTCGAAGATGCATGAATGACTGGATCGGCTGGAGCTGATGGGCACTTGTCCGACCGAGTGATCCTGCGCCACCCAGAATTCGTTTCGGAAGCCCCCGCTACTACGTGTCCCAGGCCCCTGGATATCGCGATGCCGTCCTCACGCTGGGTTCCTGGGTGAACGAGGCGGGAATCTCAGAGACCTTCGTCGATACCGATGAATACGGTTGGTGGTGGTGCCGCAAGCCTCTCGTTGTGCCGTGGGGCAGGAAGTGAGCCTCGGGCACCGTCTCTCCCACCGGAAAGCAGTACATGACCCACGACGTCGTCGCCCTCACCCCCGCCATGCCCGACGCCCGGAGCGTGCTCGCCGGGCTGTATGCCGGTGGGCCCGGGCTGCGGGTGGGAAGCGGTGGTGATGGGGCCGTCGTTCGGCTGTACGCGCAGGACGGCGGGGCGGTAGCGGCGGTGGAGGTGCCGCTGTTCGTGCAAGTGCCGGGTGAGGTACGGCGGTTGCTGGGCGCCGAGGTAGCAGTCGACGCGCCCGTGTGGTGGACCGAGGTGCGGGCGGCCACCACAGTCGCGGAAGCGGGACGGCTTGCAGGGTCGGTGGCCGGGCGGCTGACGTCGCTGCTGGGCGGGGCCACATGGCCGGCCGAGGCCGCGCATACCGGTGTGGTGAGCATCCCCGGCACGGACGCGGGGAACGGCGACGACGCCGAGCCGTTCGGCGTCGACGTGCTCACCGACCGTGCAGTCGTGATCATGCAGGACCGGCCTGTGATCGCGGCGACGACCTGGCTCACCGATCTGCTGCGGACCACTGTCCCGTCGGGGCGCGAGCTCCAGATCGTCACCCCGCCCAGTACCCGCCTGACCTTTCCCCTCCGCACGCTGATGGCCGACGTCCCGGCGCGATGGGTGGTCCGTGACGTCGATCGGGCGTACTACGACGGGCTCACCGGCGCGGTCCTGTCCTGGCATGAGGGCCGCTTCGGGCCGGTCACCGGCGGGGATGGCAGTACGCCGATCGCCGACGGCTTCCGTGCCCGGTCCGTCGAGCCGGCGGAGCAGCAACTCCACCTGTCCATCCGCACCACCCACCCCGCCACCGGCGGCCTTCGCCTCGGCGGGGCACTGGAAGCAGCATGGCGGGCCCTCACCGGAGCGCCGCCCGCCGGGTGGTCGAGCGCCGAGCCGGTCGCTCTGCCCTGGTCGACGCGGCAGCTGACCGAACTGGCCCGCACCCGCGCCCGGCGATCCGCCCCGACCTGGATCGTCGCCGTCGGCGCGCCCGGGAGGCCGGCTGTCGCCACCTGTCGTGTCGTCCGCACGCCGGCCGGGGTCGAGGAGCACATCTCGCTCGCCGTCGGCCACACACCGGACCGGCCTCCGCTGCTCGACGCCCTCCCGGAGCTGGCCGAGACCCTGGCCGTACGCCACGGGCTCGTCTCGGTGCTCACCCACCTGCGCACGGCCCGCGCCGACCTCACCACCCCGCCCCGTCACGAGCCGCTACCGGTCCCGGTCTCGTTCACGTTCGGCCCCGACGCCGTACACGGCATCGGCCGCAGCCACGCCGAATCCGCCCCGTTGCCGCGCCCGACGCGCCTCGGCCCGGCCGCACGTCCCGCGCTGCACTACGCCTTCGGCGACGGCACCGATGCCACGGCCTGGCACGATCTTCAGCGCCTCGACAGACACTTGAAGGCACGCCACTGAGGCCCGACGCGGCCCAGGTGCCGAGGACCGGCGGAGCTGGACCTCCGTGTCGATGCCGTCCGGGCCATGGTCCCGTACGCATCAGGCTGCTGAACCATCGCTTCCTGTCGCGCCGCTTGCTCAATCGCTGGCCGCCGGCCCGCTTGTAGAAGGCCCCTCGGTCGCGCGCTCGATCACGAACGACCCCTTGCCGACGACTGTCCGGGCATAACCCTCTTCAGCGAGCAGGACCAGCGTCTTACGGGCTGTCCCCCGAGCGATCCCGAACTCCTGCCTGAGTCGGTCGGCACCAGGCACGGCTCGACCCATCGGGTGCACGCCGCTCGCGATCCGGGAGATCAAGACTGCGGAACCATCGAGACGTACCGGGTCACACCGGCAGGGGAGCGGGTCGGGCGGACCCGTCAGACGTTCAGAGCCGACGTGGACAGGAGGCGGCCCGCCGATTCAGGGCGGTGGCCTCCTTGCCGCTGTGACCGCTGCCGGACCGATCACGCACCGGCCCGGATGACCGAGATCCGGCACTCCCGTCGACACTCGTGGCCGTCGGCTTGACCTCGTAGCCGTCCTGCCACGATCGGGCTCAGCAAGCAAGAGACCGCGCATGCGCGAACCCTGTGGCCGTCCCCTTCGGGGGGGGCGGCCACAGCCGTGTTCCAGGGAGCTCCGGGGACCGGCGACGGGCTGCCCCTGGCGCCGTAGGCGAGAGAGCCCGCGGTACAACGCCTCAGGGGCGGCAGCGGGATTCGGCTGCCGCCCCTGAGGGACGCGGGATGCGGGATTACGCGGCGAGCTTCGCCAGGGCCGTGTCGATGCGGGCCAGCGTCTTGTCCTTGCCCAGGATTTCCAGGGACTCGAAGAGCGGCAGGCCGACCGTGCGGCCGGTGACCGCGACGCGGACCGGGGCCTGGGCCTTGCCGAGCTTCAGGCCGTGCTCCTCGCCGGCGGCCAGGACGGCCTCCTTGAGGGACTCGGGGCTGGTCCAGTCTGCGGCCTCGAGCTTGGCGCGGGCGGTGGTGAGAAGGGCCACCGGGTCGCCCTTCATCGCCTTCGTCCAGGACGCCTCGTCCTCGACGGGCTCGTCCAGGAAGAGGAAGTCGACGTTCGCCGTGATGTCGGAGAGGACCGTCAGCCGGGTCTGCGCGTGCGGGGCGATGGCCTCCCACGCGGCGCGGTCGAAGTTCTCCGGCGCCCAGTTGGCGTGCGGGGTCCGCAGCCAGGGCTCGCATGCCTCGGTGAACGCCTTCACGTCCAGCATCCGGATGTGGTCGGCGTTGATCGCCTCGGCCTTCTTGAGGTCGAAGCGTGCCGGGTTGGCGTTGACGTCCGGCAGGTCGAACTTCGCCACCATCTCGGGGATGGTGAAGATGTCCTGGTCGGCGGAGAAGGACCAGCCGAGCAGCGACAGGTAGTTGAGCAGGCCCTCGGGGAGGAAGCCGCGCTCCCGGTAGAGGTTGAGGGACGCCTGCGGGTCGCGCTTGGAGAGCTTCTTGTTGCCCTCGCCCATGACGTACGGAAGGTGGCCGAAGGAAGGGATCTCCTTGGCGACGCCGAGCTCGATCAGCGCCTTGTAGAGCGCGATCTGGCGGGGGGTGGAGGAGAGCAGGTCCTCGCCGCGCAGGACGTGGGTGATCTCCATCAGCGCGTCGTCGACCGGGTTGACCAGCGTGTACAGGGGGGCGCCGTTGGCGCGGACGATGCCGTAGTCCGGGACGTTCTCCGGGGTGAAGGTCAGCTCGCCGCGCACCAGGTCGGTGAAGGTGATCGGCTCCTCGGGCATCTTGAAGCGGACGATCGAGTCGCGGCCCTCGGCGTCGTACGCCGCCTTCTGCTCGGCGCTCAGCGTGCGGCACTTGCCGTCGTAGCCGGACGGCCGGCCGGCGGCGCGGGCGGCGTCGCGGCGGGCCTCGAGCTCCAGGGCGGTGCAGTAGCAGTGGTAGGCGTATCCGCCGGCGAGCAGCTTCTGCGCCACGTCCTGGTAGATGTCCATCCGCTGCGACTGGCGGTAGGGGCCGTGCGGGCCGCCGACCTCGGGGCCCTCGTCCCAGTCGAGGCCGAGCCAGCGCATCGAGTCGAGGAGCTGCTCGTACGACTCCTCCGAGTCGCGGGCCGCGTCGGTGTCCTCGATGCGGAAGACCATGGTGCCGCCGGTGTGCCGGGCGTAGGCCCAGTTGAACAGCGCGGTGCGGACCAGGCCCACGTGGGGGTTGCCGGTCGGGGAGGGACAGAAACGTACGCGGACGGAGCCGTTAGCCACGCTTGATCACCTTGTTGGTGAGAGTGCCGATACCTTCGATGGTGACGGCGACCTCGTCGCCGACGTTGATCGGGCCCACCCCCGCGGGGGTGCCCGTGAGGACGACGTCGCCCGGGAGCAGCGTCATGGCCTCGGTGATGTGCACGATCAGGTCCTCGACGGACTGGACCATCTCGCTGGTGCGCCCCAGTTGGCGCTGTTCGCCGTTGACCGTGCACTGGATGGTCACGTCGGCGGGGTCGAGTCCGGTCTCCACCCAGGGGCCGAGCGGGCACGAGGTGTCGAAGCCCTTGGCCCTGGCCCACTGCTTCTCGCGCTCCTGCGCGTCGCGTGCGGTGACGTCGTTGGCGCAGGTGTAGCCGAAGATCACGTCCTTGACGCGTTCGCGCGGCACCTCGCGGCACATACGGCCGATGACGACGGCGAGCTCGGCCTCGTGGTGCAGCTCGTTGGAGAACGAGGGGTACTCGATGGCGTCACCGGAGCCGATCACCGACGTGGTGGGCTTGAAGAAGGCGACGGGTACGTCGGGGACCTCGTTGCCGAGCTCCGCCGCGTGCGCCGCGTAGTTGCGGCCGATGGCCACGACCTTGTTGGGCAGCACGGGCGGGAGCAGCCGGACCTTGCTCAGCGGGACCTTGGTGCCGGAGAGCTCGAAGTCGGCGTACGGAATGCCCTTGATGATGTCGAGAACGAGGCCGTCGGGCCCGTCCTCGACCGCGCCGAAGGCGACATTGCCGTCGATGGAGAACCTGGCGATGCGCACGGGTGCTGTCGCCCCTCACTTCACTTGGTCGCTGGCCGGAGACTGACGCTCCAGGCTAACGCGGTGAGGGGACCGTCTTCGTACGCATGGCCGCCGATCCCCAGGGGCGCCTGCGCCCGGAGGGGCCACATCCATCACGGGCCATGCCTGCCCCCGGCCCTGGCGCCGCGCCTGCGACCGGGCCGGGGCCGCACAGACGACCGGGCCACTCCCGTGAGGCCGCGCTCACAACCGGCCCGACCCCGCGGGCGAGTGAGCCGAAGGGGCGCGCGGGTGCCGAAAGGGAGAACACGCGGAGGTCCCGAGGAACGAGGGACCGAGCATGATCGACCGTCGACACGCACCGAGCGCCCCGGAGGTGAACCGAGCCTCAAGAAGAAGAAACAGGCGCGTCCATGAGAATGGTGCGGCGGGGGTTCGCGGTCTGGGTGGGAAGATCGAGGGAGTGCTCCGGCTGCTCCGGCGTCTGGAGTTCCTTCGCGTTCTCGAGGTGCGCGAGGGTGGTGCGCCGGGGGTTGGCTATGTTGCGGAACATCGTCGTCGTCTTCATGTGTGGTGTCTCGACCTTGTCGGGTGCGGCGCCGCCGGAGCGGCGCGGTTGACGGAGTGCCCAGCCTTGTAAAGCGTCAGGCTAAACACCGAATTCCCGTCGAAAGCCTGGAAGACTCAACGATCAACGTGTGAGTTTCCTCACCACAGGACGGGCAATCCCGGCAATCCGGACTCCCGATCTTCGATGCGGAATCGGGCATTACACACCTGAAGCCATCATTCCGCTCCTGATCATCGCGACTGGGACACCCCCTACCCGTAAGCGACTCGTAGCGTAAAGTCCGGTTTCTCCGAGAACGGCTTCTACGACTTGTGACCCAGTGCTTACACGGTGTCATCCAGGTCACAGCCCGGTACGGGGCCCTTGTTGGAGATCCTGCACTGTGCTGGAATTCCACGGACCGCCGCAGGTTTCAGAGCCGGCGCGCATGGGCGCAACGCAGCGCCGAGTTGCGGCGGGAAAGGGGGAGCAGCGCCGGTCCATCACGACCACCATGGGGCTCGATCCAATGCCCCAAGACGCCGACACCGTCCCGCCGTACAAGCGGAGGGACGCCTGGTCCAGAGGTTGCGACGCTAGTGCAGGGACGTTTCAAGAGGGATGGCATGGGGCGTCCCCAGGCCCACCAGGGCCAAGGGGAAGCTGCATCAGAACAGGAGCCGCGCGGCGGGACCGACCGCGGCGCCTCACCCCAGCACACCCACAACCAGGGACCCACCGCGCCCGGTGACGGCGGTGAGCGCTCAGGCCGCGCCGGCGCGCGTGCTTCCGGCAGCAAGACGTCCGGCGCGAAGGCGCCCTCCGACACGGCGGGCTCCCCGGCCCAGTCGAAGGGCCCCACGGACACCGGTTCGCGAATAGCGCTGCGCAACTGGCGGATCAGCACGCGACTGGTGTCGCTGCTGACGCTGCCGGTGGTCGCGGCGACCACGCTGGGTGGACTCCGTATCAACGAGTCCATGGACGACATGAAGCAGCTGGATCACATGCAGCTGCTCACCAAGATGACGACGGAAGCGACCGAGCTGGCGCACGCGCTCCAGCAGGAGCGCGACCTGTCCGCCGGTCCGCTGGTCAACGGCGCCGTCGAGACCGACTTCAAGGTCTCCGGCCCGCGCACCCAGACCGACCGTGCCCGCAAGGCGTTCCTCGACGCCACCCGCTCGATCCCGAACAAGGACGACGATCAGGCGCTGGAGTCGATCCGCGCCAACGCCAACCAGATCGCGGTCCAGGTCAACAACCTGAAGAACATCAGGACCAGCGCCTACAAGGGGACCATCCCGAAGTCCCAGACGGTGGAGAGCTACAGCCGTCTGATCGAGTCGCTGCTGAGCCTCTCCGCGGACATGGCGCAGGCGACCAGCAACCCGGAGATGATCAAGCGGACCCGCGCGCTCGCGGCCTTCTCGTCGGCCAAGGAGTACGCGTCGATCCAGCGGGCGATCATCGCCGCGGCCCTGCCCGGCGGCAGTGACTCCAAGGCCCCCACGCTCTCCGAGAACGACCGCCTCTACGGCCAGGCGGCCCTCGAGAACGGCGAGGCCGAGCTCCGGACCTTCGGCTCCATCTACGAGGCCATCGGCGGTGACTCCCAGGAGCTGATGGCTCCGCTGGAGAACGAGAACCCGACGATCACCGCGGCCGAGCAGTACGCGAAGCGGGTCCTGAACACGGAGGGCGCTCTGAAGGAGCTGCCCGAGCGTTCCCACCTGGACTGGACCGACGACTACTCGGTCCGCATCAACGCGATGAAGACCATCGAGCAGACGCTGCTCGGCCAGATGGAGGCCGAGGCGCGCAAGCTGCGCGAGGCGTCCCAGCAGGACGCGATCATCAACGGTGCGCTGATCCTGATCGTCCTCGGTGTGTCCCTCGTCGGCGCCTTCGTCGTGGCCCGCTCCATGATCCGCTCGCTGCGGCGGCTGCAGGACACGGCGACCAAGGTCGCCCAGGACCGGCTGCCCGAGCTGGTCAAGCAGCTCTCGGAGTCCGACCCGCAGGACGTCGACACCTCCGTCGAGTCCGTCGGCGTCCACTCGCGCGACGAGATCGGCAAGGTGGCCGCGGCCTTCGACGACGTGCACCGTGAGGCGGTCCGTCTCGCCGCCGAGCAGGCGCTGCTGCGAGGCAACGTCAACGCGATGTTCACCAACCTCTCGCGCCGCAGCCAGGGTCTCATCCAGCGCCAGCTCTCGCTCATCTCCGAGCTGGAGTCGCGCGAGGCCGACCCGGACCAGCTGTCCTCGCTGTTCAAGCTGGACCACCTCGCGACCCGTATGCGCCGGAACGGCGAGAACCTTCTCGTCCTCGCCGGTGAGGAGCCGGGCCGCCGCTGGACCCGCCCCGTGCCGCTGGTCGACGTGCTCCGTGCCGCCGCCTCAGAGGTGGAGCAGTACGAGCGCATCGAGCTGGCCTCGGTGCCCGCCACCGAGGTCGCGGGCCGCGTCGTCAACGACCTCGTGCACCTGCTCGCGGAGCTGCTGGAGAACGCGACCTCGTTCTCCTCGCCGCAGACCAAGGTCCGCGTCACCGGTCACGCGCTGCCCGACGGCCGTGTCCTGGTCGAGATCCACGACACCGGCATCGGCCTCTCCCCGGAGGACCTCGCCGCGATCAACGAGCGGCTGGCGTCCCCGCCCACCGTGGACGTGTCGGTCTCGCGCCGCATGGGTCTGTTCGTGGTCGGCCGCCTGTCGCTGCGGCACGGCATCCGTATCCAGCTGCGTCCGTCCGACTCCGGTGGCACGACCGCACTGGTCATGCTCCCCGTCGACGTCGCGCACGGCGGCAAGAAGGCTCCGGCGAAGCCCGGTGCGGGCGGCCAGGGCGCCGCTCCGCCGGTCGGCGGCGGTGCTCCGGCCGGTCTGCCCGGCCGTCCCGGCGCCGCCGGCGGCGGCCGCCCGGGTCTCGGCGGCGGCAACGGCGGCCAGCCCGGCGGTGCTCCCACCGGCTCGGGCGGCACGCCCGGCGGTCTGCTCGGCGCCGGTGCGCCGCGCGGTCAGGTGGGTGCCGGTTCGGCGCCGCGTGCCGCGCTGCCCGCCCGCGACGGTGCGGGACGCCCGGTCCAGGCCCAGCAGGGACAAGGACAGCAGGGCCAGCAGGGCCAGAACCCGCAGGGACCGGGCCAGTTCGGCCAGAGCCGGCCTGCGCAGGGCCAGGGTCAGGGCCGGCACAGCCAGGGCTCGCCGCAGGACTCCTCGCGTCAGGGTGGTGGCCTCTTCGGCGCCGGCCTTGCGCAGGGCGGCGCCCCGGCCCGTAACGAGGCCCCCCAGGACGGTTTCCAGAAGAGCGGACCCGCCGGGAGCGACCGTGACCGGCAGCTGCCGGCGCCCGGTGGCCCGCGCGCCGAGCTGCCCGGTGGGCCGAGTGCCCCGCGGCGTGACGTGCCCGTCCCGCCGCGGCCGCAGCGCCCGCAGACGACCAGCTGGGGCAGCGACCAGGGGTCGCAGCAGCAGCGCCCGTCGGCGGACATGCCGCGCGGTCACGAGGACCACGACAGCAACCGCGGCCCCGGCTCGACGGCCGAGTTCGCGCGGCCCGACTTCAACGCCCCTCCGCCGCGGGCCGACCGTCCGGCCGCGCCGGGGCAGTTCGTACGCCCCGACGTGTACGGCGGCGCGCCGAACCCGGCGGGCCCCGGTCAGTACGGCCGTCAGGACGCGCAGGACCCGGCGTCCACGGCCCAGTTCGCCCGCCCCGACCTCGGGGCGCCGCAGCCGCCCGCTCCGCAGCGGCGGGACGAGTCCAGCTTCGCGCCGCCGCGTCCGGCGGCCGGGCTGCCCGCTCCGCACCAGCCGGAGGCGCTGCCGCCGGCCGGTCCGGGTGACGGCCGCACCCCGCTGTACGACACACTGGAGACCAACTGGTTCCGTGGTCCGCAGGGCGGCGGCGAACGGCCCGCCGAGCCGCCGCAGGCGCCCCAGGCATCGGCCGAGCGTCCCGCTCAGCCGATGCCGCAGCGCAGTCCCGCGCCGAACCCGGGGACCCCGGCAGGCGCTTCACCCGCGAGCGGTGCCTGGCGCTCCTCGCCCAACGACGAGTTGGTACGTCAGGCCGAGCGGGTGAAGAAGCCCGCGGCCGGCGGCGTCACCACCTCGGGTCTGCCCCGGCGGGTCCCCCGCGCCAACCTTGTGGCGGGAACCGCTCAGGAGCAGAACCACCAGGCCGGTCCGCAGGTCTCGCGTGCGCCCGATGACGTGCGCGGTCGGCTGACCAATCTCCGCCGAGGTATCCAGCAAGGCCGTCAGCAGAACAGCTCGACGACCGGAAGCTTCGACCTCGGCCCCTCTCACCAGCAGGAGCTTTAGTGAGCCCGATGAGCCAGGCGGCGCAGAATCTGAACTGGTTGATCACCAACTTCGTGGACAACACCCCAGGGGTGTCGCACACGGTGGTGGTCTCCGCCGACGGTCTTCTGCTGGCGATGTCCGAAGGTTTCCCGCGCGACCGCGCCGATCAGCTGGCGGCCGTGGCCTCCGGTCTGACGTCGCTGACCGCGGGGGCGTCCCGGATCTTCGAGGGCGGTCCGGTGAGCCAGACCGTCGTCGAGATGGAACGGGGTTTCCTGTTCCTGATGTCCGTGTCCGACGGGTCCTCGCTGGCCGTGCTCGCGCACCCGGACTGCGACATCGGCCTCGTGGGCTACGAGATGGCTCTCCTGGTCGACCGGGCCGGCAGCGTCCTCACGCCGGACCTGCGCGCCGAGCTCCAGGGAAGCCTGCTCCACTGATCCCCGAGCGCGAGCCGTACCCCACGCAACGGCTCGCCGTCCGCCACCGCACCGTCCCAGCACGGCCGCCCACGGCCCCCCACCGGCCCAACCAGACGGCACAGCCGACCACTTGCTGTCACGCCCGGAGGATTCATGACCCCGCCACCCGCCTCTCACGATCCGTACGGCACGTCGGTAGACGCGTACGGGGACGAGGGCGACCAGCCGCTGGTGCGTCCGTACGCCATGACCGGCGGACGGACCCGGCCGCGCTACCAGCTCGCCATAGAGGCGCTGGTCAGCACCACGGCCGACCCGGCTCTGCTCGCCGGGTTGCTTCCCGAGCACCAGCGGATCTGCCATCTGTGCCGGGAGGTCAAGTCGGTCGCCGAGATCTCGGCGCTGCTGTCGATGCCGCTCGGTGTCGCGCGGATCCTCGTCGCGGACCTGGCGGAGGCCGGCATGGTGGCCATTCACCAGCCGGGCAATGGAGAGGCCGGCGGGACGCCGGATGTGACACTGCTCGAAAGGGTGCTCAGTGGACTTCGGAAGCTCTAGCGGCGGTGCGGCGCGGTCGACCACCAGCGCGAAGATCGTGGTGGCGGGCGGCTTCGGCGTGGGCAAGACCACGTTCGTCGGCGCCGTCTCGGAGATCAACCCGCTGCGTACCGAAGCCGTCATGACCTCCGCCTCGGCGGGCATCGACGACCTCACCCACACCGGCGACAAGACGACCACCACCGTCGCCATGGACTTCGGCCGCATCACGCTCGACCAGGACCTCATCCTCTACCTGTTCGGCACCCCCGGACAGGACCGCTTCTGGTTCATGTGGGACGACCTCGTCCGCGGCGCCATCGGCGCCGTCGTCCTCGTCGACACCCGCCGCCTCGCCGACTGCTTCCCCGCAGTCGACTACTTCGAAAACTCAGGACTCCCCTTCGTCATCGCCCTCAACGGCTTCGACGGACACCAGCCCTACAACCCCGAAGAAGTCCGCGAAGCACTCCAGATCGGCCCCGACACCCCCATCATCACCACCGACGCCCGCCACCGCGCCGACGCCAAGAGCGCCCTCATCACCCTCGTCGAACACGCACTCATGGCCCGGCTCAAGTAGTTTGGCCAAGTAGACAGCGCAATACGGCGGTTGTCGTAGTTGGCGCTGGGGCGGGCTGTGTCTTTTGACACGGCCCGCCTCCGTGTTCATAACATTTCGACAGAGAATTCCGGTGCAATGGACACCCGACGCACACGCGCGGTACCACTGCGCTCACCTGAGCCTCGCCTTTTGCCGGGGCTCGTTCTTTATGCCCGTTTTATGAGGGGCATGGGTCACTCGGAATCACTGATTCCGAGTGTTTGGATGGGAGCCGCTCGACGTGCTGGAATTCCTCGAACTGCCGAGTAGTACGGCTCTGAACGAAACACGGCACAGCGTAGGTGCCGACGCCGAGAGGTTGTTGGTCGAGTGAGGCGAAGCAATACGAGCTCCGCAGAGCAACAGGCACGGGGCAACTTCACCCCGCCGCCGCGCACCGTGGCGTCGCCTGCGGACGCGGTGGGAGCTTCCGGCACGTCCCCGGCCGTCGGCGGTTCCGGCGGTGAATCCAGCCGTCTGTCCCCGCGCAACTGGCGGGTGCCCACCCGACTGAACGCGATCCTCCTCATACCCGTGATCGTCGGGCTGATGATGGGCGGCTTCCAGGTCAAGCAGTCGATCGACACCTGGAGCGAGGCGCAGGACGCGGAGAAGACGGCGCTGATCGTGCGCGCCGCCGCCGAGTACGGCCAGGCCCTCCTCAACGAGCGCGATCTGACCGCTCAGCCCCTGCTGCTGGCGACCAGCGAGGACGACCGCCAGGCCTCGGTCGTCACCGACGCCTACAAGAACACCGACGCGGCCCGGGTCAAGTTCGACGAGGCCATCGAGGACATGCCCGACGGGCAGGGCCTCGAGCGCCGTCTCCAGCTGTTCAAGCAGGAGGAGCCGAAGCTCGCCGACCTGCGCAAGGCGGCCTACACCAAGGCCCTCGACCCGGTGAAGACCGAAGAGGGCTACGTCCAGATCCAGCATGTGCTGATGGAGTTCGCCAACGAGCTCGGCCTCGGCACCGGCAACGTCACCAGCTACGGCCGTACCGTCTACGCGGTCCAGCTCGCCAAGGCCGCCGCCTCGCTCCAGCGCTCCATCGGTCTGCACCTGCTGGTGCGGCCGAGCAAGGACGAGAAGGTCCTCGCGAAGCAGACGATCGCCTTCAACTCGTACAACTACCTCGAGCAGATCGCGATCGGCGAGTACGTCTCCGGCGGTACGGAGGCCGACACCGTGCGGCTCAAGGAAGTCATGACGGGCAAGGCCACCGAGGGCGGCAAGCGCCTGGCGGCCGCTGGTCTGAACCCGCCCAAGGGCGCCGACGGCTCCGTCTTCACCGGCATGGCCACCGCGATCGGCTCCGGCACGGCCCCCGACAAGCTGGCCGAGCGGGACGTCACCCCGCAGACCTGGATGGGCGCCGCGACCGCCAAGTTCGAGGGCTACACGGAGATCGAGAACGATCTCGTGGACCGGGCCGTGGAAGAGGCCGCCCAGATCTCCGACGACGCCCGCAACGACGCCATCACCACCGGCGCCATCGTCGTCGTCGCCCTGCTCGCCGCCTTCATCCTGGCCGGCCTCATGGCCCGCCAGATGAGCCGCTCGATGCGCCAGCTGCGCACCGCCGCCTTCAGCATCGCCGAGCAGCGGCTGCCGATGCTCGTCGACCAGCTCTCCCGCACCGAGCCGGGCCGGGTCGACACCCGCGTCCAGCCCATCCCGATCAACACCCAGGACGAGATCGGCGAGGTCGCCCGCGCCTTCGACCAGGTGCACCGCGAGGCCGTCCGGCTCGCCGCCGAGCAGGCCATGCTCCGGGGCAACGTCAACGCGATCTTCACCAACCTGTCCCAGCGCAACCAGTCACTGATCGAGGGCCAGCTGACCCTGATCACCGACCTGGAGAACAACGAGGCCGACCCGGACCAGCTGGAGAACCTCTTCAAGCTGGACCACCTGGCGACCCGCATGCGCCGCAACGGCGAGAACCTCCTCATCCTCGCCGGCGAGGAGCCCGGCCGCCGCTGGAACCAGCCCGTCCCGCTGGTGGACGTGCTGCGCGCCGCCTCCTCCGAGGTGGAGTCCTACGAGCGCATCGAGCTCACCGGCGTACCGGAGACCGAGATCCACGGCCAGGCCGTGACCGACCTCGTGCACCTGCTGGCCGAGCTGCTGGAGAACGCCACCACGTTCTCCTCCCCGCAGACCAAGGTCCGCGTCACCGCGACCCGGCTGCCCGACGGCCGTGTGATGGTCGAGATCCACGACAAGGGCATCGGCCTCACCGCCGAGGACTTCGCGGACATCAACCACAAGCTGGCCAACCCGCCGACCGTGGACGCCGCGGTCTCCCAGCGCATGGGCCTGTTCGTGGTCGGCCGGCTGGCCGACCGGCACGGCATCCGCGTCCAGCTGCGCCCCTCCGGCGAGCAGGCCGGCACCACCTCGCTGGTCATGCTCCCCGACGCCATCACCCACGGTGGCGGTGGCGAGGCGCTGCCCGAGGACGACTTCACGGTCTCGCAGATCATCCCTGAGCAGCAGGCGTACGAGCCGCCGACCTTCGAGGCGGCGCCGATGCGCACCGCGGCGGAGCTCGGCTTCGACGACTCGCGCTACGAGCAGCCCTCCGAGGACGCCTCGCAGCTCGACCCCGTGGGCCGCTCCCTGATGCGCGAGGAGCGCCGTGCGGCCCTGGAGGCCCAGGCACAGGGCGGCGAGCGGCCGCTGTACCGGGACAAGACGTCCTACGACCAGCAGGAGTCCCCGCAGCAGCCGCAGCAGGACTACGGCTCCGAGTACGGCCAGGAGTACGGCCAGGGCTACGCGCAGGACCAGCAGCCGGCGTACGACCAGAACCAGCAGTCCGGTTACGACCAGTACCAGGGCGGCTATCAGGAGGCGTACCGGCCGGCTGCCGGCGGCTACCCGGAGCACAGCGGCGGCCAGGACGGCCAGAGCGCATATGCGGAAGCCACATACCAGGAGCCGCAGAGCACCGAGCCGCAGTACGACGGCCAGTACAACACCCAGTCCCAGCAGGGCGGGTGGCCCGACCAGAGCAGCTATCAGGACGCGTACGAGCCGGAGTACCGGACCGAAGCGGAATCTTCGCCCGGCGCTCCCGCGAACGGCTCGGAACGCGTAGGCTTCGACCGTCCGGGACCGTCTCCGAGCAGCAGTCACGCGCTGACGGATGCGGGCCTTCCGCGGCGTGGCAGCAGCCAGGCGCCGTCGGCACAGCAGTCGCAGCACCAGCCGCCGCAGCCTCAGCAGCCGCAGTGGCAGCAGCAGGCCCCCGAGCAGGCTCCGTCCGCGGAGCAGAACGGGCAGGCGGCGGAAGGCAGCGACGGCGACGCGGGCGGCCTCGGCGACGGCGACGGCGACGCGGGCTCCGAGCCCGACTCCTGGCGTTCGGCCAACGACGAGCGCTGGCAGCGGGCGGAGAAGCTCCGCGACCCGAAGGCGGGCGGGGTCACCTCGTCCGGCCTTCCCCGGCGGGTGCCCAAGGCCAACCTGATCGAGGGCACGGCCGAGCAGACCCCGCAGGGCGGCCCGCAGGTCTCCCGTGCCCCTGAGGACGTGCGCGGCAGGTTGAGCAACCTGCGGCGCGGTGTCCAGCAGGGACGCAGCGCGGGAACGGACACGAACGGACCGGGCCGCGGCCCGGGCAGTACCTACAACCAGGAGCGTTAGTGTGAGCCCGATGAGCCAGGCGGCGCAGAATCTGAACTGGTTGATCACCAACTTCGTGGACAACACCCCCGGGGTGTCCCACACCGTGGTGGTCTCCGCCGACGGACTCCTGCTGGCGATGTCCGAAGGGTTCCCGCGCGACCGCGCCGATCAGCTGGCGGCCGTGGCCTCCGGCCTGACCTCGCTGACCGCGGGAGCGTCCCGGATCTTCGAAGGCGGCGCCGTCAATCAGACGGTGGTGGAGATGGAGCGCGGCTTCCTCTTCATCATGTCCATCTCCGACGGCTCCTCGCTGGCCGTCCTGGCCCACCCCGAGGCCGACATCGGCCTCGTGGGCTACGAGATGGCCCTCCTGGTCGACCGGGCCGGCAGCGTCCTCACCCCGGACCTGCGCGCGGAGCTCCAGGGAAGCCTGCTCAACTGAGCGCTCGTGCTTCTTGATCAGTAGACAGACAGTGCGTTTCACGCCACCGCACCGCTAAGGTGCGGTGGCGCGGGCTCCACAGGGACAGGAACCGGCGGCAGGCAGTCGGAGGAGGAAATCGTGGCAACACCCCCAGGCGGGCGCCCTTACGAGGGTGGTCATCAGCCGTACGGTGAGCACACAGACAACGGCTTCAACTTTCCTCCGACGCCCGGCAGAGAGGGCTCCCAGCAGCCCTACCAGCAGCCGCAGTCGCCGTACCAGCCGTCCTACGACCCCTCGTACGGTCAGCAGCAGCCGGGGCCGCAGGGCCCCGGAGGACAGCACAGGAACCGGCCAGGGGCGCCGCGGCGGGCACAGGAGTCCTCCAACGCGTCGTCCGGCGGTTCCGGCCGGCACAACCCGCTGGTGCGTCCGTACGCCATGACCGGCGGCCGGACCCGGCCGCGATACCAGCTCGCCATCGAGGCGCTGGTCAGTACGACGGCCGATCCGTCAAGGCTGCAGGGGCAGTTGCCCGAGCACCAGCGGATCTGCCGGCTGTGTTTCGAGATCAAGTCGGTGGCTGAGATCTCGGCACTTCTCTCCATCCCCCTCGGCGTTGCCCGGATCCTCGTCGCCGACCTGGCGGAGGCCGGACTTGTCGCCATTCATCAGCCCGGCGGCGACGAGTCCGCCGGCGGCCAGCCAGATGTGACACTGCTCGAAAGGGTGCTCAGTGGACTTCGCAAGCTCTAGCGGCGGTGCTGCCCGCTCAACCACCAGCGCGAAGATCGTGGTGGCGGGCGGCTTCGGCGTGGGCAAGACCACGTTCGTCGGCGCCGTCTCGGAGATCAACCCGCTGCGTACCGAAGCCGTCATGACCTCCGCCTCGGCGGGCATCGACGACCTCACCCACACCGGCGACAAGACGACCACCACCGTCGCCATGGACTTCGGCCGCATCACGCTCGACCAGGACCTCATCCTCTACCTGTTCGGCACCCCCGGACAGGACCGCTTCTGGTTCATGTGGGACGACCTCGTCCGCGGCGCCATCGGCGCCGTCGTCCTCGTCGACACCCGCCGCCTCGCCGACTGCTTCCCCGCAGTCGACTACTTCGAAAACTCAGGACTCCCCTTCGTCATCGCCCTCAACGGCTTCGACGGACACCAGCCCTACAACCCCGAAGAAGTCCGCGAAGCACTCCAGATCGGCCCCGACACCCCCATCATCACCACCGACGCCCGCCACCGCGCCGACGCCAAGAGCGCCCTCATCACCCTCGTCGAACACGCACTCATGGCCCGCCTGCGGTAGCCGGCCGGGGGCCCCTGTCCCGCCCCGCCCTCGTGCGACAAAGCCCCCGTGGGCTCCCTGTGGAGCCCACGGGGGCTTTTCGTTGCCCCGGTTGCCCCTGGGCGGGCGGGGCGGTTCGGGGCCGCGCTGTGGGTTCCGGGGGCCGCTGCGCCGCAGGGACGCGGAAGACCCCGCACACGGTCGTGTGCGGGGCCTCACGGGGTCGGTGCGTCAGCCCTGCCAGCTGTGGGAGGGCCGGAAGCCGCGCTGGCGCTCCAGACGGCGCCAGCCGGCCGTGGTGCGGCCGCGGTGGGCCGGGGCCGTGTCGGGCTGGGCGGCCGCGCGGGCCATCAGGACCGCGGTGATGGCGGCCAGTTCCTCGGGGTCGGCCTGGCCCTTCTCGACACGGAGGAGGGAGGCGGGGTCGGTAGGAGTGCTCATGGTCGGGCTCCAGTCCAGTCGCAGGGTCACTGCGGGGGGTTGCCGTGCTTGCGGGACGGCAGGTCGGCGTGCTTGGTGCGCAGCATCGCCAGCGAGGCGATGAGGACCGACCGGGTCTCGGCCGGGTCGATGACGTCGTCGACCAGGCCGCGCTCCGCGGCGTAGTACGGGTGCATGAGTTCGGCCTTGTACTCCTTGACCATGCGCGCGCGCATGGCGTCGGGGTCCTCGGCGTCGGCGATCTGGCGGCGGAAGATGACGTTCGCCGCGCCCTCCGCGCCCATGACCGCGATCTCGTTCGTCGGCCAGGCGTAGGTGAGGTCCGCGCCGATGGACTGGGAGTCCATGACGATGTAGGCGCCGCCGTACGCCTTGCGCAGGATCAGCGAGATACGGGGGACGGTGGCGTTGCAGTACGCGTAGAGCAGCTTGGCGCCGTGGCGGATGATGCCGCCGTGCTCCTGGTCGACGCCGGGCAGGAAACCGGGCACGTCGAGCAGGGTGAGGATCGGGATGTTGAACGCGTCGCACATCTGCACGAAGCGGGCGGCCTTCTCGGACGCCTCGATGTCGAGCACGCCGGCGAGGGACTGCGGCTGGTTGGCGACGATGCCGACGACCTGGCCGTCGAGGCGGGCGAAGGCGCAGATGATGTTGCGGGCCCAGCGCTCGTGGACCTCGAGGTACTCGCCGTCGTCGACGAGCTCCTCGATCACCTTGGCCATGTCGTAGGGCCGGTTGCCGTCGGCGGGGACCAGGTCGAGCAGCACGTCCGAGCGGCGCTCCGCCGGGTCGTCGCAGGAGACCGTGGGCGGGTTCTCGCGGTTGTTCGAGGGGAGCATCGACAGGAGGAAGCGGACCTCGGCGATGCAGGTCTCCTCGTCGTCGTACGCGAAGTGCGCCACGCCGCTCGTCTCGGCGTGGACGTCGGCGCCGCCCAGGCCGTTCTGGGTGATCTCCTCGCCGGTGACCGCCTTGACCACGTCCGGACCGGTGATGAACATCTGCGACGTCTCACGGACCATGAACACGAAGTCGGTGAGCGCGGGACTGTAGGCCGCGCCGCCCGCACACGGCCCCAGCATCACGCTGATCTGCGGAATCACACCCGAAGCACGGGTGTTGCGCTGGAAGATCCCGCCGTAGCCCGCGAGCGCGCTGACACCCTCCTGGATCCGGGCGCCCGCACCGTCGTTCAACGACACCAGCGGCGCACCCGCCGCGATGGCCATGTCCATGATCTTGTGGATCTTGGTGGCGTGCGCCTCGCCCAGCGCACCGCCGAAGACCCGGAAGTCGTGCGCGTACACGAAGACCGTCCGGCCCTCCACCGTGCCCCACCCCGTGACGACACCGTCGGTGTACGGCCGCTTCGCCTCGAGACCGAACCCGGTGGCACGGTGACGCCGCAGCTGCTCCACCTCACGGAACGAACCCTCGTCCAACAGCAGCCCGATCCGCTCCCGGGCCGTCAGCTTGCCCTTCGCATGCTGCGCCTCGGTCGCCTTCTCACTCGGTCCCCGCAGCGCCTGCTCACGGATCTCGTGCAGCTCGGCCACACGGCCGCGTGCGTCGCTCGGCTCGCTGGTGGTCTCGTCCAAAACGGTCATGCATCGAACCCTACGGATCCGACCAAGGAAACCCCGCCGTCGACTCCGTACAGTCTCCTGCCTGTTCTCCTGTGGGAGTTTCACAGAACCATTGCGCACAGAGCGCCAACCGCCAGCTCAGACGGGTGTGGCTTTGTTGAGGTCCGACAAGCCGGTCGGCCGAGAGTCACGTCACAGCCACGCCGGGGGGTGTGCGCTGCTCGGGTTAATCCGGGCGGGCGGCCCACCGTACCGGGCCGACCGCCGACGGCGATCACCCAGGTCCGTGGTGACGACTTGTGAAGACGCGGCCACTCTGAGAGCGCTCTCAGTCATATCTCTTGACGTCGGCCGGACCCATGGCAACAGTGAAACTCCCCCACAACTCCCCCCACAGCACCAGGAGTTCATCCTGTGATATCCCGTCGACTCTTTCTGACCGGCGCCGCCGCGACCGCGACCGCGCTCGCCCATCCCGCCTGGGGAAGCGCTCTCAGCCCCGACGCGGACGCCGCGCCCGCCACCTGCGAGCTGGCCCTGGAGAACAAGTCGCTGTCGGGCACGGTGCACGCCTATGTCACCGGCCACGAGGACGGCTCCGGCGACTGGGTGCTGCTGCGCGCCGACGGCAGCGTCCACAAGCCGGCCAACCCCCCGGCGCCGCAGACCCCGCTGGGCGTGGACTGCGCCATCCCGCTGAAGGGCGCCGGCGAGGGGCCCGTCGTCCTCACGCTGCCGCGGATGTTCGGGGCGCGCGTCTACTTCGTGCGCGACGGGAAGCTGGACTTCTTCGTCAACCCCGGCCCGTCGTTGGTCGAACCGGCCTTCGCCACACCCGCCGACCCCAACTACGGCCGCACCTGGTCGTTCTGCGAGTTCACCTTCAACGCACAGCAGCTCTACGCCAACATCAGCTACGTCGACCTCGTCACCGCGCTGCCCATCGGCCTCACCCTGACCGGCGACGCGACCCACGCCGTCGCCCCACTGCCGGAGGGGGCCATGGAGCGGATCGCGGACGATCTCACCGCCCAGGCGGCGAAGGACGGTCAGCCCTGGGACAAGCTGGTCATCCGCGGCGGCGACGGCAGGGTCCTGCGCGTCACCTCCCCGCAGGCGGTCATGGCGCCGTACTTCGACCGGCCGGACGAGATGCCGTTCCGGGACGCCTTCGCCGGCTACATCGAACGGGTCTGGGAGAAGTACCGCTCGGAGGACCTGCGGGTGGACCTCCAGGGCGGCCGGGGCGTGCTCGCCGGGCGGGTCAGCGGCGACATGCTGACCTTCCAGGGCGGCCACACCTTCACCAAGCCGTCCTCGCGTGACGTCTTCACCTGCAACCACGGGCCGTTCACCAACGACCCGAGCGACCCGGACGACAGGAAGGCGCTGGTGGCGCGGATCTCCGCCGCCTTCAACCGGACGACCCTGCTGACCCACCCCGACCAGCCGAACGGCGCGACGGCGGCCGACTACTACCGCGACCCGTCTGCCAACCACTGGGCGCGCGCCGTCCACACCCACGCGCCCATCGGCTACGCCTTCCCGTACGACGACGTCCGCCCGGACGGGCAGCCGGACGTCTCGGGTGCGGCGCACGACGGAAACCCGCGGCGGTTCACGGTGAGCGTCGGGTCCTGATCCTTCGTATTCCCCAGCAAGCCCGTGCGGGCGTCCGGTCCGGGGGGCCGGACGCCCGCACGTCGCGTTCCAGGAGCGGCGCACGACGTCACGATGCGGCACATTCCGAAGATGTTGAATGTTGAACAGAATGCCGCTACAGTCGAAGTCGTTGAAGCTTGAACGACCGCGCGGGGGGCTCCCCCGGCGCCCGTCCCCACAAGGAGCAGTCATGGGCCTCTTCACCCGCAAGAACGACACCGCCAGCGTCACCACCGCGGTCGCCGCCGTCGACCCCGCCCTCGCGGCTCTGACCGGCGAGTACACGATCGATCCCGCGCACAGCAGCATCGGCTTCACCGTCCGGCACGCCATGGTCACCAACGTCCGCGGCGGCTTCGCCCAGCACGAGGGCACCCTGCGCCTCGACGGCACGGACCCCTCCCGCTCCACCGCCTCCATCGACGTCGACATCGCGTCCGTCGACACGGGCATGGCCGACCGTGACGCCCACCTGCGCGGCGCCGACTTCTTCGACGCGGAGAAGTTCCCGAAGATGAGGTTCCGCTCCACCGCGGCCGAGCAGCTCGGCGGCGACAAGTACCGGATCACCGGCGACCTGACGATCAAGGACGTCACGCGCCCGCTCGCCATCGACCTCGAGTTCCAGGGCGCGGCCACCGACGTCTACGGCAACGAGCGCGTCGGCTTCGAGGGCGGCGCCGAGATCCTTCGCTCCGACTGGGGCCTGACCTGGAACGCGGCGCTGGAGGCCGGTGGCGTGATGGTCAGCGACAAGGTCAGGCTGACCTTCGACATCTCCGCGATCAAGGCCGCGCCGGCCGCCTGACCGACCGACCGCGCGCACGCACGCACCGCCACGGCGGGGCCGGGAATCTCCCGGCCCCGCCGGCGTGCGTCCTGCCCCGGGCGGCGCCGGGGCGGCGGATCAGAGTCCGCCGGTGTGGAGCAGGCGGTTGGGCGAGCCGGGGCTGATGCCGGTCACCACGTCCTTGGTCGACTTGTCGACGAGCCAGCCCGCCACCTCCGTCGCGGTCGCCGTCGGATGCTCCGACTTGTAGAGGGCGGCGACGCCCGCGACGTGCGGGGACGCCATCGAGGTGCCGTTCAGGGCGACACTTCCGCCGCCGAGCTTGGCGGACTCGATCGAGGCCCCGGGGGCGTAGAGCGCCAGGCAGGCGCCGTAGTTGGAGAAGTCGGTCTCCTGGTCCGAGGAGTTGGTCGCGCCCACGGTGAGCACCCGCTCCGCGGAGGCGGGCGAGACGTTGCAGGCGTTCTGCGCCTCGTTGCCGGCCGCGACGACGGGGAGGACGCCGCTGTCGGCGAGGGCGTCGGCCGCGTTGTTCACGGCGGTGGACTTGTCGCCGCCGAGCGAGGCGTTGAGCACGGCCGGCTGCACGGCATTGGCCGCCACCCAGTCCATCCCGGCGATGACGCCCGACACGGTGCCGCCGCCCTCGCAGTCCAGCACCCGGACGCTCACCAGCGACGCCTTGGTGGCCACGCCGTACGTCCTGCCGCCGACGGTGCCCGCGACGTGGGTCCCGTGGCCCTGGCAGTCCTGGCCGCGGCGCCCGTCGCCGACGGCGTCGTAACCGAACGCGGCCCGGCCGCCGAACTCGCTGTGCGCGTAGTCGATGCCGGTGTCGAGGATGTACGCGTTGACGCCCTGGCCGTTGCCGGCCGTGGTGAAGTCGCCGTCGAGCGGCAGCTCCCGCTGGTCGATCCGGTCCAGGCCCCAGGAGGCGGCCGGGGCGAGCGACGCGGGGGCGCCGGTGACGGCCTTGACGGTGGCATCCTCCTCCACGGCCACGACGCCGGGCATCAGCCGGACCTGCCGCAGCTGCTCGGTGGTCAGGTCGGCCGCGAACCCGCGCAGCGCCGCCCGGTAGGTGTAGAGCGCCTTGACGCCGACCTCCCCCGTCATCGCCGCGGTGTCGGCGGTGTCTGCGAGGGTCACGATGTAGCGCCCCGGCACGGCGTTCGCCGACCGGTGCAGCGGGGCGATCTCGGGGGCGGGTGCGGCGGACTGGGCGGTGGCGGACAGCGGTCCGGCCGTCGCCAGCAGGGCCGTGACGGAGACGGCGGCGAAGGCTCTGAGCCTGGTTCGGTTGCGCATACGATCGAGCCAAGCACGGAGCGTAATGGATTCCTACTGTCCGTAGCGGAGTTCCGTCGTATGCCCACACGGTTGCCGTACAGGCGTCCTGCCGGCCGCGGCTGTCGGCAGCCGTTTCTAGAAGCCGCCGCCGTCGAAGCCGCCGAAACCTCCGCCGCCGAAGCCGCCACCCCAGTCACCGCCGCCGCCTCCGCCGAAGTCGGACGCGTCGAAGTCACCGCCCGAGACGTCGCCGCCGCCGTATTCACCGCCGCCGAACTCGCCGGCGCCGTAGCCGGCCGCGTAGGCGGGGGTGGCGAGCATGTGGCCGAGCATGGTGCCCATCAGCAGGCCGGGAAGGATGCCGCCGCCGAAGTAGCCGCCGGCCCAGGGGCCGTACGCCGGTCCCGCCTCCCAGTAGGGGCGGCGGCCGTAGCCGGTCTCGACGGTGCGGGCCATCGGGTCCCGGCCTTCCTCGACGCGGGCCGCGTCCGCCGCGCACACCGGGACGTCACGGACCGCGCCGCCGGCCGGGGCCCACGAGATGTCCTTGACCGACAGCCCGTGGCGCGGGTCGAAGAAGCAGGGCGCGCGGCGCTCCGGCAGGGGCCGGCCCTCACGGCGGGCGGCCAGGACGGCGAGCGAGAACCGGCCGTCGTCCAGCGCCTCGGTGACGCCGCGGACGTCCCCCGGATGCTGCGCGGCGCCCATCCGGGACTTCGCGGTGTCGTACGAATCGAGGGCCCGCTCGTAGTCGCCGCGCATGGCGTCGTCCGCGCCCTTCTCCGAGGGGTGGAAGTCCAGCCGGTCCAGCTCCTCGCCGAAGGCGGTGATGTCCTCGTCCACGACGACCCGGAGCTGCTCCAGGGCCGCGCGCTCCTCCTCCGCCTTGCGGCGGCGCTTGGCGCGGACGATCGCGTAGGCGCCCGCGCCGCCGGCGGCCGCGAGCCCGCCGAGGACGATCAGGCCGCCCGCGCCGGAGTCCTCGCCGTCACCGGAGCCCGGGTTCCAGGAGGCCGGTGCGCTGCCCCTGACCTGCGGCAGGGCCTGGTCCACGAAGTTCTCGAGCTGGGTGGCCGCGTCGACCGGTCCGCCGCCCTTCACCGCGCTGGTCAGATTGTCGACGGCCCGGCCCGGCATCACGACGGAATCGGCCCCGGCGTCGAAGCCGTCGCCGAGGCGCACGGCGTACAGGCCGGTGATGCCGGTCTCGGTGCGCAGATTGCGCAGCAGGTCGTCCGGCGGGAACTCGGCGGTCTTCGGCAGCACCGCCACGAAGACCGGCTTGTCCGCCTCCTCGATCCGGTTCGCCAGAGCGTCCGCCTCGGCCCGCGGCATCTCGTCGGCCATGGCCGGGTGGACGTAGACCGGGCCCTGTTTCAGGGCGTCGGCGGCATCCGAAATACCTGAAGCCTTGACCGCCGCGCCGGACGCCGGGGCCAGGATCAGGAGCAGGAACAGGGTCAGCCCCGAGAGGGCCGACACCAACGTGAACGGCCGTATCCTCATACCCCGAAGGTACTCCAACCGGGCCAATCGGGGCATCCGACCGGACCGGGAAACGACTCGGCGGCGGCATCCGCCCTGCCGGACGCCGCCGCCGAGGATCTGGTCAGCCCGCCCGGTAGGCGGCGGTCAGCTTGGCGACCGCCTCCGAGGGCCGGCCGGTGAGCAGCAGGTGGTCCGCCTCGGCGAAGGGCTTCGCCGACGCCTCCGTGATGTCCTGGCCGATCTTCTGCTGGACGATCAGCCGTGCCGTGCCGACCACCTTCCGCGCCTGCTCCGATCCGCCCTGGCCGGCCGCCTGGAGGACCTTCGCCGCGACGGCGAGCGCCTTGAGGGTCCGCTCACCGCCGCCGGGGGTTCCCCGCAGCGTGGTCAGGCCCCAGCCGTACGGGAACTGCGGGTCGTACGCCGCGTCGCCGACGTTGACCGGCAGCTGCGCCTCGGACCTGGGCCAGGTCACCGGGAGCTGCCCGGTGAAGGGCCGCCTGCCGTACAGGACGTCCGCGACGCCGTCGCCCTCGGTGCCCGGCAGCCAGGAGGCGACGAGCGCGTCGATTCCGTCGAGCCGGTCGCCGATCAGCTGCGGACGGCCGGAGACGACCAGGACGGCGCACTCCATCGCGGCGCACACCGTGTCGACGGCCGCCCGGTCGGCGGCGGTCAGCTCCAGGTCGTGGCCGTTGCCGACGTCGCCCAGGCCCTCCGCGTACGGGGTCTCCCCGACGACGACCACGCCGACGTCGTAGCCGTCGGTGGCGGCGGAGGAGTCCTTCGAGTAGTCGATGACGGCGTCGGGCGCGGCCTTCCTCATGCCCTCGAGGATCGTGGTGCCGGTGGTGATCGCGCCGGAGGAGCCCTGCCAGCTGATGGTCCAGCCGCCGGCCTGGTTGCCGAGGTCGTCGGCGTTGGACCCGGCGACGTACACCTTCTGCGACTGCTTCAGCGGCAGCACGCCGCCGTCGTTCTTCAGCAGCACCTGGGACTTGGCGGCGGCCTCACGGGCCACCGCACGGTGCTCGGCGGAGCCGATGGCGTCGATATGGGTGGTGTCGGCGTAGGGCTGCTCGAAGAGGCCCAGCTTGAACTTCTGGGTCAGGATGCGGGACACCGCGTCGTCGATCCGCGCCTCGCCGATGCGCCCGGCGCGGACCTCGTCCTGGAGCGTCCTGGTGAAGTCCTGGTAGTCGGTCGGGACCATGATCATGTCGAGGCCGGCGTTGACGGAGGTGCGCACGTCGCTCGGGTAGTCGCCGGGGATCTGGTCGATGGCCTGCCAGTCGCTGATGACGAAGCCGTCGAAGCCCATCCGGTCCTTGAGGATCCCGTTGATCATCTCGGCGTGGGCATGCATCTTCACCGGGCCCGCACCGTCGCCGATGACGTCGAGCGACGAGTACGAGGGCATGACCGTGCCGGCGCCGCGCTTGACGGCCTCCGCGAACGGCGCGAGGTGGACGGTCTCCAGCTCCTCGCGGGTGACCCGGGTGACGCCCTGGTCGATGGTGTACGAGCCGGTCGTCGACGAGCCGAACTCCGTGCCGCCGTCGCCGACGAAGTGCTTGGCACTGGTGAGCACCTTGTCGTTGCGGTCCAGGTCCTTGCCGTTGCGGGCGCCCTGCATGCCCTGGATCACCGTCTCCATGGCGGTCACCAGGGCCGGGTCCTCGCCGAACGCCTCGTAGGAGCGGCCCCAGCGCTCGTCGCGGGTCACGCACAGGCAGGGCGCGAAGTCCCACGGGATGCCGGTGGCGCGCACCTCCTTGGCGGTGATCGCGCCGGTCCGCGCGGCCAGCTTCGGGTCGCGTCCGGCGCCGATGCCGATGTTGTGCGGCATGATCGTCGAGCCGATGACGTTGTTGTGTCCGTGGACCGCGTCCACGCCGTAGATCAGCGGGATCTGGAAGCGGGTGGCCTGCGCCCGGAGCTGGTAGGCGTCGACCATCCCGGCCCACGCCTCCGGCGTGTTCGGGGTGGGCACGGATCCGCCGCCGGACAGCAGCGAGCCGAGGTCGTAGGCGGCGATGTCGCCCTGCGACCTGAGGGCGTTGCGCTCGGCCTGCGTCATCTGACCGGCCTTCTCGGCGAGCGACATCCGCGAGAGCAGGTCGGCGACGCGCTTCTTCACCGGCAGCCTGGGGTTCTGGTACGGCAGGCCGTGGGCGTTGACGACGACCTGGGGGGTCTCCGCGGGCGCCTTGGCGCCGGTGACGGTCAGGGTGAGCGGGATCGTCTCCGCGGACTCGGCGGCCCGGTCCTTCGTGGTGGCGACGGAGACCGTGCGGGAGGCGCCGGAGGCGGTGCCGGCCGGGAAGGTGACGGAACCGGTGACCGGCTCGTAGTCCTCGCCGGGCTCGGCGCTGCCGCCGCCCGTCGCGTACTCGACGGTGACGGGCTCCTCGGTCGGCCCCGATCCGGTGGTGGCGACGGAGATCTTCACCTGGGCGGTGCCGCCCTCGTCCACGGGGTGGACGGCGGCGCCGGTGACGACCTTGGCCTTGAGTGCGGGGTCGGCCTTGCCGTACAGCTCCAGGCCGTCCATGGCGAAGGCGCCGGGGGCGCCGGTGGGGAGGGTGAGCGCCCAGCCCCACATCTCGTTCAGGCCGAGGACCTGGTCGATGCCGCCGACGGGCTGGTAGTCGGCGCGGTAGACGAAGTCGGCGAACGGGATCTCTACGAGGTGCCAGCCCTCCCAGTCGTCGGTGAACGACGTCGTCCACAGCTCGGACGCGCCGCCGGACGTGCCGCCGTCCTTGATCTCGAAGTTGACGCGCTTGCCCGAACCGGGCGGCAGCGGCGCGGTGTTCTGGCCGTACCACCAGAAGCGGACGCCCTTGTGCGCGGTCCAGTCACGGGGCTGCTCGTCGACGGCGTACTCGTGGCTGAGGCCGCCCCAGCCGCTGATGTCGTAGCTGCCTTCGAGGGCTTTGCCGCCCTCGGGGGCGTCGGCCCGCTCCTTGATCTGCAGGGTGGGCCGGTCGTCGCTGTCGCTGCCCCAGGTGAAGATGCCCTCGGCGGGCGGTTCGGCGAACGGGACCTCTCCCTCGAACCGGTCGACGGGCACCGGCGACGGCTCGTCGGCGGCGGTGGCGGCCGCGCTCGGCAGTGCTCCGGCGAGCAGCGAGCCGAGTACGGCGGTGGCCGCGATCAGGGCCGTACCGGCCCGACGCGGTCCGGGCCGTGGTCTTGGCCGGCGGGTTCCTGGCATGTGCGGCTCCTTCTGTACGGGACGGCCCCGCCGGTGGCGGGGGTGTACGGGCGGCCGTCGACGGCCGGGGCGCACGGGACCCCGGGGAGGGCCTTTCGCGCGGGCGTGCGGGTGGTCGGGGCGTGCCGGGGCGGTGCGGCCGGCGCTGTCGGCACCCGGCGCTGTGCGCGACGCCGGGGCCGGTTCAGCTGCCGGGGGCCGAGCCGCGGACGACGAGTTCGGTGGGCAGCACGACCGGCTCGTTTCCGATCGCCTCCCCGGCGAGCCGGGCGAGCAGCAGCCCCGCCGCCGTTTCGCCCATCCGCCGCATCGGCTGGCGCACCGTGGTCAGCGGGGGCGCGGTGTGCCCGGCCATGGGGATGTCGTCGAAGCCGACGACGGCGATGTCCTCGGGGACGCGACGGCCGGCGGCGCGCAGGGCGCGCAGCACGCCCGCCGCGATGAGGTCGTTGTGCGCGAAGACCGAGTCGAAGGACAGCCCGGCCGCGAGTGCCTGCTCGACGGCGTGCCGGCCGGACGCCTCCGTGAACTCGCCCTCCACGACGAGATCCGTGGGTAGGACGCCGGCGAACCCCTCGGTCCGGTCCCGTACGCAGCCGAAACCGGCCGGGCCGGTGACGAGGAGGGGCCGGGTGCGTCCGGCGCCGAGCAGATGGCGGGCGGCCGACGCCCCGCCCTCCCGGTTGGTGGTGGCGACGGACGGGAACTCGGGGTGGTGGCCGCGGTCGTCGATCAGGACGACGGGCAGGCCCCGCCGGTGCATCGCGGTGATGGTGTCGAGGGTGTTCTCCGGTTCGATGACCAGGAGTCCGTCGAACGCCCGGGCCGAGACCTGGCTGACGAAGTGGTCGACGGACTCGGCGCCCCGGTTGCAGGTGAACAGCAGCAGGCCGTATCCGGCGGCCTCGACCGTGTCCACCACGCCCTGGAGCACCTCCCCCATCCACGGCCAGGTGAGCGGCGGCGTCAGCATCGCGACCGTACGGCTGCGGCCGCGGGCCAGACCGACCGCGCCGGAACTCGGCACATAGCCGAGGGAATCGATCACTTCACGAACACGGGCGGCCGTGCCGGCGTCGACATCGGCCTTGGTGTTCAGCACCCGGGAGACGGTGGTCTTGCTGACCCCCGCCTCACGTGCGACCTCGGCGATGGTGACACGCATCGAAGGGCCTCCGCGTCGAGTCCTGGTACCGGTACCGGAACCGCTGCCGGAACCGGTTCCGGCGATGTGCGGTGAGTCAACAGCGGTGCCATGTCGCCGTCAATACTTCGCGCCGAAATCCACGGAATCCCAAATCGGCGCCTTCATCGGCGAGTTGTGCGTTCAGGAGCTGAATGCGCGAAGGAGGGCGATTCCTACGGCTCGCGCCGTGGGGGTTTCTGCTTCGTCGCCGACTGCCCGCCCGGAGTACTCCGTTGAGGTCGTACACCAGCTCCACGGACAGACACCGCCAGCCCGGCGGCCAGAATGTTCTTCGCCGCGTTCACGTCCCGGTCATGGGTCGTCCCGCAGTCGCACGTCCACTCGCGGACGTGCAGTGGCATCTTGTCCTGCAAGGCGCCGCAAGCGGAGCACAGCCTGGAGGAGGGAATCTGGTGAACGTCCCGGCGGACAAGTGCCTGGACGCCTCCGACCACGCGTCGGCGAACGGGACCCGGGCGCAGATCTGGTCGTGCACCGGGGCCGCGAACCAGAAGTGGCGGCTGCGGGGCTGAGAGCCTGCGGTGCGGGGCGGTCCGGTGAGCCGGGCCGCCCCGCTGCCGGCTACTGCGTCGGTTCGACGCCGGCGCGCAGCAGACCGTAGGTGTACGCGTCCTCCAGAGCCTGCCAGGACGCGGCGATGATGTTGTCCGCGACGCCGACCGTGGCCCATTCGCCGGTGCCGTCGCCGGTCGTGATGAGCACGCGGGTGGTGGAGCCGGTGCCGTGGCGGCCCTCGAGGATGCGGACCTTGTAGTCGATCAGCTCGAACTTCGCGAGCTGCGGGTAGATCTTCTCCAGGCCCACCCGCATCGCCCGGTCCAGGGCGTTGACCGGGCCGTTGCCCTCCGCGGTCGCGACGATGCGCTCGCCCTTGGCCCACAGCTTCACCGTGGCCTCGTTGGCGTGCGTGCCGTCGGGGCGGTCCTCGACGATCGCCCGCCAGGACTCGGTGCGGTAGTAGCGGCGGGCCCTGCCCTCCGCCTCCGCGCGCAGCAGCAGCTCGAAGGACGCGTCGGCGGCCTCGTAGGTGTAGCCCTGGAGCTCGCGCTCCTTGACCCGCTCGACGACCCGGCCGACCAGTTCGCGGTCGTCGCCGAGGTCGATGCCGAGCTCCCTGCCCTTCAGCTCGATCGAGGCGCGGCCCGCCATGTCGGAGACGAGCATCCGCATCGTGTTCCCGACGAGCTCGGGGTCGATGTGCTGGTACAGATCCGGATCGACCTTGATCGCGGACGCGTGCAGACCGGCCTTGTGGGCGAAGGCGGAGACACCCACGTACGGCTGATGGGTGGAGGGCGTCAGGTTGACGACCTCCGCGATGGCGTGCGAGACGCGGGTCATGTCCGCGAGCGCGCCGTCGGGCAGCACCTTCATGCCGTACTTGAGCTCCAGCGCGGCGACGACCGGGAACAGGTTGGCGTTGCCGACCCGCTCGCCGTAGCCGTTGGCCGTGCACTGGACGTGCGTGGCCCCGGCGTCGACGGCGGCCAGGGTGTTGGCGACGGCGCAGCCGGTGTCGTCCTGGGCGTGGATGCCGAGGCGGGCGCCGGTGTCGGCGAGGACGGTGGAGACCACGGCCTGCACCTGGGCGGGCAGCATCCCGCCGTTGGTGTCGCACAGGATGACGACGTCGGCGCCGGCCTCGTGCGCGGTCCGCACGACGGCCTTGGCGTACTCGGGGTTCGCGCGGTAGCCGTCGAAGAAGTGCTCGCAGTCCACGAACACGCGGCGGCCCTGCTCGCGCAGGTGGGAGACGGTGTCGCGGACCATCTCCAGGTTCTCCTCGAGCGTGGTGCGCAGCGCCAGCTCGACATGGCGGTCGTGCGACTTGGCGACCAGCGTGACCACCGGCGCGCCGGAGTCCAGGAGCGCCTTGACCTGGGGGTCGTCGCTCGCTTTGGCGCCCGGGCGGCGGGTCGCGCCGAACGCGACGAGCTGCGCGTGCCGGAAGGTGATCTCCTGCTGGGCGCGGGCGAAGAACTCGGTGTCCCGCGGGTTCGCCCCCGGCCAGCCGCCCTCGATGAAGCCCACGCCGAAATCGTCCAGGTGCCGGGCGATGGTCAGCTTGTCCGCGACCGTGAGGTTGATGCCCTCACGCTGGGCGCCGTCGCGCAGCGTCGTGTCGAAGACATGGAAACTGTCGTCGGCCTGCCGATCCTGGGCGCCTGCGTTGGTGGTCATGCTGTCCTGACTCCTGTCGGATGAGTGGCTCCGGAATGTCTGGCTCCACTTGCCCCCATCATCGCGCGCCGCTCGCCTTCGGCCGTGGGTGAGGCCGTAAAACGAAAAAACCCCTCGCGGGTGCGAGAGGTCTGCGCGCGGGTCTGGGGCACGGTGCCGCCTGCCGCGGGATTGCTGTCCACGGTTCAGCGGTCACTGCGGACCGGCGCGCTGTTGCCGATAATCATGGCGAACGAGAGCACGGGGGCAGTCTGCCACAGGTTCACCACGGCGTGGACGCGGGTCTCACGATGTGGTCGCGCCGCTACGCGGGGCTTGTCCCCCGCCCGCCCCTTCCCGAAACCGGGCTCTGCCCGGACCCGCGCCTCAAACGCCGGCGGGGCTGGATGTGACCGGTCACGTCGGGAGTTGCGCGGTTCAAGGTGCCGGGTCCGGCACCTTGAGCGTTGGCGAGGCTGCGCTGGGCCGGGCAACTCAAGCCCGGCCCGGGGGCACTCCCCCCACGGCCGCCAGGCCGTAGGGGGAGATCGAGGCCACCGCGCGGAGCGCGGAGCGCGGTACCGGACCCGGGCGAAGCCCGGCCCGCCCGCCCGCAGGGCGGTCACCGGGGTCCGGGGCCTGCCCCGCCACGCGGCGGAGCCGCACATCCGGTACAGCGGGAAGGGGCGGGGTGGGGAACAGGCACCGCGCAGCGGCCGCCCGTCACCCCAGCGTCTCCCCCACGAACTCCCCCACATGCGCCAGCACCCGCTCACGCCCCGCCCCCGGTATGCCCACGGCGACATGCACACTGAAGCCGTCCAGCAGCGCCCGCAGTCTCGTGGCGAACCGGTCCGGGTCCACCGCGCGGAACTCGCCGCGGGAGACGCCCTCCGCGAGGAGCGCGACCAGGTCCCGGTGCCAGGCACCCTCGATCGCGGCCTGGCGGCCGTGCATGTCGGCGTCCGCGTTCTGCGAGCGGTTCCAGACCTCGAGCCAGAGCGTCCAGTGCGGGTCGCGCGGACCGTCGGGGACGTACAGGTCGATGTACGCGTCGAGCCGTTCACGGGCCGGCGCCTGCCGGGACAGCAGCGCGCTGCGCTCCGCGCCGAGGCGGCCCTCGCTCCACTCCAGGGTCTGCAGCAGCAGCTCGTCCTTGCTGCCGAAGTAGTAGAGGAGGTGCCCGCTGCTCATCCCGACCTGCCGGCCGAGGCCCGCCATGGTCAGCCCGTCGAGCCCGCGCTCGGCGATGGTGGCCATGGCGGCGGCGAGCAGCGCCTCGCGCGGCGGTGCGGACTGGTTGCGGCGCCGGGGGCCGGCGGGGCTGGAGCTGGTCACGGGTACGTTCTACCGGATGCGTGTGCGGGACCGGTGGCCCGGAGTCAGACCCGGGGCTGCTGCTGGGTGATGCAGTGGACGCCGCCGCCGCCCGCGAAGATCGCCCGCGCGTCGACCAGCGTCACCGTCCGCTCCGGGAAGAGCCGCCGGAAGATGCCGGCCGCGATCTCGTCCCGGGGGTCGTCGAAGCCGCACAGCACCACGCCGCCGTTGCAGAGGTAGTGGTTGATGTACGAGTAGTCGACCCATGCGCCCTCGTCGTCGACGAGGACGGTCGGGGCGGGGACCTCGACGACCTCCAGGCGGCGCCCCCTGGCGTCCGTCTGGCCGGCGAGCAGGGCGACGTTGGCCTTGCACAGCTCGTGGTCGGGGTGGGACGGGTCGGGCTGGGTGTGGACGACGACGACGCCCGGGCGGGCGAAGGCCGCGACGATGTCGACGTGGCCGCGGGTGCCGTACATCCCGTAGTCGCCGCTCAGGCCCCGCGGCAGCCAGATGGCCTTCTTCGTGCCGAGCCGGGCGTGGATCTCCGCCTCGACCTCCGCGCGGGACCAGCCGGGGTTGCGTTCGGGGCCGAGCTGGACGGTGTCGGTGAGCAGGACGGTGCCCTCGCCGTCGACGTGGATCGCGCCGCCCTCGTTGACCAGCGGCGAGGGGTGCACGGGGACGCCGGCGAGGTCCGCGACATGGCGGGCGATCTTGGAGTCGTGCTCCCAGCGCGCCCAGTCCGCCGCGCCCCAACCGTTGAACACCCAGTCGACGGCCGCCAGCCGGGAGCCGTCGGTGACGAAGGTGGGGCCGATGTCGCGCATCCACGCGTCGTCCAGGTCCCGTTCGACGATGTCGATGCCCGGGCCGAGGAGTTCGCGTGCGGAGCCGGACTGGCCCGTGCCGGCGACGACGGTCACCGGCTCGAAGCGCCGCACCGCGCGGGCCACCGACGCCCAGGCCGTACGGGCCTCCAGCAGCTCCGCGTCGTTGGTGAACGTCGGGTTGGGGCCGGGCCAGGCCATCCAGGTGCGCTCGTGCGGGGCCCACTCGGGGGGCATGCGGAAGGTCATCGAGGGTTCCTCAGAGGAAGTAGAGGCGGTTGAGGGAGATCGACTCGGCGGGCTCGGAGCGGATCGGGTCGCCGTCGAGGGTGACGAGACCCGTGTGCCCGTCGACGGAGACGTCCCCGAGGCGGGAGTTGAGCAGCAGGTCGCGGGGGCCGATGCCGCGGGTGCCGCGCACGGCGACGCGGCGGCGCCGCGTGGGCATCAGGTCGGAGCCGGCGTCGAGCGCGGCCTGTGCCACGAAGGCGACCGAGATGTCGGCCGGCGTCGCCCCGTACGCGCCGAACTGGGGCCCCAGCACGAGCGGTTCGCAGGTGTCCGTCGCCGCGTTCGGGTCGCCGACCACCCCGTACGCGGGGAAGCCGGACTTCAGCACCAGCTGCGGCTTCGCGCCGAAGAACTCGGGCCGCCACAGCACGATGTCGGCCATCTTGCCCACCTCGATGGACCCGATCTCGTGCGCGAGGCCGTGGGCGAGGGCCGGGTTGATGGTCAGCTTGGCCATGTAACGCAGGACGCGCGCGTTGTCGTCGTGCGCGCCGTCGCCGTCCATGGGGCCGAGCTCGGCCTTCATCTTCCCGGCCATGGCGAAAGTGCGCCGTACGGTCTCGCCCGCGCGTCCCATGCCCTGTGCGTCGGACGACGTGATGCCGATCGCGCCGAGGTCGTGCAGCACGTCCTCCGCGCCCATCGTCCCGGACCGGATGCGGTCGCGGGCCATGGCGGCGTCGCCGGGGAGGTCGGTCTTGAGGTCGTGGACGGAGACGATCATGCCGTAGTGCTCGGCGACCGCGTCCCGGCCGAAGGGGAGGGTGGGGTTGGTGGAGGAGCCGATGACGTTCGGCACCCCCGCCATCTTGAGGACGTTCGGCACGTGTCCGCCGCCACAGCCCTCGATGTGGAAGGCGTGGATCGTCCGCCCGTCCAGCACCCGCAGGGTGTCCTCGACGGACAGGCACTCGTTGAGGCCGTCGCTGTGCAGGGCGACCTGGACGTCGTGCTCCTCGGCGACCCGCAGCGCGGTGTCCAGCGCGCGGGTGTGCGCGCCCATGTCCTCGTGGACCTTGAATCCGGACGCGCCGCCCTCGGCCAGCGCCTCGACGAGCGGCGCCGGGTCGGAGGACGAACCGCGCGCCAGGAACCCGATGTTGACGGGCCAGGCGTCGAAGGCGTTGAAGGCGTGCTTCAGCGCCCAGGGCGAGTTGACGCCGACACCCCACACCGGGCCGAACTCCTGGCCGATGACGGTGGTGACGCCGGAGGCGAGCGACGCCTCCATGATCCGCGGGGAGAGCAGATGTACGTGGGTGTCGACGGCGCCCGCCGTGGCGATCAGCCCCTCGCCGGAGACGATCGACGTGCCGGTGCCGACGACGACGTCCACCCCGTCGAGGGTGTCCGGGTTCCCGGCCCGGCCGACGGCGTGGATCCGGCCCTCCCGGATGCCGATGGACACCTTGCGAATGCCCTGGACGGCGTCGATCACCAGGACGTTGCTGATGACGACGTCGCAGGTCTCGCGCACGGCGGCGGCCTTGAGGTGGAGACCGTCGCGGGCGGTCTTGCCGAAGCCGGCCAGGAACTCGTCGCCGGGCTTCTGCGCGTCGGCCTCGACCCGGACGACGAGCCCGGAGTCGCCGAGGACGACGCGGTCCCCCGTCCGGGGTCCGTGCACGGATGCGTACTCGTACGGGTCCATCAGTTCTCCTCCGCTCCGAGATAGCCGCAGGCCACGGCCCTGCGCAGGGCCTCTTCCTTGGTGCCGGGCGCGTCCAGCGGGCCGTCGACCAGGCCCGCGAAGCCGATGGCGATCCGTTCGCCGCCGATGGGCAGCAGCCCGACCTCCACGTCGCCGCCCGGGTCGAACCTGACCGAGGAACCGGCCGGGACGGCGAGCCGCATTCCGTACGCCGCGGCGCGGTCGAAACGGAGCCGTGGGTTCGCCTCGAAGAAGTGGAAGTGCGAGGTGACGCTGACGGGCACGGTCGCCGTGTTGCGCACGGTCAGCCGCAGGGAGGGCGGGAGGTCGGCATAGCCGGAACCGGGGCCGGGGAGCAGCGCGCCGGGAGCGGGGGTGGCGGCGCTCGGGTCCGTCGCCGCGCCGCGGAACGGGTCGGAGACGACCGCGAGCCGGGACCCGTCGTCGAAGACGGCCTCCACATGGACCTCGGTCACCACGTCCGCGACGCCCGGAAGGACGTCGTCCGGCCCGAGCACCGAGCGGGCGGCCTCGATGGCCTCGGCCAGCCGGCGGCCGTCACGGGCCGCCTCGCAGACGGTGTCCGCGATGAGCGCCGTCGCCTCCGGGACGTTGAGCCGCAGGCCCCGGGCTCTGCGTGCCCGGGCCAGCTCGGCGGCGCCGAAGAGCAGCAGCCGGTCGCGCTCGGTCGGGGTCAGTCGCACGTCACCACACCTCCAGATTTGAGCGCCACTCTAACAATGTCGACCCAGGAAACGGAACCACGACAAGCATTGACTTCAAGCGAGGCATGACTCACATTGAGCAGCGTTCAATTAGAGCGTCACTCAAACTGCGAAGGCAGGGCAGCCCATGCCGGTGGAACAGCGCGGAGTCGACACCGTCCCAGAGTCGGAGCGCACCAGCACTCCGCGCGATCTCGTCTCGATCCTGCTGGGCTCGAACCTCTGCCTGGGGGTGATCGTCTTCGGCTGGCTGCCCGTCTCCTTCGGGCTCGGCCTGTGGCCGTCGGTCACCTCCGTCGTCGCCGGCACGCTCGTCGGTGTGGCCGTCACCGCCCCGCTGGCCCTCGTCTCGCTGCGCACCGCGACCAACCTGTCGACGTCCAGCGGCGCGGCCTTCGGCGTCCGCGGCCGCCTCGTGGGCTCCGTCGTCGGCCTGCTGCTCTCGCTCGGCTACACCGCCCTGACCCTGTGGATCGGCGGCGACGTGGTGATCGGCACGCTGGCGCGGCTCGCCGGCCTCCCCACCGGCGGCGTCGCCCACACCCTCGTCTACGCGCTGCTCGCCGCCTGCACCGTCGTCTGCGCCGTGTACGGATACCGGCTGCTGCTGCGTCTCAGCAAGGTTCTCGCCGTCGGCATGACCGCGCTCCTGCTGCTGGGCGTCGTCGCCTACGCACCCGACCTCACCACGGCCGCGCCGCCGGACACCCCGTACCTGCTGGGCTCGTTCTGGCCGACCTGGGTGCTGTCCGCGGTGGCCGCCGGGCTGAGCGGGCCGATCGCCTTCATCACCCTGCTCGGCGACTACACCCGCTACATCTCGCCGCTGCGCCACAGCTCGCGGCGGGTACTGGCCGCGACCTGCGTGGGGCTGGTGGCCGGGCTGCTCGTGCCCCAGCTCTTCGGCACGTACACGGCGCTGGCGGCCCGCGCCGGGCTCGACTACGCCGGACCCCTGGTCGCCGCGTCCCCCGCCTGGTACCTCGTCCCGCTGCTGCTCGCCGCGGCGGCCGGGTCGGTCGGCAACGCGGGCCTGATGCTGTACTCGATGGGCCTCGACCTCGACGCCATCCTGCCGCGCACCACCCGCACCCGGGCGACCCTGGTGGTGGCCGTGGTGGCGACGGCGTTCGTCTTCCTCGGCCACTTCGTGTGGGACGCCCAGTCGGCCATGACCTCGTTCGTGCTGCTGCTCACCGCGGTGGGCACGCCGTGGGCGGTGATCACCCTGACCGCCCACGTCCGCTGCGGCGGCGTCTACGACGCGGAGGCCCTCCAGGTCTACAACCGCCGCGCCCGCGGCGGCGTCTACTGGTTCCGCGCGGGCTGGAACGCGCACGCCACGCTCTCGTGGGCGCTCGGTGCGACGGTCGGCCTCGCGGCGGTCTCCACCCCGCTGTACGAAGGGCCGCTGCTGGCCCTGACGGGCGGAGTGGACTGCAGCTTCGTGCTGTCGGGAGTGGTGGGCGGGCTTGCGTACGCGGCGGTCCGGACGCGGCCGGCTGGTCCGGCTGGTCCGGCTGGTCCGGCTGCGCACGAGGCTGCGGCAGAGGGATCGGTGGCCGGGGCCGGGACCGCGGTGTCGTGACGGCAGGTGGGTGAGTGGGCCGCTGGGCGGGTCCGTCCCTCGCCCCACCCCGCCCCGAAGCCGGGCTCCGCCCGGACCCGTTCACCGCGCTTCGCGCGGTGTCGTTCGGGGCTCCGCCCCAGGGCCCGTGCCACTGGGTGGGCGGGCCGGACTCCGCCCGGGTCCCGGTACCGCGCTTCGCGCGGTGGCCTCAACCTTCCTACGGCCTGGCGGCCGCGGGTGGGAGCACGTCCCACGGCCGCCAGGCGTGGGGGGAGTACCGCCCGGCCGGGGCTGGACATGCCGCTGTGCGGCAACCCAGCCCTGGCCGGGCAAGCCTGACCTCGCTGCGCGAAACAGCACCCCCCCATGGGGGCAACTCAAGCCTCGCCGGCGATGGGGACGCGGGGACGTGTGGCCCGGCAACTCAAGCCGCGCCGGCGATTGCGGCGCGGGGCTCGGGGCAGCGCCCCGACAAGACCGCCGCCTCCCACCCGGCCCAGCTGGGGCAGCTCCAGCCCCGCCGGCGTCTGAGGCGCAGGGGTCCGGGCGGCGGCGGCGCCCCCGTGACAAGGAACGCGTCCGCCCGGACCCGGAAGGCCGTCACGCCAGTTCGTGCGTCCAGCCGTGGATGTCCTCCGCGCGGCCCGTCTGGATGTCCAGCAGCGCCGCGCGGAGCCTCATCGTGACCTCACCCGGCCGCCCGCCCGACTGCTGCCACTCGCCGCGCGCGGACTTGACCGTGCCGACCGGGGTGATCACCGCGGCCGTGCCGCAGGCGAAGACCTCCTTGAGCGTGCCGTTCTCGGTGTCGGCCTGCCACTGGTCGATGGAGACGCGGCCCTCCTCCGCGCCGTAGCCGAGGTCCTTGGCCAGGGTGAGGAGCGAGTCACGGGTGATGCCCGCGAGCAGCGAGCCCGTCAGCTCGGGGGTGACGATCCTGAGGTCGCCGCCGGAACCGGTCTCGTAGACGAAGTACAGGTTCATGCCGCCCAGTTCCTCGACCCACTTGTGCTCCACGGCGTCGAGGTAGGCGACCTGGTCGCAGCCCCGCTGCGCGGCCTCGGCCTGGGCCAGCAGGGACGCGGCGTAGTTGCCGCCGGTCTTGGCGTCGCCCATGCCGCCGGGGACGGCGCGGACCCGGTCCTCGGAGAGCCAGATCGAGACGGGCTTGACGCCGCCGGGGAAGTACGCGCCCGCCGGGGAGGCGATGACGAGGAAGAGGTACTCGTTGGCCGGCTTCACACCGAGGCCGACCTCGCTCGCGATCATGAACGGGCGGAGGTAGAGGGACTCCTCGCCGCCGTGCGCCGGAACCCACGCCTTGTCCTGCTGGACCAGCGCGTCGCAGGCGGCGATGAAGGTGTCGACCGGCAGCTCGGGCATCGCCAGCCGGCGGGCGGAACGCTGGAAGCGCTCGGCGTTGGCCTCGGGCCGGAAGGTGGCGACGGAGCCGTCGGGGCGGCGGTACGCCTTGAGGCCCTCGAAGATCTCCTGCGCGTAGTGCAGGGTCATGTTGGCCGGATCGATGGACAGCGGCCCGTACGGAACGAGCTGGCCGTCGTGCCAGCCGCGCCCCTCCGTCCACTTGATCGTCACCATGTGGTCGGTGAAGTGGCGGCCGAATCCCGGGTTGGCCAGGATCGCCTCGCGCTCCGCGTCGGACAGCGGGTGCGAGGAGGGCTTGAGCTCGATCGTGGGCGTCGTCATGAGTGCAGTGTCCTTCACCGGTTGTTGTGACGGACCGCGCTCACGCCGACTGCTTGGACGTCCGAGCATCGCCGTGCACCACCACGGTCCACGTCCGATTATCGCCCGTGAAAGACCGTGCAGGGAACGTCGTGATTGCGGCCCAGGGTTCGATGGTGGCACCCGGGAGCCGCACAGGAAAAGCCGCCGGGTGCGATGTGAAATGCGACCCGGCGGCTTCTGGGGGTGTCCGGGGACACCCCGGAGTCAGTGTTCCGGCGGGTCAGCTCGCTACTCGTACCGCGAGCGCGTCGCCGATCTCGTCCGTCGTGCGGACCGTGTCCGGCGTCCGCTCCGCCAGGTCGGCGGCGACCGTGTCCTCGATGCGGACGGCCTCGCTCTCGTAGCCCAGGTGCCGCAGCAGCAGGGCGACGGAGAGGACGGTCGCGGTCGGGTCGGCCTTGCCGGTGCCCGCGATGTCCGGCGCCGAGCCGTGCACCGGCTCGAACATCGACGGGAACTCACCGGTCGGGTTGATGTTCCCGGAGGCGGCCAGGCCGATGCCGCCGGTCACGGCAGCGGCGAGGTCGGTGAGGATGTCGCCGAAGAGGTTGTCGGTGACGATGACGTCGAAGCGCTCCGGCTGGGTGACGAAGAAGATCGTCGCGGCGTCGACGTGCAGATAGTCGGTGGTGACCTCGGGGTACTCCTGGCCGACCCGGTCGAAGATGTTCTTCCACATGTGGCCCGCGTACACGAGCACGTTGTTCTTGTGGACGAGCGTCAGCTTCTTGCGGGGGCGGGCGTTGGCCCGCTCGTACGCGTCGCGGACGACGCGCTCCACGCCGTACGCGGTGTTGAGGCTGACCTCGGTGGCGACCTCGGCGGGCGTGCCGGTGCGCAGCGAACCGCCGTTGCCCGTGTACGGGCCCTCGGTGCCCTCGCGGACGACGACGAAGTCGATGTCCGGGCGGCCGGCGAGCGGGGTGGCCGTGTTCGGGAACAGCTTCGACGGACGCAGGTTGACGTAGTGGTCGAAGGCGAACCGCAGTTTCAGCAGCAGACCGCGCTCCAGCACGCCGGACGGCACCGACGGGTCGCCGATGGCGCCGAGGAGGATCGCGTCGTGGCTCTTGAGGGAGTCGAGCTCCGCGTCGGGAAGGGTCTCCCCGGTGCGGTGCCAGCGCCGGGCGCCGAGGTCGTACTCCTTGGTCTCCAGCTTCACATCCTGGGGCAGGACCGCGGCAAGGACCTTCAGGCCCTGCGCCACTACTTCCTGGCCGATGCCGTCACCGGGGACAACTGCGAGATCGATGCTGCGAGACATGTCGGCACCCTACTCCCCGTCCCATGCATTGACATGCGAGGTCCACCATGTGGACGGGGCATTCGGACGCGGCGGAGTGCGCCGCTCGGGCGGGGGTCCGGCGCTCAGTGGCCGGTGGCGCCGCCGTTGTCCCGGCGGTCGAGGGCGCGCTGCAGGGCCGCGGCGGCGTTCTTGCGGTCGGACTCGGTGGTGCGGGAGGCGTGACGGACTCGGCGGACGGTCACAGCGGTCATGGTGATCGACTCCTTGAGATCAGAAGAGATTTCGAGGCGCCGGAAGGGGCGGGGAGCGGTGCCGCAGGGGTTGCCTGCACGGGGCACGGGCTCACGACCGCCATTCGCTGGATCGAGCGAGACGTTCGGCTCCTACAAAAGTAGGACAGCTCCGCCGGTCTGTCTCCACAATTACTCGGACTTCCTACTATCTGAGACGCGATCATGCCTCGCCCTCGTCGGCGGCGGCCTGGGGCTGGGCGTGTCCGGCGGGATGCACGAGCGCGCACTCCTCCTCCATGAGCGCCTCCCCGGCCAGCCGCGGCGGTACGGGTGAGCCCGTCCCGGCCGTGACCGGCGGCAGCAGCCGCGCACCGTGGACGCGCACCTCGGGCGGCTCGTCCCGGAAGGCTGGGAGCCGTGCGGCGAGTGGTTCTTCTACGCCTCCTTCAAACGGCCTCTGGCGGCGAGCGCGGGACCGACCGCCACGCTCGACGCGCCGCCGGACCGTCCGGCGCGCTCCTGGTACATCGGCGCGAAGGGCTGGGCGGTGAGCGCGGGCCGGCTCGTGGTCACGGCCGCGATCCTCACGGCGTACTACAGCCGCGGCCTCGACTTCGCCGTGGCGTTCCCGGTGCTGCTGGCAGGTACGTTCGGCATGACCTACTGGGTCCGGCGCACCGTCGCCAGGAGCAGCGGCGACGCCGTCTGACGCGGCCGGCGGGCCGGGGCGGTCAGAGCACGTCCCCGTCCCGCCAGTCGAAGACCAGCGGGCCGGCGGCGGGACCGGGAAGCCCGGCGCCCGCCGCCGGACGCAGATAGGTCGAGTCCTCCTCCTCGGGGAGGCGGACCGTTCCGCGCGGCCCCATGACCTCGATGCGGCCCTGCCACAACTGCCAGTCGCGGGCCCGGTAGAGCGGGGCCCCGTCCTCCGACGCGGAGAGCGCGCCGAGGTCGTACGCCCCGTCGATCACCGTCTCGAGGGCCGCCATCACCCGCCCGCCCAGCCCTTGGCGGCGGCGGTCGGCGCGGACCGCGACGGCCTCCACGTACCCGACCCGGCAGGACCGGCCGGCGTGCAGCACCCGCCGCATGATCACGCTGCCGTGGGCGGCCACGCCCTTTCCGTCACGGACGAAGGCGTGGACACCGCCCAGGGCGTGGGCCCAGTCCACGTCGCCGAAGTCACCGTCGAACGCGGTCTCCAGCATGGTCCGGATGCCGGCGAGGCCCGCCCCGGAGAGCTCATACGTGTGGGCCGTGCGCAGCGCGTCGGTCGCGTGATCGGTCATGCGGGCCACTGTGGCAGGCAACGCCGGCCGGGCGGTAACGAGTTGACCCTCGGACCGGCCGCGCTGTCGGAAAACCGCCACGCAGGACTGCGCCGGATTCTCAGAGCCTGCCGCCGGTCAGGCGGGACAGCGGGCCGCGCTGCCTCAGCCCGACCCGGCGGCCGAGCGCGTACGAGCCGGCCACCACGGTGGCGACACCCGTGCCCGCCCCGGCCGCGACGGCCTTGCGGGCCTTGACGACGGTCCAGACGACGCCCGCCTTGTCCACGGCGGTCCCGGCCGCGGAGACGGCCGTGTGCTGGACGGTCCGCGCGGCGGCCGCGGCCTTCCGGGTGGTGGCGTCGCCGATGCCGCGTACGGACTCGGCGGTCCGCCGGCCGGTGTCCTGCGCCGTGCTCCCGGCGGTGTCCTCCGCCGTGTCCTTGGCCTGTTGTGCTCGCGTGCCGGCGCTGCTCGTACGGGCCCTGGTCGTGTTCTTCTTGGTCTCAGCCATGCCATCCGGGTATCCGGCACGCGCCGCCGCAAACTGAGCCCTCGTCAACCCCGTTGCTCGCGTGGACGACCGAAGCCGCCCCCGTTCCGGCGTGGGGGCCGGTACGGGGGCGGAGACTGGGGGCGGCCGTCCGGTCAGCCCATGTGCGGGTAGGTGTAGTCGGTCGGTGCGACCAGCGTCTCCTTGATGGCGCGGGTCAGCGTCCAGCGCATCAGGTTCTGCGGGGCGCCCGCCTTGTCGTTGGTGCCGGAGGCACGGCCGCCGCCGAAGGGCTGCTGGCCGACGACGGCGCCGGTCGACTTGTCGTTGATGTAGAAGTTGCCCGCCGCGTAGCGGAGCTTCTCCATCGCGTCGGCCGCGGCGGCCCGGTCACCGGCGATGATCGAGCCGGTCAGCGCGTACGCCGACACCGACTCCATCTGCTCCAGCATCTCCTCGTACTTGTCGTCCTCGTAGACGTGGACGGCGAGGATCGGGCCGAAGTACTCGGTCGTGAAGACCTCGTTGTCGGCGTCGGAGCACTCGATGACGGTCGGGCGGACGAAGTAGCCGACCGAGTCGTCGTAGCTGCCGCCCGCGAGGATCGTGCAGGTCGGGTCCTCCTTCGCCCGGTCGATCGCGGCCTTGTTCTTGGCGAAGGCACGCTCGTCGATCACGGCGCCGATGAAGTTCGACAGGTCGGTGACGTCACCCATCGCGATGGCGTCGACCTCGGCGGCGAACTCCTCCTTGAAGCCGGAGTTCCAGATGGAGGCGGGGACGTACGCCCGCGAGGACGCGGAGCACTTCTGGCCCTGGAACTCGAACGAGCCGCGGGTCAGCGCGGTCTTGAGGACGGCGCGGTCGGCGCTCGGGTGGGCGACGACGAAGTCCTTGCCGCCGGTCTCGCCGACGATCCGCGGGTAGGAGCGGTACTTCTCGATGTTGTTGCCGACCGTCTTCCACAGGTGCTGGAAGGTCCTGGTCGAGCCGGTGAAGTGGATACCGGCGAGCATCGGGTGCTCGAGGGCCACCTCGGAGACGGCGATGCCATCACCGGTCACCAGGTTGATGACGCCCTTGGGCAGACCGGCCTCCTCCAGGAGCCGCATCAGCAGCACGGCGGCGTGGGTCTGCGTCGGGGACGGCTTCCAGACGACGACGTTGCCCATGAGCGCGGGCGCGGTCGGCAGGTTGCCGGCGATGGCGGTGAAGTTGAACGGGGTGATCGCGTAGACGAAGCCCTCGAGCGGCCGGTGGTCGAGGCGGTTCCACACGCCCGGCGAGTTGGCCACGGGCTGCTCGGCGAGCAGGTCACGGGCGTACTTGACGTTGAAGCGCCAGAAGTCGACGAGCTCGCAGGGGGTGTCGATCTCGGCCTGCTGGGCGGTCTTCGACTGGCCGAGCATGGTGGAGGCGGCCAGCGTCTCGCGCCACGGGCCGGCCAGCAGCTCGGCGGCGCGCAGGATGATCGCGGCGCGGTCGTCGAAGGACATGGCGCGCCAGCCCGGCGCGGCCGCGAGGGCGGCGTCGATCGCGTCCTGCGCGTCCTGCTGGGTCGCGGTGGCGAAGGTACCGAGGACGGCCTTGTGGTTGTGCGGCTGTACGACGTCGACGCGCTCGCCGCCGCCCATCCGCCGCACGCCGCCGATCGTCATCGGCAGCTCGATCGGGTTCTCGGCCAGCTCCTTGAGCTTGGCCTCGAGACGGGCGCGCTCGGGCGAGCCGGGGGCGTAGCCGTGCACCGGCTCGTTGACCGGGGCGGGGACCTGGGTGACAGCGTCCATGGGTTCCGTTGCTCCTTAGCGAGGGGTGGGAGGGGCTCAGCCCTTGGTGAGAATCGAGCGGGCGAAGAAGAGCAGGTTGGCCGGCTTCTCCGCGAGGCGGCGCATGAAGTAGCCGTACCAGTCGGTGCCGTACGCGGTGTAGACGCGCATCCGGTGGCCCTCGGCCGCCAGTCGCAGGTGCTCGTCGCCGCGGATGCCGTACAGCATCTGGAACTCGTACTCGTCGAGCTTGCGGCCGGCGCGGTGGGCCAGCTCCTGGGCGATGGCGATCAGACGGGGGTCGTGCGACCCGATCATCGGGTAGCCGTCGCCCTCCATCAGGATCTTGAGGATGCGGACGTACGCCTTGTCGATCTCGGTCTTGTCCTGGTACGCGACGGAGGCGGGCTCCTTGTACGCGCCCTTGACGATACGGACGCGGCTGCCGGCCCGGGCGAGGCGGCGGGCGTCGTTCTCGGTGCGGAACAGATAGGCCTGGATCACGCAGCCGGTCTGCGGGAAGTCCTTGCGGAGCTCCTCGTGGATGGCAAACATCGAGTCGAGGGTGGTGTGGTCCTCCGCATCCAGCGTAACCGTCGTGCCGATGGCCGCGGCGGCCTCGACGACGGGGCGTACGTTGGCGAGCGCCAGCTCGTGGCCGCCCGGGAGAGCCTGGCCGAACATGGAGAGCTTCACGGACATCTCGGCCCTGGCGCCGAGGCCGAGCTCGGCCAGGTGCTCGACCAGGTCGAGGTAGGCGTCCCGCGCGGCGGCGGCCTGCTCGGGGGTGGTGATGTCCTCACCGACGACGTCGAGGGTGACTTCGAGGCCCTTGGCCGCGGCGTCCTGGACGATCGGAATGACCTGCTCGACCGTCTCGCCGGCGATGAACCGGGCGACGACCTGCTTGGTCCCCGGGGCGGCCGACACGAAGCGGCGCATCTTGTCGCTGCGCGAAGCGGCGAGGATCACGGGACCCAGCACGGGGCACCTCCACGGAACAGGTGTGTTGAAGTGGCCGGAACCGAACGATTCGGAAACAGCACGGAGAACCACCCTGAAACCTAAGGATGGCCCCGGCCGGCTGCCATCGACAGCTGTCACGCATCCGTGTCCGGGATCTCAGACATATGTCTGAAGGGTGCGAGAATGGCGGAGTGAAAGGCGACTACCAGGACCTCGTCGACGAGATCTCCGCGCTGCTGGCCATGCCGGCGACCCTGGAGAACCGCGACTTCGGGCTGATCGCCTTCGGGGCGCACGACAGCGACAGCGCCTTCGACGAGACCACGCTCGATCCGGTCCGCACCCGCTCGATCCTGACCAGGAAGTCCACCCCGGCGGTCCGCGCCTGGTTCGAGGGGTTCGGCATCACCCGCGCGACCGGCCCGGTCCGTATCCCCGCCGCCCCGGAGGCGGGCGTCAACCGCGGCCGGATCTGTCTGCCGGTGCGGCACCGGGGCGTCGCGCTCGGCTACGTGTGGCTGCTCGACACGGATCCGGGGCCGACCGCGGAGCAGCTCGCGGCCGCGATGGAGGTGACAGAGCGGATCGGCACCCTCCTCGCGGACGAGGAGCGCGCCGGGGCGGACCTGTCGCGGGAGCTGCGGGCGGTGCTCACGGCGGAGCGGGGCTGGCAGTACGACATGGCCCTCACCGCGCTGCGGTCGGCGCTCGGCCCGGACGCGGAGGGCCCGCACACCGTGGTGTGCGTGGCCCCGTGGCCGGAGTCCGACGCGCCTTCGACCCGGTCCCTGCCGGGCGCGGCGGCGCTGTGCACGGTCCCGCTGCCGCACGGCGGCCCGGCCCCCGGTCCCGCGCTGGCCGCGCTGGTGCGGCTGCGCTCCGCGGACGCTCCGGGCCCGGCGCTGACGGCGGCCGCCCGGCTGCGCGACGCGGCGGGCGGGGAACCGGCGGCCGCAGCCGGAGTCGCCTCGGCGCGGCGGGGACTGGCCGGGCTCGGCGCCGCCTGGCGGGAGGCCGCGTCGGCGGCCCGCGCCGCGCTGGCCGAACCCCGGCTCGGGCCGGTCGCCCCGTGGTCGGGGCTCGGCCCGTACCGGATGCTCACCGCGCTGCCCGCCGACGTGCTGCACGACCCGGCGGTGGCGGAGCTGCTGGCGCCCTCGCACGCCGAACTGGCCCGTACCGCCGAGGTGTTCCTCGACTGCGCAGGCCAGGCCGGGCGGACGGCGGCGGCACTGGGGATCCACCGACAGACCCTCTACTACCGGCTCTCCCGGGTCGAGCAGCTCACCGGTCTGGACCTCGACGACGGCGAGCACCGGCTGCTGCTGCACATGGCGCTGAAGAGCGCGCGCCTCTGACGTGGCGCTCGTTATTGAAAATAATAATCATTATGCTAAGTTCGGGCATCCCGTCGAACCCATGCCCGAAAGGGTGCCCCCGTGCGCCGCCTGACCGTCCGTCTCCTGCCCTCCGCCGCCCTGGCCTCGGCATCCCTTCTGCTGACCGGCTGCTTCGCCGCCTCCGGCGACACCTCGGAAGCAGGGGGCAAGCGCGTGCGTGTCGCGATGATGAACCCGCCGCGCTCCGGACTCTCCCCGCTCTCCGACGACGCCTTCAAGCTGTCGCGCTGGTCCACCGCGGAAACGCTCGTCACGCTCGACGCCGACGGCGACGCCGTTCCCGCCCTCGCCACCCGGTGGCAGCAGAAGGGCACCAGCTGGGTCTTCACCCTCCGCGAGGGCGTCACCTTCCACGACGGCAGCCGGATGACGGCGCACGACGTCCGCCGCTCCCTGACCCGCGCCGCCACCGCGTCCCCCAAGCCGCGCATCCTCGACGGGGTCGACCTCACGGTCACGGCGGAGGGGACGACCGTCACCGTCACCACTGCCGCAGAGGACCCGCTCGTCCCCCAGCGGCTCAGCTCCCCCCAGCTGTCGATCCTTTCCGCCAAGGCGTACCGGGGGAAGGCCGTCGACCCGGTCGGCACCGGCACCGGACCCTTCCGGCTGACGAAGGTCGACGGCACCTCCTCGGCCTCCCTCGACCGCTACGACGGCTACTGGGGCAGGAAGGCCGAGGCGCCGGGCATCGACGTGAGGTTCGTGCCCGACGGCACCGCCCGCGCCGCCGCCCTGCGCAGCGGGGAGGCCGACATCGTGGAGGCCGTCCCGGTGTCGCAGGCCGCGCTGCTCGACGAGGACCTGATCCACGAGGTCCCCATGCCGCGCACCAACACCCTCTACCTCAACACCGAAAAGGGCCCCTTCAAGGACCCGGCGCTGCGCGCCGCCGCGCGGGAGGCCGTCGACGCCGGCTCGATCGTCCGGGGCGTGTACGAGGGCCGCGCCGATACCGCCCGCGGTCTGCTCGGTCCCGCCCTCGCCTGGGCGGACGGGCTGCGCACCGCGCCGCGGCGGACCGCACCCGGCGACCCGGACGGCGCCACGGTCACCATCGGCACCTTCACCGACCGGGCCGAGCTCCCGGAGGTGGCCCAGACCCTCCAGCAGCAGCTCCGGAAGGCCGGATTCACGGTGGAGCTGGAGGTCCGCGAGTACGCCAACATCGAATCCGACGCGCTGGCCGGCGCCTTCGACGCGTTCGTCCTGTCCCGGGCGACGGTCCTCGACTCCGGCGATCCCGCCGCGTACCTCTACAGCGACTTCGCCTCCCAGGGCTCCTTCAACATCGCGCAGCTCGCCGACCCGGCCGTCGACAGGGCGCTGGAGAAGGCGACGACGACAACGGCGGGCGACGCCCGCCGCAGGGCGGTCATCGAGGCGGAGGCGGCGGTGCTGGCCACCGACGCCGCCGTGCCGATGCTGCACGAGCGGGTCATCCAGGGTGACGCGGCCTCGGTCGTCGGCGCGGCGCACGACCCGCGCGAGCGGCAGCTCGTCACCGTCGACACGTACATCAAGTGAGGGCGGGGGCCACGCGGGCGGCCGGCCTCGCCGCGGTCCTCGCGGTCGTCGGTCTGCTGCCCTGGCTCTCCGGCAAGGACCCGGCGCTCTCCGTCCTGCGGGCCCGTTCCGCCGAGCAGGAGGCCACCGCGGAGGCGCTGGCCGCCGTCCGCGCCGATCTCGGGCTCGACGCCGGTCCCCTGGCGCTCCTGGGAGGCTGGGCGTCCGGTCTGGTCCGGGGTGATCTCGGCGCCTCGTGGGTGTCGGGCACCGACGTGCTGCCGTCCGTCCTCGCCGGCCTGCAGGTGTCGCTGGGGCTGATGGGCGCGGCCCTCGCCGTGGCGGTGGTGGTGGCGACGGCGGCCTGCGCACCGGTCCTGGTCCGCGGCCGGGGCACCTCGGGCGCCGTCGCCGCGGTGCTCGCCGCACTCCCCGAGTTCCTGCTGGCGACCCTGCTGCTGATCGTGGGCGGGGTGTGGCTGGGATGGCTGCCGACCTCCGGCTGGCAGGGCCCGGCCCATCTGGTGCTGCCCGCCGTCGCGCTGGGTCTGCCGGCGGGCGGTCTGCTCGGGCGGCTCGTCGCCGACGCGCTGCCCGGCGCACTCGGTGAACGGTGGGCCGAGCTGTGGCGCGGCTCGGGCGTCCGCCCGTCGCTCGTCGCCCTGGCCGCCCTCCGGCGCGTCCTGCCGCCGCTCGTCCCGCAGTTCGGCATGGTCGTCGTCGGTCTCACGGGTGGCGCGATCGCCGTGGAGACGGTCTTCGCGGTGCCCGGCATCGGCCGTACGGCGCTGGGCGCCGCCAAGTCCCAGGACCTGCCGCTGCTCCAGGGCTCGGTGCTGGCGCTGCTCGTCCTCGGGCTGACGGCGGGCGCGCTCGCGGCCCTCGTCCGGCGGCGGCTGCTCGGCCGCGGTCTCCGCGACGCCCGTCTGACGCTGCCCGCTCCCCCGCCGCTACGGACCGGGTTGCTGCTGCCGGCGGCGCTGGCCGCCGTCCTGCTGGCGGTGATCGGGTGGGGCCTGCTGCGCGACCCGTACGGCGTGGACACGGCCGCCCGGCTCGCCGCGCCTTCGCTCACCCACCCGCTCGGCACGGACGGTCTCGGCCGGGACGTCCTGGCCCGGCTCGGGCACGGCGCGGCCGCGACCGCGGGCACCGCCGCCGCGGTCTGCGCACTCAGCTTCGTGGCCGCGACGGCCCTCGGCTTCGTCCCGAACGCGGCCGCAGGCATGTCCGACATCGCCAACGCCCTGCCCCCGGTGATCACGGGCATCCTGGTCGCCGCGGTCGTCGGTCCCGGCCCGGGCGGCGCGGCGCTCGCCGTGGCCCTGATCTCGTGGCCCCCGCTCGCCGCGCACGCCGCGGCGCTCGTCCAGGAGGTACGGGCCTCCGGCTTCCTCCTCGCCCAGCAGGCGATGGGCGCGGGCCCGGCGTGGATCCTGACCCGGCACGTCCTGCCCTCGGTCGCCGGACCGGTGGCCCGGCACGCGGTGCTGCGGCTGCCCGGCGTCGCACTGGCGCTGGCCTCCCTCGGCTTCCTCGGGCTGGGCGCCCAGCCGCCCGCTCCGGAGTGGGGGCTGCTGCTGGAGGAGTCACGCGCCTATCTGGAGCGGGCTCCCTGGGCGGCCCTCGCCCCTGCCGTGGCGCTCACCGCACTGGCCGCGCTGGCGGTGTCCCTGGCCTCGTACACGCGGACGGCCGGCGCCCGTACCACCACCCGTACCCGGAAGGCCCTGACCCGTGCGACCACCTGACACCGACCAGCGCCCGCCCGTACGGGAGGAACCGCTGTTGTCCGTGCGCGGCCTGCGCGTCGCGTTCGACGGCGGCGAGGCCGTACGCGGGCTGTCGTTCGACGTCCGGCAGGGCGAGGTCCTCGCGCTGGTCGGCGAGTCGGGCGCCGGGAAGTCGCTCACCGCCCGCGCGCTGCTGGGCATGGCGCCGCGGGAGGCGGTGGTGCGCGGCAGCGTCCGGTTGCGCGCGGACGGCCGCTCCCCGGGCGGCGTCGAACTCGTCGGGGCGAAGGCCCCGGTGCTCGGCGCGCTGTGGGGGCGTCGCATCGCCTTCGTCCCGCAGGACTCCCTGTCCGCGCTGTCGCCGGTGCACCCGGTCGGCGACCAGCTGGCCGCCGCCGTACGGTCCGTGCGGGGACTGTCCCGCCGGGACGCCCGGTCCATGGCGGCCGCGGCCCTGGAGAGAGTCGGCGTGCCGGCGGCCCGGGCCCGCGCCTTTCCGCACGAGTTCTCCGGCGGGATGCGCCAGCGGGCCGTCATCGCCATGGCCCTGATCAACGAACCCGAACTGGTCGTCGCCGACGAGCCCACCACCGCTCTCGACCCGGACATGCGGCAGCAGACCCTCCAGGTGCTCGGGGAGCAGCGCGAGGCGACCGGGGCCGCGCTGGTCCTGGTCACCCATGACCTGGAGAGCGTCGGAGAGCACGCCGACCGGGTGCTGGTCATGTACGCCGGCCGGCACGTCGAGTCCGGAGCCGTGGGAGCGGTGTTCGCCCGGCCGCGCGCCCCGTACACGGCCGGTCTCCTGGCCGCTCTCCCGTCCACCGGACCCGTGCCCGGCCGTGGCCGCCGGCTGCCGGCGATCGGCGGGACGCCCCCCGCGCTCGGGGAGGCTCCCGCCGGGTGCGGGTTCGCCCCGCGCTGCCCGCTCGCCGACGGCCGCTGCCGGGCCGAGCGGCCCGAGCCGAGACCCGTGGACGGCCGGGAGGTCTCCTGCCACCACTGGGCCCGGCTTCCCGGCCGCCCCGCCGAGTTGTTCCTGGAGACGGTATGAGTGCGCTGCTGGACGTACGCGGCCTGATCGTCCGGTACGGACCGGCCCTCGCCGTCGACGACGTCTCCTTCGAGCTGGCCGCCGGGGAGACCCTCGCCCTCGTCGGCCCCTCGGGGTGCGGCAAGTCGTCCACCGCCGCGGCCGTGCTGCAACTGCGCCGTCCGGACGCCGGCGAGGTGTGGTTCGACGGGCGCGAACTGACCTCGCTGGACGAGCGCGCACTGCGCCCGCTGCGCCCGGCGATGCAGCCCGTGTTCCAGGATCCGTACGGGTCGCTGAGCCCCCGTCAGCGAATCCGCGACGCGGTCGCGGAACCGCTGCGTGTCCAGGGACGCTGGGACGCCTCGTCCGGCCCGGGCCGGGTGGCAGAGCTGCTGGCGATGGTCGGTCTCGACGCGTCGCACGGCGACCGGCTGCCGTACGAGCTGTCCGGCGGACAGTGCCAGCGGGCCGGTATCGCCCGCGCTCTCGCGAGCGAGCCTCGCCTGCTCGTCCTCGACGAGCCGGTCTCCGCGCTGGACCCGTCCGTGCGCGCCGGGATTTTGAACCTCCTCGCGGACCTTCAGGACAGGCTCGGTCTCGGCTACCTGTTCATCTGCCACGACGTGGCGCTGGTGCGCCACTTCGCCGACCGGACCGCGCGGATGCGGGCCGGTCGGATCGAACGGTTCGTCGCCCCCTGACCGCGTGCCCGGCCCGGCCGTGACCCGGTTCGCCGCCTGTCAGCGCACGGCGGGCGGGCCGGGAGGACGGCGGCCGGTCGCGGACTCGTCCGCCCTGGCCGCGTCGGCGAGTGCTTCGGCGGCGGCCTCCGCGGCCTGCGCCGCGTCGTCGGCGGCCTGGGCGGACCGGTCGTCGGCGGAGGTCTCGCGGGTGGCAGGCGACTGCGGGAGCACTTCGCCGAAGGCGCGGGAGATCCCCTCGAGCGCGGAGGTGACCTCGCTGGGGATCACCCAGAAGGTGCTGCCCTGCCCCTGGGCGATCTGCGGCAGCATCTGGAGGTACTGGTAGGCGAGCAGCTTCGGGTCGGGGTCGTTGCGGTGCACGGCCTGGAACACCTCGTCGATGGCCCGGGACTGGCCCTCGGCCTTGAGGATCTCGGCCGTGCGGTTGCCCTCCGCGCGCAGGACGGCGGACTGCTTGTCGCCCTCGGCGGTCAGGATCTGCGACTGGCGCTGGCCCTCGGCCCCGAGGATCGCGGCGCGCTTGTCGCGCTCGGCGCGCATCTGCTTCTGCATCGCGTCCTTGATGGACTGCGGCGGGTCGATGGCCTTGATCTCGACCCGGTTGACCCGCAGCCCCCACTTGCCGGTGGCGTCGTCGAGCACGCCGCGGAGCTGGTTGTTGATGGTGTCGCGGGAGGTCAGGGTCTTCTCCAGGTCCATGGACCCGACGACGTTGCGCAGGGTGGTGACGGTGAGCTGCTCGACCGCCTGGAGGAAGTTCGCGATCTCGTAGAAGGCCGCCCGGGGGTCGGTGACCTGGAAGTACAGGACGGTGTCGATCTCGACGACCAAATTGTCCTCGGTGATGACCGGCTGCGGGCGGAAGGACACGACCTGCTCGCGCAGGTCGATCACCGGATGCACACGGTCGATGTAGGGGATGACGAGGTTGAGGCCGGGCTGCAGCGTGCGGTGGTAGCGGCCGAGCCGTTCGACGTTGCGGGCGCGGGCCTGCGGCACGATCCGCACCGCCCGCACCACGGTGAAGACGGCGATCAGGGCGACGATCAGGCCGGCGACGAGGGCTGCCGAGGCTTCCATGGGTCACTCCCGGGGGTAGACGAGCGCTGTGGTGCCGCTGATCTCGATGACGTCGACGGTCGTTCCCGGAGGGATCACCAGCGTCTCGTCGTACGGGCGGGCGGTCCATTCCTCGCCGCCGATACGGACCCGGCCGCCCAGGCCCGACACCTCGGAGACGACATAGGCGCCCCGGCCGACCAGCGCGTCCACACCGAATCGTTCCTTCTGCGGCTTGAGCACATGGCGCAGTGCGAGGGGACGCAGGAAGAGCATGCTCGCCGTGGCGACGACGGTGAAGACCAGGAGTTGCCAGGGCACCGGAAGCCCGATCGCGGCGGCTCCCGCCGTGACCAGCGCGGCCCCGCCCAGCATGCCGAGCGAGGCGGTGAGCGTGAAGATCTCCGCCACAGCCAGCAGCGCTGCGACGATCAACCAGATCAGCCATGCGTCCATCGCGTGCCCCTCCTGACCTGTGCAGGTGAGCGAATGGGCGGACCATCACCCGGGCCGCCCGTACGGGAGTGCCGCGCAGCCCCCGGCAACCCCGCGGAACGAGCAGGGCCATACGAAAGGCACCGCGGCCTCACACGGCCTATGCCCGATTTGAAGTAATTTTACCCATTTGCCGCATCGGCTCCTGTTCCGCGGGCGGCGGCGGCGCGAACCCCGGACACGCGAAGGCCCCCGGTCGCTGCCACAAGGGCGAGCGGCCGGGGGCCGGGGCGACGGAGCGTAAGGGTCAGTCCGTGAGGTTCACCGTGCGGGCCGAGGCGGCGCCGATCTCCTCGGCGATCTCCGCGAGCACCGGCACCGGCACCGTGTCGTCCACGGTGAGGACGACGAGCGCCTCGCCGCCCTCCTCCGCGCGGGACACCTGCATACCGGCGATGTTCAGACCGGCCTCGCCGAGGATGCGGCCGACCGTGCCGACGACGCCGGGACGGTCCTCGTAACGCAGCACGACCATGTGGTCGGCGAGGGCCAGGTCCACGTCGTGCTCGCCGATGGCGACGATCTTCTGGAGGTGCTTGGGACCGGCCAGCGTGCCGGAGACCGCGACCTCCTCGCCGTCCGAGAGCGTGCCGCGCACGGTCACGACGTTGCGGTGGTCCGGGGACTCGGAGCTGGTCGTCAGCCGGACCTCGACACCGCGCTCCTGCGCGAACAGCGGCGCGTTGACGTAGGACACCGTCTCGTCGACCACGTCCTCGAAGACGCCCTTGAGCGCGGACAGCTCCAGCACCTTGACGTCGTGCTGGGTGATCTCGCCGTACACCTCGACGTCGAGACGGACCGCCACCTCGCCCGCGAGGGCGGTGAAGATGCGGCCGAGCTTCTCGGCGAGCGGCAGACCGGGACGCACGTCCTCGGCGATGACGCCGCCCTGGACGTTGACCGCGTCGGGGACCAGCTCACCGGCGAGGGCGAGACGGACCGAGCGGGCGACGGCGATGCCGGCCTTCTCCTGGGCCTCGTCCGTGGAAGCGCCCAGGTGCGGGGTGCAGACGACCTGGTCGAGCTCGAAGAGCGGGGAGTCGGTGCACGGCTCCTTCGCGTACACGTCCAGGCCCGCGCCGGCGACCCGGCCCTCCTTCAGCGCCGAGTACAGCGCCTCCTCGTCGACGATCCCGCCACGCGCGGCGTTGACGATGCGGACGGCCGGCTTGACCTTGTGCAGCGCCTCGTCGCCGATCAGACCGAGCGTCTCGGGCGTCTTGGGCAGGTGGACGGTGATGAAGTCGGAGACCTCGAGCAGCTCGTCGAGCGTGAGCAGCTTGACCCCCATCTGCGCGGCGCGCGCGGGCTGCACATAGGGGTCGTAGGCGACGACCTTCATACCGAAGGCGGACATGCGCTGCGCGACCAGGACGCCGATCCGGCCGAGGCCGACGACGCCGAGGGTCTTCTCGCTCAGCTCGACGCCCGTGTACTTCGAGCGCTTCCACTCGCCGTTCTTGAGGGCGGTGTTGGCCTGGGGGATGTTGCGCGCGGTGGCGACGAGCAGGCCGCAGGCGAGCTCGGCGGCGGTGACGATGTTGGACGTCGGCGCGTTGACGACCATCACGCCGGCCTTGGTGGCGGACGACACGTCCACGTTGTCCAGGCCCACACCGGCGCGGGCGACGACCCGCAGCTTCTTGGCGGCGGCGATGGCCTCCGCGTCGACCTTGGTGGCCGAGCGGACCAGAATCGCGTCCACGTCGGCGATCGCGGGGATGAGCTCCGCGCGGTCGGCGCCGTTGCAGTGCCGGATCTCGAAATCCGGGCCCAGCGCGTCGACGGTGGCGGGCGACAACTCTTCAGCGATGAGTACGACAGGTTTCGAGCTCACGTGAGTCCTCACATGTCCGGTGCAGACGGCCGTCCCGACGGCCGCAGCGGTGGAGGGGGTCAGCCGCGTGGAAGACGCACGACACTGTGGGCCTGACGCGTGTGTTGATGAGTGTAGTGGTGCGCCGCGGCGCGTCATGCGCCTCAGCGGCAGGATCACCCGTCCGTGGCTGGACGAAGTGGAGAAGCGGCCGGACGTACGGGTGAGGGGGCCGCGGACCGGCCCCCTCGCCCGAAGGATCACGCCTCTTCGTTGTCGACCCAGCTCATGAGCTTGCGCAGCTCCTTGCCGGTGGTCTCCAGCAGGTGCTCGGAGTCCTGGGTCTTGTACTCGTTGTACTTCTTCAGACCGCCGTGGTACTCGTCCATCCAGTTCTTGGCGAAGGTGCCGTCCTGGATCTCGGTGAGGACCTTCTTCATCTCGGCCTTGGTGTCTTCCGTGATGATCCGCGGGCCGGTGACGTAGTCGCCCCACTCGGCGGTCTCGGAGACCGACCAGCGCATCTTCTCCAGGCCGCCCTCGTACATGAGGTCCACGATCAGCTTCAGCTCGTGGAGGCACTCGAAGTACGCGATCTCCGGCTGGTAGCCGGCCTCGGTCAGGGTCTCGAAGCCCGCCTTGACCAGCGCCGCGGTGCCACCGCAGAGGACGGCCTGCTCGCCGAAGAGGTCCGTCTCGGTCTCTTCCTTGAAGGTCGTCTTGATGACGCCCGCGCGGGTGCCGCCGATGCCCTTGGCGTACGACAGCGCCAGGTCGAAGGCCTTGCCGGTGGCGTCCTGCTCGACGGCGGCGATGCACGGGACGCCGCGGCCCTCCTCGTACTGGCGGCGGACCAGGTGGCCCGGGCCCTTCGGGGCGACCATGGCGACGTCGACACCGGCCGGCGGCTTGATGAAGCCGAAGCGGATGTTCAGGCCGTGGCCGAAGAACAGGGCGTCGCCGTCCTTCAGGTTGTCCTTGACGGACTCCTCGTAGACCTGGGCCTGGATCGGGTCCGGGACCAGGATCATGATGACGTCGGCCTCGGCGGCGGCCTCGGCGGGCGTCACCACGCGCAGGCCCTGCTCCTCGGCCTTGGCCTTGGACTTGGAGCCCTCGTGCAGACCGACGCGGACGTCGACACCCGAGTCACGCAGCGACAGCGCGTGGGCGTGGCCCTGGCTTCCGTAGCCGATGACCGCGACCTTGCGGTTCTGGATGATGGACAGGTCGGCGTCGTCGTCGTAGAACAGCTCGGCCACTTGGTTGTCTCCTTGGTGTGCACGTCTTTGGAATGACGCTTTGCGTCCCACCGTACGGCGGGATCGGCGGGAAAAGATTCGCGGTCTCGCCAGGCGAGAACGGGGGTGGTGCGGGGGCGGTGCGAGGGCTATGCGGAACGGTCCAGGGCGCGCAGCGACCGGTCCGTGATGGAGCGGGCGCCACGCCCTATGGCGATCGTGCCGGACTGGACGAGCTCCTTGATGCCGAACTGCTCGAGCATCTTCAGCATCGCCTCGAGCTTGTCACTCGAACCGGTGGCCTCGATCGTGACGGCCTCGGGCGAGACGTCGACGGTCTTGGCGCGGAAGAGCTGGACGATCTCGACGATCTGCGAGCGGGTCTCGTTGTCGGCGCGGACCTTCACCAGCACGAGCTCGCGCTGGATCGCGGCGCCGGGCTCGAGCTCGACGATCTTCAGGACGTTGACGAGCTTGTTGAGCTGCTTGGTCACCTGCTCGAGCGGCAGGTCCTCGACGCCCACCACGATGGTGATGCGGGAGATGTCGGGGTGTTCGGTGACGCCGACCGCGAGGGAGTCGATGTTGAACCCGCGGCGGGAGAACAGCGCGGCGATCCGGGCGAGAATGCCAGGGGTGTTCTCGACCAGGACCGAGAGCGTGTGCTTGGACATGTTTCTGGTCGCTCTCTCTCAGTCGTCTTCGTTGTCGCCGAAGTCGGGGCGGACGCCGCGGGCGGCCATGACCTCGTCGTTGGAGGTGCCGGCGGCGACCATGGGCCACACCTGGGCGTCCTCGTGGACGATGAAGTCGATGACGACCGGGCGGTCGTTGATCGCGTTGGCCTCGGCGATGACCTTGTCCAGCTCGTCCGGGGACTCGCAGCGGATCGCGTGGCAGCCCATGGCCTCCGACAGCTTGACGAAGTCGGGGACGCGGGTCCCGGCGCTCTTCTCCAGGCCGGTGGCGTCCGGGCCGGAGTGCAGCACGGTGTTGGAGTAGCGCTGGTTGTAGAACAGGGTCTGCCACTGGCGGACCATCCCGAGGGCGCCGTTGTTGATGATCGCGACCTTGATCGGGATGTTGTTCAGCGCGCAGGTGACCAGTTCCTGGTTGGTCATCTGGAAGCAGCCGTCGCCGTCGATCGCCCAGACCGTGCGCTCCGGTGCGCCGGCCTTGGCGCCCATCGCGGCGGGAACCGCGTAGCCCATCGTCCCGGCACCGCCGGAGTTCAGCCAGGTGGCCGGCTTCTCGTAGTTGATGAAGTGCGCGGCCCACATCTGGTGCTGGCCGACGCCCGCCGCGAAGATCGTGTCGTCCGGAGCGAGTTCGCCGATGCGCTGGATGACCTGCTGCGGGGCGAGGCTGCCGTCGTCCGGCTGCTCGTAGCCGAGCGGGTAGGTCTCGCGCCAGCGGTTGAGGTCCTTCCACCAGGCGCTGTAGTCCCCGGCGTTGCCGTCGCTGTGCTCGGCCTGGACGGCCTGGACCAGGTCGGCGATGACCTCGCGGGCGTCGCCGACGATCGGGACGTCGGCGGTGCGGTTCTTGCCGATCTCGGCCGGGTCGATGTCGGCGTGGACGACCTTCGCGTACGGCGCGAAGCTGTCCAGCTTGCCGGTGACCCGGTCGTCGAAACGGGCTCCGAGGGCGACGATCAGGTCGGCCTTCTGCAGCGCGGTGACGGCGGTGACCGCACCGTGCATGCCCGGCATTCCCACGTGCAGCGGGTGGCTGTCGGGGAACGCGCCCAGCGCCATCAGGGTGGTGGTGACGGGGGCTCCGGTGAGCTCGGCGAGAACCTTCAGCTCGGTGGTGGCGCCGGCCTTGAGGACGCCGCCTCCGACGTACAGGACCGGGCGCTTGGCGCCGATGATCAGCTTGGCGGCCTCGCGGATCTGCTTGGCGTGCGGCTTGGTCACCGGGCGGTAGCCGGGCAGATCGGTCTGCGGCGGCCAGCTGAAGGTGGTCTTCGCCTGGAGGGCGTCCTTGGCGATGTCGACGAGGACGGGGCCCGGGCGGCCGGTGGAGGCGATGTGGAAGGCCTCCGCGATGGTGCGCGGGATGTCCTGCGCCCGGGTCACCAGGAAGTTGTGCTTGGTGATCGGCATGGTGATGCCGCAGATGTCCGCCTCCTGGAAGGCGTCCGTACCGATCGCCTTGGAGGCGACCTGACCGGTGATCGCGACGAGCGGCACGGAGTCCATGTGCGCGTCGGCGATCGGGGTGACCAGGTTGGTGGCGCCGGGGCCGGAGGTGGCCATGCAGACGCCGACCTTGCCGGTGGCCTGCGCGTAACCGGTGGCTGCGTGGCCGGCGCCCTGCTCGTGGCGGACGAGGACGTGGCGGACCTTCGAGGAGTCCATCATCGGGTCGTACGCCGGGAGGATGGCGCCGCCCGGGATGCCGAACACCGTGTCGGCCCCTACTTCCTCGAGAGAGCGAATCAGGGACTGCGCACCCGTGACGTGTTCGACGGTGGCGGACGGCTGTCCGCCGCTACGGGCCCGCGGTTGCGGATGGTGGGCCCCGGAGGCCTGCTCGGTCATCGGCGTTCTCTTCTCGAAGCTGAGGTTTTCGCGAGGGTCTGGTACGGATTCACATCGTGCCGGTGCAACAAAAAACCCCTCGTGCCGTGAGGCAAGCGAGGGGAGCGCGTCGGGGGTGTTCGCAGAGCTGACTGTGCGGCCCTGCTAGCCGACGCGCTTTCCAAGTACGAGAATTCGGGTGCGCATGGCATTGACCCTCCCCCCGGCGCGCTACCACTGTCAAGTGGGTGGGACGCGAGTCTCACTATTTGAACCGTTCCGGGCGGGTGGGATGATGCCTGCAGTGAGCACCGGCAGCGCGAGGGCCGCGGGCACCGGGTACTCGCCTCTGACCAGCGCGCGCCTCAGCCGGTACTCGTCCAGCGGCCCGGAGAAGGCCATCCCCTGGGCGTGCGTGCACCCCATGGTGCGCAGCGCCAGCACCTGCTCGGGGACGTCCACCCCGTCCGCGACGGACTGCATTCCGAGGTCGCCCGCGATACGGAGCAGCCCGCTCGTGATCTTGTGCAGCCTGGCGGACTCGACGACGCCCTCGACCAGCCCTCTGTCCAGTTTCAGCACGTCCACCGGGAGTCTGCGGAGCGCGTTGATCGCCGCGTAGCCGCTGCCGAAACCGTCCAGCGCGATCCGTACGCCCAGCCGGCGCAGCGCGGTGAGCCGCTGTTCCAGTTCGTCGAAGGAGATCCGCGGGTCGCTGTCCGCGAGCTCGATGACAAGTGCCCCGGACGGCAGGCCGTGCCGGGTGAGCAGGGCCTCGATGGAGCCGAGCGGCAGGGATCTGTCCAGCAGCAGCCGGGCGGACAGCCGCACCGACACCGTTGTCCCGTGCCCGAGCCGGCGCCGCTCCGCGGCCTGCCCGACGGCCTCCTCGAGCAGCCAGCGGCCGAGTTCGGCGCTGCGGTCGCCCTCCTCGGAGACCCGCAGGAACTCGGCAGGCGTGAACAGGATGCCCTGGGCGGAGCGCCAGCGGGCCTGCGCCGAGACCGCCGCGATACGGCCGGTGGCCAGGCTCACGACCGGCTGGTGCAGCAGCGCGAACTCGCCCTCGTGCAGGGCGCTGCGCAGCCGTGCGGCCAGCTCGGTGCGGCGGACCACCTCGGCCTGCATCTGGGGCGCGTACAGCTCGACCCGGTCCTTGCCGCCGGCCTTGGCCCGGTACATGGCGAGGTCCGCGTTGCGCATCAGGTCGGTGGGGCTCATCGCCGGCTCGGCGAAGGCGACGCCGATGGAGGCGGCGACGCGCACCTCGCCGGCGTCGATGCGGTACGGCTGGGAGAGCATGAGCCGCAGCCTGTCGGCGATCTCCAGCACCTGCGACTCGCGGGCGGTCCTGTCGCCGGAGCCGTCGCCGACGATGAGGGCCGCGAACTCGTCTCCGCCCAGTCTGGCGGCCGTGTCCCCGGCCCGCACGGAGTCGGCGAGCCGCCGGGCCGCCTGGATCAGCAGTTCGTCGCCCGCCTGGTGGCCGAGGCGGTCGTTGACGCCCTTGAAGCCGTCGAGGTCGATGAAGAGCACGGCGGTGCCCTCGTCGCCCGCCCTGCGGCCGGTGAGGGCGCCCCGGACCCGCTCGGTGAACAGGGCTCGGTTGGGCAGGTCGGTGAGCGGGTCGTGCTCCGCGTTGTGCTGGAGCTGGGCCTGGAGGCGCACCCGTTCCGTGACGTCGCGGCTGTTGAGGATCAGACCGCCCTGGTGGCGGCTGACGGTCGACTCCACGTTGAGCCAGTCGCCGGAGCCGGACTTGAACCGGCACTCCATGCGTGTGGTCGGCTCCTGGGCCGGTTCGGCGGCCAGGAAGCGGCGCAGCTCGTGGACGACGCGCCCGAGGTCGTCCGGGTGGATGAGGGAGGCCAGTTCGGAGCCCACCAGCTCCTCCGCCTCGCGCCCGTAGACCCCGGCCGCCGCGGGCGAGACGTACCGCAGCACCCCGGAGGGCGCGGCGATCATGATGACGTCGCTCGAACCCTGCACCAGCGAGCGGAAGTGGTTCTCCTTCTGGGCCAGTTCGTGGGTGAGGGCGATGTTGTCGAGCAGCATGATGCCCTGCCGTACGACGAGGGCGAGGACGACGGTGCAGCCCGTGAGGACGACGACCCGGTCGACCCGGCGGCCCTCGATGACGTTGTACAGGATGCCGAGGGTGCACACGGCCGCGGCGAGATACGGAGTGAGCGCGGACAGGGAGCTGGTGATGGGCCGGCCCGGATGCCGCACGCCCAGCGGGGGCCGTGCGGCGTCCGGTACCCTGCGCGCTCCCCAGGGGGCGTACGCGAGCAGCAGCGAGCCCGCGAACCACCCGGCGTCGAGCAGCTGGCCGGAGCGGTAACTCTCGCGCAGCAGCGGTGAGGTGAACAGGGCGTCGCACAGGACGGTGAGCGCGAGACCGGCGATGGCCGTGTTGACCGCCGACCGGTTGGCCGACGAGCGGCGGAAGTGCAGCGCGAGAACCATGCTCACCAGCACGATGTCCAGCAGCGGGTAGGCGAGCGAGAGCGCCGCCGGGGCCACGCTCTCGCCCTGCGCGTGGGCGGTGTGGGCGAGCGCGAGGCTCCAGGAGAGGGTGAGCAGCGAGCCGCCGATCAGCCAGGCGTCGAGCCCGAGGCAGACCCAGCCGGCCTTGGACACGGGCCGTTTGGCGAGCACCAGGAGCCCGACGATGGCGGGCGGCGCGAAGCAGAGGAAGAACAGGTCGGCCACGGACGGGCTCGGCACCGGGCGGCCCAGCACCACCTCGTACCAGCCCCAGATCGCGTTCCCCGCCGACGCCATCGCCGAGGACAGCGCGAACAGCAGCCACGCGGGCCGGAAGCGGCAGGCCGTCGAACGCGCGTAGAGCAGGCAGGAGACGGCGGCGATCAGGGCGGCGAGGCTGAGCCCGAAGTCCCCCATGACCAGCGCCAGTCGGGTCGATCCCCAGCCGAAGGCCGCCCCCACCCCGTAACCGGCGCAGACGAACGCCAGGAGGAGCTGACGGGCAGCCCCCGGGCCGCCGCGCGGCACCGCGTCCCCGAGGACGAACGCCCCGGGCGCGGTCATCGCGCGGTCCAGGGGTGAGCGGGCGGCCGCGGAGGTGCGGGCGGCGGGGCCGCGGGTGGCGTCGTCACGGGCGGCGTCGTCACGGGTCGGGGAATCGCGGATGGTGGAGTCGCTCCGCACAGCGGAGTCCGCGGGATTCGTCGGCGGCCGCCCTGCCGCGTCGATTCGGTCCATCGGCCCTGCATCGCCCGTCGCCCCCCTCACGTCTGATCGGCAATCAGTTCGCGCCACAGCACCACCCCTCACCGGTGCAGCCCCCAGGTCGGGACGATACACCAATATCGTCACTCAGGGACATAGCGCCTCTACTCTGCGTGACCGACTGGGGCGATTAAGGCACGCGGTGCATTCGAGTGACTGCGGAGCGTTCCCGACACTGTTCGTCCGAGGGTCGTTATCCGGTCGTCACGACGAGATTCCGCAGGGGTGCGCCCGCCGCGTACGCGGTGATCTGAGCCGCCAGCAGCCGCTTGGCGCGGGGCATGAACGCCGAGGTGGAGCCGCCGACATGGGGGCTGATCAGCACACCCGGAAGATGCCAGAGGGGATGCCCGGCGGGCAGCGGCTCCGGGTCGGTGACGTCGAGCGCGGCGGTGATGCGGCCGCTCTCCACCTCCGCGATCAGCGCCTTTGTGTCGACGACCGGACCACGGGCGACGTTGACCAGCAGCGCCCCGTCCTTCATCCGGCTCAGGAAATCGGCCCCCACCAGCCCCTTCGTCCGCTCGGTCAGCGGCGTGGACAGGATCACGACGTCGGCGTCGGGAAGCAGCGCGGGAAGATCGGTGAGTGCGCGCACTTCCCCGCGCTCCGTTGTCCGTGCGGAGCGCGCGACGCGCGCCACCCGCGCGCACTCGAAGGGCGCGAGCCGGTCCTCGATCGCGGCGCCGATGGACCCGTACCCGACGATGAGCACCGACTTGTCGGCGAGCGCCGGGTAGAAGCCCGCACGCCAGTCCTCGGCGTCCTGGCCGCGGACGAAACCGGGGATGCCGCGCAGGGAGGCCAGGATCAGCGCCAGGGCGAGTTCCGCGGTCGACGCCTCGTGGACACCCTTGGCGTTGCACAGCCGCACGCCGGCGGGCAGCGAGGCGAGCCCCGGCTCCACATGGTCGATGCCCGCGGAGAGCGTCTGGACGACCCGTACGGAGCTCATGGCGGCGAGCGGCCGTATGGCCACCTCCATGCCCTTCAGGTACGGAACGACGTAGAAGGCGCAGTCCGCCGGGTCGGCCGGGAAGTCCGGGCCGCCGTCCCAGAAGCGGTAGTTCAGGCCCGACTCCGCGGGCGCGGGGAGGCCGTCGATCTCGTCGGCCGGGATGGGAAGCCACACATCAGCAGTCATGCTCAGGAGGCTATGCGAAGGCCCCTGCTGATCATTGGTTAGTTTTGGGGGCGGCCGAGGGAGAGGTACGGGGAGTTGGAGCGCAGGGCGATCGGTGCGGCGGGCCTCGAAGTGGGCGCTGTGGGGCTGGGGTGCATGCCGATGAGCTGGGGCTACAGCGGCTCCCAGCAGCGTGGCGACCGCTCTGTCCGTACCGTCCACAGTGCCCTCGACGCCGGTTCGACCCTGCTGGACACGGCCGACATGTACGGGCCGTTCACCAACGAGCTGCTGCTCGGCAGGGTGCTCAAGGAGCGGCGCGCGGACGCCTTCGTCTCGACGAAGGCCGGCCTGCTCGTGGGTGACCAGCACATCGTCGCCAACGGACGCCCCGGCTATGTGAAGCGCGCCTGCGACGCCTCGCTGCGCCGTCTGCAGACCGACGTGATCGACCTGTACCAGCTCCACCGCGCCGACCCCGAGGTCCCCGTCGAGGAGACGTGGGGCGCGATGGCCGAACTGGTGGGCGCGGGGAAGGTGCGCGCGCTCGGGATGTGCGCCGTCGGTGCGCGGGCGCCCCGCCGGTCGGGCGGCCATCTGTACGAGGGAACGATCCGCCAACTGGAGCGGATGCAGCACGTGTTCCCCGTCAGCGCGGTGCAGGCGGAGCTGTCGGTGTGGTCGCCGGAGGCCCTGGAGCGGCTGCTGCCCTGGTGCGAGGCGCGCGGCGTGGGGTTCCTGGCCGCGATGCCGCTCGGAAACGGCTATCTGACCGGGACGCTCACGCCCGGCCAGGGCTTCGAGCCCGACGACGTACGCGCGCGCCATCCGCGGTTCACGGCCGAGATGATGGCGGCCAACCAGCCCGTGGTGGCGGGCCTGCGCCGGATCGCCGAGCGGCACGGCGGGGGCGCCACGCCGGCGCGGGTGGCGCTGGCCTGGGTGCTGGGCCAGGGGCGGCACGTGGTGCCGGTGCCGGGGACGAAGCGGCCCGAGTGGGCGGTCGAGAACGCGGGCGCCGGGGAGCTGGAACTGACGGCGTACGACTTGGCGGAGATCGCGGGGCTGCCGGCGGCACGCGGGTCGTGGGACTGAGCCGGCCGGGGCGGGTCCGGGTGGGCGCGGTGCGATACCGGCGGAAGCGGGTCCGGCGGACGCGACCCGGTTTCCTCACGCGTGAGCCGGGTTCTCGGCAAGATCGGGAACCTGGAGGGCGACCGCGGTGTAAGAAGAACAGGAAGGCAGCAGCACCGCCGCCGTCGAAGGGATCAGAACCGTGCACCGTCCTGCAGTGACGGCCGTGATGGCCGCCCTCGTGCTCCTCTTCGCGGCCGGGTGCTCGTCCGGCGGGGAGAACGGCCCGGCCGGCGGGACGCCCGGCCCCTCCCAGGACGCCGCCCCGTCGGCCACGGCCCCGAACAGCGCGCCGAGCCCTGCCGGGCCGCCCGCGAAGGGGTCGGTGAAGGTCGTCTCGACCCTGACCGAGGATCTGGACACGCCCTGGGGCGTGGCCGCTCTGCCCGGCGGCGACCTGCTGGTCTCCTCGCGCGACAAGGGCACGATCACCCGGATCGACGCGGCGAGCGGCAAGAAGACCGAGGTCGGTTCCGTGCCCGGGGTGGAACCGGGCGGGGAGGGCGGCCTGATGGGCCTTGCCCTGTCCCCCTCGTTCGCCTCCGACCACCAGATCTACGCCTACTTCACCACCGCCTCCGACAACCGCATCGCCCGCCTGCTGTACGACGAACAGAAGCCGGCCGGCCAGCAGCTCGGCGCGCCGGACACGGTGCTGCGCGGCATCCCCAAGGGCGTCATCCACAACGGCGGCAGGATTGCCTTCGGCCCGGACAAGATGCTGTACGCGGGCACGGGCGAGACGGGCGACACGGGACTGGCCCAGGACAAGGAGTCCCTCGGCGGCAAGATCCTCCGCATGACCCCGGACGGGGAGCCGGTCCACGGCAACCCGGAGGCCGACTCCGTCGTCTACTCGTACGGCCACCGCAATGTGCAGGGGCTCGCCTGGGACGCCGAGAAGCGCCTGTGGGCGGCGGAGTTCGGGCAGAACACCTGGGACGAGCTGAATCTGATCGAGCCCGGCAAGAACTACGGCTGGCCAGAGGCAGAGGGCAAGGGCGGCGGGTCCGGGTTCGTCGACCCGGTGGCCCAGTGGAAGACGGCGGAAGCCTCTCCGAGCGGCATCGCCTACGCCCAGGGCTCGATCTGGATGGCGGGGCTGCGGGGCGAGCGGCTCTGGCGCATCCCGCTGGCCGGTGCGGAACCTTCCGCGGACCCCCAGCCGTTCCTGGAGGAGGAGCACGGCCGCCTGCGCACGGTCGTCTCCGCGGGCGGCAACAGGCTCTGGCTGGTCACCAGCGAGACGGACGGCCGGGGCACGCCCGAGGCGGGTGACGACAGGATCCTCCAGCTGGAGGTGCGATAAGGGGTGATGGCCGGTGTTCAACGCCTTCGAGGAGATCTTCGCGCCGGGCCGCAAGCACGCCGACGACGAGCGCAACCGGCTCGCGCTGACACGGGTCGACACGGCGGACGGGGACCCGGGCCGCGGCCCGATAGACCTCTCCTCGGGCAAGGTCACGGTCCGCACGCAGACGTCGCGGCCGGACGCGGACTCCGCCGATGGCGACGGGGCACCGGACCGCGAGCCCCCGCCCGGGCTGTCGGCGGACGCCGTGGACGACGACGCACCAAACCCGCCCGGCCCCGGGCGGACGCACGACGCGGACGACATCCCGGCGGACACGCCCCCCGAAGGCGGCAGGGCACCGGACCGCGAGCCCCGGCCCGGTCAGCCGGCGGACGCCGCGACCCACGACGCACCCGCCCCGCGCCGGGCGGACGCACGACGAAGGCCGGGACGGCGACGGGAGCGGGGCGGCGGCCCGGCCGTAGACCGGCCCGGAGGCAGGCGGCGGCAGGCAAGCCCGGTCGCGGCGTCCGCGGCCGAAGCCGCCGGCCACCCGGCGAACACCGCGGCCCCGCAACGCGCCGGACGCCCCGTGGGGGACCGCGGCACCGGCGGAGCGCGGCCCGACGGTGGCGGCGGTGGGCAACCGGGTCCTGTCCGGGCCCGCCGGCGGCCCGACCGGTCCCCCGGTCCGTCCCCGCCGGACGGGCGGCGCCCGGCACGGCGGTTCGCTTCGCGCGGGGACGCGGCGCTCCACCTCGGACGTGACAGCTCAGGCCCGGTCCGCGGGCTGCATGTCCGCCTCCGGTCCCGGCGCGACGTCTGCCGCGGTCGGCCGGAGGCGCCTGAGGCGGGGGGCCAGAGCGAAGGTGACGGCGGCCGACGCGGCGGCCATGACGGTCATCGCCGTCGCGGGCGAGGTGAACTGCGCGATGCCGCCCGCGATCGCCGCCGCGACGCCCTGCATGGTGAGCATCCCGGAGGAGTGCAACCCGAAGGCGTGCCCGCTCAGTTCGCCCGGCGTCAGGGCTATCAGCCGTTCCTGGAGCAGCAGGCTCGCGGAGAAGCCGATCGACGCCACGGTCACGGCGGCGAGCGCCACGGGCAGCGGCGGACGCAGGGCGAAGACGAGGTACGGGAAGGCGAGCATCAGCAGCAGTGGCGGCGCGCCGAACCGTTCCCGCCACCGCGCCGGCAGGAAGCGGCCGGTCAGGGTGTCACCGGCCAGCATGCCCACCGCGGCGAAGGCGAACAGCAGACCGGCGTGACGGGGCGCGTAGGAGACGAAGAGGGACTCGGCGCCGACGACGAGGCCGTTGGGCACCCACAGGGCGAGGTAGATGTGGCGCCGGGGGCGCGCCGACCACAGACGGGCGTTGGTCCGCCAGGTCTCCGCGGCCGACGGACGGCCCTTGGCGCGTGGCGGCCGCCCGGCCAGGCCGCAGCCTGCGACGGCCGCGGCAAGCACGTACAGAGCGGCGCCGGTGAGCAGCGCGCCGCGTGGCGACACCACGGCGACCAGGACGCCGCCGAGGGCGTAGCCGCAGATCTGCAGGCTGCCCGCGCACATGTTGAGCACCGACCGGCCGAGCAGGTAGCCGTCGGCGGGAAGGATCTCGGTGAGGAGCCCGTACCGCACACCGCCGCCGATGGAGCCGAGCATGCCCTGCACCGCGAGGATCAGGAAGACCGCGGCGATCGGCAGGCCGGGCAGGGCGAGGGTCGCGGTGCCGGCGGCGAAGCAGAGCGCCAGCCCGACGGTCGCGGTGCGCGGCGGCAGGCGGTCGGCAGCCGACAGCAGGAGGCTCGCCCCGGTCATCTGCGCCAGCAGCGGGCCGAACATGCTGAGCGCGGCGAGGAGCGGTGACCCCGTCGCGTCGTACACCAGGGTGCCCAGGGCGAGGCCGCTCACCGTCAGTGCCGCCACGTGCGCGGCGGACGCCGCGAGCAGCGGGACGAACTCCGGGGTTCTGAAGAGTTCTTGGTACGTGCGCATGCGAAGCAGCTTCCGCAGAGCCGCCCCGTGGGCGTTAATGTTTCGCGGGGAGGCGAAACCGTTGGGCTGGTGGGAAGTCAACGCGGACACGCTCGCGAACAGCCGCTTCGTCGCGTCCCCGCTGCTGGAGACGGCGGCGGCCCTGATGCTGCTGGAGAGCGGCACCGCCGCCCACCCCGCGGAGCGCCGCTGGCTGGACACCCACCGGCCGGCGTACCGGGAGCGGCTGGCCGCCGACCCGGTCACCGCGCTGCTGGTGCCGGTGGCGCTGGGCAGGCACCGGTGGATCGCCGACTTCGTGACGCCGGTGCCGCCCCCGGAGGGTGAGGCGCGGAAGGGCGAGGCGGCGTTCGACCAGGAGTTGACGCGGCTCAGGGAGACGCCGTCCGGCACCGCCCTCGCCGACCTGGAGGTCGCGCACCGGGGACCGCTCCCCGCGGTGCTGCGCCGCGACGACCTGCCGGAACGCGTCGCGGATCTGCTGCGTTGGGTGTGGCGCGAGACCGTGGCGCCGTCCTGGGCGCGGCGGCGGCGTGTCGTCGAGGCCGATGTGGTGGCGCGCACCGACCGGTTGAGCCGGGCGGGCTGGGCGGCCGCACTGGACGACATGCATCCGGAGATGCGGTGGCTGGGCGGCAACCGGCTGCAGGTCAACACCCGCGCCTATCCGCCCCGTCGGCTGATGGGCGCGCAACTGCTGTTCGTACCGGTCACGCCGCGCACGGGCTGGATCTCCACGGACCGGCCCGGCCCGGACGGGGCCGTGCACCGGTACGCCGTCGTGTACCCGTGCTCGGGCGCGCTGGCGGAACCGGGCCGGGCCGCGGCCCCGGAGGCGCTGGCCAGACTGCTGGGCGCCGGGCGGGCGGATGTGCTGGTGCTGCTCGACGCCCCGCTGAGCACCACGCACCTGGTGGCGGTGACGGGCCAGGGCCTCGGCTCGGTGGGCCGTCATCTCAAGGTGCTGCTGGACGCCGGGATGGTGCGCCGCCGGCGCGCGGGACGGTCGGTGCTCTACTACCGCACCGCCGCCGGTGACGTGCTGGTACGGGTCCAGGGCCCGGACCCGATCGCGGTTCAGGGCTCTTGAAGCAGAGCACCCCCGGCCGCCGTCACGCAGTACATCGAGAACCATCAGCGCCCCACCTGACCGCCACAACGGAGACGCCGAGCACTCCGGGCCTCCGAACGGATCGCCTTCACTCCCGCCCTGAAGGGGGGAGCACTGGCCAAGACGGGAGGTAGACGTACGGCGTCGTGGTGCACAGCGCGGTGAAGCCGAGCCGTTCGAGGATCGGGCGGCTGTCGTCGGAGGCGTCCACCTGCAGATACCGGACGCCCTTGGCGACGGCGAGCCGGGCCCGGTGGGCGACCAGGGCGCGGTAGATGCCGCGGCCGCGCCAGGCGGCGAGGGTGCCGCCGCCCCAGAGGCCGGCGAAGTCGGTGCCCGGGTACCGCTCCATGCGGGCGGAGCACACCGGGAGGTCGCCGGCCAGGGCGAGGGTGATGTCTATCGTGTCGGATTCCTCGGCCAGTTGGACGAGCAACTGCTCGCGCAGCCGCTCACCGCCGGTGCCGAAGGCCTGTTCGTGCACCCGCACCACGAGCTCGACTCCGGCCGGACCGGTCACCGGCTCCAGCCGTACGCCGCCGGGCAGTTCGACGTCGCCGGCCATCCGCGCCGCCTCGCCGACCATCACGGTCTCCTCGGCCTCCGGCACGAACCCGGCGGCGCGCAGCCTTTCCCCGAGGTCGTCGGGGTGTCGTAGCTGTACAGCTTCCACTCGAAGGGCCGGCCGAGCGCGGAGAAGTGCCGCACCTGCCGCTCGATCACGGCGTCGGCCGTCTCCGCCCGCAGCTTGGACCAGACGACGCCGTTCCACGCCCCGCCGTCACCGGACTGCCGTACGACGTCCCCGTCCCGTTCGCCGGGATCGGCGCCGCGCCGCAACTGCCGGTCGAAGAGGCCGAGAACGTCCGCGTGATCCTGTGGTTCCATCCGCGCATTCCAACACCGAAGGCCGCCGTCCACCAGCGGTTTTCCGCCCCTGACCGAGCTGAGCCTCGACGGCTGCTCACGGGGTGCTGGAAGGCGTGGACGGCCGTCGTCGACCGGTGACCGTGCCGGGCCGCCGGCCCGCCCCGGCTACCGCTGCGCCCGCCGTTCGCGCCACTCCGGGGCCAGGACCGACCAGATCTGCTCGTCCTGGCGCTCGCCGCGGTACAGGTAGACCTCGCGCCGGGTGCCCTCGTGGGTCATGCCGAGGCGCTTGGCGACGTTGATGCTGGGCTGGTTGGCGGGGGCGACGAGCCATTCGACGCGGTGGATGCCGCGTACGTCGACCGCCCAGTCGACGAGGGCCGTCACGGCGCGGGTGACCAGGCCGCGGCCGGACACCGAGGGCTCGAGCCAGCAGCCCGCCTCGCAGGTGCCCTGCTCCACGTCCATGGTGCGGAACATGACGCCGCCGACGAGGATGCCGTCCAGCCATATGCCGTAGATGCGGCCGGTGTCCGCGGCCGCCTTGTCGGCGAAGCGCCGCAGGAAGCCGCGGGCGGAGTCGGCGTCCTTGACGATGTCCGGCAGGCCCACGTGGCGGCCGATGTACTCACGGCCGCGCTCGATGTGGTCGAAGAACTCCTGTGCCTGCCAGGGTTCCAGCGGACGCAGCTGTGCTCCGTCGCCGCCGAGGTCTGTCGCGAACACACTGCTCCTTCGACGGCCTGCGGGCTGCTAGGGCACGAGCTCGCCGTCCTCGCGCACGCGCCCCTGCGGGATCCTCGCATGCGCGGCCTCGCGGGACGCCGGCTTTTCGATGCTGATGCGGGGCAGCACCCGGTCGAGACCGCGCGGCAGCCACCAGTTCCCCCCGCCGAGCAGGTGCATCAGCGCGGGCACCAGCAGGGTGCGCAGGACGAACGCGTCCAGAGCCACCGCGGCCGCCAGGCCGATGCCGAACATGGCGATCACCCGGTCGCCGCTGAGCACGAAGGCGAGGAACACCGAGATCATGATGACGGCCGCGGAGTTGATCACCCGGCCGGTCTCCGCGAGTCCGACCCGTACGGCACGCCGGTTGTCGCCGGTCTCCAGCCACTCCTCGTACATCCGGCTGACCAGGAAGACCTGGTAGTCCATGGAGAGTCCGAAGAGGACCGAGACCATGATCACGGGCAGGAACGGTTCGATGGGGCCCGCTCTGCCGAGGCCCAGCAGCTCGCTCCCCCAGCCCCACTGGAAGATCGCCACGACGACGCCGAAGGCGGACGCGACGGCGAGCACGTTCATCGCCGCGGCCTTCAGCGGAATGCCGACGGAGCGGAAGGCGAGAAGCAGCAGCAGGCACCCGAGGGTGATCACGACGCCGATGAACTGCGGCAGTTTGCCGACGATGACCTCGGCGAAGTCGTCGTAGCTCGCGGTGACGCCGCCGACGTGCACCTGGAGCGAGGTGCCCTTCTCCGCGACGGGCAGGACATCGGTGCGCAGCCGGTCGACGAGCTCGCTCGTCGCCTTCGACTGGGGTGCGGTCTCCGGGACGACGGAGAGCAGCGCCGTGTCGCCGCTGCCGTTGTAGACGACCGGGCCGACGGAGGAGACGCCCTCGGTGTCCTGGAGGTCGCCGCGGAGCCGGTCCATGGCCACGTGGTCGTCCGGGCCCTCCAGTCCGGCGACGAGCGTGAGGGGCCCGTTGACGCCGGGGCCGAAGCCTTCGGCGAGCAGGTCGTACGCCTGCCGGGTGGTAACGCTCTCGGGGCCGTTGCCCTGGTCGGAGGTGCCGAGGTGGAGGGAGAACGTCGGCAGGGCGAGCACCAGCATGACGGCCGCGGCGAGGGCGCCCAGCAGTTTGGGCCGGCGTTCGACGAAGGCGGACCAGCGGGCGGCGAAGCCGGTCGGCGGCTCGGGCTGCGGCCCCAGCTCGGCCAGCCGGCGCCGTTCGCGGCGGCTCAGCGCCCGCGTGCCGATCAGCGACAGCAGGGCGGGCAGCAGCGTCACGGAGGCGGCGACGGTGAGCACGACGGTGAGGGAGGCGGCGATCGCGACGCCGTTCAGGAAGCCGAGCCGCAGGATCAGCATGCCGAGGAGCGCGATGCAGACGGTGGCGCCCGCGAAGACGACGGCACGGCCTGTGGTGGTCACGGCCTCGCGCACGGCCAGGTCCACGGGCAGCCCGCGTTTGAGGCCCTGGCGGTGTCTGGTGACGATGAACAGCGCGTAGTCGATGCCGACGCCGAGGCCGACCAGCAGGCCCAGCATGGGAGCGAAGTCGGCGACGGTCATCACATGGCCGAGGAGCACCGTGCCCGCGTAGGCGGTGCCGACGGAGACGAGCGCGGTGGCGATGGGCAGCGCACTCGCGGCGAGGGAGCCGAAGACGAGGAAGAGGACGACGCCCGCGACGGCCACGCCGACCGTCTCCGCGAGATGGCCGCCGGCAGCCTCCGTCATGGCGACGGCTCCGCCGCCGACCTCGACCTCGAGCCCGTCGGCGGTGGCCGCTTTCGCGGTGTCCACGACGGCCTGTGCCTGGGCCGGCGGGATGTCCCTGACCCGGTGGTCGTAGGTGACGTGGGCGAAGGCGGTCCGTGAGTCGGAGCTGATCTGCGGTGCGCCGTCGCTGCCGTACGGGCTCACGACGAGGGCGATGCCGTCGAGTGCGGCGACGTCGTCGAGCATCGCCGACATGCGCTTCTCGACGTCGGGGTCCCTGACGCTGCCCCGGTCCGTGTGCCAGACGATGGTGTCGCTGTCCCCGCCCCGTCCGTCGAAGCCCTCCTGGAGCACGGCGGTGGCACGGCCGGATTCGGTGCCCGGGACCTTGTAGTCGTTGGAGTACGCGGTTCCCGCGATGCCCGCCGCGGCCGCGGCGCCGCCCAGGGTGACGAGCCAGAGCAGGACGACGACGAGGCGGTGGCTGACGCACCACCGGGCGATTGCTGCCAACGGACCGGCTCCCTGGGTGGTTCGCGGATCTTTGGTCGGGAACAGCCCGCAAAGAACTCATGACCTGCAAGGAGACACTCTGGCAGCCAATCGTGATCATTTGTCCCATTCGTGGTGTTACTCACATGGCGTGCCCGCCGCCCGGCCCGGCCACCGCTCGTCACCCGGAGACGCTGGCCCGGCCGTTCTCTATGTGGCCCATCAGCCGGCGCCGGAAAGCCGGCTCGGGACGCGGGTCCGGCTGCGGGTCCGGCTGCCGGCCCGGCTCCACCCCTTCGGCGGTCACCTCGATGTCGTACCAGCCGTGGGCGTCGGCCGCCGAGTGGACGACCGTGCGGCTGCGGCCCGCCTTGACCGTCACGCGGCGGGTCCAGCCGTGCAGATCGGCCTCCTCGACATAGCCCAGGGGCCGCACCGTGAAGGTGAGCGGCGTGCCGCCGTTGTTGCGCAGGGCCAGATGCAGGTCGCGGTCGTGGTGGTCGACGGCGGAGGCGACCTCCGCCGCACCACCGGCGGGCCCGGCGAACTCCCGGCGGAAGCCGTTGGGGCCGGTGATGGTGAACCGGTAGGCGTCCCCGGTAAGGGGCACCCTCCATTGAGCGCTGCCCCTTACATCGCGGTGCTGCGGGACCTCGAACTCCCCGGCGTACGGGTAGAGCGCGAAGTGCGCGCTCGCCCGGCCGCTGTTGCGGAGCGCGACGGTGACCGCGTCCGCGGAGACCACGGCGTCGGCGTCGGGCTGGTACGGAAGAGGGCGGGCGGGCCGGGTGCCGGGTTCCTGGACGGGCATCGACTGCACCGCCGGCGGCAGCGGCCGCCAGCGGCCCGTGAACGGCGGGATCTCCCCCGGCCGCTCCACCTCCGGCTGCGGCGCCGCGCGGCCGAAGTCGAAGGCCGACGTCAGGTCGCCGGTGACGGTACGCCGCCACGGCGTGATGTTGGGCTCCTCGACACCGGTCCACTTCTCCAGCAGCCGGATCACGGAGGTGTGGTCGAAGACCTCCGAGCACACATGGCCGCCGACGGACCAGGGGGAGACGACGAGCATCGGGACGCGGATGCCCAGGCCCGTCGGTAGCCCCTGCCAGCGCTCGTCGGTGTCGTCCGCGGGCGGAACGGGCGGCGGGACGTGGTCGAAGAAGCCGTCGTTCTCGTCGTAGTTGATCAGGACGACGGTGTGGCGCCAGACCTCGGGGTGGGAGGCGAGGGCGTCGAGGATCTTGTACATGAGGGAGGCCGAGGCGACGGGCGAGGAGGCGCCGGGGTGCTCGGAGTCGACGGCGGACGGCACCAGGTACGAGACCTCGGGGAGCCGGCCGGCGGCGACGTCGGCGCGGAAGTTGTCGGCGAGGGCGCCGCTCTCCACGCGGCGCAGTCCGCGCTCGAACAGCGACCGCTCGCCGGGCGTCAGCGTCGCGACGCCCTCCTCGAGCGCGGCGAGCAGCGCGGCCCGCTCCTCCGGGTCCCGGGTGGCGCGGACCTTCGCGTAGAAGGCCTCCAGGTACGTGAAGTCCCCGGCCCCCGCGTCACCGGTCCTGGCCAGTGCCTTGCGGGCGATCTTCTTGAAGCTCGTGAAGAACTCGATGCTGTTGTCGGTGAAGTTCTCCCACTCCGTGTACGTCTTCCAGCTCCGCCCCGCCTTCTCCAGGCGCTCCGCGTACGTCGGCCACGGGTAGCCGGGGTGGGTGCCCTCGGCGTACGCCGCGTTCGTGACGGCGCGGCTGCCGTCGGCCTCGTACCCGGTCCAGCCGCTCCACAGGTGGTTGCGGTTCGGGTTCGTCGAGGTGTGGACGGACGAGTGGTAGGCGTCGCAGACGGTGAAGGTGTCCGCGAGCTCGTAGTGCAGTGGCAGGTCGCGGCGGTCGTAGTACGCCATGGTCGCGGCGGTCTTCGCCGAGACCCAGCCGTCCATCCAGCCCTCGCGCCACGCCCTGGCGCCGCCGCCCCACGAGTGGTCGAGATCGCCGATGTACTGGAGGTCCTTCCGCTGGGCCTCCGCGGCGTCGCGCACCGGGAACGGCAGGACCGTCCCGCCGCCGGGCGCGGGCTGCTCGTGGACGGGCCTGCCGGTGGGGAGTTCGACGGCGTTGCGGTCACCGAAGCCGCGCACGCCGCGCAGTGTCCCGAAGTAGTGGTCGAATGACCGGTTCTCCTGCATGAGGATCACCACATGCCTGACCGCGCGCAGCCCGCCGCTCGGCGGTGCGGCGGCGAGCGCGGCCCGCAGGGACGGCGGCAGCAGCGAACCTGCCGTGGCGGCGCCGACCGCGCCGGTTCCGAGCGCGAGCACTCTTCTGCGCGAAATCTCCGGTGACACGACCGACCTCCCGTCGACGGCAAACGATCGTCATCGATCCATTGCTCGGCTGGGACGGTAGCCAGTGCGGATGGCGGTGAGAAGACCTGGTGACATCCGCGCGGTGAACGTCCAAGAGGCCGTGGCGGAAGTCCGGCCGGGCGTCCGCCGCGGTTCCCCGCCCGGGGCGCGATCGCTCCGCGTACGCGGCGGGTCAGGGCCTCGCCGGGCGTCGCTTCCCCGCGCCCGGCCCGCCGCAGGGGCCCGATCGGCCCCGGGCGACGGGAATCGGCCGTGGTCCCCAAGTCCGGAGGAATTGTGGGCGCCGGCTGGCACGATGGCCGACATGGAATACAGGGGGATACACGAGACGGCCCTGACGCCCGCGGACGCCGCGGAGTTCGCCCGCATGCTCCATGACGCGCCCGGCCCGCATCTGGGCCGCGCCCCCGTGCCCGTCCTCGTCCACGAGCCGGGCACCACCCCGGCCGGGCGGCGCGGCGCGCTCCAGGTGGTGTACGACGCGATCGTGGCCCGGATCGGGGAGCCGACGCTGTACGGCGGCTCCGCGGCCGGCCCGAGCGTGCGCTGGCGCGACGGCCACCGCATTCTGCTGCTCGCCGGGGACGCGCAGCAGGTGGGGCTGTCGGTCCACGACACGCTGACCTTGGAGGCCGAGGAGCGGCGCGCCTTCGAATGGCGCGGCCCCTGGTCCGGTGGCCAGCCGTACGACCAGGCGTTTCTGCCGTACGTCTGGCAGTTGGACCGCAGCGGCCCCGGCGAACGGCCGACGGCGGGCCCCGGCAACCGGCTGGCGGCGGACCTGACGCAGTTCCAGTACGGGCTGGAGCTGCTCCTGGGCGCCTGGGTGGAGCAGCTGGCGGTGCAGGTGGGGACCGACTGGGCCAGCTTCTGCCTGACCAGCTCCGCGGACCGGGGGCGTCAACTCCTCGTGTCCTACAGCGTCGAGGACGGCCTGCACGCCTCGATCGACGACCGCGACGGGGAGAACAACGACGACCGGGCCCGGATGATGCTGTCGCGCGGCTGGCAGAGCCGGGACCGCGGCTGGTGGCAGACCGACTTCACCGACCCGGGACGCGAGTCCGCCGCGGCCCTGGCCGCCCTTGTCGTCACCGAGCTGTACGCGCGGGGCACCAGGGCGCCGGAGGAACTGCGGGCACGGGACGTGAGCTGCAAGGACCGCGGCGAACTGTGGCTCCCGGGCCTGGGAATCCGCCACTGACGACCACCGGGCCGCGGGCCGCGTACGGGCCTGCCGGCGGTCCCGGCGCTCGTGTACGCGTCTGCCGGCGATGCCGCCGGCCCGGGCCTGCGCCACTGACCATGGCGCACGCCCGGGCCCGCGTCCGCGCCGAGCACGGGGCCGTGTTCGTGCTCGGGTACGCCGCGGGCCGGCCCAGGGGGCGTCTTCTGCCCGCCTCTTCCCGCTGTACCGGATGTGCGGCTCCGCCGCGTGGCGGGCAAGCCCCGGGCACGGGCGGCGGGCCGGGCCTCGCCCGGGCCCGGTACCGCGCTCCGCGCGGTGGCCTCAAACGCCGGCCGGGCTTGAGTTGCCCGGACCGGGCGTACCAGGCAACTGCAGCCCCGCTGGGGGCACCTCCCACGGCCGCCAGGCCGTAGGGGGAGATTGAGGCGCGGGACTCGGGGCGGAGCCCCCGACAAGACCGGCCACTCCCGCCCCGGGGCCGCCGCCCGGTCGCGGGCGCTACGCCCCGAGCAGGCCCGTCACGGGTGCCAGCTGGCCGGTCAGCGGGTCGAGGTCGTGGGGCACCCCGGCCAGCCGGTTGAGGCCGGACAGCTGCTGGGACGCGCTCGGCATCTGCTCGCGGTGCTGCGGGGCGACGGAGCTGCCCGCGAGGGTGTCGACCGTGTCCATGACGGACAGCGTCCCGGTGGGAAGCGGAGAGGCGGCGCTCGCAGCGGGCGCTGCGAGCGCGGAGGCGCCGGTGGCGAGGGCGAGAGCGGCGAGGACACGCTGTGCTTGGGTCATGCGATGACAACGGCGCGCCCCGGCGATCGGTCACGGTGCCGTCCACCCGTACGAGAAACGCGCCCCGGCACCGCAACGCCGCCGCCGTGTACCGGCGTCCGGCCACGGTGACGACGAAGGGGCGGCGCGCACCCTTCGGTGCGCGCCGCCCCTCGCGGAACGTCAGGCCGTCAGCCCTCGGTCACGCCGAGCTTCTCGAGGATCAGCTCCTTGACGCGAGCCGCGTCCGCCTGGCCGCGCGTGGTCTTCATGACCGCGCCCACCAGCGCGCCCGCCGCCGCGACCTTGCCGCCGCGGATCTTGTCCGCGATCGCCGGGTTGCCCGCGATGGCCTCGTCGACGGCCGTGCCCAGCGCACCCTCGTCGGAGACGACCTTGAGGCCGCGCTTCTCGACGACCGTGTCCGGGTCGCCCTCGCCGGCGAGCACGCCCTCGATGACCTGGCGGGCCAGCTTGTCGTTGAGTGAGCCCTCCTTGACCAGCGCGGCCAGGCGGGCGACCTGCACCGGGGTGATCGCGAGCTGGTCCAGCGCCTTGCCCGACTCGTTGGCGCTGCGCGCCAGTTCGCCCATCCACCACTTGCGGGCGGCGGGCGCCGCCGCGCCGGCCTCGATCGTGGCGACGATCAGGTCGACCGCGCCCGCGTTGAGGATCGACTGCATGTCGTGCTCGGAGACGCCCCACTCCTCACGGAGCCGGTTGCGCCGCACCCGCGGCAGCTCCGGCAGCGTGGCGCGCAGCTCCTCGACCCACTCGCGCGTGGGCGCGACCGGGACCAGGTCGGGCTCGGGGAAGTAACGGTAGTCCTCCGCCTCCTCCTTGACCCGGCCGGAGGTGGTGGAGCCGTCCTCCTCGTGGAAGTGACGGGTCTCCTGCACGATCGTGCCGCCGGACGAGAGCACCGCGCCGTGGCGCTGGATCTCGTACCGCGCCGCGCGCTCGACGCTGCGCAGCGAGTTGACGTTCTTCGTCTCGGAGCGCGTGCCGAACTTCTCGGTGCCGTGGGGGCGCAGCGACAGGTTCACGTCGCAGCGCATCTGGCCCATCTCCATCCGGGCCTCGGACACCCCGAGCGCCTTGATGAGTTCGCGCAGCTCGGCGACGTACGCCTTGGCGACCTCGGGGGCGCGCTCGCCGGCGCCCTCGATCGGCTTGGTGACGATCTCGATCAGCGGGATACCGGCCCGGTTGTAGTCCAGCAGGGAGTGGGACGCGCCGTGGATACGGCCGCCTGAGCCGCCGACGTGGGTCGACTTGCCGGTGTCCTCCTCCATGTGGGCGCGCTCGATCTCCACACGGAAGATCTCGCCGTCCTCGAGCTGGACGTCCAGATAGCCGTTGAAGGCGATCGGCTCGTCGTACTGCGAGGTCTGGAAGTTCTTCGGCATGTCCGGATAGAAGTAGTTCTTCCGGGCGAAACGGCACCATTCGGCGATCTCGCAGTGCAGGGCGAGGCCGATCTTGACGGCGGACTCGACGGCGACCGCGTTGACGACCGGGAGCGAGCCCGGCATGCCGAGGCAGGTGGGGCAGGTCTGCGAGTTGGGCTCGGCGCCCAGCTCGGTGGAGCACCCGCAGAACATCTTGGTCTTTGTGCCGAGTTCGACATGGACCTCGAGGCCCATGACGGGGTCGTAGGACGCGAGGGCGTCCTCGTACGACACCAGTTCAGTGACGGTCACGATGCAACTTTCCCTCTCAGCCCAGCAGAACGTCGTCGTCGCCGAGCCGCTTCAGCTCGCGGTAGAGGATGGCCAGACCGGTGACGATCGCCGCGGCGGACACGACGGCGTCGGCCAGGCGCAGCATGTCACCGTCCTCGCGGGCCAGCTTGGCCTGCTTGGCGACGCTGATCGCACCGAACGCGGTGCTGCCCAGCGACACGTACAGCCCGGTCCTGGACTTCTTGAAGTTCTTGGCCTTTTTTGCCATGGCGCTCATAGCGACGGAGCCTCCTCGAGCAGCGGGTGGCCCCAGCGTTCCACGAAGGCGGCCTCGACGGCGGCACCGACCTTGTACAGCCGGTCGTCCTTCATGGCCGGGGCGATGATCTGCAGGCCGACGGGCAGGCCGTCCTCCGGTGCGAGACCGCAGGGCAGCGACATGGCCGCGTTGCCGGCCAGGTTGGTCGGGATGGTGCACAGGTCCGCGAGGTACATCGCCATCGGGTCGTCGGCGCGCTCGCCGATCGGGAAGGCGGTGGTCGGCGTCGTCGGGGAGACGATCACGTCGACCTGCTCGAAGGCCTTCTCGAAGTCCCGGGTGATGAGGGTGCGGACCTTCTGCGCGGAGCCGTAGTAGGCGTCGTAGTAGCCGGAGCTGAGCGCGTACGTACCGAGCATGATGCGGCGCTTGACCTCGTCGCCGAAGCCGGCCTCGCGGGTCAGCGCGGTGACGTCCTCCGCCGACTTCGTGCCGTCGTCGCCGACCCGCAGGCCGTACCGCATGGCGTCGAAGCGGGCGAGGTTCGAGGAGCACTCGGACGGCGCGATGAGGTAGTACGCGGAGAGCGCCAGCTCGAACGACGGGCAGTCCAGCTCGACGATCTCGGCGCCGAGTTCCTTGAGCAGCTCGACCGACTCGTCGAAGCGCTGCAGGACACCGGCCTGGTAGCCCTCGCCGCGGAACTGCTTGACGATGCCGACCCGCATCCCCTGGACGCTGCCGTTGCGCGCGGCCTCGACGACCGGCGGGACCGGGGCGTCGATGGACGTCGAGTCCAGCGGGTCGTGCCCGGCGATGACCTCGTGGAGCAGGGCGGCGTCGAGGACGGTACGGGCGCAGGGCCCGCCCTGGTCGAGGCTGCTGCTGAACGCGACCATGCCGTACCGCGACACGCCGCCGTACGTCGGCTTGACGCCGACCGTGGCGGTGACGGCGGCGGGCTGGCGGATCGAGCCGCCGGTGTCCGTGCCGATGGCGAGCGCCGCCTCGTAAGAGGCGAGCGCGGCGCTGGAGCCACCGCCGGAGCCGCCCGGGATACGGGTCAGGTCCCAGGGGTTGCCCGTCGGGCCGTACGCGCTGTTCTCCGTGGAGGACCCCATGGCGAACTCGTCCATGTTGGTCTTGCCGAGGATGACCACGTCGGCGGCCTTGAGCCGCCGGGTGACCGTCGCGTCGTAGGGCGGGATCCAGCCCTCGAGGATCTTCGAACCGACGGTGGTCGGGATGCCCTCGGTGGTGAAGATGTCCTTCAGCGCGAGCGGCACGCCGGCGAGCGGGCCGAGCTTCTCGCCCTTCGCCCGCTTCTCGTCCACGGCGCGGGCCTGCGCGAGGGCGCCCTCACGGTCGATGTGCAGGAAGGCGTGGACCTTCTCGTCGACGGCCTCGATACGGGCCAGGTGCGCCTCGGTGACCTCGACGGCGGTGAGTTCGCCGGCGGCGATCCTGGCGGCGATCTCGGCGGCGGTGAGCTTGATGATGCTTTCCGTCATGACGGGTTAGTCCTCCCCCAGGATCTGCGGCACCTTGAAACGCTGCTGTTCCTGGGCCGGGGCGCCGGAGAGTGCCTGCGCGGGGGTGAGCGACGGACGGACCTCGTCCGCGCGCATGACATTGGTCAGCGGCAGCGGGTGGGAGGTCGGGGGTACGTCTTGGTCGGCGACCTCGGAGACGCGGGCGACCGCGCCGATGATGTCGTCGAGCTGTCCGGCGAAGTGGTCGAGCTCTTCGCCGGACAGCTCCAGACGCGCCAGCCGAGCGAGGTGGGCGACCTCCTCGCGCGTGATGCCAGGCATGCAGCGATCCTCTGGGGTGAGTGCGATGGTTTTGGCCCAATCCTATGGGGCCGGCGCCGCCGACCGTGAAACGGTTTGCCTTCCCCCTCCCCGGCCACCGGTCCCGGCCCCCTCGCACCCCTCCCCGGACAGCCCCGCGAACCCACGCTCCGCACCGCGCCGCCCTGCGCCCCGACCGTCTCCGAAGCCCGACGCACGCCCCCTCCCGGGCGTCAGCCGCCCGCACCGAGCGGGGGCGGGTGCGGGTCCGGCCGGACGCCGGGGCGGTGGGATGCCGTCCCGGCCGAAGCCCGAGCGCGCCTCCGCGGCCCGTCAGCCACCGGCCGGCCGGGTGTGCCTCCCCGGTGTTCCCCCGGGCGGGCCGGATCCCGGCGCAGGGGGTCCGCCCCACCCGGGGCCGCGGGCCCAACCAGGACAGCAGGCCCAACACGCAGCCGGCGGCGGCCGGGCCGGTACAGGTCTCGTACCCGTGTGCACGGGACCGGCCGGCCAGGGGCAGTCCGGCCCAGCCGTGCCGTGGGACGGCCCCCGGCAGGGCCGCTACGTCACCGCGCGGCCCGGGGTGCGGTCGGCGTGCGGCTGGGGCGGGGGGAGTTCACCGGCAGGGAGGGCGGGGCGGTGCCAGCCGCGCTCGCCGCGGGCCAGCAGCCACGCCGTCGTCTCCTGCGGCGGCATCGCCGCGGCGACCAGCCAGCCCTGCACCGCGTCGCAGCGCAGGTCCCGCAGCCGCTCCCACGTCTCGTCGTCCTCGACGCCCTCCGCGACCACCAGCAGGCCGAGCGAGTGCGCCAGGTCGACGGTGCAGCGGACGATCTCCGCGTCCTCGTTGTCAAAGGCGAGCCGGGCCACGAAGGAGCGGTCGATCTTCAGCTCGCTGACCGGCAGCCGGCGCAGATGCACCAGGGACGAGTAGCCCGTGCCGAAGTCGTCGAGCGACATCTTGACGCCGTGGTCGGCGAGACCGGCCAGCGTGTCCGCGGCGCGCTGCGGGTCCTCCAGCAGCACGTGCTCCGTTATCTCCAGCTGGAGCGCGCCCGGCGGGACCCCGTGCCGGGCGAGCCGCGCGGCGACGGCGCCGGCGAAGCCGGGCGCGTGGACGTCGCGCGGTGAGACGTTGACGGCGACCGGCACTTCGAGCCCCTGCGCGCGCCACTTCGCGACCTGGCCGAGAGCGGTCTCCAGGACGTACTCGGTCAGGTGCGGCATCAGCCCGGAGGACTCGGCGATGGCGATGAACTCGTCCGGGGGGACGCGCCCCCGCTCGGGGTGGACCCAGCGGACGAGGGCTTCGAGCCCGGCGACGTGCCCGTCGAAGCGGACCTTGGGCTGGTAGTGGAGCTCCACGTCGCCGGCGTCCAGCGCCCGGCGCAGGTCGCCGAGCAGCCCCAGCCGGTCGGGGGTGTTGCTGTCGCGCTTGGACTCGTACACCTCGACGCCCGTGCGGTCGCGCTTGGCCTGGTACATCGCCACGTCGGCGCGGCGCAGCAGTCCTTCGGCGTCGAGCGCGTGGTCGGGGAAGACGGCGAGTCCGGCGCTGGCCTCCAGGACGAGGGTGAGCCCGTCGAGGTCGAGGGGCGAGGACAGTTCGGACACGAGGTGCCGGGCGATGCGCTGGGCGGAGGTCGTGGAGTCCGCCGTCGGCAGCAGCACGGCGAACTCGTCGCCGCCGAGCCGGGCGGCCTCCGCACCGCGCGGCAGCGCCTGCCGCAGCCGTTCGGCGATCTGCAGCAGGAGCCGGTCGCCCGCGAGGTGACCGAGGGTGTCGTTGACCGACCGGAAACGATCGAGGTCGATCAGTACGAGTGCGGCACGCGCACCGCTGTTCTCCGCGTCCTCGAGCGCGGACCAGGTGCGTTCGAGCAGCCACTGGCGGTTGGGTAGACCGGTGAGCGGGTCCCGCAGCTGCTCCTCCGCCCTGGCCCTGGCGATCCACAGCGTCGAGTCGAGCGCGATGAGCGCCACGGCGAACAGGGGCAGCAGCAGCGGCATGGCGACGGCGACGACGCAGATCAGCGGCGCGATGCCGACGAGCGCGACGGCGACCAGCCCCTGTCTGAGCAGGGCCGTGCGGGCGACGGTCGGCAGCCCGCCGCCCTGGGGCGCCAGCACGTACCAGAGCAGCAGCCGGGTGACGCCGAGATACGACGCGGCGGCGACCATCACCTCGGGCGCGGCCTCGAGTTCCCAGCCGAGCGGGTCCCAGGGCCGCTCGACGCTGGGGACGACGCCGAAGAGCGCGAGGGCGAGCGCCGCCGCGCCGATGCCGAGGACGTCGACGGCGCCGTGCAGCACGCCCTGCCGCCAGCGGTTGCGGCAGGCCGTGCCGACGAGTGCGACGACGGCGAGGCTGACGAGACCGGCCGGCACCCAGCCGTACAGCAGCAGCGTGGCGAGCGTCAGCGCGGCCCCGGAGCCGGTGCCGCCCCACCAGCGGTCGCGGCCGAGGGCGACGAGGTGGCCGACGATGATCCCGGTGAGCAGGGCGAGCGACCAGCCGACGGTTCCCGCGGGGAAGAGCGCGTGGCCCTCGGCGACGGTCTGCACGGCCCCGGTGGCGAGCAGGAGCGCGGCACACGCGACAACGGCGGCGGGCAGGCCGACCCGGCCCGCCAGGGCCGCCAGTGCACGCGGCCGTGAGACCGGGGCGGCGCTCTCGGTCGGTTTCATTCCCGTCCCTCTCACAGCCGGCGGTGCCTGCCCTCGCGATGGCTCCCGTTGTCGTGCCACCACGACTGAATTCCCACCACGCAGCCGTGCACGACAGGCGCGCATCTCAACAGTAGGCCGCAGGAGGCTCGTACAGGCAGCGCTCTACAGCTCTTGCCCGAATGCGACCCGGCCACCCTTAACCATCTGGTATGCGCTGAACGGGTGACCCGTACCAGGCGTTCCTGAGGCCCGGACGGCGTCCGGATACCGACCCTCGTGGGGTGTTGGCGCTCTTCGCGCGCCCCCGTGAAGCGCCCGTCCGAGCCCCTTTTGTCACGTCTCCTCAGTCACAGCAGCCTCACGAGCCGCGTCCGGCCCCTGTTCGAGCAGCACGGCGAAGCCCGTCTCGTCCAAAACCGGCACCTTCAACTGCATGGCCTTGTCGTACTTCGAACCGGGGTTGTCACCGACCACCACGAAGCTCGTCTTCTTCGATACGGAACCGGCCACTTTCGCTCCGAGGCCCTGGAGCGCCTCTTTTGCGCCATCCCTGGTGTGGTTCTCGAGCGTGCCGGTGACGACGACGGTCAGTCCCGCGAGCGGCCGGGGGCCCTCGTCCTCGCCGGACTCCTCCTCCAACCGGACGCCGGCGGCACGCCACTTGCGCAGGATCTCCTGGTGCCAGTCCTCCGCGAACCACTGCTTGAGCGCGGCGGCGATGATCGGCCCCACGCCCTCGGTGGCCGCCAGCTCCTCCTCCGTCGCCTGCTCGATCCGCTCGAGGGAGCGGAACTCGCGGGCGAGCGTCCGGGCCGCGACGGGGCCGACATGACGGATGGACAGACCGTTGATGAACCGGGCCAGCGGCGCCTGTTTGGCGGCCTCGATCCCGGCGAGCATCTTGAGCGCGTTGGTCTTCGGCTCGCCCTGCTTGTTCGCGAAGACCGTGGCGACCTTCTCATCGCCCGTCTTGGGGTCGCGCTTGGGCAGGCCGCTGTCCTGGTCGAGGACGTACGCCTTGATGGGCAGCAACCGCTCGATGGTCAGGTCGAACAGATCGCCCTCGTCCCTCAGCGGCGGCTCGGCGGGCTCCAGCGGCCGGGTCAGCGCGGCGGCGACCACCTCGCCGAAGTGGTCGATGTCCAGGCACTCCCGGCCGGCGAGATAGGAGACCCGCTCCCGCAACTGCGCCGGGCACGACCGGGCGTTGGGGCACCGCAGGTCGATGTCCCCCTCCTTCATCGCGCGCAGCGCCGTCCCGCACTCGGGGCACTCGGCCGGCATGACGAACTCCCGCTCGCTGCCGTCCCGCAGGTCCACCACCGGGCCGAGGATCTCCGGGATGACGTCACCGGCCTTGCGCAGCACCACCGTGTCGCCGATGAGGACGCCCTTTGCCTTGACCACGTCCTGGTTGTGCAGGGTGGCGAACTCCACCTCGGAGCCGGCCACCGTCACCGGCTCCACCTGTGCGTACGGCGTGACACGGCCGGTGCGGCCGACGCCGACCCGGATGTTGATCAGCTTGGTGTTGACCTCCTCCGGCGCGTACTTCCAGGCGATGGCCCAGCGCGGGGCCCGGGCCGTGGAGCCGAGGCGGCCCTGCAGCGGGATCTCGTCGAGCTTGACGACGGCGCCGTCGATCTCGTGCTCCACGGAGTGCCGGTGCTCGCCGAAGTACGCGATGAACTCGCGCACCTCCTCCAGGGAGCCGACCACCTTGTTGTGCTTCGCCGTGGGCAGGCCCCACTCGCGCAGCAGGTCGTACGCCTGCGAGAGGCGGTCGATGGTCAGGCCCTGCCGGGCGCCGATGCCGTGCACCACCATGTGGAGCGGCAGCTTGGCGGTGACCCGGGGGTCCTTCTGGCGCAGCGAACCGGAGGCGGAGTTGCGCGGGTTGGCGTACGGCTGCTCACCGGCCGCCACGCGGCGGGCGTTGAGCTCCTGGAACCCCTCCATGGGGAAGTAGACCTCGCCGCGGATCTCCACGAGGCCGGGGATGCGCTCGCCCTTCAGCCGGTCGGGGATGCCGGCGATGGTGCGCACGTTCGGAGTGATGTCCTCACCGACGCGGCCGTCGCCCCGGGTCGCCGCCCGGGTCAGCCTGCCCTTCTCGTACGTGAGGTTGACCGCGAGGCCGTCGACCTTGAGCTCGCACAGGAAGTGGTACCCGGGGGCGCCCACCTCGCGGGCGACGCGGTCCGCCCAGGCGGCGAGCTCCTCGTCGTCGAACGCGTTGTCCAGGGAGAGCATCCGCTCGCGGTGCTCGACCTTGGACAGCTCGGTCTCGTAGTCCCCCGCGACCTTCTGGGTCGGGGAGTCGGGCGTGCGCAGCTCCGGATACCGCTCCTCGAGCTCTTCGAGCTCGCGGAGCAGCCTGTCGAACTCCGCGTCGGAGACGACGGGGCTGTCCTTCACGTAGTACCGGAAGCGGTGCTCCTCGATCTGCTCCGCGAGGAGCGCGTGCTGCTCCCGTGCCTGTGCGGGCAGGGTCGTCTGCTGTTCGCCGGCCACCGTTTCGTCCTCCCGTTGTCCGCGCACCCGTTACTCAGGGTTGTCCGCGAGTGATGTCGCGGCACGGACGCAGTGGGCGAGGGCCGCACGCGCGTACGCGGGCGAGGCGCCCGCGAGCCCGCACGTCGGGGTGATCACCAGCGACTCGGCGAGAGTCCCCGGATTCAGCCCCAGCCTGCGCCACAGTGTCCGTACACCCTTGACGATATCGGCGCCCACCGACAATCCCGCCGCCGCGGCGTCGGTCGGGGGGACGACGCCGGCAAAGAGCTTGGTCCCGGCCTCCACCGCCTCGCCGATCGACTCCTCGTCACGCTCGGTGAGCAGATCGAAGTCGAACGAGATCCCCTGCACGCCGGCGCGGCGCAGCAGCGCGAACGGCACGTCGGGCGCGCAGGAGTGCACGACGACCGGGCCGTCCGCCACGGCCATGACCTCCCGCAGCCCGGCCTCGACGACCTGCCGGTCCACGGCGCGGTACGTGCGGTAGCCGCTCGCGGTCCTGACCTGCCCGCTCAGCACGGCGGTCAGGGACGGCTCGTCGAGCTGGAGCACGACGTGGGCGCCCGGCACCCGGCGGCGCACCTCCGCGAGATGGTCGCGCAGCCCTTCGGCGAGGGAGGACGTGAGGTCACGGCAGGCGCCGTGATCGCCGAGGACCGCCTCGCCGCCCCGGCGTTCCAGCGCGGCGGCGAGCGTCCACGGGCCGACCGCCTGGACCTTCAGCGGGCCCTCGTAGCCCTGGGTGAACTCCTCCAGCGCGTCGAGGTCCTCGCCCATCCAGGACCGGGCGCGGCGGGTGTCCCGGCCGGGCCGGTCGCTGATCCGCCAGCCGCTCGGCTCCACATGCGCGTACATCTCGACGAGCAGCCCGACCGTCCGGCCGATCATGTCCGCGCCGGGTCCACGGGCGGGCAGCTCGGTCAGATGCGCGAACTGCTCGAACGTCCCGGTGACCGTCCTCGCAGCTTCACGCGCGTCACCGCCGGGCATGGACCCCACACCGGTGGCGGGGCCCCAGGGAAACTCGTTCTTCTCGCTCACGCGGGAAGCGTACGTGGGCCGGGCGAGCCCGGCGGGACCGGACCGGCGCGACCGGGGCGCGGGCGGCGTGACCGGCGCGGCCGGGCTGGCTGGCTGGCTGGCTGGCTGGCTGGCTGGCTGTGGCAGCCTCGCCGACGATTGAGGCGCGGGTCCGGGCAGAGCCCGGTTCGGGAAGGGGCGGGGAGGGGAAACGGCCCGTCGCAGGCGCGGCGTCAGTGGCCCGGGCGGACCGTCAGGTCGTTGATCTCGGCGTCGCGTGGGAGGTCGACGGCCGTGAGGATCGCCGTGGCGACCGACTCGGGGTCGATCCAGCGGGCGGGGTCGTATTCCTTGCCCTCCTGCGAGTGGACCTTGGCCTGCATCGGGCTCGCCGTGCGGCCCGGATAGACGGATGTCACCCGCACGCCGTTCGCGTGCTCCTCGTGGCGGAGCGAGTCGGCGAGCGCCTTGAGGCCGTGCTTGGAGGCGGCGTACGCGCCCCACTCCGCGTGGGCGTTGAGGCCGGCGCCCGAGTTGACGAAGACCACGTGGCCCCGGGCGGCCCGTAGTTGCGGGAGGAAGAGCCGGGTCAGCTCGGCCGGGGCGATCAGGTTCACGTTGAGCTGCTGGTGCCAGGTCTTGGGGCGCAGCTCGGCGATCGGGCCGAGGTCGACGATGCCGGCGATGTGCAACAGCGAGTCGACGCTCTCGGGCATGGACTGGTGTCCGAGGGCCCAGGAGATCCGGTCGGGGTTCGCCAGGTCGGCGACGACGGTGCCGGCTCCCGGGTACCGCGCCTCGAACTCCTTGGCCCGGCCCGCGTCGCGCGCCACGAGGACGAGGTCGTCGCCCCGCTCGTGCAGTCGGCGCGCGACGGCCGCGCCGATGCCGGATCCTGCGCCGGTGATCAGATGCGTGGTCATGCCCGCCATGCTCGCACTACTGCACGCCGGCCATCTCCTCGAGGTAGGCCATCGCGCCCGCGCCGTCCTCGGCGAAGAAGACCAGCTCGGTGAGCGGCAGCGGCAGGAACCCCTCGTCCTCCATCCGCTGGAACTGCTGCTTCAGACCGTCGTAGAACCCGGCGGTGTTGAGCAGGACGACCGGCTTGTCGTGGTGGCCGTGCTTCTTCAGCTCCAGGATCTCGGTCGCCTCGTCGAGCGTCCCCGTACCGCCGACCAGGATCACGACCGCGTCGGACTTGGCGAGCAGCAGCGCCTTACGCTCGGCGAGATCCTTGGCGACCACCATCTCGTCTGCGTTCGCCCGCGCCTTGGCCTGGAGGAACTCCACGGACACCCCGACGAGCCGGCCGCCGGCCTCCTGCACGCCGTCCGCCACGACTTTCATGAGCCCGCTCTCGGAGCCGCCCCACACCAGCGTGTGCCCGCCCTTGCCGATCAGCTCGGCGAATTCACGTGCGGGGCGGGTGTAGCACTCGTCGAGGTCGGCGGCCGAGAGGAAGACGCAGATGTTCATGGATCCCACGGTACGGGCGACCACCGACAACCCCGGGAAAGTTTTCTCCGCCGCGAGCGATGAGTTCCCGCGACCGGCCCGGTCACCCCTCTCATGGACACCACGAGCATGGCTGTGAAGAAGGCCGAATCCGCGGACGGCACCCTCATCGCGTACGAACACCGGGGCGACGGCGCCCCGTTGGTGCTGGTGAGCGGCGCGCTGTGCACGTCCGCGTCGGAGGCCCCGCTGGCGGAGCTGCTGTCGCCGCACTTCACGGTGTTCACCTACGACCGCCGGGGCCGCGGCGCGAGCGGCGACCTCCTGCCGTACGCGGTGGAGCGCGAGATCGAGGACCTGGCCGCCGTCATCGCGGCGACGGGGGGCAGCGCCGCCGTCCACGGCACGTCCTCCGGCGCCGCGCTCGCCCTGCGCGCCGCGGCGGCGGGGCTGCCGATCACCCGGCTCTCGCTCTACGAGCCCCCGTTCGAGACCGACCCGGCGGCCCGGGACCGGAACAGCCGGTATGTCCGGCGGATGAGGCAGCTGCTGGCCCAGGGCCGGCGGGGCGACGCGCTCGCCGCGTTCCTCGAGGCGGTCGGCATGCCGCCGCAGGCGCTGGCCGGGCTGCGGCTGCTGCCGATGTGGTCCGGCATGGAGGCGCTCGCGCACACCCTGGCGTACGACCACGAGGTGATGGGCGACGGCATGGTGCCGACGGGCCTGCTCGCCACGGTTTCCGTCCCCGTGTTGGCCGTCGACGGCGGCGCCAGCCCCGCCGGTATGCGGGACGCCGCCCGCGCCGTCTCCCGCGCGCTCCCCCGCGGCCGCCACCGCACCCTGACGGGCCAGACCCATGAAGTGGCTCCGCACGTCCTGGCGCCGGCCCTGGCGGGCTTCTTCGGCCCATGACCCGCGGCCCACGACCCTCCGGACGCCCGCACTCCCGGCACTGCCGAAAGCGGGAGTCCCGGGACGCGGCGCGGGACGTGCTCGAGTCCGTGCTGACCGAGCCGGACACCGCAAGGGCGGCGGAAGAGACCGCGCGGCGCCTGCGCGACCTCCGGGTGAGGACCGGTCACGTCCACGCCGCCGTACGGTGCCCGGGACACGGCCCGGCTGATCGCGTCAGGGCTGCGCGAGCGCGATCTCCTCACCCGGTGGGATGCCGCGAAGGGGTGGATCGGCACGGACTTCCATGACCCGGACACGACGGTCCTGTCGTTCACCTTCTGGCCGGGGCTCGCCGCCGGGCAGAAGGACAGGGACGGGCCGTGGCTGCAGTTCACGTGGCGTCTTACCGACGACGGCACACCCCCCGTCGAACGCGCCGCGGCGGCGCTGCGGCGCTTGGCCGCCGAGGACCCGAAGTCGTACGCGGAGCCCATCGGCGGCTCCCGTGAGCATGCCGAGGCGCTGGGCTACGCGTGGCCGGAGCGGGAACGTCCGCGGTGAAGCGCCCCTGGTCAGGTCCGTGCCGCGGTCACGCGACCGCGGCCGCCCGGCGGGTCGTCGTCGCGATCGTCGCGGAGCCGACCACGCGGGTGCCGTCGTAGAGCACGATCGCCTGGCCCGGGGCCACGCCGCGCACCGGCTCGCCGAAGGAGACCCGCAGCTCCGAGCCGTCGACGAGCTCCGCCGTGACCGGTGTCTCGCCGCCGTGGGCGCGGAGCTGAGCCGTGTACGTGCCGGGGCCCGTCGGGGCCGTGCCGCACCAGCGGGGCTTGATCGCGGTCAGGGCGATGACGTCCAGCGCCTCCGCCGGACCGACGGTCACGGTGTTGTCGACCGGGGAGATGTCCAGGACGTAGCGCGGCTTGCCGTCGGGGGCGGGGTGGCCGATGCGCAGGCCCTTGCGCTGGCCGATGGTGAAGCCGTACGCGCCGTCGTGGGTGCCGAGCTTCGCGCCGCCCTCGTCGACGATGTCGCCCTCCGCCCGGCCGAGACGGTTCGTGAGGAAGCCCTGGGTGTCGCCGTCGGCGATGAAACAGATGTCGTGACTGTCGGGCTTCTTGGCGACCGCCAGCCCGCGCCGCTCGGCCTCGGCCCGGATCTCGTCCTTGGTGGTCAGCGTGTCGCCGAGCGGGAACATCGCGTGGGCGAGCTGCTTCTCGTCGAGCACGCCCAGGACGTACGACTGGTCCTTGGCCATGTCGCTGGCCCGGTGCAGCTCGCGGGTGCCGTCCTCGCCCGTCACGACCGTGGCGTAGTGCCCGGTGCACACGGCGTCGAAGCCGAGCGCGAGCGCCTTGTCGAGCAGCGCCGCGAACTTGATCTTCTCGTTGCAGCGCAGGCACGGGTTGGGCGTGCGGCCCGCCTCGTACTCGGCGACGAAGTCCTCGACCACGTCCTCCCGGAAGCGTTCGGCCAGGTCCCACACGTAGAACGGGATGCCGATGACGTCCGCGGCGCGGCGGGCGTCGCGCGAGTCCTCGATGGTGCAGCAGCCGCGCGCCCCGGTCCGGAACGACTGCGGGTTCGCGGAGAGGGCCAGGTGCACGCCGGTGACATCGTGACCCGCTTCTGCGGCGCGGGCGGCGGCGACGGCGGAGTCGACTCCGCCCGACATGGCGGCAAGGACGCGGAGGGGGCGCGGGGAGGTCTCAGTCATAGCGGTACCAGGGTACGGGCCCCGGGGAACCGAACGCTCGTGAGTAAGCGTTGTCACCGTCATGGGGAGCGACAAGAAGCACGGCGAGGGCGGTCGCGGCGTGAGCCGGCGGGCCGTGCTGATCGGCACCGGCGCGGTGCTCGCGGGCGGCGGCCTGCTGGCACAGGACGAGCTGCGGCAGGCCTGGTGGCGGCTGCCGGGCATGACCAGGCCGCGCAAGGAGGGTGAGCTGGACCACGCGGGCGCGGAGTGGACGGCCGCGTCGCGGGAGAACTGGCGGCTCGCCGACCGCCCCGACGACTTCGGCATCGACATGGTGGTGATCCATGTCGTCCAGGGCAGCTATCCCTCGGCCCTGCGGGTCTTCAAGGACCCCGGCCACGGCGCTGCGACGCATTACGTGATCCGCAAGGACGGTCATGTGGCGCAGATGATCCGCGAGCTGGACGTCGCGTTCCACGCGGGGAACCGCTCGTACAACGAGCGGAGCATCGGCATCGAGCACGAGGGCTTCGTGCACCGACCACAGGACTTCACGGACGCGATGTACCGGTCGTCGGCGAGACTGACGGCCGGTATCTGCGTCCGCTACGACATACCCGTCGACCGCGAGCACATCATCGGCCACGTCGAGGTCCCGGGCACGGACCACACCGACCCGGGACCGCACTGGGACTGGCCGAAGTACATGAAGCTGGTGAGGGCGGCGATGCCCGCTGCGCGCAAAGCGGCGGAGGCGGCGAAGGCGGCGGAGGCGAGCGCCTGAGGCTTACGGGCCCGTCAGTGCAGGGACATGGTCATGCCCATCGGCGCGTCCGACGGCTGCAGCCCCGGCAGCAGCCAGTCCTGGAACGGTGCGAGACCGGCGAGCACCAGGAAGACCACCCCGACCACCGTCGAGAACACGGGCCCCAGCCGCCACAGCTTCTCGACGAAGATCACCGCCGCCACCGCCGCCATCGCCGCGATGTTCATGACCCCGAGCGGGACGAGCACGGCCATCAGGCCCCAGCAGCAGCCCACGCAGTACAGGCCGTGGTGCGCCCCCACGCGGAAGTCCCGGGCCCACGGCCTGAACTGGGCGTAGGCCATCAGCCGGCTCATCGGGGCGCGGCAGTGCCGCAGGCAGACGTTCTTCAGCGGCCCGAGCTGCTGGAGCCCGGCCAGCAGGAATGCGGTGAAGGCGATCCAGCGCCCCGCGCCGGGGTGATCGTGTACGAGGTCTCCGGTGGCGGCGAGGGCCCCGTACGCGAGGAGCCCGAACGCCGTCCAGACGAACAGGTAGCCCCCGACGAACGCGGCCGTCCGCGCCGCACGTGCCAGGCCCGTCGAGCGCCGGCCGATCCACCGCGCCCAGGTGATCGCCACCGGAGCGACCGACGGCAGCATCATGGCCGCCATCATCACCAGCCACAGCAGCAGGAACAGCGGGATGCCCAGCCCCATCGTTCCCGGCTCGATCCCCATGTCGCCCGCCTGCCCGACGGTCAGCGCCCATGCGAGGACGGCGAGCAGCACGAGCAGGGACCAGCCGGTCACGAGCATCCGGGGCGGCAGCAGGTTCCCCCGGCACAGCGGCGACACGTCGGGGATGCGCCGGTGAAGCGCGGTGGTCGTCCGGGAGCGGTTCACGAGGCTCCTCCACAGCGGGGCCGCCAGGACAGGAGATCTTCTTCCAGGACAGCACGCCACCGCATGCCCTGCACCCGCGGCCCTGGCCTCGGGTGCAATGGCGGGTGCACGATGGAAAGGAGGTGGAGGAGGTCCGAACATGACTGACACGGCCCAGACACCGCAGACCGTTCCCCGTTGGCACCTCGCGGGCGACTGGTTCGACACATGCAAGTGCAACATCCCGTGCCCGTGCTCCTTCGCGCAGCCGCCCACGTTCGGCGACTGCGACGGAGTCCTGGTCTGGCACATCCGTGAGGGCAGCTACGGAGACGTCTCCCTCGACGGCCTCAACGTACTGATGCTCGGCTCCTTCGTCGGCAACATCTGGGGCGAGCACTCCGACTCGTACGCCGCGCTCTTCCTCGACGAGCGGGCGGACGACGGGCAGCGCGCCGCCATGCAGACCATCTTCGGTGGCCGGGCGGGCGGCTGGCCCGGCGAGTTCGTGAAGGTCGCCGACATGGAGGTGCGGGGCATGGAGTTCGCCCCCGTCGAATTCCGGATCGACGACGACATGGGCTCCTGGAGCGCCGGCGTGCCCGGCCGCGTCGAGGCTCGCGCCGAGGCGCTCACCGGCCCGACCACCCCGGAGGGCGCTCGCGTCCAGACCACCAACCTGCCGGGCTCCGAGACGGGACCGGGCCAGGTCTCGACCTGGGGCCGCGCCACCGCCGACCGGGCCGACGCCTATGGGTTCCAGTGGAGCCGCGAGGGGCAGTCCAGCAAGCACATCACCTTCGACTGGGCGGGGCCCGACTGAGCATCCGGCCCGGCGTCACGCCGCTGGGGCCGCGGAGCCGGCCGCCTCCCCTGCGCGGGCGCGGCAGGGGCGCCGCTAACCCAGGCCCGCCGTGCGCGCCCGTTCGACCGCCGGGCCGATGGCCCGGGCGACGGCGTCCACGTCGGCCTTGGTCGAGGTGTGGCCGAGGCTGAAGCGCAGGGTGCCGCGGGCGAGGTCGGGCGGGGTGCCGGTGGCGAGGAGGACGTGGCTCGGCTGGGCGACGCCCGCGGTGCACGCGGAGCCGGTGGAGCATTCGATGCCCTGGGCGTCGAGCAGCAGAAGCAGGGAGTCGCCCTCGCAGCCGGGGAAGGTGAAGTGCGCGTTGGCGGGCAGTCGGTCGACCGGGTCGCCGCCGAGGATCGCGTCGGGGACGGCGGTGAGCACGGCGCGTACGAGGTCGTCGCGCAGCCCGCCGACGTCGCGGGCGAAGTCCTCCCGGCGCTCGGCGGCCAGCCGACCGGCCACCGCGAAGGCGGCAATGGCGGGCGCGTCGAGGGTGCCGGAGCGTACGTGGCGTTCCTGGCCGCCGCCGTGCAGCACTGGGACCGGGCTGTACTCGCGGCCGAGCAGCAGGGCTCCGATGCCGTACGGGCCGCCGATCTTGTGGCCGGACACGGTCATCGCGGCGAGCCCCGAGGCGGCGAAGCCGATGTCGAGCTGGCCGAACGCCTGGACCGCGTCGGCGTGCAGCGGGACGCCGAACTCGGCCGCCACGTCGGCGAGTTCACGGGCCGGCAGGACCGTGCCGATCTCGTTGTTGGCCCACATGACGGTGGCGAAGGCGACGTCGTCCGGGTTGCGTGCGATTGCCTCGCGCAGCGCCTCGGGGTGGACCCTGCCGTAGGGGTCGACCGGCAGGTACTCGACGGTCGCGCCCTCGTGTTCGCCGAGCCAGTCCACCGCGTCGAGGACGGCGTGGTGTTCGACGGGGGAGGCGAGGACGCGGGTCCGGGCGGGGTCGGCGTCGCGGCGGGCCCAGTACAGGCCCTTGACGGCGAGGTTGTCGGCCTCGGTGCCGCCCGAGGTGAAGACCACCTCGCTGGGCCTGGCGCCGAGGGCTTCCGCGAGGGCTTCGCGGGCCTCCTCGACGGTACGGCGGGCCCGGCGCCCGGCGGCGTGCAGGGAGGAGGCGTTGCCGGTGACGGCGAGCTGGGCGGTCATCGCCTCGATCGCCTCCGGCAGCATCGGAGTCGTCGCGGCGTGGTCGAGGTAAGCCATGGTGGCCCCGATTCTACGAGGCCCGGTGGGGGCACGGACGCGGCGCAGGGGTGCACACGCGCACCCCGGGTGCGCGCCGGGAGCGGCTCGGTCCCGGCAGGCGTGGGCCGCGTCAGCCGCCGAAGCTCCAGACGACCGCCCCGTTGACGGTCACGAGCACGGCGAGCACGACGAGATCGGCGACGCCGAGGGCGAGGCCGAACAGGGCGCGGCCACGGCGGGTGGTGCCGCGCCGCAGGGCGAGGGCCGCGAGCACGACGGCGGCCGGGCCGAGCACGATGTTCATCGCGAGCAGTCCGACGAGGCCGAGCACGAACGCGGCGACGGCCATGCCGTCGGCGTCCTTGCGCCGCGCCTCCGCGGCGCTGCCCACCGCGCCGGTCGCGGTGCCTTCGGCAGAGTTCGACGGGCGGTCGGCCGGGCCGTGCGCGGCCGCCGGCGTCCCGTCGGGGTTCTCGGTGCGCGACGCGGCTGCTGTGCGGCTGCCGCCGCGGCGTGGTGGACGTACGAGTTCGGCGAGTTGCATGACGTCTCTCCTTCCGGTGCCGGTACGAGGATCGTGCGGGCGGTTCAGTCGCGGCGGGCGCGGCCGCGCTCGCGCACGGCGAAGACGAGCAGCCAGCAGCCGATGGCGGACGCGGCCACCAGCGAGACGGACGTGGGCAGTTGGACCACGGCGCCCAGCATGATTCCCATCAGAAGAAGCGCTGCTACGAGGGCGATCATCGTCATCCTTTCGGCGACTTCTCGGTGAACACTTGTCGGTACGAGTGTTCACTGACTGGTGAGTCTACTCTTCCCTTCTCCGGAGAACGGTTGTTTACTGAATGTCATGAGTCACACGGTGGGCGTCCGGCAGGCCCAGAAGCAGAAGACCCGCCAGGCCCTGCTCGACGCGGCGCTCCGGCTGCTGGAGGACCAGAGCCTGAGCAGCCTGGGGCTGCGGGAGGTCACCCGGACCGTGGGCGTCGCACCGACCGCGTTCTACCGGCACTTCAGGGACATGGCCGACCTCGGGGTGGCGCTGGTGGACGAGACGCTCGGCAGTCTCCACGTACCGATCGGCCGGGCGCTCCACGAGGACGGTGACGAGCAGCGCATCGACCACGCGGTCGGCCTGATCGCCGAACTGGTCCGCACCTCGCCGCTCCATGTGCGCTTCGTCGCCCGCGAACGGCACGGCGGCGTGGCCCCGGTGCGCGCGGCGATAGCCGAGCAGCTGCGGCGGTTCACCGACGAGGTGACGCAGGCCTTCGCCGACGAGCCCGAGTCGGCCGGCTGGGCGGAGGAGGACCTGCGGATGCTGGCCGCCGTGTACGTCGACCACATGATGGCCGCGGGCTACGCCTTCCTGGAGGCGGGCCCGGAGGGCGAGGAAGAGGTGGCCCGCACCGCGCGGCGTCAGCTCCGGCTGATCAGCCTGGGGCGCCGTCACTGGCTGGACTGACCGCCGTGCGCCCGTGAGCGCCGGCCGGACTCGGCGGCACGGCACCGGCACCCCCGCCCCGGTACAGGTCCACGACGGCGGCGGCCGCCGCCGCGAGGGTCTCGCGCGCCGCCGCCGGTTCCAGCACCTCGACGCTCTCGCCGAAGGCGAGCAGCGACCGCACCGCCCCCTCGGCGGGCAGCCGCAGTGGCACCTTCGACCAGCCGTCGCCGCGCGGCTCGGGGGTGCCCGCCACCTGGGCCGCCTGGATGCGCAGGAACAGGTCCAGCCGGTCGTCCCGCACCAGGACGGTGGCCCGCATCCCGGCCGGACGCTCCTCGACCTGGCGGCGCAACACCTCCCACACGTCGGCCAGTTCGAGCCCCGGCCGGCGACGCACGGGCTCGTCGGTCATCCGCGCGGAGCGCACCCGGTCGGCGCGGAACAGCCGCGGCGCGCCCCGGTGGTCGGCCACCAGATACCAGACGCCCGCCTTCGCCACGAGGCCGTACGGGTCGACGGTGTACCCGCGCGGCCGCGTCGTACCGCTGTGGCGGTAGCGCAGCACCAGGCGGCGGTCGGCGAAGACGGCGGCGCTGAGCGTGTCCAGTTCGACCGCCGCGCCGGGGGCCGCCATCCACCGGTCCGGGTCGACGAGGACGCGGCGGCTGGTCAACTCGGCGGCGGGCCGGTGCGGTTCCGGCAGCGCCGCCATGACCTTGCGCAGCGCGGAGCCCAGCGCCTCATGGAGCCCGAGGGCACGGTGGGCGCCCTGGGCGGCCAGGACGAACAGCGCCCGCGACTCGTCCGCCGTCAGCCCGGTGACGTCGGTGCGGTAACCGGGCAGCAGCGCGATGCCGCCGTGCCGGCCGCGCTCGGCGTACACGGGGACGCCGGCGGCCGACAGCGCCTCGACGTCCCGGTAGACGGTGCGTACGGACACCTCGAGCCGCTCGGCGAGTGCGGAGGCGGGGACGAGGCCGCGGGTCTGCAGGAGCAGCAGGATCGACAGCAGCCGGTCGGACTTCACGGGGCCCTCCGGTAAACCTGACGGGGGATGTCAGGTTATCCGGGCATCGTGGTGCCCGTCACCGCCGCACGGACGCGTCGTACGCAGCCGTCGTACGCAGCCGTCGCACGGACCCTCGCCACCGACCGAAGGAGTCGCAGATGACCAACGACCCACGCCCCCTGTACGCCCGCACCGCCGCCCAGTTCGCGGGCCTCCTGGGGACCGTCGCCCCAGAGGAGCTGGCCCTGCCCACGCCGTGCGCGGAGTACGACGTACGGCAGCTGATCTCCCATGTCGTGGGCGTCACCCGCCGGTTCGCCGTGGTCGGGGAGGGTGGCGACGGCATGGCGGTGCCCCTCCGTGCGGACGGCGTGGCGGACGACGGCTGGAGCGCCGCCTTCGACGACGTCCTGCGACAGGCGACCGCGGCCTGGGCGGACGACGCGAAACTCGCCGGGGAGTACACGGTGCCGTGGGGCCGCGTACCGGGCGGTGCGGTGGTCGGCGGGTACGTCATGGAGACCCTGGCCCACACCTGGGACCTGTCCAAGGCGCTCGGGCACCGCAAGCCGCTGGACGAGGAACTGGCGCTCGTGGTCCTGCCGCTGGCCGGCCAGGCGCTGCCCGCGGACCGCCGCGGCGAGGAGGTGCCGTTCGCGGCCGTGCGCGAGGCCCCCGCGGACGCGGACGCCTACGACCGGCTGGCGGCGTGGCTGGGGCGCGACGTGTGAACCGGCCCGGCAGCGCGGGCCGGTGGGTGCGGCGCCCCGGGGCGTCGGCCGACCCCGCGCCCCGGGGCGGGACTCGTCAGCTCCGGGGAGCCTTGGCCAGCTGGCGGGACTGGGCGACCAGGCGGTCCGCGGAGTCCCAGACGTCCGCGTCCTCCTCCAGGAAGCCGCCCGCCAGGTTCCGCGTCGTGATCGAGACGCGCAGCGGGCCCGGCGCCGGGCGGCAGCGGATGTGGGTGGTCAGTTCGACGGTCGGGGTCCAGCCGGAGAGGCCCAGCTCGAACGAGGTCGGCGGCAGGGCGTCCACCGTCAGCAGCAGCGACAGCGGGTCCGCGTCACGGCCGTCCGCCAGACCGAACCAGCCGCGCATCTCGCCCTTGCCCGACGGCGCGCCGACCGCCCAGCCGACCGTCGCCGGGTCCAGCTTGATGTCCAGCCGCTCGGTGATCGCGGAGCTGCCGGGGATCTCGGGCCGGCCGTCGGCCGGCCCGAGGCAGCGCTCGATCGGCGGGATCGCCGGCGGCTCGGCGGTGGTGCGGACGTCGTCGGGGAGGGCGTCGAGATCGCCGTACGTCGCGAGCACCCGGATGCGCTCGACCTCGGTGCCGTCCTCCGCGTACTGGAAGAGGGACGCCTGGCCGGTGGAGAGCGTGCGGCCGGTGCGTATCGTCTCCGTGCGGATGACCGCGGGCCCGGGCTGTGAGGCGGTGAGGTAGTGCGCCGACACCGAGAACGGGTCGGGGTGCGGCAGCGCGTCGCCGAGCGCCCGGCCCATGAGCGCCAGCAGATAGCCGCCGTTGACGGCGTGGATGATCGTCCAGCCCGCGGAGAGCTCCGCGTCGTAGACGCCCGCCTCACGCAGGGAGACCGCCGTGTCGCGGTCGAACTCGCTGTTGCCGACGGTCGCCCGAACCAATGCTTCTGCCATGGGCGATACGGTACAACAGGCAACTACTAAGCGGTAGCTTTGTGCTCGTCGTCACGGGCCTCGGAGCGCCGGTTCCACGCCCTCGGCGCCCGCCAGTGGTAGCGCATGGCCAGCAGCCGGAGCAGGAACGCGGTCGCCGCGGCCAGTCCGCTCGTCGCCGGGTTCAGCACGTCGAACCGGATGCACAGCACCACCATCGTCGCGCCCACCATCGCGGGCACCGCGTACAGGTCGCGGTCCCAGCGCAGCAGCGACGGCACCTCGTTGGCGAGCACGTCGCGCAGTACGCCGCCGCCGACGGCCGTGGCGAGCCCCAGGGTCGCCGAAGCGGTGAGCCCGAGGCCGTACTGGTGCGCCTTGGTCGCACCCGAGACGCAGAACAGGCCGAGGCCGGCCGCGTCGAAGACGTTGACGGCCACCTGGATCCGCTCGACGTGCGGATGCAGGAAGAACACCAGGCCCGTCGCCACGAGCGGCGTGACGAAGTACCCGAGATCGGTGAAGGCGGCGGGCGGCACGGCCCCGATGATCAGGTCACGCAGCAGACCGCCGCCGAGCGCCGTGACCTCGGCGAGGACCGCCATGCCGAAGACGTCGAAGTTCTTCCGCACGGCGAGCAGCGCCCCCGAGATCGCGAAGACGAAGATCCCGACGAGCTCGAGCGCATGCTGGACGGAGGGCGTGAAGAGTTCTTGGAGCACCGGACAGTTCTACAACGCCCGGTGCTCCAAGCCGCGCGGCGGTCCGTCAGGCGGTCGTGCTCGACTCCTTGGCGGAGGCGTCCGACTGCGGAGCGTCGCCCCCGTCCGCTGCCGTCTCGCCGGCCTCGACGGCCTGAGCCGTCTCGTCGGCCTCGTCCACGCCCTTGTCCTCGGCCGAAGCGGCGGTCTGGCCGGTCTCCTCGGCCTCGGCCTCGTCCTCGTCGGAAGCGGCCGCCGCGTCCGAGTCGCTGCCGTCGCCGTCGGGCTCCTCGTCGGTGTCCGCGTCGGCGGCCACCGCGGTCGCCGCCGACCCGTCCTTGCCGGACGCCTGCGCCGGCACCTCCGCCTTCGGCTCGTCGGGGCCTTCCGCCGCGACCTCCTCGGTCCGCGTGACGGCCTCGATACCGGTCTCCCGCGTCATCCCGATCGTGCCGGCCTCGATCTCGGCCGCGAAGTGGCAGGCCACCTTGTGTCCGTCGCCGACGTCCGTCAGCACCGGACGCTCGACCGCGCACTTGTCCTGCGCCCAGGGACAGCGGGTGTGGAAGCGGCAGCCCGTCGGCGGGTTCGCCGGGGAGGGCAGGTCGCCCTGGAGCAGGATGCGCTCGCGCCGGTCCTCGACCTCCGGGTCGGGCACCGGCACCGCCGACATCAGCGCCTTGGTGTACGGGTGCTTCGGCTCCGCGTACAGCGCGTCGCTCGGGGCCTCCTCCACCAGCGAGCCCAGGTACATGACGCCGATGACGTCCGAGATGTGGCGGACGACGGCGAGGTCGTGGGCGATGACGAGGTAGGTCAGGCCCAGCGACTCCTGGAGCTCCTCCAGCAGGTTGATCACCTGCGCCTGCACCGACACGTCGAGCGCGGAGACCGGCTCGTCGCAGATGATCACGTCGGGCTCGAGGACCAGCGCGCGGGCGATGCCGATGCGCTGGCGCTGACCGCCGGAGAACTCGTGCGGATAGCGGGAGAGCGCGTTGGTGGGGAGGCCGACCTTGGCGAGGATCGCCTTGATCTTCTCCCGGCGCTCGTCCTGGTCCTTGCCGATCCCGTGCGCGGCCATGCCCTCGCTGAGGATCGACTCGATGTTCTGCCGCGGGTTGAGGCTGCCGAGCGGGTCCTGGAAGACCATCTGCAGACGCCGGCGGAACCGGCGCATCTCCTCCTCGGGCAGCTTCGCCAGGTCGGTCCCGTCGAAGACGACCTCGCCGTCGGTGATGTCCACCAGCCGCAGCACGCTGCGGCCGAGCGTCGTCTTGCCGCAGCCCGACTCGCCCACCAGTCCGTACGTCTGGCCGGCCTCGACCTTGAGCGAGACGCCGTCGACCGCGTAGACGTGGCCGACCGTGCGGTCGAAGATGATGCCCTTCTTGACCGGGAAGTGGACCTTGACGTCGTCGAGTTCGAGCAGACTCATGCCGAGACCTCCGCCTTGGACTTGGGAAGGACCGGGTTGACGCACCGGACCTGGTGTCCGGCCGCGCGTGGTTCGGTCAGTTCGGGTGTGCCGGTCAGGCACTCCATCGTGTACCGGTCGCAGCGGGGCGCGAAGGCGCAGCCGTCGGCCCACGCGATCCGGTCGTTGATGGATCCGCGGATGGGGGTGAGCGCCTCACCGCGCGGCGCGTCGAGCCTCGGGATGGAGCCGAGCAGTCCGTGCGCGTACGGGTGGGTGGGGTGTGCGAACAGCTCGCGGCGGCCCGCGGACTCCACGGCCCGGCCCGCGTACAGGACGTTGACCTGGTCGCAGAGACCGGCCACGACGCCCAGGTCGTGGGTGATCATCAGCAGGGCGGTGCCCTCCTCGTCGACCAGTTCCTTGAGGAGTTCGAGGATCTGCGCCTGGATGGTCACGTCCAGCGCGGTCGTTGGCTCGTCCGCGATCAGCAGCCGGGGCGCGCAGGCGACCGCCATGGCGATGAGCGCGCGCTGGCGCATACCGCCGGACAGCTGGTGCGGGTACTCCTTGAGCCGGCGGTCCGGGTCGGGGATGCCGACCCGGTCCAGCAGGTTGACGGCCTCCTTGCGGGCGGCCTCCCCCTTCATGCCGCGGTGCCGCTCGAGGATCTCGGTGACCTGGATCCCGATGGGAATGACCGGGTTCAGCGAGGACAGCGGGTCCTGGAAGATCATCGCGAGCTGGCTGCCGCGCATGTCGCGCAGCTTGCGCTCGTTCATGCCGAGCAGGTTCCGGCCGTCGAAGTCGGCACGTCCGCCGATCTTCACGCCCTTGCGCGGGAGCAGCCCCATCAGGGCGAGCGACGTGACGGACTTGCCGCAGCCGGACTCGCCGACGAGGCCCACGACCTGGCCCTGGTCGACGTCGAAGGAGACGCCGTCCACGGCCGTCGCGTCCTTGCGGCCCTTCGCGGTGAAGGTGACGCTGAGTTCTTCAACTGAGAGCAGTGCCATGGGACTTCAGCCTCGCAGCTTCGGGTCGAGGGCTTCGCGCATGGCCTCGCCGAGCAGGGTGAAGCCGAGGGCGGTGATGATGATGCCGATGGCGGGGTAGGCCGCCATCATGGGCTCGTTGTCGAAGAACCGTTCGGCCTGGGCGAGCATGACGCCCCACTCCGGGGTCGCCGGGTCGGGGTTGCCGAGGCCCAGATAGGACAGGGCCGCGGCCTCGATGATCGCGGTGGCGAGGCTGAGCGTCGCCTGGACGATCACCGGGCTGAGCGAGTTCGGCAGGATCTGCGTCAGCACGATCCGCTTCTTGCGGATGCCGAGCGCCTTGGCCGCGAGGACGTAGTCGCTCCCGCCCTGCACCAGCATCGAACCGCGCAGCAGTCGGGCGAAGATCGGGATCTGTACGACACCGACGGCGATCATCACGGTGGTCAGCGACTGGCCCATCACCGCGGCGATCGAGACCGCCAGCAGCAGCGACGGCAGCGACAGCATGATGTCCGTGAAGCGCATGACCACGGTGTCGATGCGCTGCCCGGTCCGGCCGCCGAGGGTCGCGGCGGCGCCGGAGAGCACGCCGACGAGGGCGCCGACGATCAGACCGATGAGCATCGACACGATGCCGACCAGCAGGGTCTGCCGCGCGCCGACCAGGATCCGGGAGAACATGTCCCGGCCGAGGTGGTCGAGGCCGAACCAGTTCTCGCCGCGCGCGCCGACGAACTCGCCCTTGTTGGCGAAGACTTCACTGCGCCAGAGCTGGGCGGACGGGCTGTGCGGGGCGAGCCACGGTCCGATGAGCGCCAGGAGCACGAACAGCGCGATGATGACGGCGCCGATGATCGCCATCTTGCTGGCCCGCAGCCGCCGCATGGCCTCGCGCCACAGGCTCGCGCCGCTGGTGACCTCCGACGTCTGCATCAACTCGGCGAGCCGATCGATCTTGTCGGCCTTCTTCGTCATGGTCGTCACGTCAGTGCACCCGCACTCTCGGGTCGATGATGCTGTACGCGAGGTCGACCAGCAGGTTGATGAGGACGTACACCATCGCGATGAAGAGGATGAACCCGACGAGCACCGGGTAATCGCGGGCGTCGATCGAGGTGCGGATGAAGTTGCCGATGCCGTTGAAGGAGAAGACCGACTCGGTCAGCACCGCGCCGGACAGCAGGCTTCCGGTCAGCAGACCGACGGCGGTGACCACCGGCAGCAGCGCGTTGCGCAGCACGTGCCGGCCGCGGACGACTCTCTTGTGGAGGCCCTTCGACTCGGCGGTGCGGACGTAGTCCTCGCCGAGCACTTCCAGGACGCTGGCGCGGGTCATCCGGACGATGACGGCGAGCGGGATGGAGGAGAGCGCGACGGCGGGCAGGATCAGATGGGTGATCGCGTCCCAGGCGGCGTCGAGTTCACCCGTCAGCAGACCGTCCAGGATGGCGAACCCGGTGATGTCGGTGGCGTTGAGACCGGTCGACAGCCGCCCGTAGCTCGGGAAGATGCCCAGTTCCACGGCGAAGACGGCCTTGAGCATCAGGGCGAGGAAGAACACCGGGATGCAGATGCCGATCAGCGATCCGGAGACCGCGGCGACGTCGAGCCAGCCGCCGCGGCGCCTGGCCGCGAGGTAGCCGAGCGGGATGCCGACAACGATGGCAATGAGGATCGCGGCGATGCTGAGTTCCACCGTGGCGGGGAACCGCGTCGTGAATTCCTCCCACACCGGCTGACCGGTCTGGACCGAGGTACCCAGGTCCAGTTCGAAGATGCGCTTGATGAAGCGCCAGTACTGGACGTAGACGGGCTCGTCGAGCCCGAGGGCCCGGTTGATGCGCGCCACTTCGGCTTCGGTCGCCCGCTCGCCCAGGATCGCTGAGGCGGGTCCGCCGGGCAGCCGGTTCAGCCAGAGGAAGAGCAGAACCGACAGGCCGAGCAGGGTGGGTATGAGCTGTAGCAGTCTTCGTACGACGAGTCGCAGCACCCCGCATGCCCCTTTCTTACGTGCGTCGATGCGGGTCCGCCCGGCCACCGAGGTTCTGTGGCCGGGCGGACCCGCATGGGTTTCGATTACTTGAAGGAGACCTCGGCGAAGTTCTCCTGCGTCAGCGGGGAGACCTTCGGCGGGTTCACGTTCTTGGCGAACGCGATGGCCGGCGGGGAGGACGAGATCGGGATGCCCGGGACGTACTCCATGATCGCCTCGTTGGCCTTCTTGTAGGCGTCCGTGCGACCCGCGGGGTCGGTGATCTTCGAGGCGGCGTTCACGGCTTCGAAGACCTTCTTGTCGTTGAAGCCCCACTGCTTGTCCGGCCCGGCGAACCAGGTGCCGATGAAGTTGTAGCCGTCGTTGAAGTCACCGGTCCAGCCGAGCATGTGCAGGGCACAGGAACCGGCCTCGGTGGCGTCCAGGTAGTCCGGGGCCCACTTCATGGCCTTCGGCGTGACCGTGATGCCGGCCTTCTCCAGGTCGGCCTTCATACGCTCGAACATGTCCTGCGGGGCAGGCATGTACGGGCGGGTGACCTCGGTCGGGTAGCAGAACTCGATCTTGAGCTTCTCCTCGCCGGCCTTCTTGAGGAGGTCCTTCGCCTTGTTCGTGTCGAACGGGTAGGTCTTCACCTTGTCGGAGAAGCCGGCGACCGTGTCGGGCATGAACTGGGTCGCGGCCTTGCCGCCCTCGGGCAGCTGCGTCTTGACGATGCCCTCGCGGTCGATGGCGTGCGAGATGGCCTGCCGGACCTCGAGCTTCTTCAGCGCCGGGTTCTTCGACTGCGTCATGCCGACGTAGAAGATGTTGAAGACGTCACGGGTCGGGACCTCGAAGCCCGCGTCCTCGAGCGTCTTCACATCGGCGGGCGCGACCAGGTCGTAGCCGTCGATGTCACCGGCCTGCAGCGCCTGACGGCGGCCGGCCTCGGTGTCGATCGTGCGGAAGACCAGGTTCTTGATGTGGGCCTTCTCGCCCCAGTAGTCGTCGAAGCGCTCAAGGGTGACTTCCTTGTTGCCCTTGTTCCACTTCACGATCTTGTACGGGCCGGTGCCGGCGACCGTGCCGGCCTCCTGGCTGTACTTGGGGTACGTGATCGCGTCGCCCTTGGCGGTCGCGTCCTGCTTCTCGTACTCCTCGATGGCCTTCGGCGAGTGGATCGCCAGCGCCTGGAGGGAGAAGCCGCCGGGCAGGTTCGCCGAGGGCTCGTTGACCTCGATGACCGCCGTGTTCTCGTCCTTGGCCGTGCAGGACTTGTAATTCGGCTTGGGCGCTTCCTTGTCCTCGTTCTTGGCGAAGCCGCCCATGATGGTCTGCCAGTAGTAGGAGACCGCGCTCGACTGGTAGGTGCCCTTCCAGTTGAACCAGTGGTCGTAGTTCGCGCAGACCGCGTCGGCGTTGAACGCCTCTCCGTCGTGGAACTTCACACCCTTGCGCAGGTCGAACGTCCAGACAGTGCCTTCGGGGTTGCTCGACCACTTCTCGGCGAGGCCGCCGACGAGCTCGCTGCCTCCCGACTCGTGCTCGAGCAGCGCCTCGAAGGCCTGACGGGTGACCCTGAAGGTCTCACCGTCACTCGCGAGGGCAGGGTCGAGGGAACCGGGGTCACCGGCGCCCGCGAACACCAACGTGTCCTTGTCGCCCCCCTTGTCCCCTTCGCTCCGCTCGCTGGCGCAGCCGGTGGCGATCAGGCCGACGGCCACCGCCGCCGTGATCGCCCGGACAGCTCCGGACTTGAATATTCGCATGGGTCCACCCCGAGGTTCCGCCGTGGGAGAGGTCTTGACGGCCGAACACTACAGACGGGAGACACCTGGGAGAACAGTCCGGATAGCGGTGATACCTACTCGAGACCCGGACACTCAACAAACCGGGCAGATACGGGACATCCTCACCCGGCGAGTTAACGCCCTTGACATCTGGCGGAGTTCTTGACCGACATCCGCCGCCGCGTCGCAGCTCAGCGGGTGTGCGGCGGCGGATAGCCGTAGCCGCCGCCGGCGGCCGGGGCGCCGGCGTGGGCGTCGCGGTCGTAGAAGGGGCGCGCGTTGACCCGCATCCACATGGTGACCGGGTCGTACTCGTCGGACATGGCCACCGTCGACACCGGCAGGCCGTCCGGGACCGCGGCGACGGACTGCCGCATCATCGCGTGCACCGCGTCGACCGACTGGGGAGCGGCGTCGTAGAGGTCCAGGCCGATCGCGAGGTACGCGGGCCCGATCGACGGCTGCACCCAGGCGCGCCGCAGGGAGCGGACGGCCGAGGTGCGGTGCGCGTTCTGCGTCAGCAGGGCGTAGAACTGCGGGATCTCGATCGCGGGCTCGGTCAGCCGCAGCGGTCCGGCGGGCATCCGGTCCAGGCCCGTGGCGATACGGCGCAGATCCAGCCACGGGACGCCGACTCCGCCGCCGGGCGCGTGCGGATTGAGCCAGATCCCCCAGCGGTCCGGGTAGAGGGCGCGGGCGATGTCGCGGCCGCCGGTGACCTCGTGCGCGCGGTTCCAGCCGGAGACGGCGAGTTCCTGGGCGGAGGTGACGCACGGCGCGTAGCAGACGCCGTCGACCTCCATGTTTCCGTACTGGGCGTCGGCCGAGCCGGGCTCTCCGTGCCACAGCAGCATCCAGATCCGGCCGCCCGAGGGCTCGGCGAGGGCATGCAGCAGCGCCTCGTACGCGTCGTAGCGGCCCGGAGTCACCTGGCGCAGCATGTGCTCGACCTGCCCGGCCGCCGCGGTGCCTGACGCACTCACCCTGTTCCGCCCCTCTTCGTTCCCACCGTTTCGCCCACCGTCCCGCCTGCCGTCCCGCCCGCCGGTTCACACAACGTTTCGCGCACCGTTTCGCACGGCCGCTGTCAGGCTGGTCAGGCCATCAAACCAGCTTAATCGGCCGTGTCGGCAAAGACTTGGCCACTACGCGTGCTGTCGCTCGTAGAACGGCCGTACGCGCTCCAGCATCCAGTCGCCCACCGGGTCCTGCGCAATGTCGAGAAGCACCAGGTTGACGGGCCACGGGAGCTGGACCCGGCCGAGGGCCCGACCGAGGGCGTCCATGGGAGCGTCGCGGTCGGCGCCCTCCCACGACGAGAGCTGGACGCCGATGAACAGCGCCGGCGCGTCGCCCTCGACGGAGGCGAGCGCGCGGCGGGCGGTCACGACGACCCCGGTGCTCTCGAACTCGCCCGCGGCGGCGGACAGGAAATCGACCGGCTCCTCCTTCCAGTCCGGCTCGAACAGCCGGACCCGGCCGCCGGACGCTGCGCCGTCGAGCGGCGTCCGCCCGGCCCGGCACAGTTCGGCGACGGCGGGCGGCGGCAGCGGCACGCCGACGGCGCCGCCCGGGTTGACGGCGATGCCGAGCTGTGGAGGCAGACCGCGGGCGAAGTCCCTGGCCGGGGCGACGGTGAACGACATGTGCGCGCCGACGCACTGGAGGAACTGCTGCTCCGAACTGAAGACCGGGACGAAGGCGGCGCCGCCGATGTCCATCGTCGGCAGATCGAGGTCACGGCTGTCGGGCCCGCCGCCGTTCGGAAGCGGAATCCATACCGGGCTGCGCCCGAGCACCTCGACGAGGCGGCCTCCGGCCGAGGGGTTGCCGAGAGAGGCGGCGAGCACCTCTTCGAGCTCGTTGGCGGGCCAGGCGGGGGCGGGTGTCTCCATGCGGGTCGTCCTTCGTACGGTGCGGTGCGCCGGGGCCGACCTTAGCGCCGGGCGCGTGCGCGGTACGGGCGCGGGTCCGGGCAGAGCCCGGTTACGGGAAGGAGCGGGAGGGGACAGGGCGGCCGACCGCCGCCCGCCCCCATCGTCACTCGAACCCCAGCCGTCCCAACACCCCCGCCGCCTCCCGGTCCAGCAGGACCGCCGACGCGCACCCCCACGGCAGCCGCCCCGCCTCCGCGTCCGCGACCAGGCGGGACACGGCGCGGCGGTGCCGGGCGAAGGCGTAACCCGAGACGCCGCGCCCCCGCTCCCGCTGGCCCTCTCTCGCGACCTGCGGGGTCACGTCCAGCAGCACCAGGTGCAGCGACGTGCCCCGCCGCCGCGTCTCGCGCGCGAGCCAGCGTCGGACCCACGCCTGCGTACCGCAGTCGTGCACGACGACGCTCTCGCCGGACCGCAGCGCGCGCCACAGCCCGGCGTAGTGGGCCAGCCGGACGAGCGGCCGGTAGACGGCGTACGGCAGGAAGCGGGGCGCACGGGCGTCCCACCGGTCCCGGGTGTCCTGGGAGTCGATGCCGAGGCCCTGCGCCGCACGCCGCATCAGCGTGGACTTCCCGCTCCCGGGGAGGCCGGAGACGACGACCACGTCGCCGGCGGCGAAGAGCAGGCTGCGCGGACTGCGCCCGGCGCGCTCGCGCAGATCGCGCAGGACGGGCGGCGCGGCGGGCGCGACCGGCGCGAGAGGTATCGCGGCCCCCGCCTGGGACGGGACGGCGGACATACCCGGCGGCGCCGGCACCCCCGCGGTCGTGGCGGCGTATGCACCGGTCGGCGGCAACGTCATCCCCTCCCCCTTCGGGTCGTCCCACACCCTTGCCCATGAAGTGTAAAGAATTGGTAATGCGGCTCAAGCGATTTCAGGGCGCCTCTCGCTCCACTCTTCCCCGATGCGTGCAATGATGTGCGCGCCAACTCCATACCGGCCGCTTGAATCCGCGCGGGAGAGTCCCTGCCACCTGTGTGGCGGGCGCCGAAGGAGCAAGTTCCTCCCTTGAATCTCTCAGGCCCCGTACCGCGCGCGATGAGGCAGATCTGAAAAGCGAGCCGCGTCGAGCGCGCTCCACCCAAGGTGCAAGTCACGACTACCCGTACGCGTGGTCGGGGCGAACCTCTCAGGTTCCGATGACAGATGGGGAGGATTGTCCTCGAGCCATGCCCTGGGAGCCACACCTATGAGCAACGTCCCCCGTCTGACCGCACTCGACGCCCTGCACAGGTCGCTGGGCGCGACCATGACCGATTTCGCCGGCTGGGACATGCCGCTGCGCTACGGCAGTGAGCGCGACGAGCACACCGCGGTCCGCACCAAGGCCGGCCTCTTCGACCTCTCCCACATGGGCGAGATCACCGTCAGCGGCCCGCAGGCGGTCGACCTGCTGAACTACGCACTGGTCGGCAACATCTCCACCGTCGGCCCCGGCCGCGCCCGGTACACGATGATCTGCCGGGCCGACGGCGGCATCCTCGACGACCTGATCGTCTACCGCCTCGGCGCGAGCGAGGCCCCCGAGTACATGGTCGTCGCCAACGCCGGCAACGCCCAGATCGTGCTCGACGCCCTCACCGAGCGCGCCGAGGGCTTCGACGCCACCGTCCGCGACGACCGTGACGCGTACGCGCTGATCGCCGTCCAGGGCCCCGAGTCCCCCGGCATCCTGCAGTCGCTGACCGACGCCGACCTGGACGGTCTGAAGTACTACGCGGGCCTGCCCGGCACGGTCGCGGGCGTCCCGGCGCTGATCGCCCGTACCGGCTACACCGGTGAGGACGGCTTCGAGCTGTTCGTCGAGCCGCAGCACGCCGAGAAGCTCTGGCAGGCGCTGACCGGGGCGGGCGCGCCCGCCGGTCTGATCCCCTGCGGCCTCTCCTGCCGCGACACGCTGCGCCTGGAGGCGGGCATGCCGCTGTACGGGCACGAGCTGACGACCGCGCTCACCCCGTTCGACGCCGGCCTCGGCCGGGTCGTGAAGTTCGAGAAGGAGGGCGACTTCGTCGGCCGTGAGGCGCTCACGGCCGCCGCGAAGCGCGCCGAGACGGCACCGCCGCGCAAGCTCGTCGGGCTGATCGCCCAGGGCCGCCGCGTCCCGCGCGCCGGGATGCAGGTCGTCGCCGGCGGGCAGGTCGTCGGCGAGGTCACCTCGGGCGCCCCGAGCCCCACCCTCGGCAAGCCGATCGCCATGGCGTACGTCGACGCGGCCCACGCCGCGCCCGGCACCCAGGGCGTGGGCGTCGACATCCGCGGCACCCACGAGCCGTACGACGTCGTCGCGCTGCCGTTCTACAAGCGCCAGAAGTGATCATCCGGGTCCGGAAGTGATCGTCCGCACCCTCTCCCCGTTCACCAGCACTCCCCCGCGTACAGGAGAATTCAGGTCATGAGCAACCCCCAGCAGCTGCGCTACAGCAAGGAGCACGAGTGGCTGTCGGCCGCCGAGGACGGCGTGTCGACGGTCGGCATCACGGAGCACGCGGCGAACGCGCTCGGCGACGTGGTGTACGTCCAGCTCCCCGAGGTCGGCGCCACCGTGACCGCGGGTGAGACCTGCGGCGAGCTCGAGTCCACCAAGTCGGTCAGCGACCTGTACTCCCCGGTCAGCGGTGAGGTCACCGAGGCCAACGAGGACGTCGTGAACGACCCGTCGCTGGTGAACTCCGCCCCGTTCGAGGGCGGCTGGCTGTTCAAGGTACGCGTCAGCGAGGAGCAGGACGACCTGCTCTCCGCGGACGAGTACACCGAATTCGCCGGCTGACCCAAGCGCCGCCCCAAGCGCTGACCTGAGACCTTAGGGACCGAGTGATGTCGCTTCTCAACACCCCTCTCCACGAGCTGGACCCGGACGTCGCCGCCGCTGTCGACGCCGAGCTCCACCGTCAGCAGTCCACCCTCGAGATGATCGCCTCGGAGAACTTCGCTCCGGTCGCGGTCATGGAGGCCCAGGGCTCCGTCCTCACCAACAAGTACGCCGAGGGCTACCCCGGCCGCCGCTACTACGGCGGCTGCGAGCACGTCGACGTGGTCGAGCAGATCGCGATCGACCGCATCAAGGCGCTTTTCGGCGCCGAGCACGCCAATGTGCAGCCCCACTCGGGCGCGCAGGCGAACGCGGCCGCGATGTTCGCGCTGCTGAAGCCGGGCGACACGATCATGGGCCTGAACCTGGCCCACGGCGGTCACCTGACCCACGGCATGAAGATCAACTTCTCCGGCAAGCTCTACAACGTGGTCGCGTACCACGTCGACGACGCCACCGGCCAGGTCGACATGGCCGAGGTCGAGCGGCTCGCCAAGGAGTCCAAGCCGAAGCTGATCGTGGCCGGCTGGTCCGCGTACCCGCGCCAGCTGGACTTCGCGGCCTTCCGCCGGATCGCCGACGAGGTCGGCGCGTACCTCATGGTCGACATGGCCCACTTCGCGGGCCTGGTCGCCGCGGGTCTGCACCCGAACCCGGTGCCGCACGCCCACGTCGTCACCACCACCACGCACAAGACCCTCGGCGGTCCGCGCGGCGGTGTGATCCTGTCGACGCAGGAGCTCGCCAAGAAGATCAACTCCGCGGTCTTCCCCGGTCAGCAGGGCGGCCCGCTGGAGCACGTCATCGCGGCCAAGGCGGTCTCCTTCAAGATCGCCGCCTCCGAGGACTTCAAGGAGCGCCAGCAGCGCACGCTGGACGGCGCCCGCGTCCTCGCCGAGCGCCTGGTCCAGGCGGACGTCGCCGAGCACGGCGTCTCCGTCCTGTCCGGCGGCACGGACGTGCACCTGGTCCTGGTGGACCTGCGCAACTCCGAGCTGGACGGCCAGCAGGCCGAGGACCGTCTCCACGAGGTCGGCATCACGGTCAACCGCAACGCCATCCCGAACGACCCGCGGCCGCCGATGGTCACCTCGGGTCTGCGGATCGGCACGCCGGCGCTCGCCACCCGCGGCTTCCAGGACGAGGACTTCCGCGAGGTCGCGGACATCATCGCCGAGGCGCTGAAGCCGTCGTACGACGTGCCGGCGCTGAGCGCCCGGGTCACCGCCCTGGCCGCGAAGCACCCGCTCTACCCCGGTCTGTGACGGATCTCCCGTAACAGCCCGGAGCAAAACAAAAGGGGCACCGCGCACACTGGACCGTGAGCGCGGTGCCCCGCACCACGTCGGCACCGACGTCAGCAGCATCACGCACCCACGCAATGCCTCTGCACCACCGGCAGACAACGGCGTCTACCACCCCACAAGGAGTTCCCCGTGGCCCTCTCGGTCTTCGACCTGTTCTCGATCGGTATCGGCCCGTCCAGCTCCCACACGGTGGGCCCGATGCGCGCCGCCCGGATGTTCGCCCGGCGCCTGAAGAACGAGGGCCTGCTGGCCCACACCGCCTCGATACGCGCCGAGCTGTACGGCTCCCTGGGCGCGACCGGCCACGGCCACGGCACGCCGAAGGCCGTCCTGCTGGGACTCGAGGGCAACTCCCCGCGCACGGTCGACGTCGAGAGCGCCGACGAGCAGGTGGAGCGGATCAAGGCCGACGGGCGGCTCAATCTGCTCGGCGCCCACGAGATCGCCTTCGACTTCGACGCGGACCTGGTCCTGCACCGCCGCAAGGCCCTGCCGTACCACGCCAACGGCATGACGGTGACCGCGCGCGACGCCGAGGGCGCCACGCTGCTGGAGAAGACGTACTACTCGGTGGGCGGCGGGTTCGTCGTCGACGAGACCGTGCTTTCTCAAGAGGGGGTGGCGGGCGACAACCCGATCGTCCCCGACGACACCGTCCTGAAGCACCCCTTCCGCACCGGCGACGAGCTCCTGCGGCTCACCAGGGAGACGGGCCTGTCGATCTCGGCGCTGATGCTGGAGAACGAGAAGGCCTGGCGCACCGAGGACGAGATCCGCGAGGGCCTGCTGGAGATCTGGCGCGTCATGCAGGCGTGCGTGGCGCGCGGCATGGCCCGCGAGGGCATCCTCCCCGGCGGCCTCAAGGTCCGCCGCCGCGCCGCGACCACGGCCCGCAAGCTGCGCTCCGAGGGCGACCCGAAGGCGCTGGCCATGGAGTGGATCACGCTCTACGCGATGGCCGTCAACGAGGAGAACGCGGCCGGCGGCCGCGTCGTCACCGCCCCGACCAACGGCGCCGCGGGCATCATCCCGGCGGTCCTGCACTACTACATGAACTTCGTCCCGGGCGCCGACGAGGAGGGCATCGTCGACTTCCTGCTCGCCGCGGGCGCGATCGGCATGCTCTTCAAGGAGAACGCCTCCATCTCCGGCGCCGAGGTCGGCTGCCAGGGCGAGGTCGGCTCCGCCTGCTCGATGGCCGCCGGCGCACTCGCCGAGGTCCTCGGCGGCTCCCCCGAGCAGGTCGAGAACGCGGCGGAGATCGGCATGGAGCACAACCTCGGCCTCACCTGCGACCCGGTCGGCGGCCTGGTCCAGATCCCCTGCATCGAACGCAACGGCATGGCGGCGGTCAAGGCCGTCACCGCGGCCCGGATGGCGATGCGCGGCGACGGCAGCCACAAGGTGTCCCTCGACAAGGTCATCAAGACGATGAAGGAGACGGGCGCGGACATGTCGGTCAAGTACAAGGAGACGGCGCGGGGCGGGCTCGCGGTGAACATCATCGAGTGCTGACCGATCACGGTCCCGGCATGCGGAGGGCCCCCGGCGTACGGAACGCCGGGGGCCCTCTTGCGCAGCGGCGTGCGGATCAGGCCTTGTTGAGGTGGGCCCAGAACTCGTCGAACGACAGGAGCTTGTCGCTGTTGGCGTCCTGCGCGGCGATCACGGCCTCGGCCACCGCCTCGGTGACGTTCCAGTCGCCCATCTGAGCCATGGCCGTCTTGTACTCGGCCGCGGTGATGAAGCCGTCGCCGTCCGCGTCGTAACGGTCGAACGCCTTGCGTGCTTCCTCGATGTCCGCCACAGGTCCACCCCTTCTTGGTGCATTGCTGACGGGGCTCAGATTATCGGCCCGCGTCGGCGATCATGGAGGGGAGGGCGGTAGGGCGACCCGGGGAGGCATGTGGTGAGCGAAGCCGCTGGGGGGATTCTGCCGGAGGCGGCGGAGGGGCGTTTCCCGCCGGCGGACGGCGAGGTGACGGTGGTGGGCCGGCCGGATGTCCGGGAGGAGGGGGTCGTGGCGTTCACCGCGCACTCGGTCGTCTTCACCGCGCTGGACCCCGAGTGGCTACGGGCCGAGCTCGCGGCCACCGACTCCGACCGGCTCGCCGCCGCGATGCATCCGGGCTTCCGCGCCGCGCTGATGGCCCGTACCGGCCGCAGGATGGACACCCTCGACCTGGTGACCGTCGCGGACGCGCTGCCCGGCCCGCCGGAGATCGCGCTGCGGGAGATCGAGGACCGCGAACACCCGTGCGTCAAGGCCGCGTCGAAGCGCCGTGGCGACGTGCGGGTGTGGGTGACGGACGGCGGGGTGCTGGTGCTGGGCCGGGGGCTGACCGGCCGGTGGGAGGTGGCGGTGGAGATCGACGAGGAGGCGCGCGGCCGGGGCCTCGGGCCCCGGCTCGCGGTGGCGGCCCGGCATCCGGCGCCGGGCCCGGTGGTGTGGTCCCAGCAGTCGCCGGGCAACGCGCGCAGCGTACGGGCGTTCCAGCGGGCCGGTTACCGGCCGGTGGCCTCGGAGGCGGTCCTCACTGCCCGCTGAAACACCGGACGGCGAGACTGGTCAGAGGCGCCAGGGCAGGTAGTTCGGGTTGTCCCGGCACTCGCTCATGATCTCGCGCTTGGTCTCCTTGTCGACGGGGCAGGCGCCGACGACGAAGTCCCGTGCGATGCCGCCGGGGAAGGCGACCTCGACCTGTGCGGCCCACTTGTGGGTGTCGCCGATCGTCTCGTTGACGTCGATGCCGCCGGGGGCGTCGATGTAGTAGTTCCAGGCGCTCTTCCACTGCTTGTAGAGGTCGTGGTCGTACGTGGTGGAGACGAACGGAGACGGCTGGTTGACCAGGACGTACTTCTCGATGTCGTACTGGCCGTCCTGCGGCGCCTTCGGGTGGAAGCCCTGCTCGAAGATGATCTCCGGACCGCGCCCGTCGGCCCGGTACAGCTGCTTGCAGTTGGTGCGGTACGACGGCTCCGGCGTGATCCGGGCGACGTCGACGCTGTGGTCCGCGGCCGCGTAGAGCCGGTCCCCCACGACGGGGCAGGTGACCGCAGCCGCGGCGGCGGGGGCGGGGGCCGAGGCAGGCGCGGCGGCGGTGGAGACGGCCGCCGGGACGAGCAGGGTGGCGACGGACAGCGCGAGCACGGCGGCCCGGCGCCGCAGACGAGTGATGATCATGACGACCACCATCCCGTTACCGCGGCGCCGGACCGCGCACCGTCACCCGCACGTGGGCGAGTTGGGCGCCAGGTCCACGGCGCCAGGGTCTGTCGTTTGGATCCGGCCGGATCAGTGAGCGGGGTCTGGTGCCTACATCGCAAGGCGGAGGAAGGAGTCCACGCGGAGCGTAGGCGACTGACGACAACGCAGCGAGGTGCGGCGCCGGGGCACGCGAGCCCGGCAAGATCCGAACGGGAGGGCCTGGGAGAGGACCGGCGCCGCGGTCAGCGGAAGACTCCGGTGTGGCCGAGGGAGTAGCGGCCCGGCTGGGGGTAGACCGCGAGGCCGTGCGGGCCGCTGCCGACCGGGATGCGGGCCAGCTGCCTGCCGGTCCGGATGTCGATGGCGTACACCTCCGCGTCGTAGCGCCCGGACAGCCACAGCACCTTGCCGTCCGCGGAGACGCCGCCCATGTCGGGGCTGCCGCCGTCCGGCAGCCACCACTTCTTCGTCAGATCGTCCTTGGCGAAGTCGAAGACCGAGACGGAGCCCTCGCCGCGGTTGGGGATGTACATCTCCTTGGAGTCACGGCCGATGTAGAGGCCGTGGGCGCCCTTGCCGGTGGGGAGCAGCTTGGGCTGGGTGAACTTCTCGCCGTCGAGCACCCACACGCCGTGGGCCATCATGTCGGCGATGTAGAAGGTCTTGCCGTCCGGTGAGAGTTTCACGTCCTGCGGCATCGCGCCCTCGAAGGGCAGCTTCTGCTGGGCGATCACCTTCATCTTCTCGGTGTCGACCTTGAGGAGTTCGGCGGAGAACTCGCAGGAGACGATGAAGTACCGGCCGTCGGCGGAGAAGTCGGCGTGGTTGACGCCGTAGCAGGAGACCGGCTCGGTGTGCTTGATCTCCATGGTGTGCGGGTCGCGGAAGACGAGTTCGCGGTCGAGGGAGGCCATGACGACGGCGTACTCGCCGTTGGGCGTGAAGTACAGGTTGTACGGGTCGTGCACGTCGACCGGCTTGCCCGCCTTGCCCGTCGCGGGGTCGATCGGGGTGAGCGTGTGGCCGCGGTTGTTGTTGACCCACAGCGTCTTGAGGTCCCACGACGGCACGACGTGCTGCGGCTGCACCCCGACCGGGACGGTGTCGATGACCTTGTACGTCTTGGGGTCGATGACCGAGACCGTGTTGGAGTTGGTGTTCGGCACATAGACCCGGGACGGGAAGTCCTCGACCACCGGTGAGAGCATGCCGGGCCGGTCGGCGGCGTAGACGTCGTCGGGGTCGAGGACCGGTGGCATGCCGGGGAGGGCGCCGGCGGCCGCCGCCTGCCGGGGCGTGGCGGTCGCGGAGTCGGCCCGGGTGCCGCGGTCCTTCGTTCCCTCGCCGGCCTGGCCGCCCGGGCCGCAGCCCGTGAGCAGCGCGAGGACGGTGCCCGCGAAGAGCGCGGCGGTCCGCTTCGTCAGGGGTGTCTTCACGGAAGTGCACAGTAGGGCGCAGAGAGCAGAAAAGTAATTATTCACCCAGTTCAGGCACTCGCGCGGGTCGCGCGGTCGCATCGACCTCTCGGCCACCGACCGATGGATCACTCTCCATCCGGGATATTTATGCATGGATTGCCAGGCGAGTGGGGCACCTCACCTACGATCCTCCAGAGAGATGTCCGGTTGTTCAGAAAACATCCGATTAGAGGGTTTGGAGATGAGGCGTCCGTCTGCCATAGTCGATGACACGACCTCCTCTTCGACCCGGGCCAGGTCGACGCAGACCGCCGTGGATACACCCCCCGAATCCACGGCGCTCCACACAGAAGCCCCCGGCGCCGTCCCCCCGGCGTGCGGGGGCTTCTGTGCACCCGGGCCCACCGCACCCCGGTGCACACCCAGGGGCCCACCGCGCCGCGCACCACCGCGTCGCAGCGAAGCCGGCCCGTCAGCGCTCGGCGATCCGCATCTCGAACCAGGTCGTCTTGCCGCGCGGCAGCAGGTCCACACCCCACCGGTCGGCGAGCTTGTCGACCAGGAAGATGCCGCGGCCGCTCGTGTCCATCTCGGCGACGGGCATCAGACAGGGCAGCCCCCGGGACGGGTCGCGCACCTCGACCCGGATCCAGCCGCGGCGGCGCACCATCCGTAACCCGAAGACCCGGGCGCCGGTGTGGCGGACCGCGTTGCCGACCAGTTCGGAGACGAGCAGCACCGCGTACTCGCCGGTCTGCGCGGGGAGCGACCACTGGCGCACCACCACGCACTGGGTGAGCCGACGCGCGGTGGCGGCGGATTCGGGACGGGAGGGGAGACGCACCTCGGCGTCGACCGGATTTCCGTACAACTCCAGGGCCTGAAGGGCCTGTTGATCGTCGGCGGCAGATGCCCACCGTGCGGCGGTCGCGCCGACGCGCTGCCGCGGTTGTCCCACACCCTCGAGGCCCGACATGCCTCCATCATGGCCCCTGCCGCCCGTCCGCGTGACCGTTCCCGCGGTACGGACGCCCTCGGAGCAGGACGGTCCGACCGGCTCGCACGGCATCCGGCCCAGGCGCCGCAAGACGCCGCCCATCCGCCCGGACCTGGGTGAACGCCACGCTCAAGAGTGACGCCGGCAGCACCTGCAGCGCACCGGCTTCGGCCCACCGTCCCCCCGTGCACCGCTCACCTTGGCTCTGTATCAGGCCATTTGCGGTACGGAGCGCGACCGCGACGGACCCCAATGGCCTGCACCGACGGAGCGGCCCGGGTACGCATCCGGCCAATCCGCCACCTCGTGCACCCCTGTGCTCCCGAAAGCCCCGTTCCCTGGACCCTCGCGGGGGCACTCAGAGGAGGGGCGAATCACGAACGTCACGCCGGACAGGTGCGGCGGGCATACGCAAGGGGTGGGAAATGACACGTGTGACCGTGGTGTACCGAGCCAGGCTGTTACGAGCCGCGCTGGAGGAACTGCTGCGCTGCGGCGGAGAGTTCGAGGTCTTCTCGGTGGCGCACTGGCCACAGAGACCCGCCCCCGGCACTCCGGTGCCGGACGTGTACGTCGTCGACGCCGAGTGCCTCGAGCCGGCCGAGGCCGCCGACCGGACGGCCGGAAGCGCCCTCGTGGCACTCGTCCCCGCACAGCGGCCGGGGGTGCTGCGCAGGGCCCATGAGGCCGGCGCCCTCGGGTTCGTCGACAAGGACGGCTCCAAGAGCCGGTTGATCACCGCAGTGCGCCGCGCCGCGAAGGGCGACCGGTTCGTGGACGAGGCGCTCGCCCCAGGTTTCCTGGCAGCGGCGGAAATGCCGCTCACTCAGCGGGAGCTGAGCGTACTGGCGCTGGCCGCCAAGGGCGAGCCGATCGCGGAGGTCGCCGCGTCGCTGCACCTGTCCCAGGGGACGGTCCGCAACTACATGGCGAGTGTCATCCGCAAGGTCGGGGCCCGCAACCGAGTGGACGCGATCCGGATCGCGCAGGGAGCCGGCTGGACCTGATCCGGGCCGGCGGACCGGCCGCCTCGGGCCCCCCGGGCGGCGGCCGCCGCCCGGGGGGCCGGATCATCGGTCCGTGCCGTGCCAGTGCCCCACCAGGTCCCGGTACAGAGCGGAACGCACGAGCAGTTCCTCGTGCGTTCCGTACCGGGCCCGCGTGCCGTCGAGGACGAGGACGCGGTCCGCTCGGAGCGCCGACGACAGCCGGTGGGCCACCACCACCAGGGTCCCGTGCCGAGCGGCGAGGGCCCGCTCCACCACCGCCTCCGTCGAGGGGTCGAGGTGGGACGTCGCCTCGTCGAGCAACAGCAGGGGCGCCGGCGAGAGATGAGCACGACCGAGGGCGATCAGCTGCCGCTCGCCCTGGGAGAGGGTCCGCGGCGTCAGCATCGCGTCCAGGCCGCCGGCCCTGGCCACCAGCGGCTCCAGCCCCAGTGCCCGCACGGTCTCCTCCACGGCGGCCCCCGTGGCCCGCGGGCGCAGGTAGCACAGGTTGTCCCGGAGCGTGCCGGTGAACACGTACGCGTCCGGGGGGAGAAGGGCACGCAGGCCCGTCAGGTCCATGGCCGGCGCAGGCAAGGGTGAACGGCCGGCCAGCCGCACCGACCCCTCGCACGGGACCAGCGTGCCGGCCACCACCTGGAGCAGTGTCGACTTGCCGATGCCGCTCGGCCCGACCACCGCGAGGTGCTCCCCCTCGGCGACGGACAGGTCCAGCCCGTCCAGGACGGGACGCGCCCGCGACCCGAAGGAGACCCGGACGCCCCGCAGCTCCACCGCTGTCCGGCCGGCCGCGGGACCGGGCTCGGAGGCGGTGGCAGGAGGGACGACGGCCGTGTCCGGGAACGGCTCGGTGAGCCGGCCCAGAACCACGAGCAGCCGGGCGCCCGCGGTGCCCAGCACGGTCATCAGTGAGTGCAGGGCGGGAAGCAGGGCCTGAAGCAGATAGGTGAGGGCCCCCGCCAGCGCTCCCGCCGTGACACCCTGCGCCAACAGCCACGGCGTACAGACCAGAAGCAGGAAGACCGGCAGTTGACCGGCCACGGCCACGGCGAGCGTGCGCACTGCCGCCCAGCGGGCCATCGACCGTGCCGCGGCGGCGGCCTCGACGACGTCGATCCGTCCCCTCGCCGCTGCCGCCCCCTGCGTGCCGCAGGCGACGATGTCGCGCAGGGCCGTCCGTACGTCCTGCGCGTGCCGGCCGATCGCCTCGTCGGCGTCGAGGTAGCGGTGCTGGGCGCGGGCCATCGGCAGCAACGACATCACGAACAGCGTGACTCCCAGCAGCAGCGGCGGCAGCACGATCAGCAGGAACTGCGGTGCCAGCGACAGCAGGCCGACCGCGGCCCCGGCGGCGACGAAGACGAAGGAACGCGCGGTGAGCACAAGCCCCGCGAAACTGTCCCGGGCGATCTCCGTCTGGCTGGTCAGCCGGGAGACGGCCGTGCCGTCGACCGCGCCGCCGGGGGCGGTGGCCTTCCGCAGCGCGTGCACCACCGCGCGGCGGACAAGAGCGTCGCGCAGCGGCTCCGTCAGGTCGGCGAGCAGGGCGAAGACCCCGCGGGTCACGGGGGCGCCGAGCACGATCACTCCGGCCGCCAGCGCCAGCCAGAGCAGGCCCGTCAGGGTGTCCCGCCGCAGGAATCCGTCGTCGAGTGCTCTGGCCACTGAGTAGCCACCGAGGAAGGTCTGCACGGACTCGGCGGCGGACAGTGCCACGAGCCCGAAAAGGGTCCGCTTCCTGCCCAGGAGGAAACGACGGGCCGGTCCCGCCAGTCGGCGGGCGGCCACCCGGTCCGTGACGGCGGACCCGTGGCCGGGCCGGGCGACGGACCGGCTCATCGCCCGGCCCCCCGGTCGCGGCGCACGACCGACGCGGCCGGCGGCCCACCGGTCCATGGGACCGGGGTCGCGCCCGAGGGTCGTGACGGGCCCGGCGTCGGCATGCGCCCAGCCGCGGCCGACGGAGCCGCCGCAGGCACGGGGCCTCCCTCGGCGGGCGGATCCGGCGCCGGAGCAGGGTCCTCGAGAGTCGGCGGACACGGGGTGGCCGGCTGTTCCGGCGTGGGCTCGGGGGCGAACACCGCACGGTAGTCGGGGTCCCGCCACAGCTCGCCGTGTGGCGCGACGCGCCGGACGCGGCCCGCCTCCAGCCAGATCACCAGGTCGGCCCGGGCGGCGGTGGACACCCGGTGCGCGACGACCAGCCGCGTGCCGGTGAGCGAGGAACGCGACAGTGCGAGTTCCACCTGCCGTTCCGTGGCCGTGTCGAGGCTCGAGGTCGCGTCGTCCAGGATCGTCAGACGCCCTCGGCGTACGAAGGCCCGGGCCAGTCCGAGCCGTTGCCGCTCGCCCCCGGACAACGGCGCCTGGGCCAGCGGTGTCTCGTATCCCTGGGGCAGCAGCCGTACGAAGTCGTCGGCGTGCGCGAGGACTGCGGCGTGCCGGACCTGCTCCCCGCTCGTGGAGACGGCTCCGGCCGCCACGGCCTCGGCCACCGTGCCGCCGTGGAATTCCGGTCGTGCGAAGGCGTAGGCGACGCAGGCGCGAAGATCACTCCGCGCCACCTGGGACAGTGGTGTGCCGTCGAGGAGCACCTGTCCCACGTCCGGGTCCTCGAGCCGGCCGGCGACCGCGGCGAGGCTGGACTTGCCGGAACCGGACCGGCCCACCACGGCGGCGGTCGCGCCTCCGGGCACCTTCAGCGACACGTCCGTGAGCAGCGGCACACCGCCGCGCACCACACCGACCCCGCTGAGTTCCAGGGCACCGGTTCCGGCGGCCGGCAGGACCGCGCCGCCGTGTGACATCGGTTCCAGGTCCGCGAGGTCGGCCGTGCGACGGGCCGCGCTGCGGGCCCGTACGAGGGCTCCGAGCGGGGACGCGACCCCGCCGACGCCCGCTGCGAGCGCCGCGTAGCGCGAGGCTGCCAGCAGTTCCCCGACGCTCAGGGCGCCTTGGGAGACGCGGATCCCGCCCACGGCGAGGACGGCTGTGACGAGCAGTGGCAGCAGCACGCCGCTGTGCGCCACGGCACGGCCGTGGACGGTCCACATACGCCGTCCGTGCAGGGCCAGTTCGCCGAGTGGGGCGAGGACGCGCCGGGCCTCGCGTTCGACGGTGCCTGCCGCGGCGACCGTACGGGCGCCCTCCAGTGCCTCCGCCAGCCGGGCGGCGATGTCCGCCTGCACCCGCTGGTAGCGGCCGACACTGTCGGAGGAGTGACGGGCGAAGGCACGCAGCAGCAGAAGCAGCAGCGGAACACCGGCCAGGAAGACAGCGGCGGCCCACGGATCGATGAGCGCGAGGACGACAAGGGCGCCGACGGGGGCGAGCAGTGAGGAAGCGATCGTGGCGAGCGCCGCAGGCGCGGCGCCGCTGTCCGTCGCGTTCACACACAGCCGAGCGGCGACGTCACCGGGAGAGTACGGGGCCGCCCTCTCGAGCGGACTGCCGAGCAGGCCCGTCAACGCCCGGATGCGTACCCAGGCGGTGGCGCGCGCGTTCGCCAGTTGGCTCAGCAGCACGCGTGCGGCCTCCAGGAGGACCTCACCGGCCAGCAGCACGGCGCTCAGCGCGAGCCACGGCCCGGCCCCTGGGCGTCGGTCCAGCATCAGGTCCAGCGCGTACCCGATGACGGCGGGCACCGCGAGCGCGCACCCGGCGGCGGCCGTCGAGCAGATGCCGAGGAGGGTCGTGATGAACCAGGTGCGCCGCACCGTGCCGCGCAGGAGTGCGTCTCCTCCGCCGACCGGCGCCGTACCGTCCTTCTCCGGTCGGCTCCTTCGCCAGGGCCTCGCGGCCCGCTGGGCCTGGTCCCGCCTTTTCTCGTCACGCCGCCGCCTGCCCCGCGGTCGCTCTGTCCGCTCCAGCCTCGTCACCCCTCTTCGGCACTCCTCTCCGGCACTCGTCCCGGCGCCCCGCTCCGGAATACGTCCCCGGGGCCGTCCCGGGCCCGGCGGGGCGTAACCGTCCGCCGCTGTGGCCCGGCGTCCCGGACGCCGCGGCGCCCCCGGAGACGTGCTCCGGGGGCGCCGGGACTCCGCCGCGACTGTCGCCGCTCGCGGAGCCGCGCCGGGTCAGTTGCAGGTGGTCACGCTGAGGCTGCTGTCGCCGCACAGCAGCAGACTGGCGCGGCTGCCGGTCTCGACGTCGCCGATGGCCTCTTCCTTCGGGGTGTCCATCGACTGCAGGTCGAGCAGTGTCATGATCTTTCCTCTCGGTTGGGGACGGTGCTACTGACGACCCCGTGACGGGGCCGGTTCTTGGGGGTGGTGCAGCGGCGGCAGGAACGGCAGCTGCGCCGGGCGGTCGCCGAGCGCCGCCGCCAGCGCCAGCAGGCAGCCGGCCGTGCCGGTGGACAGGTCCATCGACAGCCGCATCATCTGCTCGCCGGGAAAGGCCAGTCGGCCTTGGTAGGACATGGCGTGCCAGGCCAGCGAGCGGATCTGACGGCGTACGTCCTCCGCTGTGGTGCCGGGGCCACCCGTGGTGGTGCGCGCGAGGTGCAGGACCATGCCGGCGGCGCCGCGGAAGAGGCCGGGCTGTGCGTAGAACGTGGCCTGCGCGGCCCGGACGATCTCGCGGCGTGCCTGGTCGAAGGTTTCGTCGCGGCGGTGGGCCGCGTAGTCGTCGAGCACCATGCCGATGCCGGCGCTGCCCGCTCCCAGGTAGGGCATCGTGCGCCAGCCCTCGTCCACCTGAAGGGTGCCCGCGGCACCGTGCACGCACCGGGACAGGTCGTCGGTGAGCGCGTCGGCCGCCAGGTCGAGCAGCCCGGTGTCCCCGGTGCGCTCGTGCAGCCGTACGAAGAGCAGCGCCCGTCCGGCGGAACCGTGCAGCAGCCCGGTGCGCCGTGCGCTCCGCCCGGTCCCGGCTCCGGCAGGGACGGGGCGGGCAGTCAGCTCCGCGCAGTGGAGGGCGGCGTCGTGCAGGGCGCTCTCCCCGGTCGCGGCGGCGAGTGCGTCGAAGGCGAGGCCGATTCCGGCCGTACCGCTGTGCAGGTCGGGTGAGAGCGCCGACCAGTCCTGTTCGAGGATCCGGTGGGCGAGTTCCAGGGCCGGGCCGGGGTGTCCGAGCCGGTGAAGGGTCCAGGCGATGCCGGCGAGGCCGTCGTAGAACCCGAGCGGAGTACCCGAGTCGGGTGCCTTGGCGTGGCGCAGCAGCCACTCCTCGGCGGCGGGGCAGGCCGGGGAGCCGCTCTCGCGCAGCGCGTGGAGCACTCCCGCGGTGCCGTAGCCGAAGCTCGCTCCACCGCCCGCGGTCGCGAACTGTGCAATGTCGCCGGGGAAGTAGCGGTCCTCGCGCTCGGGCGTCGCCGACGCCGCGATCGCCTCGGCCATCGAGTCACGGCTGCGCGGCCAGTCGTCAGGTTCCACGGGAAGGAACCGCCCCGTTCGCCTCGCCGTTGTCCGGGAGGGGCCGCCGGCCGGGTCGCGTCCGATCTCCCGTACGGCCTCGTCGAGGAAGGCGCGGGGGACCGGGAAGTGCCGTGCCGCGAGGTCGGCCAGGTGCGCCGCCTTCTCCCGGTCGACGCCGAGCAGGCTGGTGAGCGGCAGGAACAGGGCGATCCGCAGGCAGGCGAGCGCGTAGCGGTCCACATCGATGCCGCGCCGGTCGGCGGGTGCGACGAACGCCGGGTGGGCGACGATCTGCCGGCCGCGCTCCTCCACGGGGCGTGCCGCCTCGAAGTCGAGCAGTACGACGGAACCCTCGTCCTCGGCGACCATGATGTTGAACAGGTGCAGATCGTTGAAGACCACTCCGCGCGCGTGGACGTCGGCCACCGCCTGTTCGACCAGGCCGTGCATCCGTATCGCCCACCGCGTGTACTCGTCCAGCCGCTCGGGTGACGGGTCCGCCTCGATCAGCGGGTGCCGGCGGGCGAAGAAGGAGTTGAGGGGGCGGCCGGCCACGTGCTCGAGAACGAGGAAGTGGTGCTCGCCCAGCACGAAGCTGTCCACGACCTCCGGCGTGCAGGCGAGCCCCGACAGCTGCCGCAGCGCACGGTGTTCCCGTTCCAGGCGGGTCACCGCGTCGGCGCCGTCGGCGGCGAGGCCGGCGTACGGCCGGGCCTCCTTGAGCACGACCCGCGTGCCGGTGGTCTTGTGGTGTGCCTCGTAGACACCGCCGCCGTTGGAGAAGTGCAGCGCCTTGTCGACGGCGTACGGCAGGTCCGTGACGGCCACCGCTCCGCGGGCCTCGACATGGGGCCGCAGATAGCCGGGCGGGGTGATCCACTCGGGTATCCGGAACACCGGTTCACGGGGGTCGGGCACCAGCGTGCCGGCACCGTTCTCGATGGCGGGGCGCAGCTCGCCCCGCTCGTCGTAGCAGTGGCGGCGGGTGAAGCTCCCGTAGCGCAGGTGCACCGGCCCCGCGCCCCAGCGCAGATCGCTGAGGATGTACGGGCCGGGCTCGCCCTCGAGGAGCGCGGCGAGGTCGCCGGCGATCTGTCCGCACCGGTCCTCGTCCGCCGGGTAGACCGTGATGAACTTGCCGCTCGCCGCCCGGTCGGCGTACTTGGCGTTGCGCTGGTGCAGCAGGTAGCGGCTCGGGACGAACTTGAAGGCCACCTCGTGCGCCAGGCAGTACGTCCGGACCTTGGCGAGCACCGACTCCGCGTTGCCGAGGGAGGCGGAGACGTGGATCTTCCAGCCCTGGGACGGCAGGACCCGGTCCGCGGGCCGCAGGGCGAGCCAGTCACCCGTACGGTGGCTGAGCCAGCCCTCGGGGACCGGCAGCCGCGCCGCCTCGTACAGAGAGCTGCCGGTGGTTCCCGCCGCGGACGCCAGGCGGTGCGGCGCGTCGTAGAAGTGCCGGTCGGCGTCGCAGAAGACCGCGTACCCCTTGTTCACGCGCACTCCCTCGGTCGGTGACAGGGATGACGTTGTCACGCGCTGCCAGGCGCCCGACAGTCACCGCTGTCACCTTCCGAACATGCGGTACGCACAGGTAACCAGGGCCGGACGCGACGGGCGGCCCGGCCGAGGGGGTCAGAGGAACGTGGCCTTGCCCGGCCCCTCCTCGACGAAGCTGCGCATCCCCCGCTCCCGGTCCTCCGTGGCGAACAGGCCCGCGAACCAGTTCCGTTCCACCGCGAGCCCCGTCTCGATGTCCGTCTCGAGACCGGTGTCCACCGACTCCTTCGCCGCGCGCAGCGCCAGCGCGGGGCCCTTGGCCAGTGCCGCGGCCCAGGCGTGCGCCTGCGTGTACACCTCGGCGGCGGGAACGACCCGGTCCACCAGGCCGAGGGCGAGGGCCTCTTGGGCCTTCACCATGCGGCCGGTGAAGATCAGGTCCTTGGCGCGCGAGGGGCCGATCAGCCGGGACAGGCGCTGGGTGCCGCCCGCGCCGGGGATCAGGCCGAGCAGGATCTCCGGCTGGCCGAGCTTGGCGTCGTCGGCGGCGATCCGGTAGTCGGCGCAGAGCGCCAGCTCGCAGCCGCCGCCCAGCGCGTAGCCGGTGACGGCCGCGACGACGGGCTTGGGGATACGGGCGACGGCGGTGAAGGACTCCTGCAGGGCGCGGGAGCGCACGATCATCGCCGTGTGGTCCATGTCCTGCATCTCCTTGATGTCCGCGCCCGCCGCGAACACCTTCTCGCCGCCGTAGAGGATGACGGCCCGCACGTCGTCGCGCCGGCCGGCCTCCTCGGCGAGCTCGCGCAGCCGGTCCTGGACGGCGATGTCGAGGGCGTTCATCGGGGGGCGGTCGAGCCTGATGGTGCCGACGCCTTCGGAGACTTCGAATGAAACGGTCATGCGGGAGAGGTTAGTCCGCGTTAACGCGGACGGGCCCGGTGCTGTTGCTCACAGCGCCGGGCCCGTCGGGGCGTGCTACTTCGTCCACTCCGACCAGGGCGTGTTCCAGCCGTTGAGGCCGTTGTCCGGGGCGATCTGCTTGTCCTTGGAGTTCTTCACGATCACCACGTCGCCGATGATCGAGTTGTTGTAGAACCAGGCGGACGGGGTGTTCTTGTCGTACCCGCCGCGCACGTCGCGCAGCCCGACGCAGCCGTGGCTGACGTTCGCGGAGCCGAACGTGCCGGGCGAGGCCCAGTAGTTGCCGTGGATGAAGGTGCCCGAGGTGGACAGCCGCATCGCGTGCGGCACGTCCTTGATGTCGTACTCGCCGCCGAAGCCGACGGTGGCGCCGTTCATCCGGGTCACCTTGTACTTCTCACTGATGACCATCTGCCCGTTGTACGTGGTGGTCGACGGAGCGCCCGCGGTGATCGGGATGCTCTTGATCTCCTTGCCGTCGCGGACGACCTTCATGGTCTTGGCGCTCGCGTCGACGGTGGAGACCTGGCTGCGGCCGATGGTGAACGAGAAGCTCTTGGACTGCATGCCGTACACACCCGGGCGGCCCTCGACGCCGTCCAGGTTGAGTCTGACGGTCACCTCGGTGCCGGGGGCCCAGTACTTCTCGGGGCGGAAGTCGAGACGGTCGTTGCCGAACCAGTGGCCCTCGATCGGCACCGACGGCTCCGCGGTGACCGTGATGGCCTTCTCGACGGCCTCCGGCTCGGTGATGCCGCGGGTGAAGTTGATGGAGACCGGCATGCCGACGCCGACGGTCGTGCCGTGCTCCGGCGTGTAGTGACCGATGAAGGTGTTCTTCGGCACGAGCGTGGTGAAGGTCGTGTCCTTGGCGGACTCCCGGCCCTCCGCGTCCTCGGCGATCGCGTGCACCTTGTACTTGGTCGAGCCGGCCAGGTGGTGCACCGGCTCCCAGCTCGCGCCGTCCGCCGACAGCTTGCCGTCGATCTTCGTGCCCTTGTCGTCCTGGACGACGACCGTGGTCAGCCTGCCCTTCGCCGCGGTGACCCTGAGCGCGCCGCTGGTCGCCACCGCGTCCGCGCCGTCCTTCGGCATGATGGTCACCACCGCCTGGGAGGCCGCGTTCTCGACCGTCCCGGCGCCGCCCTTCGGTCCGGGATCGACGTCCGTCCTGCCGGAGCCGCCGCCCCCGCAGGCCGTCAGTACCAGCATCGCCCCCAGGACCAGACCGGACAGCGCGGCGCCCCCACGCCCGCGTACTCGTCCGGTTCCGGCCGATGCCCCCGATATCGGCTGCCCGTTCACCGTCGTGATCTCCCCTCGCACGGCCTGGCAGCGCCATGGCCCGCCCCCGCGCGCCTCACACGCGCACAATGAGCCAGACAATCACACCGCAGGTCACCGCTTGCGCACCCGGACGTCACCGTTCGGTCCCAAACCTGCGGGGACGTCAGGTCGGAGAGCGGCGGGGGCCGCGGGGGCGTCAGGTCGGAGAGCGGCGGGGGCCGCGGAGGCGTCAGGTCGGAGAGCGGCGGGGGCCGCGGAGGCGTCAGGTCACGGAGGCGGCGGGGCCGCAGGGGGGTCAGCGCAGCGCGGAACCCGCCTTCCACAGCCGCCAGTCCAGGTTCCAGCCGCCGAGGCCGTTGTCCGGTGCGACCGTCTTGTCCTTGGAGCGCAGGACCTCCACCACGTCGCCGATCAGGGTCCGGTCGTAGAACCAGCCGGCCGGCGACTCGCTGCTGCCGCCCTTGTCGTCCCGCAGTCCCACGCAGCCGTGCGAGACGTTGGCCGAGCCGAACGTGTCGGCGGACTCCCAGTAGTTGCCGTGCAGGAAGGTGCCGGAGGTGGTCAGCCGGATGGCGTGCGGCACGTCCTTGATGTCGTACTCGCTCGTGCCGTCCTTCTTGGTGAAGCCGACCGTCGCGCCGTCCATCCGGGTCACGTCGTACATCTCCGTGACCACCATCTTCCCGTTGTACGTCGTGGACTTCGGCGCACCGGCCGTGACGGGAAGGGTCGCCAGCAGCCGTCCGTCGCGCACCACCCGCATGGTGTGCGCCTCGGCGTCGACCTGGGACACCTGGGACCGGCCGACGGTGAAGGAGACGGTCTTCTGCTGGATGCCGTAGACGTCGGGCGCCGCCTCCACGTCGCGCAGCCGCATGTCGACGGTGACCTCGGTGCCCGGCTGCCAGTACGTACGGGGCCGGAAGTCGAGCCGCTCCTTGCCGAACCAGTGGCCGACGACCTCCACCGGCGGGTCGGAGGTGACGCGGATGGCGCGCTCGACGGCCGCCCGGTTCTCGATCTTCCGGTTGAACGCGAAGGAAACGATCATTCCGGTGCCCACGGTCTGGCGGTCCTCCGGTTTGAAGTAGCCGATGAACCGGCTCTCCGGCACCAGGGTCGTGAACGTCGTGTGGCGGGCGGTCCGGCGACCGTGCCCGTCCAGTGCCACCACGTCCACGCTGTACTTGGCGGCGGGCTTCAGCCGGCTTCCCTTCCTGGGTCTCCACCGGAGCCCGTTCTCGGAGATCTCCCCCGCCACCTCGGTCCTGGTGGCGTCCTCGATCCGGGTGACGGTGACCCGCTCCAGCCGGCCGCTCGGCAGCCGCACCTCGACGGGGTCGTCGGGACGCACCTTCTTCGCCCCGTCCTCGGGGGTCACCCGGATCGTGTCCTCCACTCCCGGCTTGTCCCCGACACCGAGGGTCCCGCCGGAGCAGCCGGCGAGGCCCACGATCAGTCCTGCCCCTGCCAGGGCGACCGCGGCCCTGCGCCCTGCCCGCATCAGTACATGTCTCACGTACCGGTCAACGACGACCACCCCGCGCGGGCAACGACGGCGGCGGGCGATGTTGGGAGTCGGGCGGCGCGGGCAGAAATGGTGGGAGGACCACGCGTGGGGTGCCGCGGCCGGGACGCCGCGGGCCAGCCCACCGGAGCCCCGGGGCCTGGGAGTACCTCCAGCAGGGCCCGACGAGCCGCGGGAGGCCGGCAGGTGTCGAGCGCAGCCGAGCAGGAAACGGTGCGGGAGGAGGTGCCGGGCGAACCGCCCGGCACCCGTTCGGCGGTGGCCGGCGAGGCGGCGCGCCGCCCGGGGCCGGACACGGCCCGTGGCCGGCCACCGGTGTGGCCGGGGGCGCCGACGCCGCTGGGCGCGCGGTACCGGGTGGGGCCCGATGGGGTCGCGGGGACCAACTTCGCCCTGTGGGCGGGCGGCGCGGAAGGGGTGGAGCTCTGCCTCTTCGACGAGTCCGGGGCGGAGACCCGGCTGCCGCTCACCGAACTGACCCACGAGATCTGGCACGGCTTCGTGCCCGGCGTCGGCCCCGGCCGGCGCTACGGCTACCGGGTGCACGGCCGCTGGGACCCCTGGACCGGGGCACGCTGGAACCCGGGGAAGCTGTTGCTCGATCCGTACGCGCGCGCGGTCGACGGGGACTTCCGGCTGCCGCCCGAGGTGTACGGGCACGTCCGCGACTGGCCGGAGCAGCATGTCGCCGACACCGTGCGCGACGACCGGGACTCCGCCCCGTACGTGCCCAAGGGCGTGGTCGTCCACGACGACGCCGGCGGCGACGAGTGGATGGACGACCGCAGGCCCAAGACGCCGTGGGCGGACTCGGTCATCTACGAAGTGCACGTACGCGGGTTCACCAAGCGCCACCCGGGCATCCCCGAGGAGCTGCGCGGCACGTACGCGGGGCTCGCCCACCCGGCGGCGGTCGAGCACCTGGTGCGGCTCGGGGTGACGGCGGTGGAGCTGCTGCCGGTGCACCAGTTCGCGCACGAGGACCATCTGCTGCGGCGCGGGCTCGTCAACTACTGGGGCTACAACTCCATCGGCTACTTCGCCCCGCACGCGGCGTACGCGGCGTCGGGCACGGCGGGGCAGCAGGTCGGCGAGTTCAAGCGGATGGTGCGCGCGCTGCACGCCGCCGGCATCGAGGTCATCCTCGACGTGGTCTACAACCACACCGCGGAGGCGGGCGAGCTGGGGCCGATGCTGTCCCTGCGCGGCATCGACAACCGCGGCTACTACCGCCTCCAGCAGGACGCCCGGCGGTACGCCGACTACACCGGGTGCGGCAACACCCTGCACGTGGTGCAGCCGCAGGTGCTGCGGCTCATCACCGACTCGCTGCGCTACTGGGTGACCGAGATGGGCGTCGACGGCTTCCGTTTCGACCTGGCCGCGGCGCTGGCCCGCTCGATGCACGACGTCGACATGCTGTCCCCCTTTCTCGCCGTCATCGCGCAGGACCCGGTGCTGCGGCGGGTGAAGCTGATCGCCGAGCCGTGGGACGTCGGCAGCGGCGGCTACCAGGTCGGCGCGTTCCCGCCGCTGTGGACCGAGTGGAACGACCGCTACCGCGACGCCGTACGGGACTTCTGGCGCGGCGCCCTCCCCGACGTCCGCGACCTCGGCTACCGGCTGTCGGGCTCCAGCGACCTGTACGCCTGGGGCGGCCGGCGGCCGTACGCGTCGATCAACTTCATCACCGCCCACGACGGCTTCACCCTCCGCGACCTGGTGAGTTACGAGCGCAAGCACAACGAGGCCAACGGCGAGGGCAACCGGGACGGGACGAACGACAACCGGTCCTGGAACTGCGGCGCGGAGGGCGAGAGCGACGACCCGGACGTCAACGCGCTGCGCCGCCGGCAGCTGCGCAACCTGCTGACCACGCTGCTGCTGTCGACGGGTGTCCCGATGCTCGTCGCGGGCGACGAGATGGGCCGCACCCAGCACGGCAGCAACAACGCCTACTGCCAGGACAACGAGATCAGCTGGCTGGACTGGTCACTGCTCGACGAGCCGGGGCCGGCGGGTCTGCTGGAGCTCACCCGGCGCCTCCTCGCGCTGCGCCACGCCCATCCGGTGCTGCGCAGGCGCGCCTTCTTCTCCGGCCGCCCGCAGGCGGCGGACGGGCTGCGGGACCTCGCCTGGTTCACCGCGGACGGCGGGGAGATGACCGAGGGCGACTGGTACGCCCGGTCCGCCACGCTCGCCCTGTACCTCTCCGGGCGGGACATCCCGGGCCGGGACGCGCGCGGGGAACAGGTCGCGGACGACAGCTTCCTGACGGTCCTGCACGCGGGCGCGGAGCCGGTGGACTTCCGTCTGCCGGGCCCGCCGTGGGCCGAGGCGTACGAGCTGGTGGTCGACACCTCGCTGGAGGAGCAGACGGCCGCGCCGGGCACGGTCCACACGGGGGGTGCGGCGGTGCGGGTGCCGGCGCGGTCGGTGCTGCTGCTGCGGGTGCGGGAGTGAGCAGTACGGGCCTGCGGGTGCGGGCCCTGAGGGATGCGGCCGGTCAGCCGAGGATGCCGCGGTCGTACGCCAGGGCCACCGCGGCGGCGCGGTCCTTGGCGCCGAGCTTGGCGAAGATGTGGGTGAGGTGGGTCTTGACCGTGGCCTCGCTGATGAACAGTTCGCGGGCGATCTCGCGGTTGGAGGTGCCCTTCGCCACCAGCGCCAGCACCTCCCGCTCGCGCGCCGACAGCTGTTCGCCGCCCGGTGCGGGGGGCGTGCGCACATGCGAGACGAGCCGGGAGGCGACCGCGGGCGAGAGCACCGTACGGCCCTCCGCGGCGGCCCGGACCGCCGTGAACAGCTCGTCGCGGGGCGCGTCCTTGAGGAGGTAGCCCGTCGCGCCGGCCTCGATGGCGGGCAGCGTGTCGGTGTCCGTGTCGTACGTGGTGAGCACCAGGACCCGGGACCGGGCGCCGCGGCGGGCCAGCTCCGCGATGGCGGCCACTCCCCCGCCGCCGGGCATCCGCAGGTCCATGAGGACGACGTCGGGGTCGAGGCGGAGCGTGAGTTCGACACCCGACTCGCCGTCGCCCGCCTCGCCGAGGACGCGGAAGCCGGGCGCGGAGTCGAACATGCCGCGCAGGCCGTCCCGTACGACGGGGTGGTCGTCGACGACGATCAGGGTGATCGTCGTCCCGGTCCCGGTCGTCGTCTCGGTGGACGCGGTGGACGCGGTGGTCCCGGTGGTCTCGTCAGCCATGGCGGACCAACGGTACGCGAGCCGAGACGGCGGTCCCCTGGCCGGGCTCCGACTCGACGGTGACGGTGCCCGCGATCCGTTCCGCGCGGGCCCGCATACCGTTCAGACCGAAGCCGCCGGAGCCCGAACGGGGCGGCACCGCCGACGGGTCGAAGCCGCGGCCGTCGTCGCGGACGTCGAGGGTGAGTTCGTCGCCCATGAAGGACAGGGTGACGCCGGCCCGGGTCGCCTCCGCGTGCCTTGCGGTGTTGGCGAGGGCCTCCTCCGCGATCCGCAGCAGGGTGGCGGCCACCTCGTCGTGCAGGCCCTCCTCGGTGCCGGTGACGGCGAACCGGGCCCGGACGCCGGTGCGTTCGGACCACTCGGCGACGGTCCTCTTCAGCGCCTCCGGCAGCGCGGCGTGCTCCAGCGCCGCCGGCGCGAGGTTCTGCACCGAGCGGCGGGCCTCGCCGAGGCTGTGGCGGGCCAGCGCGGAGGCCCGGGCGAGGTGCTGTGCGGCCAGATCGGGATCGTCGGTGGAGGTGACGACCTGGAGCTGGGTGATGATGCCGGCCAGGCCCTGCGCGATGGTGTCGTGGATCTCGGCGGCGAGGCGGCCGCGTTCGTCGGCGACGCCCGCCTCGCGCGCCTGGACGAGAAGTTGTGCGTGGAGCCCGGCGTTCTCCTCGAGGGCGCGCTCCAGGCGGGCGTTGGTGTCCTCCAGCGCCTGGATGGTGGCCACGCGCTGCTGGGCCCGTTCGGCCTCATGGGTGCCGAGGCGGGTGAAGAGCACGCAGAGCGCGGCGTTGAGGACGTAGAGACCGCCGAACAGGATGCCCTGGGACGCCGAGACGGGCGGCAGTCCGCCCGACTGTCCCCCGGCCATCGTGAGCGCCGTGAACAGCAGCCCCGGATAGACCCATCGGCGGGGCAGCAGATGCCCGGTGTCGAAGTATCCGGCGACGGCGTAGACGGAGAAGAGCGGGTTGAGCAGGGTGAGCCCGAAGGCGAGCACGGCCCGCAGCACGTAGTAGATCCGGCCGGGCAGCGCCTGGTCGCCCTCGTCCGGCGGCCGCAGCGCCCACCACCCTTGCAGGGCGGCGGCCGCGACAGCCAGTACGGCGGCGGCGTACAGCTCGCCGGTGGACATGAATCCGCCGGCGACCGCGCCGCCGACCACGACGGCGAGTGCGAGCAGGGCGAAGGGTCCGTAGCGGTAGAACTGCGTCCAGCGCTCGTCGACCGGTACGGCCGCTTCCCGCTCGGGCGCCGTGTGGGACCGTTTCATGCGCCAAGTCTCGCGTACCGGCACGCCCTCACTCCCAGCGGAACCAGCGGACGGCCGCCGCCGTGAGCAGGACGGTCCACAGCGCGGTGACGCCCAGATCCGCCCAGGCCGGCCAGCTGCCCGCGGCGGCCCGGTCGAGGGCCTGGGACGCGGCGCCCAGCGGGGTGAACTCCACGATGCGCTGCAGGGTGCCGGGCATGGTCTGCACGGGCAGCCAGACGCCGGCCGTGAACATGGACGGGAAGAAGGCCACCGAGCCGACGGCGGTCGCGATCTTCTGGGTGCGGGACACCGCGCAGACCGTCGCGCCCAGCGCCAGCGCGCAGCCGGCGGTCAGCAGCATGGCCAGTGCGTAGCCGGCGGGCCGCCCCGGCAGCGGCACGTCGAAGGCGAGGCGGCCCACGGCCAGCGCGAGAAGGGCGGAGGCGACGGCGGCCGCGCCGTGCAGCACGAGCTGGGCGGTCAGCAGGGCGGCCGGCCGGACCGGGGTGGTCGACATCCGGCGCAGGATGCCGCGTTCGCGGTAGCCGGTGAGGATCGGCGGCATGGCCTGCAGTCCGGCCATGATCATGGCGAGCAGCGCCGCGATCGGCACGTACAGGTCGATCACGCGCCGGCCGCCGATGTCGTCGGACGCCTCACGGAACGACGGGATCAGGCCGAGGATCGTCATGAGCAGGGTCGGGAAGAGCAGGATCCAGAAGAGCGAGCCGGGTTCGCGGAGGAACAGCCGGGCCTCGGTCCGCAGCACGGCGGCGGACGCGGACGTGCGGGCGGGAGCGTTCGTGGTGGTCGTGGCGGTCATCGTGCGTTCTCCTCCGTGAGGTCCAGGAACGCGTCGTCCAGGGTCGTCTCGGACACGCGGAGCCGGCCGGCGGTGATGCCGCGCCCGGCCAGCAGCGAGGTCACGGCGGTGACGGTCTCGTCGGTGCCGTGGACGACGACCCGGCCGTCCTTGGTCTCGACGGAGGCGGCGTGCGGCAGCGCGGCCAGTTCCCGCTCGTCGAGCGGGGCGGACGGCGTGAAGGAGATGACGGTCGACGCGGCGGACCGGCCGATCAGCCCGGCCGGGGTGTCGAGCGCGGCGACCCTGCCCTTGTCGATGACCGCGATCCGGTCGCAGAGGCGCTGCGCCTCCTCCATGAAGTGCGTGACGAGGAGAACGGTGACGCCCGAGTCCCGCACCTCCTCGATCAGTCGCCAGGTGTCCCGGCGGGCGCGCGGGTCGAGGCCGGTGGTGAGCTCGTCGAGGACGACGACGCGCGGGTTGCCGATGAGGGCCAGCGCGATGGACAGCCGCTGCTTCTGGCCGCCGGACAGCTTCGCGAACCGGATGGTGAGCCTGTCCGCCAGGCCGAGCCGTTCGGCCAGCGGCCGCCAGTCGGCCGGGTGTTCGTAGAAGGAGGCGTAGAGCTCCAGCGCCTCCCGCACGGTCAGCTTGGGCTGCAGTTCGCTTTCCTGGAGCTGTGCGCCGAGCAGCCGGGTGACCTGCTCGTGGTCGGCCACCGGGTCGAGCCCGGCGACCCTGACCGTGCCCGCGTCGGGGATCCGCAGCCCCTCGACGCATTCGACGGTGGTGGTCTTGCCCGCGCCGTTCGGCCCCAGGATCCCGAAGATCTCACCCTCCTCGACGGCGAAGTCCACTCCGTCGACGGCGGGGCGGCCGCCGTAGGCCTTGTGCAGGCCCTTCACTTCCACGATCGTCATGCCGGGCAGCCTCCCGCGCGGCGGGCGCCCGGGACATCGTCCATCGCGCTCGAAGCGGCATCGGCCGATCGGTTGACACGGGCCTACGACTGACACGGGTCTACGACTGACAGGGCCTGCGACCATGGTGGCGGCCAGGGTGACCTTGGCCCGAAGCTGCCCCGTCCGGCGGAAAACCACATGAGCGGTGTCAGTGGTGAATCGTAGGCTCACACCTGATGCCCACCACACATTCCGTTACCGAGGACCGCTCCGCCGTGCGTTCGCTCCTGCGGCTGTGGCCGTATGTCCGGCCGGTCCGTACGCGCCTGTTCAGTGCGGCTTTCGTCGCCGTCGTGGCCTCGTGCCTGAGCCTTGTCATCCCGCTGGTGCTGAAGTGGATCGTCGACGGCCCCGTCGCCGGCCGGGACCCGGGCGGGGTCTGGTTCGGCGCGCTCCTCCTGCTGGTGCTGGGCGTCGCGGAGGCGGTCCTGTTCGGATTCCGGCGGTGGCTGGTGGCCCGGCCGCTCGCCGGCGTCGAGGCGGCCATGCGGGCCGACCTGTTCCGGCATCTGCAGCGCCTCCCGGTGGCCTTCCACGACCGCTGGGCCTCGGGCCAGCTGCTGTCGCGGGGCACGACGGACCTGATGCTGCTCCGGATGTTCCTGGCGTTCCCGCTGACCTTCCTGCTCGTCAACGGCACCACGATCCTCGTCGGGTTCGTCATCCTGCTCGGGCAGGAGTGGACGCTCGGACTGGTCCTGCTCGTTCCGGTCCTGCCGCTGGTCCTCGTCTGCTCGCTGTTCGAGGCGAAGTACTCCCTGGTCGCGCGCAAGGCGCAGGACCAGGTGGGTGATCTGACGACGGTCGTCGAGGAGAGCGTCCTCGGCATCAGGATCATCAAGGGCTTCGGCCGGCACCGCAGTCAGGCCCGGGCGTTCCGCGCCCTGTCGCAGCGGCTGCACGGCACGGAGCTCGGCAAGGCCCGGCTGCTGGGCGGCGTCTGGGCGCTGATCACCATCATTCCCGAACTGGCCATCGGCGCGGCCCTGGTGCTGGGCACCGTCCAGGTCGCGGACGGCGGCCTCTCGGCGGGCACGCTCGTGGCGTTCCTGTCGACGGCGCTGGCGCTGCGCTGGCCGGTGGAGTCGATCGGCTTCCTGCTGGCCATGAGCCAGGAGGCGGCGACCGCGGCGGACCGGTACTTCGAGGTGCTGGACTCCGAGGAGGAGCGCGAGACGCACCGCGCCGGTGCCGCCCCGGCCGGGACAGGGGCGGACGGCGGGCTGCGTTTCGACGGCGTCGAGTTCCGCTACCCCGACGCCGCCGAGGACAGCGAGCCCGTCCTCGCCCGGATCGACCTGCACGTGCGCCCCGGCGAGACGATGGCCCTGGTCGGCGGCACGGGCAGCGGCAAGACCACGCTGACCGCGCTCGTACCGCGGCTGTACGAGCCGACCGGCGGCCGGATCACGCTCGACGGGCAGGACATCACCGCCGTCCCGCGCGAGCGGCTGCGGGAGCTGGTGTCGGTCGCCTTCGAGGAGCCGACGCTGTTCTCCGCGACCGTCGCCGAGAACGTCCTGATGGGCGCCCCGGCCGGCGCCGGCGACACGGACCTGCGCCGCGCCCTGGACATCGCGCAGGCCGGTTTCGTGGACGCGCTGCCGCACGGCGCGGCCACCCAGGTCGGCGAGCAGGGCCTGAGCCTGTCCGGCGGTCAGCGCCAGCGTCTCGCGCTGGCGCGCGCCGTCGTCGGCCGGCCGCGCTTCCTGGTCCTCGACGACCCGCTCTCGGCGCTCGACGTGCACACGGAGGCGCTGGTCGAGGCGGCGCTGCGCCGGGTCCTCGCGGACACCACCGCGCTGGTGGTGGCCCACCGGCCGTCGACGGTGATGCTCGCGGACCGTGTCGCCCTGCTGTCCCAGGGCCGCATCGCGGCGGTGGGCACGCACCAGGAACTGCTGCGTACGAACGCGGAGTACGCATGGCTGATGTCCGGCGCGGACGCCGAGCGAAGCGCGGACGCCGAAGGGATCACACTGTGACGACGACACCCCCGACGACGCCTCCGCCGCCCGCGGAGACCGTGCCGGACGGCCCCGGCGCCGTCCAGGACCCCGCGACCGCTCCCGGCCGTAAGGACGCCCCCGCCGTCGAGGACCCGTTCGACAAGGACGCCCTCCCCGCGCCGCCCGGCGCCACCGGCGCGCTGCTGCGCTCCCTGCTCGCGCCCCGCCGCGCCCGGGTCGTGCTCGCCGCCGTGCTGCTGCTCCTCCAGCAGGCGGCGGTGCAGGCGGGCCCGCTGCTCGTGGCGTACGCGATCGACCGCGGCGTCCCCGCGCTGCGCGCGGACGACTACGGCCCGCTGATCGCCGTCGGCGCGGGGTACGCACTGTGCTCGGTGGCCGCGGGAGTGTTCCAGTACGCCTTCATCCGCGCCTCCGCCCGGGTCAACCAGGACGTGCTGCTCGATCTGCGCGGCCGGATCTTCCGTCACGCGCAGGCGCTGAGCGTCGACTTCCACGAGCGGTACACCTCCGGCCGGCTGATCTCCCGCTCGACGACGGACGTCGAGTCGCTGCGCGAGCTGCTGAGCGAAGGGCTGCAGGAACTCATCGGCGTGGTGCTCGCCTTCGTGTACATCTCGGCGATGCTGCTCTGGCTGGACCTCGGCATCGGCGGCCTGGCCGTCCTGTCGTTCGTCCCGCTCTACCTGCTGGTACGGCTCTACCAGCGCCGGGCCAAAACGGTGTTCATGAACCGCTCGACGGCGATCGCGGCGGTCATCGTCAAGTTCGCGGAGACGATGAACGGCATCCGCCCGGTGCGGGCCTTCCGGCGGGAGCGGGCCAACGAAGCCGCCTTCGAGGTGCTCAACCACCACCACGAGCGCCGCAACGGCGACGCGCTGCTGGAGATGGCCCGCTATGTCGTCGGCTCCCGGCTCGTCGCCAACACCGCCGTCGCGGCGATCGTGCTGTGGGGCGCGTACCGGGTCGCCGACGGCACGCTGGCGCTCGGCGTGCTGGCGGCGGCGGTGCTGTATCTGCGGCGGCTGTACGACCCGATCGACCGGCTCGGGATGTTCCTCAACTCCTACCAGTCGGCGGCCGCTTCGCTGGAGAAGATCGCGGGCCTGCTGGCCCAGACGCCGACCGTGCCGGAGGCGCCCGAGCCCCGCACGCTGCCCGAGCGTGACTCCGGCAGGCCGGGCCGCGAGGTCGTCTTCGAGCAGGTCCGCTTCGCCTACCGTACGGGCGGCGAGGTGCTGCCCCGCTTCGATCTGACCGTCCCGGCCGGGCAGACCGTCGCGGTTGTCGGCTCCACCGGCGCCGGCAAGTCGACGCTGGCCAAGCTGCTGGCCCGGTTCTACGACCCGACCGAGGGCCGGGTGCTGCTCGACGGCACCGACCTGCGCGACCTGGCCGTGCCCGAACTGCGGCGCGGCGTGGTGATGGTGACACAGGAGGCGTTCCTGTTCTCCGGGACGGTCGCGGAGAACATCGCGATCGGCCGGCCGGAGGCGACGCGGGCGGACATCGAACAGGCCGCGAAGGCGATCGGCGCGCACGAGTTCATCGCGTCGCTGCCGGAGGGGTACGACACGGACGTGCGCAAGCGCGGCGGGCGGATCTCGGCGGGCCAGCGGCAGTTGGTGGCCTTCGCCCGGGCGCTGCTGGCCGACCCGGCGGTGCTGATCCTCGACGAGGCGACGAGTTCGCTGGACATCCCCGGCGAGCGGGCGGTGCAGCGGGCGATGGACACGGTGCTCCAGGGCCGTACGGCGGTGGTGATCGCGCACCGGCTGTCGACGGTCGAGATCGCGGACCGGGTGCTGGTGATGGAGCACGGCCGGATCGTCGAGGACGGCACTCCGGAGGAACTGATCGGCGGCGAGGGCCGGTTCGCGGGCCTGCACCGGGCATGGCGCGACAGCGTGGTGAGCTGAGCTCCAGGGTCCGCGTGCGCCGGTCCGGTACGAGGAAGGGCCGGTCCTCGCGGACACGGCGGCCGGGGCCGTGAGTCAGGACTGACGAGCGGCCGCGGCCTCCGCCCGGATGCCGACCAGCAACAGCCGCAGCCCGAACCGGAACTGCTCGACGCCCCCGACGGCGAACAGTTCGTCCCCGGCGGCACGGGCCCCGGGCAGCGCGTCGACCATGTCCCGCACCTGGTCCCAGCGGCGGTCCCGCGTCCCGGCCTGCACGGCCATCGCCAGGGAGGAGGCCAGGTGGGCGACGAGCGTCTGGAAGCTCCGTACGGCGGTGGCGGGCGGCAGTCCGGCGGTGGTGAGCGCCTCCAGCATCCCCGCGGCGAGCCGCCGCCCGTGTTCCCCCAGCGGCGGGCGCGCGGCCATGTGCGCCGTGATCCCGGGGTGCCGGACGGCTGCCTCCCGTACGGCGGTTGCCGTGGCCGCGACCCGCTCGTCCCACGGAAGCGCCGGGTCGGGGTCCTCGACCTCCGAGAGGGCCAGGTCGGCGACCGCGTCGAGCAGGGCGTCGCGGTTGGCGAAGTGGCGGTAGAGCGCCATGGGGTCGCAGCCGAGTTCGCCGGCGATCCGGCGCATCGTCATGGCGTCGGCACCGCCGCCACGGTCGCCCACGTCCAGGGCGGTGCGGACGATCAGTCCCGGATTGAGGAAGCGTGTCTTGCCCATGCCTGGCATTTTGCCACGCAGTAAGTCTACGCTGTAGACAACTTGCCGCCGCCCCTCCGCTCCACCGTCGAAGGAGACAGGATCCGTGCGCACCATCCTCACCTCCGCCGCCCGCTGCGTGGCCGCCCTCATCGCCCTCGGGACCCTGCTGAACCTCCTGGTACGAGGCGTGGACGCGGCCTTCGTCGTCCCGGACGTACTGGTGACCGCCGCCCTCGCCGTGGCGGCAGTCCTGCCGGTGCGGCACGCGGTCCCGGCTCTGGTGTCGGCGTTCGGCCTGGCCTCAGGCGTCTTCACCGTGGCGTTCTTCGCGTACATCGCCAGGGGCGGGTTCGGCGCGGGGGTCCTGGTCTTCGATCTCGTCTGCGTGACCATGACGGCCCTGCTGTCCTGGCGCATCACCCTGCCGGCCCGCTGCGGCCCGCAGGCCGCCGCCCGGACTCACGCCTTCATGGAGTGACGCCCCGCGCCGACCGGGGCACCGCCAGGCCACTTGAACGCTGCGGCGCGCCGCACTCCGCGTCGAGATCGACGCCGGCACCCCGCGCTGCTCGGGGAACGGAATGAGCCACACCCGGGAACGCCCTCCGGACCGCCGAGCACCTTCCGCTCAACGTCCCGTTCACAGCCGCGTACTTGCGCGTGAACATCCACTCGCTTTCCGGGGCGGGCCCGGAGGAATGACCGACTCCCCGCGACGACGGCCCGCGAAACGTCCGCTTAACGAACATGACCTCTCGGGCAACGGACGAATTCCGGCCAACTTCTTGTCGCGCTCCTGACAGGCACGGTCACGGCTGCCAGTCTTCCCCCGATCCAGACATCGATCCACGCACCACCGCTCCGCATGCTCTGCCCGGTCGACCCACCCAGCCGACCGGTACCCCCCTCGCAGAAGGAGTCCGCGTGAGACCCACGCATCGCCGGCGCGCCACCGCGACCGGAGCTCTTGTCGCCGCAGCCGCCATGCTCGCGGTCGGCTTCCAGACGGGAGCCTCCGCCGCCGCCCAGCCGACCACCCCCGCCGCCGCGAAGGCGGGCAAGGCCGACCCCGGCGCGCTGCCCAAGAGTCTGTCCCCCTCCCAGCGCGCGGAGCTGATACGCGAGGCGTCCGCCACCACGGCCGCCACCGCGAAGCAACTCGGCCTGACCGCGAAGGAGAAGCTCGTCGTCCGGGACGTCACCCAGGACCGCGACGGCACCACGCACACCCGCTACGAGCGCACCTACGAGGGCCTGCCGGTCCTCGGCGGCGACCTCGTGGTCGCCGAGTCCGCGACGGGCGCGACCGAGGCGGTCACCAAGGCGTCCCGCGCCGCCCTGAAGAACGTCGACACCCGCGCGGACGTCACGGCGGGCACGGCGGAGAAGCAGGCCCTCGGCGCCGCCAAGGCCGAGGGCTCGAAGGCGACGAAGGCCGAGCGGGCGCCGCGCAAGGTCGTCTGGATGGGCACCGGCAGCCCGACCCTGGCCTACGAGACCGTCGTCGGCGGACTCCAGCACGACGGCACCCCGAACGAGCTGCACGTCGTGACCGACGCGGCCACCGGCGAGAAGCTCTACGAGTGGCAGGCCGTCCACAACGGCACGGGCAACACCCAGTACAGCGGCCAGGTCACGCTGGGCACGGCCCCTTCGTACACGCTCACCGACACCACCCGCGGCAGCCACAAGACGTACAACCTCAACCGCGGCACGTCGGGCACCGGCACCCTCTTCTCCGGCCCGGACGACATCTGGGGCAACGGCTCGCCGTCGAACCTGGAGACCGCCGGCGCCGACGCCCACTACGGCGCGGCCCTCACCTGGGACTTCTTCAAGAACGAGTACGGCCGCAGCGGCATCCGCGGTGACGGCGTCGGCGCGTACTCCCGTGTGCACTACGGCAACAACTACGTCAACGCGTTCTGGCAGGACAGCTGCTTCTGCATGACGTACGGCGACGGCGACGGCAACGCCAAGCCGCTCACCTCGATCGACGTCGCCGCGCACGAGATGACGCACGGCATCACCTCCAGCACGGCCGGCCTGGTCTACAGCGGCGAGTCCGGCGGCCTCAACGAGGCCACCAGCGACATCTTCGCCGCGGCCGTGGAGTTCAGCGCGAACAACTCCCAGGACGTGGGCGACTACCTCGTCGGCGAGAAGATCGACATCCGCGGCAACGGCACCCCGCTGCGCTACATGGACAAGCCCAGCCGGGACGGCAACTCCAAGGACTACTGGTACTCCGGCATCGGCAACGTCGACGTCCACTACTCCTCGGGCCCGGCGAACCACTGGTTCTACCTGCTCTCCGAGGGCAGCGGCGCCAAGACCGTCAACGGCGTCAGCTACGACTCGCCGACCTCCGACGGTCTGCCGGTGACCGGCATCGGCCGGGCGAAGGCCGCGCTGATCTGGTACAAGGCGCTCACCACCAAGTTCAGCTCCCGCACCGACTACGCGGGCGCCCGCGCCGGCACCCTCGCGGTCGCGACGGAGCTGTACGGAGCGGCCAGCGCCGAGGTCAAGGCCGTGACCGACGCCTGGGCCGGCGTCAACGTCGGCTCCCGCCCCGGTGACGGCGGCGGCGACCCGGGCGACGGCACGGTCTTCGAGAACACCACCGACGTGGCCATCCCGGACCGCGGCGCCGCGGTGACCTCGTCCGTCACCGTCACCGGCCGCACGGGCAACGCCCCGTCCGCCCTCAAGGTCGGCGTGGACATCGTGCACACCTGGCGCGGCGACCTCGTCATCGACCTGGTCGCCCCCGACGGCACGGCGTACCGCCTGAAGAACTCCAGCGGCTCCGACTCCGCGAACGACGTCAAGGAGACCTACACGGTCAACGCCTCCAGCGAGACCGCCAACGGCACCTGGAAGCTCCGGGTCCAGGACGTGGCCCGCTACGACACCGGCTACATCAACAGCTTCAAGCTCACCTTCTGAGGCTGACGCCACCCGCATGATCCAGGGGCGCTGCCCGGGACGCCACCAAGGCTCCCGAGCAGCGCCCCTTCACCAATGCGCAAGTCGGCCATCGGCGTCCTCACCGCCGGCCTCTTACTTGCCGGAGCGACCTCTGCGGTCGCCGCGTCGTGGAAGACCATTCCGAAACTCACCACCAGTCGGCGCGGAGTTCGACAGCGGCCAGTACACCTTCCACCCGGCCTGGCACGAAGCACGGCGCGTTCGAGTGGAAGGGCAACCTCAAGGACACCGACCACCGGGACGGGCACAACGTGTACGTGCAGGTGAAGGTCGAGGGTTACAGCTGGAGCCGCTACAACGGGACCCCGAAGAAGTCCGTCTTCCTGAACCTCTCCTGCGGCGCGCACCCGGCCGTGCGCGGCGCCCATCTCACCGTGGACCGCGGTGAGGTGGCCGCCATCACCAGCCAGAGCGGTTCCGGCAAGTCCTCGCAACTGGCCGAGTCCTGCTACCTGATCACGCGGGCGGCGAGGTCCAGTGGGACACGGCGGGCGTGCCGGTGCTCGCGTCGGCCGTGGCGGGCGTCCTCGTGGTGGCGGCCGTGGCGACCCTGCCTCCGGTCGGGCGCACGGTCGACCCGGAGCTGATCCGCCGCGACTGACGGAGTGTCTGGGGCGACGCGATGACCACCGCCGCCGACCCACGGACACCGGCCCTGCCCCGTACGGTCACGCTCGGGGCCTGGGAGCGGATTTCCGACCCCGGGAACCGGGCGGCTCGGACTGCGAAGCCGCGCACAGCCGGCGATACGGGCGTACGAGGCGGGGCTCCTGGTCAAGACTGACGACCACACACACGCGACAACCCCGGGTTGACGATTAGCGCTTCGTCAACCTAAGGTTGTCGCATGACAGATCCAGTCCGCATGACTCATCCCGTCCGGCTCGACGATCTGATCGACGCCATCAAGAAGGCGCACACCGACGCGCTCGACCAGCTCTCCGACGCCGTCATCGCCGCCGACCACCTCGGCGACGTCGCCGACCACCTCATCGGCCACTTCGTGGACCAGGCCCGGCGCTCCGGCGCCTCCTGGACCGACATCGGCCGTTCCATGGGGGTGTCCAAGCAGGCCGTCCAGAAGCGCTTCGTCACCAAGGAGTCCGACCAGCCGCTGGACCTCGACCCGAGCCAGGGCTTCGGACGCTTCACCGACCGCGCCAGGAACGTGGTCATGGCCGCGCAGAACGAGGCCCGTTCCGCCGGCAACGCCCACGTGGGCCCGGAACACCTCGCACTCGGCCTGCTCGCCGAGCCCGACGGCCTCGCCGCCAGGGCGGTCGTCGCGCAGGGCGTGACCCTCGACATGGTCCGCGGCTCCGCCACGACGGCGCTGCCGGCCCCGGCCGAGGAACTGCCCGAGGTCATCCCGTACGACGCGCGGGCGCGCAAGGCTCTCGAACTCACCTTCCGCGAGGCCCTGCGCCTCGGCCACAACTACATCGGCACGGAGCACATCCTGCTGGCCCTGCTGGAGGCGGAGAACGGCACGGGCCCCCTGTCGGGCCTGGGCCTGACCAAGGACGCGATCGAGCAGCACGTCACCGAGCTGCTCGCACCGTTCCTCGGCACGCAGGAGAAGTGAGCAGGTCCGCCATGGCCCCCGCCTTCACCAGGGGCCCGTTCGGGACCCTGTGGCGGGGTGGGGGCCATGCGCGGAGCACTGCGGTGGGACCGTCGGGAAGACCGGGCCCGTTGAGCCCGGCCGGGACCTGCGGCCGTCAGATGCCGAGGAGCTGCTCCACCGGGTCGATGGCGAAGTAGACGAGGAAGAGCGCCGCGGTGCCCCACAGCAGCCAGTGCACCTCGCGGGCCTTGCCCAGGCACGCCTTGATGACCACGTAGGCGATGAAGCCGGCGCCGATGCCGTTGGTGATCGAATAGGTGAACGGCATGACGACGATGGTCAGGAAGGCCGGGACGGCCACTTCGTAGCGGTCCCAGTCGATGTGCTTGACCTGCGTCATCATCAGGAATCCGACGGCGACGAGGGCGGGGGCCGCGGCCTGGAGGGGCACGATCGTGAGGACGGGCGCGATGAAGAGCGCGAGGGCGAACAGTCCGCCGGTGACGAGGTTGGCGAAGCCCGTACGAGCGCCTTCGCCGACGCCGGCCGCGGACTCGATGTACGTCGTGGCCGACGACGAGGACGCGGCGCCACCCGCGACGGCGGCCGCACCGTCGATGAGCAGCACGCGGCCCAGATCCGGCACCTGCCCCCGCTCGTCGAGGAGTCCGGCTTCGGCGGTGACGCCGACGACGGTGCCCATGGTGTCGAAGAAGTCCGACAGGATCAGGGTGAAGACGAGCAGAACGACGGTCAGCACGCTGACCTGACCGAACGAGCCGAACAGGTCGAAGTTGCCCAGCAGCCCGAAGTCGGGGGCCGCGAAGGGCTCGTCGGGCACGGACGGCGAGGTCAGGCCCCAGGACTTGACGTCGGCCAGGGCGTCGACGACGACGGCGACCATGGTCATCAGGACGATGCTGATGAGGATCGCGCCTCTGACCTTGCGGGCCAGCAGCACGATGGTCAGCAGCACACCGACGCAGAAGACGAGCATCGGCCAGCCGGTGAGCGCACCGGTGCCGAGCTGCACGGGAACGGTGGTGTTCGCGGCGTCCGGGATACGCGTGACGAACCCGGCGTCCACGAAGCCGATGAAGGCGATGAAGAGGCCGATGCCGACACTGATCGCTTGTTTCATCGGTTGCGGGATGGCGTGCATGACGGCCTCGCGGAGACCGGTCATGACCAGTACGCAGATCAGGAGGCCCTCGAGCACGATGAGGCCCATCGCGTCGTCCCAGCCCATCAGGGGAGCGACCTGGAAGGCGACGACGGCGTTGATGCCGAGGCCCGCGGCGAGGGCGAGCGGCAGATTGCCGCCCACACCCATGATCAGAGTCATCACCGCGGCCACCAGTGCGGTGGCGGTGGCCAGTTGGCCCGGGTCCAGCTGCTCACCGAACTTGTCCTCGGCGCTGCCGAGGATGATCGGGTTGAGCACGAGAATGTACGCCATGGTGAAGAACGTGGCGAAACCGCCGCGTATCTCGCGGGCGTATGTCGAGCCGCGTTCGGTGATGCGGAAGAACCGGTCGAACGGGCCGCCGGTTCCGGCGGGCGGCGAATCGACCGGTCTGGTCGCGCTGTTCTGCATGACGGGGTCTCCTGGACCTGCTGGTGGGGGTGCGGAAGCATGACGGGCGCCGCGGTGAGAGCGCGTTCACCACTGTTGTGCGAACGCACATGCGACACCTCGCGAGCGGATCATACGGGTCACATCGTGATCCGCAACTGACCTACAGTGAACGGAAATTGACCCTCTCCGAGCACCCCTGTCGGTTCCTACGAAATCGCCGACGACCTATTCCGCATAACGGGATGCAGGCGACAACGGCCATGGAGTAGCGCCGAGTAACTGCCTACTCTCACACCGTGCATCCACCCCTCCCCTTCAACGCGCGCGCCGCCCGGACTCTGCGCGAGAAACTCGGGATGACGCCCGGCCACGTCGCCTACGGCATGCGTGCCTCGTTCGGCATGACCCACATCACCCCCGAGCACGTCGCCGCATGGGAACGCGGCGCAGCCCTGCCGACGTCCGAGGAACTCACCGCCCTGGCGGGCGCGCTGTGGTGCGCCCCCGCCGAACTCATGGGCCACCCGCGCACGCTGCGCGAGCACCGCCTCGCCCGCGGCCTCCCCGCCGAGGACGTGGCGCGCGCCACCGGTCTCACGCTCGACGCGTACCACCACATGGAAGAAACCGGCCGGTGGACCGGCGACAAGCGGCAGTCCGCCGCGCTCGGCAGCTTCCTCGGCCTTCCCCCGCGGGACTTCATCGCCATCACCGGCCTCGAGGACGAACTCGCCCGCCTCCTCACCGAAGCCGTCTCCACCCGCTGGCAGGCGCACATCAAGCCCATCGCCAAGCTCGTCGCCATGGAACGCCGCGATCTGCAGGATCCCCTGCGCGCCATGCAACAGGAGTACCAGACCCTCATGGCCGTCACCCTCAGCCGAGCCGGCGGCACCACGGCCTCGGGCGAGGCCGGCCATCGCTACGTCGAGGAGATCGTCGACCACTTCTGGTCCCACCTCCCGGACCACTGACCCGACCTCCGCCGGCACCCCGCGACCACGACGGCGCTCCGCGCGCCGACCCCGGACTCCTGTGGGCCGAGCGGCCCCGGCCGGGGCGGCTTCCGCCACTCGTCAGACAGTTCGCGTCCACCCGGACTGTGTCGTAGGCGACATACAGCATGGTTCGTGGCGAGCCCTACGCCCACCACCTCGGCGACGGCGTGCGTGAACTGCGCCCGACGATCGATGGGGCGCCGATACGCATCACCTACTGGCTGCCCCCCGAACCGCACGGCGGTGCTGCTGGCGGTGTGCCGTAAGACGAAAATGCGCGAGGACACCGAGGTGCAACGAGCCAAATCGGCTCAGAAGACGTGTGCAGCTGAGCACGGACCGGCCCACGGCTCCTCAGTCGGTCAGATGCCGCTCCGCGTAGACCTTGAGCGCGTCGCGGACGAACTCGGCCGCGCCCTCGGCGTGCTGGTCGTACAGCACGGCGAACCGCGGGTCGGCGACATACATCTCACCGAGACCGATGACGTACGAGCGGCTGACACGCACCGGTCCGGACAGCCACTCGCAGTGGCGCCGGGCGATGTCCTGCACCTCGTCGTCGTCCGGGGCACTGCCCGCGGCGAAGGCGGCGGCGAAGTCCGTCGCGATCGCCGTCTGCCGATCCTTGAAGTCACGCTTCTCCGCGTCCGTGAGCGACCGCCACCAGCGGTCGCCCTTCACGTACGCGTCCCGGCCCCAGCGCTCGGTGACCTCCTGCTCGTACCGGGTGTGGTAGAAGCCGTCCAATACTTCCTCGGGCATGAGCTGTTCTCCTCTCGTCGTCTTGTCGAGAGTGGTCCGCACCGCGGCGATCTGCCGACCGATGCGCTCGCGCTCCTGTTCCAGCAGCTCCAAGTGCGTCCGCAGGGCGGCGGCGGTCTCCTGCTGCCCCGCTAACACCTCGGCGATCGCGGGCAGCGAGAGCCCCAGCTGACGCAGCAGCAGAATCCGCTGCAGGCGCACGAGCTCGTCCTGGCCGTAGTAGCGGTAGCCGTTGCTTCCGATTCGGCTCGGGACGAGCAGCCCGAGCTCGCCGTAGTGCCGCAGCGTCCGGCTCGTGGTGCCGGCGCGCCGCGCGATGTCCTGGATCGACCACTCCATGACGTGAACGGTAGAAGTTGACGCTGCGTAAAGGTCAACCCGACGGGCCGACCCGCGCCGGATACCGTCTGCGCGACCGGGCACCCGCCCGGACCGTCGTCCCGGCGCAGCGTGCGGATCACGGTGGCCTGCGGCCGGCGGCCGAAGGACACTGCCGGGATTCCGGTCAGGATTCGAGAAGCGCAGGTCCCGAAGCCGCGGCTAGCGTCGTCATCATGACTTCCATCGAATCCGTCACCCGGCCCGGCCACCCGGCGGATCGACCAGATGGTGCTTCTGCTGGGGGTCGCGGATGTGGCCCGGAGCAAGCAGTTCTACGTCGAGCGCGGCCTCGCCGTGGCGAAGAGTTTCGGCAGCAAGTACGTCGAGTTCGCCGCCGGGTCGGGTCACCCACCGGCACGTCCAGCGGCCTGGTCAGGGCCTCTGAGCGCTCAGGGCCGTCACCAGTCCGGCCACCAGGCGCGCCCGCTCGGCCATCGCGTCGACCACCAGATACTCGTGGTCGGCGTGGGCACCGCCCCCGACCGCTCCGAGGCCGTCGAGCGTCGGCACCCCGAGCGCGGCCGTGAAGTTGCCGTCACTGCCGCCGCCGACCGCCCGGCCCTCGATGCCGGGAAGCAGCCGCTTGGCCAGCGTGAAAAGCCCGGCCGACGCCGACTCGGACATCGGGGGCCGGCCGACGCACCCCTGAACGGCGATCCGGGCCTCGTCGAGATGCGGGGCCAGTGCCGCGAAGGCGGCTTCGACGCGCTCCTTCTCACCGGCCGACTCGACGCGGACGTCGACGAGGACGGTCGCCTCCGCCGGGACCACGTTGTCCGACGTTCCCGCGGTCGCGACGGTCGGAGTGACCGTCGTCCCGATCTCGGGGCGCCCGAGCGCGGCGATGTCCAGCACCTGGTGTGCCGCCTCCACCAGGGCGTTCACCCCGGCCGCGGGCTCGAGGCCCGCGTGCGACGCACGGCCGGTGACGGAGACCTTGAACGAGCCGCAGCCCTTGCGCCCGGTCTTCAGCGCTCCGCCGTCGGCGGCCCCCTCCAGCACGAGCACCGCGCCGCAGGCCAGCGCTCGCTCTTCGAGCAGGGCCCGGGAGGAATGGGAGCCGACCTCTTCGTCGGCGGTCACCAGGATCTCGACCCCCGACCGGTCCTCCAGCGTCGCCAGGCCGTGCACGGCCTGCACCAGCCCGCCGAGCATGTCGAAGACTCCGGGTCCGGTCGCCCGCCCGTCCTTCACCGTGAACGGACGGCGTTCAAGGGTTCCGAGCGGGAACACCGTGTCGTGGTGACCGAGAATCAGTACGGCCGGCTCACCGCCGCCAGACCAGTGGACGTGCGGCCCGGCCTCACTTCCGACGAGGACGGCCTGCCCGCCGAGGCGGCTCTCGATGATCGCCGCGACGGCTTTGGCCGACGCCGTCAAGGCGTCGAGGTCGCGCGAGGGGGACTCGGTCTCGACGAGTGTCCTGAGGTCTTCGAGCATCGCGTCGACATTCACATCGACGGTGTTGCGCATCGTCACGCCGCAAGGGTACGCGGCGGGGCGGTGACACAGTCGTGCCTGCGCAGGGCTGACGTCGGCGAGGCCCGCGGCCACCCGGCGTGCGCCGTCGGAACAGGTCCTGCGTGCAGAATCACCGCTGCCCCGTCCAGTGCTGTACGCGGTCCGGCGTGAACACCGTGGCACGCGGGCTGCTGGACGAGAAGTCATCTCGGACTCCGAGAATGTCGCACGTCGAGGTGGAGTACCGCCATCCCGCGACGGAGCCTGCCGGTCGGCTGACCTGCATCGCCCGGCTTCGGACCCTCAGGCATGGCGTCCGGATTCCGGACCCCATGCCACGGCAGGAGGTCGCCGCGCCGATTCGGGCGTCAGCCGTCAGGTGCATCAGCCCAGGTGACGGGCCCTGCGTACCTGACCAAATATGACCGAGTGCGTTGATCACCTGTCGTAGGTACGTGCAAATGGCCCTGGTGCCAGTCGTTCACAGGGGGCGGTCCGACGGCATGTCGACCTGAACCCGCCCCGAACACCGGGGGGGTTATTCCCATGCTTTACAGGCACAGCCATGATTTGATCCTGGACGACATCTTCCTGGACCTGGACGGATTCATCCCAGGCGTCAGTCTGGTCCTCAAGCTGGAGGGGTTGAACCCGGCCGGCTCCATCAAAGCCAAAGCCGCGATCGGGCTGATCGAGGACGCCGAGAACCGTGGGCTGCTGCGGCCCGGGGGGCATGTGATCGAGTCCTCTTCCGGCAATCTCGGTATAGCCCTGGCATCGGTGTGCGCGGCGCGCGGCTATCGCTTCACCTGCGTGATCGACCCGAACACCTCCCAGCAGAGTGCCGCGTTGATGAGGGCTTTCGGCGCGGAGGTGACGATGGTCTCCGAGCGCGATGCCAACGGCGGGTTCCTGCAGACGCGTATCGACTACATCGGTGACCGGCTGAAGGAGGACCCGTCGCTGGTGTGGACGAACCAGTACGCCAACCCGGCCAACCCGCGCGCACATTACGACCGCACGGCGCCCTCGATCATCAAGCTCGGCCTGGGCGTCGACTACCTGTTCGTCGGCGCCGGCACCACGGGCACGCTGATGGGCTGCCTCGACTACTTCCGTGAGCACTCCCCGGACACGCGAGTCATCGCGGTCGACACCACCGGATCCGTCACGTTCGGGCACCCCTCCGGCAAGCGGCACATCCCTGGCCTGGGGACCAGCCGGCGGCCGGAGATCTGCCGGGTCGAGGGCCCCGACGAGGTGCTGCTGGTTCCAGAGGCCGACGCCATCGCCATGTGCCGGCGCCTGGCCACCCGTCGCGGTATCGCGCTGGGCGGATCGACCGGGTCCGTTCTGGCGGCTGTCGCCGACAAGGCGGACGCCCTGCCGGCGGGGGCGCGCGTAGTGGCGATCGCCCCCGACACCGGCGAGCGCTATCTCAACACCATCTACGACGACCTGTGGGTCTGGGCGCACTTCCCCGACCACCCCTGGGACATCAGCCGCCATCTGGCCGCCTGAGCAACGAGCCGCCTGAGCGCGAGGAGAAAGACATGTTTGAATTCAGCGTCATCGGGGGCAAGACGGCCCGCGGCATCATCGAGCGGACCCGTCGGCAGATCGTGGCCGAGGTCCACGACACCTACCTCACCCATCAGGCCGGTCACTCGGTCAACCCCAACAGCTACTTCCTGCGGTTCCCGGACAAGCCCGACTCCCGGATCATCGCGCTGCCCGCCTACCTCGGCGGCAGGCACGACGTTGCGGGGATCAAATGGATCTCCAGTTTCCCCTCCAACATCAAGTCCGGCATTCCGCGCGCTTCGGCGGCTCTGCTGCTCAACGACTACGCCACCGGCTACCCGTTCGCGTGCCTGGAGGCGTCCCAGATCTCCGCGGCGCGTACGGCGGCCTCCGCGGTGCTGGCAGCCGAACAGCTCAGCGGTGGACGTACCGCTCGGCGGATGACGATTGTCGGGGCGGGCATCATCGCCCGGAACATCCTGGAATTCTTCTCCGCCCAGAAGTGGTCCATCGGCGAACTGGTCATCCACGACCAGATTCCCGAGTACGGGAAGAAGTTCACCGGCTACGCGGACGGGGAGCTCGGCTGCACCGCCCGTTTCGAGGCCGACCTCGGCACGGCTCTCGCCGATGCCGATGTGGTGGTGCTGGCCACCACATCGGGGGAGCCCTACATTCTCGATACGGCGACGTTCGGGCCGGGACAGGTCGTGCTGAACGTCTCGCTGAGGGACATCGGGCCGGAGATCATCGCCGGAGCGCAGAACATTCTCGACGACGTCGAGCACTGCATGACGGCGAACACTTCCCCGCACTTGGCGGAACAGAAGTACGGGCACCGTGACTTCATCGACGGCACGCTCGCCGAGGTCATCCGCGGCGAGCTCGAGGTGAACTCCGAGAAGCCGGTGATCTTCTCCCCCTTCGGCCTGGGCGTACTCGACCTCGCCGTGGGCATGCACGTCTATCGCACCGCCCAGGACTCCGGCGAAGCGGTTGCCATCGATGACTTCTTCGGCGAGAAGACCCGGTGGTAGGCGTGAGCGACTTTCTCCGTCAGCCGTCGTCCGCGTGCATCGTCGGCCTGGGCTCCCGGGGCCTGAGTGTGCTGGAACGCGTGGTCACCCTCACCTCCCGAAGCGCCTGGGCAGGACGTCCGTTCACCCTCGACATCGTCGACCCGGCGTGTGACGGACGCGGCATCCACCGTGCCGACCAGCCTGACTACCTGCTGCTGAACACCATCTGCTGCCAGGTCTCCCCCTTCCCCGAAGAAGCCTCCGTCGGCGCCGCAGTGGCCGGGCCGGGGCCCACGTTGTACGACTGGGTACGCGAACGGGGCCTGCGTATCGGCGCCGACGGATACACCCTCGGCCGCGACGGCCGTGAGACGCGCCCCGACGACTACCTGCCACGCCGCATCCTCGGCGACTACCTGAACTGGTACCTGCAGCACCTCCTCGACCGTGCCCCCGAGCACCTGACCATCCGTTTCCACCGGGCCGCGGCGATCGAGATGGCCGCGGACGGTGACGGCACCCGGTCACTCACGTTGACAGGCGGCGTCGTCCTCGTGACCCGGCACGTGTTCCTGACGACCGGCCACACTCCCTCGCCGCCCCGCGACGCCCGTCGGCCCGGGGAGTACCGCCGGGTGCGGGACGTCTACCCGCCCCAGAAGCGGCTCGCCGCCATCGCGGCCGGGCAGAGCGTGGCACTTGCCGGGACCGGCCTGTCGGGCATGGACGCGCTGGCGGCCCTGACCCTCGGCCGCGGCGGCTCCTACACCGTCGCCGAGGACGGCAGCCGCACCTACCGGCCCAGCGGGCGCGAGCCCCGCATTGTGCTCTTCTCCCGCTCCGGTCTGCCCTTCCGGGCCCGGCCGGGGGCCTGCCACGAGGCCCCCGCCCACCGGTCCCTGGTACTGACACCGGCCGGTGTCGACCGGGCCCGCAGTGCAGCGCAGAGCGGTGCTCTGGACCTGCATGCCGATCTCCTGCCGCTGGTGTGCACCGAGATGCGCATCGCCTTCCACCGCCGCGCAGCCGGCCTCCTCGGCGGCCACGAAGCCGAACAGACCACCGTCAAGGTGCTCAGTGAGGCGCACGCCACGGGCACGATGGAGACCGAGCTCGCCCGGCTCGACGACGAACACGCGCAGCACTACGGTGACTTCGACCCTCACCAGGTCCTCTTCCCCCGGCCCGGCGGGCTGCAGGACCACCACTCCTACCAGGACTGGTACGCGAACCACCTGGCGAGCGATCTGCGCGAGGCGTCCCGGGGCCTTGCGGGCAGTCCGCTCAAGGCGGCTCTCGAGGTGCTGCGCAGCCAGCGGGACGCGCTTCGTCACGCCGTAGACTTCCACGGCCTGCAGGAGGCGTCCCATCGGGAGTTCTACGGGTCCTTCACCGGCGTGCTGAACCGGTCGGTGACCGGTCCGCAGCTGGAGCGGCACCAGGAACTCCTCGCTCTGCTGCGCGCCGGAATCGTCTCGGTCCCGCTCGGCCCGCGGCCGGCGGTGGTCTGGAAGCAGGACGCCGAGGTGTGGGAGCTGTCCTCGACCCGGCTCGGCCGACCGCACACGACGACGGCCGACTGGCTCGTCCACGCCAGCTCCCCGCAGCCCGACATCCAGGACACGGCGAGCGACCTGCTGCTGGACCTGGCGGGCACCGGTCGCATCCGCCGCCACCGAGCCGCCACTTGCGGCCGCGGCGTGGACATCACCGCCGAGCAGCACCCGGTCGGCACGGACGGCACGGTGGACGAACGGATATGGATCCTGGGGCCGCTGACCGAGGGCGCCACGTTCTACAACCACTACGTCCCGTCCCCGGGTGGCTCCTCGCGGGCACTGGTGGACGCGCACCGCTGTGTATCGGCCATGCTCGCAGCAGCCGCGCCGGCGGGGGCGGGCCGATGAACGCCGCGCTGGCCGCCGTGCCCATCCTGGTGACCCTCGGTCTGCTCGCCGCCCGCGTGAAAGCCCTCTACGCAGGTGGCGCGGCCCTCGCCGCCGCAGCCCTCGTCGCCCTCTTCGCCTTCCCCACCGCGCCGGCGATGCTGGGCCGCGCGGGGGCGCACATGCTCCCCACCATGGTCGAACTCGCGGCGATCCTCCTCGGCGGGATCCTGCTGTCGGAGCTCATGACTCGTACAGGCGCACAGCAGCGGCTGGGCGAGTGGATCTCCGGAGCCTGCGGCACGCCGACCCGCGCCCTGCTGCTGATCATGCTGGGCGTGACGCCGTTCGCCGAGTCGCTCACCGGCTTCGGTATCGGCGTCGTGGTCGCGATCCCACTGCTGCGACAGCTGGGACTGGCACCGGTGAAGGCAGCCGTCGTCGGTCTGCTGGGCCTGGTCACCGTCCCATGGGGCTCGCTTGCACCCGGCAGTCTGGTGGCGGCCCAGCTCGGCGGTGTGGACTTCCAGCATCTGGGCGTCGTCTCGGCGCTGCTGTCGGCGCCGGTGTTCGCGATCTGCGCCACCGCTGCCCTGGCCGTCACCTTCGGGCTGCGGCGCTCACTCGCCGACCTGCTGCTGGCAGTCGGCACCCTGTGGGTGACGGTCTGGGCCGTCAACGTCTTCGTCGGCCCCCCACTGGCAGGCGTCCTCGGCGCGCTGGCCGTGATCTCGGTGCTGCTGGTGACCGCCCGTCTTCGCGAGCCGGCCAGTGCCCCTGACCGCGCCGTACCAACGCAGTCGGCGTGGCGCGCTCTTGCTCCGTACGGCTTCCTTGTGGCCGGGCTGCTGGTGAGCCGTGCCGCGTTGGACGCCGCCGGAATCGACGAGGGCTGGTGGGCCGTGCTCGCCGGCCCCGGCGGCTGGCTGCTGGTGACGTGCGCCTTGACTCCCTGGCTGCTGGGCGAAGAGGCGGCCGTGCTGGCCCCGGCACTGCGGACCGCCGTGGCCCGCTGGTGGCAGGTGGCGCTGACCACCGCCGTGTTCGTCGCCCTGGGCACGCTGCTGACCGCCACCGGTATGAGCGATGCCCTGGCCCACGCGGCCGCAGCCCTGGGCCCCGCCTATCTGCTGCTCGCGCCCTGGATCGGGGCGGCCAGCGGATTCCTCACCGGATCCAACACCGGCGCCAACGCCATGTTCGCCGCCTCCCAGGCTGCAACCGCCCACGCCCTCGGGTATCCGGCGGTGCAACTGGTCGGCATGCAGAACGTGTCCGCCGCTCTCGCGTCGGGCGCCGCCGTCGCCCGGATCGTCCTGGCCGCCCAGCTCGCCCAGGACTCCCCCGGCCCCACCCCCCAGCCGCAGCCCCGAACGCCGTCCGGCGGTGGGGGCGTGGCCCTGCAGGAGAAGACCGAGCAGAAGGCCGACACCGGGGCGATCATGCGCACCGTCCTGAGCGTCCACGGCCTCGTGTTCCTCGTCCTCGGCTGCATCGGACTGCTCTGGCGCTGAGACGCCACCTCGGCGGTGGTCCGTCGGCGGTGGTGTGGCGGTGACCGGTGGTCGCTGGGAGGAGAGGATGGGGGGATTGCCCTCTACTGATCGGGGTCCATGGTGAGTCTGACCGGCCAGATACTTCCGCTCGTGGGCGTCGCCCTCGGCGCTGCCACGTCGTTCCTGGTGAGCAGCATGAACGAACGGACGAGGTGGCGCAGGCAGCAGGCCGTGCGGTGGGACGAGCACCGCTTGGCGGCCTATGCCGAGTACGCCCACGCCGTCAAGGAGTTGGCGGCGGGCTACCAGCGGATCGCTGCCGCGCGCGGTCTGGTGTCCGGCCCCGTGCCGTTGGAGCCGACGCCCGAAGTCCTGGCGGAACTCGCCACGTCGGAGTCCCGCCGGTCCGCCCTGTCGGAGACTCTCGGGCTGCTGGGTGACACGGAGGCGAACACGGCGTCCAAGACCCTGGACCACTGTCTGTGGCGGCTGGAGTGCCTGGCCCGGGGTACGGCCATGGAGGTCGAACAGAGCTGGGACCAGGCGTATCAGGAGTTCCGGGACGCGCGGAGCCGTTATGTCGAGCGGGCCCGGACCAGTCTCGGTGTGCCGGGGGCCGTCGCCCAGGACGTCGTCTGGCCGGCCGGCTGGCGCCCTGCGGCCCGGTCGTCCACCTCACCGTGACGCGTGGAGGGCGCATCACGCGCCGCCGTCTTGCTGGACCGGGACGCACACGTACGGGTCCGGACAGGGAGACGGCGTCTCCCTGTCCGGTCACCCGGGCGGGAGACGCCGTCCCGGGAACCGTCACCGCAGCAGCACGCCGCCCGACTCCTCCGTCGCCGACTCCGTCGGGACGGTGACCAGACCGAGGTCCGCGCCCGACGGGATGAGGCGGTGGGAGGGGAGGATGCGGACCGTGTAGCCGAAGGGGCCGGTACGGTCCAGAGCGAGGGGGCCCTCGTACGCCCAGCGGCCCTCCAGGTCCGGGCCGCTCGCCGGTTTCAGCGGGAAGGTGCGGGCGTCGCGGATGGCGTCGTCGGAGTCGACGCGGCCCGCGACCACCTGGACCTCCACGTCCTCCGGCTGCAGTTCGCCGAGCGCCGCCTGGACGCGCAGCGTGAGCGTCGAGCCGAGACCGGCCGTCGCGGCGGCGCCCGCCGCCGCGTCCTGGTCGACGGCCTCCACGTGGTCGACGGCGACCTGCCGCCACGCGGCGCGCACCCGGGACTTCCAGGCGGCGAGTTCCTGGGCGCTGGTGGCGTCCATGGACCGGTGCGCCTGCGCGGCCGGCGCGTACAGCCGCTCCACGTACTCGCGCACCATGCGGCCCGCGAGGACCTTGGGGCCGAGGGTGGTGAGGGTGCGGCGGACCATCTCGATCCAGCGGTCGGGCAGGCCGCCGCTGCCCCGGTCGTAGAAGCGGGGGGCGACCCGGTCCTCGATCAGTGAGTAGAGCGCCGCCGCCTCGAGTTCGTCGCGGCGGTCCTCGTCGGTGGACGCGCCGTCGGCGGTGGGGATCGCCCAGCCGTAGTCGGGCTCGTACCACTCGTCCCACCAGCCGTCGAGGACCGACAGGTTGAGCGCCCCGTTCAGCGCGGCCTTCATTCCGCTGGTGCCGCAGGCCTCCAGGGGGCGCAGCGGGTTGTTCAGCCAGACGTCGCAGCCGGGATAGAGCTTCTTCGCCATCGCCATGCCGTAGTCGGGCAGGAAGACGATGCGGTGGCGCACCCGCGGGTCGTCGGCGAAGCGGACCAGTTCCCGCACCAGCCGCTTGCCGCCGTCGTCGGCCGGGTGGGCCTTGCCGGCGACGACGATCTGGATCGGCTGGGTGGGGTGGAGCAGCATCTCGGTGAGGCGCTCACGGTCGCGGAGCATCAGGGTGAGCCGCTTGTACGAGGGGACCCGGCGGGCGAAGCCGATGGTGAGCACGTCCGGGTCGAGTACGCCGTCGATCCAGCCGAGTTCGGCGGACCCCGCGCCGCGCTGGCGCCAGGAGGCGCGCAGCCGGTCCCGCACCTCGTGGACCAGTTGCTCGCGCAGGGAGCGGCGCAGCTCCCAGATGTCGGCGTCGGGGATGTCGCCGACGGCGTCCCAGCGCCCCGAGCCGCCGACGGACAGGGCGTCCTCCGCGCGGGCGGCGCCGATCTGGCGGGCGCCGAGGCGGAACACCTCGGGCGCCACCCAGGTCGGGGCGTGCACCCCGTTGGTGACGGAGGTGATGGGCACTTCCGTGGCGTCGAATCCCGGCCAGAGTCCGGCGAACATGCTGCGGCTGACCGCACCGTGCAGTTCGGAGACGCCGTTGGCGCGCTGGGCGAGCCGCAGGCCCATCACCGCCATGTTGAAGAGGCCGGGCTCGCCGCCGGGGTAGGTCTCCATGCCGAGCTGGAGCACCTTGTCGACGGGCACGCCCGGCAGTTCGGCGCCCTCGGCGAAGTGGCGTGCCACGAGTTCGCGGTCGAAGCGGTCGATGCCCGCGGGTACGGGGGTGTGGGTGGTGAAGACGGTCCCGGCCCGCACCGCCTCCAGCGCGGCGTCGAAGCCGAGGCCGCTGCCGCCGTGTTCGGGCGCCCCGCCCAGTTCGCGGATGCGTTCGAGGCCGAGGAAGCCGGCGTGGCCCTCGTTGGTGTGGAACACCTCGGGCGCGGCGTGGCCGGTGAGCCGGCAGTACGTGCGGACGGCCCGGACGCCGCCGATGCCGAGCAGCATCTCCTGGAGCAGCCGGTGTTCGCTGCCGCCGCCGTAGAGCCGGTCGGTGACGTCGCGGGCGCCGGGCCCGTTGTCCTCGATGTCGGAGTCGAGCATCAGCAGCGGTACGCGGCCGACCTGGGCGACCCAGATGTGCGCGTGCAGCGAGCGGCCGCCGGGCAGCGCGAGGGACACCCGGGCCGGGATGCCGTCCGCCTCGCGCAGCAGGCCGACCGGCAGCTCGTTCGGGTCGAGTACGGGGTAGTGCTCCTGCTGCCAGCCGTCGCGGGACAGCGACTGGCGGAAGTATCCGTGGCGGTAGAGCAGGCCGACGCCGACGAGCGGTACGCCGAGGTCGCTGGCCGCCTTGAGGTGGTCGCCGGCGAGGATGCCGAGGCCGCCGGAGTACTGCGGCAGGGCGGCGGTGACACCGAACTCCGGTGAGAAGTAGGCGATGGCGGCCGGGAAGGCGGGGGTGCCGGGGCCGCTGTCACCGCCGTGGGACTGGTACCACCTGCGGCCGTGCAGATAGTCGTCGAGGTCGTCGGCGGCGGCGGTGAGCCGGCGGAGGAACCGCCGGTCCTTGGCCAGTTCGGCCATGCGGGTGGCGGAGACGTTCCCGAGGAGCCGCACGGGGTCGCCGCCGACGGCCCGCCACCCCTCGGGATCGACACAACGGAAGAGCTCTCGCGTCTCGGTGTGCCAGGACCAGCGCAGATTGCGCGCGAGATCGCTGAGCGGCCCGAGCGGTTCGGGGAGGACGGGGCGGACGGTGAATCGACGAATGGCCTTCACAAGTTCCACCTTCGCAGGGGAGGTACGCATCCGAGGGGACGCACGACGGTGCGTCCTTTTCCGTCATTTCCGACGGTATCGGTCCGCGCCGTACGTAACCACGGCGCACTGACGTGCGCCCGGCGCGTTGGCGCACCCGGCGCGCGACGACCGTCGGAAAAGACCGGTTCCGGCCTCGTGTCGGGCCGGTCCCTTCACGTGTGTCTTGTGCGACCCCGTACGTCCTAGTAGTTAACACATCACCGGATTGCCCACCCGAACGGCGTGGGTAAGCCTCACCCGGAACGCAGGCGAGAGCACCCCCCGATCGGCCTCCCGACCGTCCAACCGAGTGAACGCGGACAGGAGCGGACATGCCCGCAGCCCGCCAGTCACCGACTCAGCAGATACAAATAAAACCTAGTCAAATGAGACTGGGCCCGCACAAACGAGACATTCCGCTCCATCCGACCTGCCCGCACAGCCCTCAGGTGATGTTGTGAACTCGCTCATCGGTCGCATCCCCGTCCTGGACGTCCGCCCACTCGTCGACTGCGGCAGAAGGCCCGCGAAGGCCGTGGCGGGTGAGACCTTCCAGGTCACCGCCACGGTCTTCCGCGAGGGCCATGACGCTGTCGCCGCCAATGTCGTGCTGTACGACCCGAAGGGCCGCCCCGGTCCCTTCACTCCCATGCGGGAGCTCGCCCCCGGCACCGACCGGTGGGGAGCGGAGGTCACCCCCGCCGCAGAAGGCCACTGGACCTACACCGTCGAGGCCTGGAGCGATCCCGTCGCCACCTGGCGGCACACCGCCGGCATCAAGATCCCCGCCGGGATCGACACCGAACTGGTGCTGGCAGAGGGCGCGGAGCTCTACGAACGCGCCGCCGCCGGGGTGCCCAAGAAGGACGGCCGGGAGGCCGTGCTCGCCGCCGTCGACGCGCTGCGCGACACGGCGCGGCCGGCGAAGGCGCGGCTCGCCGCGGCGCTCGCCGCCGACGCGGACGCCGCTCTGTCCCGTCACCCGCTGCGCGAACTGGTCAGCGCCTCCCCGCCGCTGCCCCTACTGGTGGAGCGGCGACGGGCGCTCTACGGCTCCTGGTACGAGCTGTTCCCCCGGTCCGAGGGCGCCGTCGTCAAGGAGGGCGAGCCGCCGGTCTCCGGCACCTTCCGCACCGCCGCGGAGCGGCTGCCCGCCGTCGCCGCGATGGGCTTCGACGTGGTGTATCTGCCGCCGATCCACCCCATCGGGACCACCCACCGCAAGGGCCCCGACAACACGCTCACCGCGGGCCCCGACGACGTCGGCGTGCCCTGGGCGATCGGCTCCGCATTCGGCGGGCACGACGCCGTCCACCCCGACCTCGGCACCCTCGCCGACTTCGACCACTTCGTGACGGCCGCCCGGTCGCTGCGGATGGAGGTGGCGCTCGACTTCGCACTGCAGTGCTCCCCCGACCACCCCTGGGTGAAGGAGCATCCGGAGTGGTTCCACCACCGGGCCGACGGGACCATCGCGTACGCGGAGAACCCGCCGAAGAAGTACCAGGACATCTACCCCATCGCCTTCGACGCGGACATGGAGGGCATCGTCCGCGAGACGGTGCGGGTGCTGCGGTTCTGGATGGACCACGGTGTACGGATCTTCCGGGTCGACAATCCGCATACGAAACCGGTCGTCTTCTGGGAGAAGGTGATCGCGGAGATCAACGGCTCCGACCCCGACGTCATCTTCCTGGCCGAGGCGTTCACCAGGCCGGCCATGATGCACACCCTGGGCGCGATCGGCTTCCAGCAGTCGTACACGTACTTCACCTGGCGCAACACCAAGCACGAGCTCACCGAGTACGTCACCGAGCTGTCCGGCGAGGCCGCCGCCCACATGCGGCCCAACTTCTTCGTGAACACCCCCGACATCCTGCACGCCTATCTCCAGGAGGGCGGCCGGCCGGCCTACGAGGTGCGGGCCGTGCTCGCCGCGACGCTGTCCCCGTCCTGGGGTCTCTACGCGGGCTACGAACTCTGCGAGAACGTCCCGCTGCGGGTCGGCAGCGAGGAGTACCGACACTCGGAGAAGTACCAACTCAGGCCCCGTGACTGGGAGTCGGCCGAACGGGAGGGCCGCACGATCACACCCCTGATCACCACGCTCAACCGGATCAGGCGCCGCCATCCGGCGCTCCAGCAACTGCGCGACGTCCACTTCCACCACATCGACAACGACCGGATGATCGCCTACTCGAAGCGCTCCGGACCGGACGTCGTCCTCGTCGTCGCCAACCTCGATCCCCACCACACCCAGGAGGCCACGGTCTCGTTGGACATGCCGCAACTCGGTCTCGAGGGGGACGAGACCGTACCGGTGCGCGACGAGCTCACCGGCGAGACCTATCACTGGGGCAGGGCCAATTATGTGCGCCTCGAGCCGGGTACCGCGCCCGCGCACATCCTCACCCTGCGACCGTCCCAGCCGACCGGAGGGTCACCCACATCATGATCGTGAATGAGCCCGTCCACGACACGTTCGAGGACACACCCGCACGCGACCGCGACCCCGACTGGTTCAAGCGGGCCGTCTTCTACGAGGTCCTGGTCCGCTCCTTCCAGGACAGCAACGGCGACGGCGTCGGCGACCTGAAGGGCATCACCGCGAAACTGGACTATCTGCAGTGGCTGGGCGTGGACTGCCTGTGGCTGCCGCCGTTCTTCAAGTCCCCCCTGCGGGACGGCGGCTACGACGTCGCCGACTACACCTCCGTACTGCCCGAGTTCGGCGACCTGGCCGACTTCGTCGAGTTCGTCGACGCCGCCCACCAGCGCGGCATGCGCGTCATCATCGACTTCGTCATGAACCACACCAGCGACCAGCACCCGTGGTTCCAGGAGTCCCGCACCGACCCGGACGGGCCCTACGGCGACTACTACATCTGGGCCGACGACGACAAGCAGTACCAGGACGCCCGGATCATCTTCGTCGACACCGAGGCGTCGAACTGGACCTTCGACCCGGTGCGCAAGCAGTACTACTGGCACCGGTTCTTCTCCCACCAGCCGGACCTCAACTACGAGAACCCCGCGGTGCAGGAGGAGATCATCTCCGCGCTGCGGTTCTGGCTGGACCTGGGCATCGACGGCTTCCGGCTGGACGCCGTGCCGTATCTGTACCAGGAGGAGGGGACCAACTGCGAGAACCTGCCGCGCACCCACTCCTTCCTCAGGCGGGTGCGCAAGGAGATCGACACCCACTACCCGGACACCGTGCTGCTGGCCGAGGCCAACCAGTGGCCGGAGGACGTCGTCGACTACTTCGGCGACTACCGGGTCGGCGGCGACGAGTGCCACATGGCGTTCCACTTCCCGGTGATGCCACGCATCTTCATGGCGGTCCGGCGCGAGTCCCGCTACCCGGTCTCGGAAATCCTGGCCAAGACGCCGGCCATCCCGAAGAACTGCCAGTGGGGCATCTTCCTGCGCAACCACGACGAGCTGACGCTCGAGATGGTCACGGACGAAGAGCGCGACTACATGTACGCGGAGTACGCCAAGGACCCGCGGATGCGCGCCAACATCGGCATCCGCCGGCGGCTCGCCCCCCTGCTGGACAACGACCGCAACCAGATCGAGCTGTTCACCGCGCTGCTGCTGTCGCTGCCCGGCTCACCGATCCTCTACTACGGGGACGAGATCGGGATGGGCGACAACATCTGGCTCGGCGACCGGGACGCGGTCCGCACCCCGATGCAGTGGACGCCCGACCGCAACGCGGGCTTCTCCTCCTGCGACCCGGGACGGCTCTACCTGCCGACCATCATGGACCCGGTCTACGGCTACCAGGTCACCAACGTCGAGGCGTCGATGTCGTCGCCGTCGTCGCTGCTGCACTGGACGCGGCGGATGATCGAGATCCGTAAGCAGAATCCGGCCTTCGGGCTCGGGTCCTACACGGAGCTCCCGTCGTCCAATCCGGCCGTGCTCGCGTTCCTGCGGGAGGCGCCCTCCCAGGAGGAGGGCGGCGACGACCTGGTGCTGTGCGTCCACAACTTCTCGCGGTTCGCCCAGCCGACGGAGCTCGATCTGCGGACGTTCGCCGGACGGCATCCGGTGGAGCTCATCGGCGGCGTGCGGTTCCCGCCCATCGGGCAGTGGCCGTATCTGCTGACCCTCGCGGGGCACGGCTTCTACTGGTTCCGGCTGCGCAAGGACGCGAAGGCCATCGGGGAGACGAAGGCCGTCGTGACCAAATCCTGACGTGCCTGCAAGGGGAATCCGTCCCGTCCGAAAGGCGCCCCCCTACTCCGGCGGGGCGGTTTCCGCCGCCCCGCACCGGGCACTCCCCCCTCATCCCCGCGCGCCGCCGGACAGCCACAGCTGCAATCCGGGACACTTTGCGCATTCGTGGTGTACCCGGGGAAAGGACGCGATGCCCATGTCGGAGGCTGCATCCACCCGGACTCCGCTCGGTCTGCTTCCCTCACTCGCCCCACTGCTGCGCCGATGGCTGCCCGGCCAGCGCTGGTTCGCGGGCAAGGGTTGCGCGGTCGCAGGCTTCTCGCTCGTCTCCGCGACGGAGCTGCTGCCCATGAACGGGCCGGGTCCCGGACTGCTGCATCTGCTCGTACGGGTCCGGCAGCAAGAATCGCCGTCGCCCTCGTCCGACGACTGCTACCAGCTGCTTCTCGGCGTCCGCGAGACCCTGCCACCGGCCCTCGCCCCCGCGCTGATCGGCCATCTCACCGAAGGACCGCTGGCCGGGCGGACCGTGTACGAGGGGACCCGCGACCCCCGGCTCGCCAAGCTGCTGCTGGAACGGCTGCGCACCCCCGGCTCGCTCGGGCCGCTGCGCTTCGACCGGTTCGACGGCGCGCCCGCGATCCCGGCGGAGCTGGCCGCCCGGCCCCTGGACGCCGAGCAGTCCAACTCCTCACTCGTCTACGGCGACGCCTACATCCTCAAGCTCTTCCGCCGTATCCATCCCGGCCCCAACCCCGATCTGGAACTGCCGCTCGCCCTCGCCCGGGCCGGCTGCCGACGGGTGCCGGTACCGGTCGCCTGGTACGAGGCGGCCGCGCCGGAACCTTTCACCCTGGGCGTGCTCCAGCCGTTCCTGCCGGGCTCGCGCGACGGCTGGGTGCTGGCGCTCGAGGCCCTGGCGGACGGCCGGCCCTTCCTCGGCGAGGCCCGCGCGCTGGGCCGGGTCACCGCCGAGGTGCACACGGCGCTCGCCGACGCCCTGCCCACGGTCAAGCTCGGCGGCCCGCACACCGAGCGGCTGGCGGCGGCCATGGTCCGCCGGCTGGACGCGGCGGCGCAGGCGGTGCCGGCACTGCTGCCGTACGTACCGGGGCTGCGCGCCGCCTTCGACGCGGTCGAGGCGCTCGGCGCGCGCGGCCGCACCTGGGCCGCCCAACGGGTCCACGGGGACCTGCATCTCGGCCAGATACTGCGGGGCCCCGAGGACACCCCGTGGTCCGTCATCGACTTCGAGGGCGAGCCCGCCAAGCCGCTCACCGAACGGTGCCGGCCGCAGCCCGCCGTACGGGACGTGGCGGGCATGCTCCGGTCCTTCGACTACGCGGCCCGCACCCACCGGCCCTGGAACCCGGCCTGGGCCGAGCGGTGCCGCGAGGCGTACTGCGACGGGTACGCCGAGGCCGGCGGCGACGATCCGCGCAAGGAGCCCGAGCTGCTGCGCGCGTACGAGACCGACAAGGCCGTCTACGAGGCCGTCTACGAGGCACGGCACCGGCCGGACTGGCTGCCGGTGCCGATGGCCGCGATCGAACGTCTCGCCGCACCGGACTGACCGACCGCCCGTCCCCGACCGGCCGACCCGCCCTGTCCCGCCGTCAGTTCGCCCGCGCTCCGCCGCAGTTACCGCCGTTACCGCAGTTGGCCGCCTGAGGAGGCAGAATCCGTGACCGCCCGACCGTCGTCCCGCAAGTCCTCGGGACCGGAAGTCCCGCACCAGCCGACCGAGACGCACAGCGCAGAAACCGACCCCGCCGTGCCGGCCGGGCCGGATCCGGTGCGCGGCACGGGAGCACGCCCCGCCTCCGCCGGGCCGGGCGAGCCCGGCGCCGAACACGACACGCCGACCGGCTCCGCCACCACGGAGGCGGCCGGGTCCGGCACGCGGCGCCGCCGCGCCGGGCGGGCGGGCACCGCCGCGGCCGATGCGGCGGATGCCGCCGACCCGCAGGACGGGGCGGGAGCGGGCCCGGAGCGCCAGGCCGGTGACTCCCTGGCGGCCGGGACCCGCGCACGTGCCGGGACGGTGCCGGACGGCGGCGAGCCGGTGGCCGGTACGGGGCGGGCCCGGGGGTCCGGCCGTACAAAGCGGGCGCGGGCGGACACGGCCGGTTCCGCGGTCGTCACCGCCGAGGCGGTCGCGACCGTGCCGGAGCCGGTCGGGCCCAGCTCGGAGGAGACGGATTCCGCCGACACGGCGCGCGCCGCCCGCTCCGCTTCCGCCGAAGCGGAGCGGGCAGGCCGGGCGGCCACGGGGGCCGGCCGGAAGCCCGCGCGCAAGGGCGCCGCACGGGCGAAGGCCGCACGGGCCGGCTCCGGGAAGACCGGGGCGAGCCGCCCGGCTGCGGCCGGCAAGAACGCACCCACCGGCGCGGGCCGCGCCTCGGCCGGCACGGCGGCCGAGGCCGTAGCCGCCGGCGCGAGCGGGACCGGGGCCGACCGGTCCACGGCCGCCGGCGCCGGAGCGGCGGAAGGTGCCGCGGGTGCAGTCGGCGGCGGAGCGGACCGGGTCGAGGGGACCGCAGCCGCCGCGCCGGCGGGTGCGCCCCGGCCGCGGGACGGGCAGCGCGGGGTCCGTACGGCGCAGCCGCTCGGCGACGAGGACCGGGCCCGGCTGCTGAGCGGCGGCCATCACGACCCGCACGCCCTGCTCGGCGCCCACCCGGTGCGCGGCGGCGTCCAGTTGCGGGTGCTCCGGCCGCACGCGCTGACCGTCACCGTTCTCGCCAAGGGCCTGCGGGCCGAGCTGCACGACGACGGCGACGGCCTCTTCTCCGGTGTCCTCCCGCTGACCTCCACCCCCGAGTACCGCCTTCTCGTCACCTACGAGGGCCACGAGGACGGCTTCGAGGTCGAGGACCCGTACCGCTTCCTGCCCGCGCTCGGCGATCTCGATCTGCATCTGATCGGCGAGGGCCGGCACGAGGAGCTGTGGACGGCGCTCGGCGCCCACCCGATGACCCACCAGAAGGTCACCGGCACGCGGTTCACCGTCTGGGCGCCGAACGCCCGCGGCGTGCGGGTGGTCGGCGACTTCAACTTCTGGAACGGCACCGGCTTCCCGATGCGCTCGCTCGGCGGGACCGGGGTGTGGGAGCTGTTCCTGCCCGGCATCGGCGACGGAGCGCTGTACAAGTTCGAGATCATGCGCCCGGACGGCTCGTACACGCAGCGGGCCGACCCGATGGCCCGGCGTACCGAGGTGCCGCCGGCCAACGCGTCGATCGTGACCGAGTCGCACCACGAGTGGGGCGACCAGGAGTGGATGACGCACCGTGGCGACCGGCCGCTCCACGAGGCTCCGATGTCGGTCTACGAGGTGCATCTCGCGTCCTGGCGGCCGGGGCTGACGTACCGCCAGCTCGCGGTGCAGCTCCCGCAGTACGTGAAGGACCTCGGCTTCACGCATGTGGAGTTCATGCCGGTGGCCGAGCATCCGTTCGGCGGGTCCTGGGGTTACCAGGTGACCGGTTTCTACGCGCCGACGTCCCGGATGGGCACCCCCGACGACTTCCGGCACCTGGTGGACAGTCTGCACCGGGCGGGCATCGGGGTGCTGGTGGACTGGGTGCCGGCGCACTTCCCGCGGGACGACTGGGCGCTGGCGGAGTTCGACGGCCGTCCCCTGTACGAGCACAGCGACCCGGCGCGGGCGGCGCACCCCGACTGGGGCACGCTCGAGTTCGACTACGGGCGCAAGGAGGTCCGCAACTTCCTGGTGGCGAACGCGACGTACTGGTGCGAGGAGTTCCACATCGACGGGCTGCGGGTCGACGCGGTCGCCTCCATGCTCTACCTCGACTACTCCCGCGAGGACGGCCAGTGGTCGCCGAACGAGCACGGCGGCCGGGAGAATCTGGACGCCGTCGCGTTCCTCCAGGAGATGAACGCCACCGTCTACCGGCGCAATCCGGGTGTCGTGACGATCGCCGAGGAGTCCACGGCGTGGAACGGGGTGACCCGGCCGACGGACCACGGCGGGCTCGGCTTCGGCCTGAAGTGGAACATGGGCTGGATGCACGACTCGCTGGTGTACGTCTCCAAGGAGCCGGTGCACCGCAAGTACCACCACAACGAGATGACGTTCTCGATGGTGTACGCCTACAGCGAGAACTACGTGCTGCCGATCTCGCACGACGAGGTGGTGCACGGCAAGCGGGCGCTGGTGAGCAAGATGCCCGGCGACTGGTGGCAGCAGCGGGCCGACCACCGCGCGTACCTGGGCTTCATGTGGTCCCACCCGGGCAAGCAACTCCTCTTCATGGGGCAGGAGTTCGCCCAGGGCGCCGAGTGGTCGGAGGGCCACGGCCCCGACTGGTGGCTGCTCGACCCGTCGTACTCGGCGGAGCCCGACCACCGCGGCGTACGGGACCTGGTGCGCGAGCTGAACGGGGTGTACGGCGCGACTCCCGCGCTGTGGCAGCAGGACACCGTGCCCGAGGGGTTCGCGTGGGTGGACGGCGGGGCCTGGGAGGACAACGTCTTCGCCTTCCTGCGCTTCGACCGGCACGGCGCGCCGCTGCTCGTGGTGAGCAACTTCTCGCCGGTGGTGCGGCACGGCTTCCGCCTCGGCGTCCCCGAGTCGGTCTCCGCCTGGAGCGAGGTCCTCAACACCGACGAGGAGCGCTTCGGCGGCTCCGGCGTGCTCAACCCGGACCCGCTGAAGCCCGAGCAGGTCGAGTCGCACGGCCGCCGTACGTCGATCGCCCCGACGCTGCCGCCGCTGGCGACGGTCTGGTTCCGCCCGGCGTGAGGCGCTCCGGGACGGTCACGGCCCTCGGCCCGTGACCGTCCCCGGCGCCTACCGGGCGGTGCGGACCACTCCCAGGCGCTGAGTGGCCCGGGTGTAGGCCACATACAGGTCGTTCACGCCGTGTACGGAGCCGGAGCGGATCAGCTCCGGCTCCACCACGATCACGGTGTCGAACTCCAGGCCCTTGGCGGCCCTCGCGTCGAGCAGCACGACCGGCTGCGTCAGGTCGGGCTCACCGGTGGCGGTCACGCCCGGGAGGGCGTCGGCGAGGGCGGTGTGCAGCGCGGTCGGGGCGATCACCGCGATCCGGCCCTCGTGGGGCGCGCCGGCGACCCGGGCGGCGACGGTCTCGGCCAGACCCGCCGGCTCCACGGCGACCTGCCACGGATCGACGCCCGTCGACCGCACGGAGCGCGGCGGCCGGAACCCGGGGTCCTCGACGCGCCGCACCTCGGCCGCCAGTTCCATGATCTCGGCGGGCGTGCGGTAGTTGACGCGGAGCGTCGTGTGCTCGAAGCGGTCGCCGACGTACGGCTCGAGGATGTCCTGCCACGAGGCGCAGCCCGCCGCGTCCCCGGTCTGCGCCGGGTCGCCGACCAGCGTCATCGAACGGGTGGGGCAGCGCCGCATCAGCAGCCGCCACGCCATCTGCGACAGCTCCTGCGCCTCGTCGACGATGATGTGCCCGAAGGCCCAGGTCCGGTCGGCGGCGGCGCGTTCCGCGGCGCTGCGGTGGTCGGCCTCCTCCTGCCGCTCCGCCATCCGCTCGGCGTCGATGATGTCGTGCGCGGCCAGGATCTCCGAGTCCTCGTCCTCCTTGTCCTCGAACTCGTACGTCCGCGACGCGTACGAGACGTCGAGGACGCCCTGCGCGTAGGCGATCTGCCGTGCGCGTTCGGCCTCCGCGTGGGCGCGGGCGGCGGAGTCGTCCTCACCGAGGAGTTCCGCGACCTCGTCGAGGAGCGGCACGTCGGCGGGGGTCCACGGGCCCGTCTCGCGCCGCAGCAGCGCGGCCTCCTCCTCGGGCAGATGGACCGGCTCGGCGAGGAAGTCCGCGAGGAACTCCTGCGGGGTGAGCGGCGGCCACAGCGTGGCGATCGCGGCGTGCACGTCGGCGCTGGCGGCGACGGCCTTGCCGAGCTGCGCGATGTCGTCGGGGCCGAGGAAGTTGGGGCCGCCATAGGGGTCGGCGCCGATACGGTCCGCGAGCTGGGCGGTCAGGTCGTCGATGATCCGGAACACGAAATGCGGCCGGGCGAGGTTGTGCGGCAGCCCGGTCTCGCGGGCCTTGTGGCGCGCCTCGACGGCCATGCCCCAGTCGATGACGAGATCGCCGTCGTCGTGCGGGACGACGAGCGGCGCGTCCTTGTCCGGCACCCGCTGCCGGTCCCGTACCGCCTCTGCCAGTACGTCTGCCATGGCGGCGCCGCCCTTGAGGGCAGCGGCGGCGGGGGTGTCGGCGCCGGTGGCGTGCACGCCGGGGAAGAGTTCGCCGACCGTCGACAGCAGCACGCCGGTCTCGCCGAGCGAGGGCAGCACCTCCCCGATGTAGCCGAGGAAGGCCGGGTTGGGCCCGACGATCAGCACCGCGCGCCTGGCGAGCTGCTCCCGGTGCGCGTACAGCAGATACGCGGCCCGGTGGAGCGCCACGGCGGTCTTCCCCGTCCCCGGCCCGCCCTCCACGACGAGCACGCCGCTCTGCGGGGCGCGGATGATCCGGTCCTGCTCGGCCTGGATGGTCGACACGATGTCGCCCATCCGCCCGGTTCGGGCGCTGTTCAGCGCGGCGAGCAGCACCTCGTCCGCGTCGTGGGACTCGTGTCCGGTGCGGGTGGTGTCGGCGAGATCCATGATCTCGTCGTGCAGCGCGGTGACCGTCCGCCCCTGCGTGGTGATGTGCCGGCGGCGGCGCAGCCCCATCGGCTCGTAACCGGTGGCGAGATAGAACGGTCGCGCGACCGGAGCCCGCCAGTCGATCAGCAGCGGCGTCCTTTCCGCGTCGTCACGGCGGATTCCGGTACGTCCGATGTGATGCGTCACCCCGTCCCGCCGGTCGATGCGCCCGAAACAGAGCCCGGTGTCGGCGGCATTCAGCGCGGCGAGTGTCGCGGAGTGCTCCACGACCCCGATGTCCCGCTCCACCCGCGCCTGCCGACCGGTCCCGCCCTGCGCGATCGTGCTGCTCAGAGCGGCCTCGGCCTCGCCACGGAGCTGATCGAGCCGCTCGTGCACGAGGGAGACGAATTGCTGTTCCCGTCGCAATTCCTCGGTTGACAATTCAGCTCCTGACGCGGTAAGGTACGTTTATTGAACTTCTCCGTGACGTTATGCATTCACGAACACGGAAACCCCAAATATACGCAGCGAAATACCCCGGCCGTCAATTCGGACCGGGGTTTCTTGTGTCCACTGACCACGGGGGCATCAATGGGGACGGACGAGGCCCGCGCGCTTCTGCGCGCGTGCGGCGCGCAGGACCTGCAGCATCCGGGCGGGACGCTGCTCTCCCATCTGGAGCGGGTACGGGCACGACTGGACGGCTGGAGCGCACGCCCCGCGCTGCGACTCGCCGGCCTGTGCCACGCGTTCTACGGGACGGACGGTTTCCCGCAGTCGCTGCTGCCGCTCGGGCGGCGCGGCGAGCTGTCGGCGGTGATCGGCGCGGAGGCGGAGGAGCTGGTCCACTTCTACGCCGGCTGCGACCGGAAGGTCTCGTACCGGGCGCTGCCCCAGGCGGACGGCCCGTTCCGGAACCGCTTCACCGGCTCCACCTTCGCGCCGACGCTCCAGCAGCGGAAGGACCTCGCCGAACTCACGGCCGCCAACGAACTCGACCTGGCCGAGGTCAGCGCCGCCGGCCGGGCCGAGCACGGCGGGGCGCTGCTGCGGCTGTTCACGGCATGGCGCCCCCTGCTGAGCGAGCCCGCCCAGGCGGACGCCCGCGACGTGCTCACCCTGCGCGGCGAGGAACGCCGGGCGTTTCTGCGCGGGCTCCGACAGGGCGACGTGGTCACCGGAGTGGTGTCCGTCATCGCCGGCTTCGGCGTCACCTTCGTGGAACTGGGCGGCGTGGTGGCCGTGCTGAACATCCCCGAGGTGTCCTGGGGCCATGTGGACTCCCCGGCCGATGTCATCAGTGAGGGCCAGGAGTTGGCCTTCACCGTCCTGAGCGTCGAGACGGAGGACGGCGACGGCCGCGAGCGCGTGTCGCTGTCCCTCAAGAGGACCTCCTCCCGGCCCCGGTGAGCGACCTGGCACGCACCCGGCTCGACGGGGCCTCCAGGGCCCGCGGGACGGGGGCCCTACGGCAGACGCGCCCAGGGGCACCCGATCCGGCGACGGACGACACCGCCCCGTGCACACCCAAGCGATGTGCACGGGCATCGGACCGTCCAGGCCGACCCGGGCACCCTCGGGCGTGAGGGACCCCGCCCCCGCATCCCCGGACCACGCACACGATGCGTGCCACCGGACGCGGCGCGAAAGCGGGGAACCAGGCCACCCAACACCGTTCGGGGTGCCCGCAGCGACCAGGAATGGGTCCAAGACCCACTCCTGCCCACTGACTAGGAACGGTCAGACCTTCACGGGCTCGCGCTCGTCGTCCCGCGGCGCGGGAACCTCGGCCGCGTCGTCGCCGCCGTGCGCGGCGTGGTCGTCGACCAGGGTCTTCTCGTCGAAGGGGACCTTGCCCGCGAGCACCTGGGCGGCCCGGTCCTTGTCGATCTCCTTCGTCCAGGTGCCGACCAGGACGGTGGCCACGGCGTTGCCCGCGAAGTTCGTCAGGGCGCGCGCCTCGCTCATGAAGCGGTCGATGCCGACGATCAGGCCCACGCCGTCGACCAGGTCCGGCCGGTGCGACTGCAGACCGCCGGCCAGCGTCGCGAGGCCCGCTCCGGTGACGCCCGCCGCGCCCTTCGAGGCGATGATCATGAAGACGAGCAGCGAGATCTGCTCGGAGGCGCTGAGCGGCGCACCCGTCGCGTTGGCGATGAACAGCGAGGCCATCGTCAGATAGATCGCGGTGCCGTCGAGGTTGAAGGAGTAGCCGGTCGGGACCGTGATGCCGACCACCGGCTTGCTCACGCCCATGTGCTCCATCTTCGCGATCAGCCGGGGCAGCGCGGACTCCGAGGAGGAGGTGGACAGGATCAGCAGGAACTCACGGCCCAGGTACTTCAGCAGCGTGAAGATGTTCATCCCGGCGATGAGGCGCAGCAGCAGGCCCAGCACCACGAAGACGAACAGGGCGCAGGTGACGTAGAAGCCGATCATGATGACGGCCAGCGACTTCAGCGCGTCGAGACCGGTCTCGCCGACCACGGCGGCGATGGCGCCGAACGCTCCGACCGGCGCGACCCACATGATCATGGCCAGGATGCGGAACACCAGGCGCTGGATGTGTCCGATGCCGCGCAGCACCGGCTCGCCGGCCGACCCCATGGCCTGGAGCGCGAAGCCGGCCAGCAGCGCGACGAGCAGCGTCTGCAGCACCTCGCCCTCGGTGAAGGCGGAGACCAGCGTCGTCGGGATGATGCCCAGCAGGAAGTCCGCGGTGCTCTCCCCGCCGCCGGCCGCCTGCTCGGCGCCCGCCTCGCGTGCCGCGTCGGTCAGGTGGAGACCGGAGCCCGGCTCCAGCACGTTGCCGACGACCAGGCCGATGGCGAGGGCCACGGTCGACATGACGAGGAAGTAGCCGAGGGCCAGTCCGCCGACCGCGCCGACCTTGGCCGCCTTCCGCACCGAGCCGATGCCGAGCACGATGGTGCAGAAGATGACCGGCGAGATCATCATCTTGATGAGATTCACGAAGCCCTTGCCGATGGGCTTCAGCTCGACGGCCACCCCGGGGGCGGCGAACCCGACGATGATGCCGAGCACCACCGCGGCGATGACTGCCAGATACAGATAATGGGTACGGTCTCGCCGGCCTGCGGCTGTAGTCGCCACGGGGTGCCTCCTCGTTGGATTGTGCGTCCACGTCCCGGTGGATCTCAGCGACTATCCATCGGGGCGTGACGCCGGTCACCCTTGCGTTCCTTTCGTTCACACAAATCCGGCCAGGCAGACTGAACCCATGCGCATACCCCGTCCTCGCAGCCTCGCGGCCCAGCTCTTCGCGATGCAGGCCGTGCTCGTCGCGGCGATCGTGGCGGGCTTCGCGCTCTTCGCGTATCTGACCGACCGGTCGCAGGCCGAGGAGAGCGCCCGCCTGCAGTCGCGGGCCACCGCGGCGGCCGCCGCCCGCTCGCCGTCGGTCGCCGCCGCCGTGCGCTCCCCCGACCCGTCGGCGGCGCTCCAGCCGTACGCGGAGGGTCTGCGCGAGGACGCCGACATGGACTTCGTCGTGATCATGGACCCGGCGGGACGGCGCTGGACGCACCCCGTGCCCGAGCGGATCGGACGCACCTACCTCGGTCATATCGAGCCCGCGCTGGCCGGCCGGGTCTACAGCGAGCAGTACGTGGGGACGCTCGGCCTGTCCGTACGCACGGTGGCCCCGGTGTACGACGGCGGGAAGGTCGTCGCGCTCGTCAGCGCCGGCATCACCGTCGAGGAGATCACCGAGCAGGTACGCGACCAGGTCACGGCGCTGCTCGCCATGGCCGGGGCGGCGCTCGCGCTCGGCGGGCTCGGCACGTACGTCATCAACGCGCGGCTGCGCCGCCACACCCACGGCATGAACGCGACCGAGCTCGGCCGTGTCCACGACTACCACCAGGCCGCCCTGCACGCCGTACGGGAAGGACTCGTCATGCTCGACGGCAGCCGCCGGATCGCGCTCGCCAACGACGGCGCGCGGGAGCTGCTCGGGCTGGGCGAGGACCCGGTGGGGCGCCCGGTCGCCGACCTCGGGCTGCCGCCGCCGCTGACCGGTGCGCTGCTGGCCTCCGAGCCGCGGGTCGACGAGGTCCATCTCTCCGCGGACCGGGTCGTCGTCGTCAACACCCGGCCGGTGGTGGGCGGCGAACGGCGCGGCACGGTGGTCACCCTGCGGGACCACACGGAGCTCCAGGCGCTCTCCGGCGAGCTCGACTCCGAGCGGGGCTTCACCCAGGCCCTGCGCTCCCAGGCCCACGAGGCCGCCAACCGGCTGCACACCGTCGTCTCCCTGATCGAGCTGGGCCGGGCCGACGAGGCGGTCGACTTCGCCACCGCGGAGCTGGAGCTCGCCCAGGCCCTGACCGACCGCGTCGTCGACGCCGTCGGCGAACCGGTGCTGGCGGCGCTGCTGCTCGGCAAGGCGGCGCAGGCGAACGAGCGCGGTGTGGAGCTGGTCCTCACCGAGGACAGCCGCATCGACGACGGCGTCCTCCCCCGCACCCTCCCGTCCCGCGACCTGGTGACCATCCTGGGCAACCTGATCGACAACGCGGTCGACGCGGCCTCCGAGCCGCCGGCCGGCGCCGAGGACGTGCCGCCGCCCCGCGGCGAGCGCCCGCGGGTGACCGTCACCGCCCGGGTCGACGGTGGTGAGGTGCTGCTGCGGGTCGGCGACACCGGCGCCGGCGTCGACCCCCAGGACGCCTCGGAGGTGTTCCGGCGCGGCTGGTCCACGCACGGCGCGGGCCGCGGGCTCGGGCTCGCGCTGGTGCGGCAGGCGGTGCACCGCGGCCGTGGCACCGTCGAGCTGGCCCAGGGCCCGGACGGCGGCGCCCAGTTCACCGTCCGTCTGCCGCTGAGACCCGTGGAGGTGACCGCGTGACGATCAAGGTGCTGGTCGTCGAGGACGACCCGGTCGCCGCCGACGCGCACGCCCTGTACGTGGGCCGGGTCACCGGCTTCGAGGTCGCCGGGATCGCCCACTCGCGCGCCGAGGCCGTACGGGTCCTGGAGCGCAAGGAGGTGGATCTGCTGCTGCTCGACCTCTACCTCCCGGACGGCCACGGCCTGGCGCTCGTACGGTCCTTGCGCGCGGCCGGCCATCTGGCGGACGTCATCGCCGTCACCTCCGCCCGCGACCTGGCCATCGTCCGGGAGGGCGTGTCCCTCGGCGTCGTGCAGTACGTCCTCAAGCCGTTCACCTTCGCCACCCTGCGCGACCGGCTCGCGCGGTACGCCGAGTTCCGCTCCTCCGCCGGCGAGGCCAGCGGGCAGGACGAGGTCGACCGCACGCTCGCCACCCTGCGCACCCCCCGCAGCGGCGCGACGCTCCCCAAGGGCCTCAGCGGCCCGACGCTGGAAGCGGTCACGCGGACGCTGCGCGAGTCGCCGCAGGGGCTCACCGCCACGGAGGCCGCCGCCGCCGTCGGCGTCGCGCGCATCACGGCCCGCCGCTATCTGGAACACCTGGTCACCGCCGGGCGGGCGGTCCGCGCGCCCCAGTACGGCCAGATCGGCCGCCCGGAGCTCCAGTACCGCTGGATCAGCACGGTCCGCTGAACCCGGGCGGGCCGTTCCGGGGATCGCCGCCGCCGACCGGCCGGTAACCACCGTCGACATATTCCCGGCGTGCCCGAGTCGGATGTTTCCACGAATCGTGGCTTTATGCGTACGCACCGTAGTCACGGACGGTCCGCCGCCTCTAGGTTGTGCGCGTGCAGCACACCCCTTCCCCGCCCTTCAACGCCCCCGCCGCGCGCCGTCTGCGCGAGGCCCTGGGGATGGCGCCCGGTCATGTGGCGTACGGGCTGCGCGCCCAGTACGGCATGCAGGTGACCCCCGACACGGTCGCGGCCTGGGAGCGGGGGCACGCCGCGCCGGACGCCCGGGAGCTGACCGCGCTCGCCGGGGTCCTGTGGTGCTCGCCCGGTGAGCTGCTGGCCGCCGCGACGACCCTGCGCGAACACCGGATCGCCCGCGGCCTCGCGCCGGACGAGCTGGCCCGGCGGGTGGGCATGGACGCCTCCGCGTATCTGCAGATGGAGGAGTCGGGCCGGTGGCGGGGGAACGAGCGGCAGACCGCCGCCCTCGCCGGCGCGCTCGGCCTGGCCCCCCGCGAACTACTCGCCGCCACCGGCCTCGACCGGCAGCTGGCCGAGCTGCTGCAGAGCGCGGTGACCTCGCGCTGGCAGGCGTACGTACGGCCGGTCGGCAAGATGCTTCCACTGGAGCGCGACCACATCGAGGACGTGCTCCAGCAACTCCACACCGACTACCAGGCCCGGATGGTCGCCACGCTCAGCTGGGGCGACGCGGCCCAGGACACGGGCGAGCCGGGGCGGGAGTTCCTGGCCCGGATCGTCGACCACTTCTGGGAACTGGCACGCGGCCGGGGGGCCGCGACGGGCCGTCAGGTCTGACGCGGCGGCCTCCCGCTTCCGCCCGAGACCGCCCGCGCGCCCGTGCGGAGCCGCGGAACACTGTCAGAACACGGACTCCGCCTCGACCATCCGGCTCGCCGGGACGGTCTTGAGCCGCGTGACCGCCTCCGCCAGCGGCACCGTCACCACGTCCGTACCGCGCAGGGCGGTCATCCTGCCGAACTCCCCCCGGTGCGCGGCCTCCACCGCGTGCCAGCCGAAGCGCGTGGCGAGCACCCTGTCGTACGCCGTCGGCGTGCCGCCGCGCTGCACATGGCCGAGGATGACCGGCTTGGCCTCCTTGCCGAGCCGGCGCTCCAGTTCGGTGGCGAGCCGGTTGCCGATGCCCTGGAACCGCTCGTGGCCGAACTGGTCGATCTCGCCCTTGGCGTACTCCATCGAGCCCTCGGCCGGGTGCGCGCCCTCGGCGACGCAGATGACGGCGAACTTCTTGCCGCGGGCGAACCGCTCCTCGACCATCTTGATCACGTCGCTCACGTCGAAGGGCCGCTCGGGCAGGCAGATGCCGTGCGCGCCGCCCGCCATGCCGGACTCCAGCGCGATCCAGCCGGCGTGCCGGCCCATGACCTCGACGACCATGACCCGCTGATGCGACTCGGCGGTGGTCTTGAGCCGGTCGATGGCCTCGGTGGCGACCATGACCGCGGTGTCGAAACCGAAGGTGCGGTCGGTGGAGGAGATGTCGTTGTCGATCGTCTTGGGGACGCCGACGACCGGCATCCCGGCGTCGGCCAGCATCCGGGACGCCGTGAGCGTGCCCTCGCCGCCGATCGGGATGAGCGCGTCCAGGCCGTGCTGCTTCGCCAACTCGGCCGCGTTCTCCGCCGCTTCGCGCAGCCGGCCGCGCTCCAGGCGTGCCGAGCCGAGGATGGTGCCGCCGCGGGCGAGGATGCCGCTGACGGCGTTGAGGTCGAGCGGACGGTAGTGGCCGTCGAGGAGGCCCTTGAAGCCGTCCTCGAAACCGATGACTTCGTCGCCGTGACCCGTCATGGCGCGGTGCACGACCGACCGGATCACAGCGTTCAGACCTGGGCAGTCGCCGCCTGCGGTGAGAACTCCGATGCGCATCGTGCCGTCTCTCCTGCTCGTCGGTCCTCCGGGTGAGCCACGTCCGATTGTCCCACGCACCCGGGAGCGGCCGCGCTCCCGGCTACTCCGCGCCCGCCGCCGTGCCCCGCTCGCCCGGCGGGCGTCCTAGCCACCCTCGGAGGTATTGTCAAGAGGCATTGCCGCCCCGAGCGGCTCTCCGGCGCGCCCGTCCCGCCGACCGGCCCCACGGCCCGGGGAGCGCCGCGGGCGGGCCGCGTCGGAGCGCTCGGGGCGGTGGCACGCCCGGGCTCCGGACGTCGGGGCATCGGGGACGTCGGCAACGTCATGAGCACGGACGGGAGAGCACGCGTGACACGGAGCGTGTACGTGACCGGGATCGACCGCGGCGACGGACGGCAGGTGGTCGAGCTGGGGGTCATGGAGCTCCTGACCCGCCAGGTGGACCGGGTCGGCGTCTTCCGCCCCCTCGTCCACGACGGCCCCGACCGCCTCTTCGAACTGCTGCGGGCGCGCTACCGGCTCTCCCAGGACCCCGCCTCGGTCTACGGCATGGACTACCACGAGGCGGCCGCGCTCCAGGCGGAGAAGGGCGCGGACGAACTGGTCGCGCGCCTGGTGGAACGCTTCCTGGCGGTGGGCAGGCAGTACGAGGTCGTCCTCGTCCTGGGCACCGACTACGCGGGCACCCAGCTTCCGGACGAGCTGGCGTTCAACGCCAGGCTCGCCAACGAGTTCGGCGCCAGTGTGATCGCGGTGGTGGGCGGGAAGGACCAGCCGCCCCTGTCCGTACGGGCGGAGACGCACAACGCCTTCCGCGCCTTCGACGGCCTGGGCTGCAACGTCCTCGCGATGGTCGCCAACCGGGTCGCCCCCGACGAGCGCGCGGGCATAGCCGAGCGGCTCTCGGCCCGCCTCCCGGTGCCCTGCTACGTGATCCCCGACGACCCCGCGCTCTCCGCGCCCACGGTCGCCCAGATCACCCACGCCCTCGGCGGCACGGTCCTGCTCGGCGACGACTCCGGCCTGGCGCGTGACGCCCTCGACTTCGTCATCGGCGCGGCGATGCTGCCGAGCTTCCTGCCGGCGCTGACCCCCGGCTGCCTGGTCGTGACGCCGGGCGACCGCGCAGACCTGGTGGTGGGCGCGCTGGCCGCGCACTCGGCGGGGACTCCGCCCATCGCGGGCGTCCTGCTGACGCTGAACGAGCGGCCCAGCGAGGAGATCCTCACGCTCGCGGCGCGTCTCGCCCCCGGCACCCCGGTCGTCTCCGTGGCGGGCAACAGTTTTCCCACCGCGGGCGAACTGTTCGCCATGGAGGGCAAGTTGAACGCCTCCACACCACGCAAGGCGGAGACCGCGCTCGGTGTCTTCGAGCGCCATGTGGACACCGCCGACCTGCTGGCGCGGCTCGCCGTGGCCCGCAGCAGCCGGGTCACACCGATGATGTTCGAGCACGAGCTGCTGGAGCAGGCGCGCGCCGAGCGCCGCCGGGTGGTGCTGCCCGAGGGGACCGAGGAGCGCGTGCTGCGCGCGGCCGACGTGCTGATCCGCCGGGACGTGTGCGACCTGACCCTGCTCGGCGACACGGAGACCATCCGCAAGAAGGCCGCCGACCTCGGCATCGACCTGTCGGCCGCCCAGCTGATCGACCCCGCGACCTCCGAGCTGCGCCAGTCCCTCGCCGAGCGGTACGCCGGGCTGCGGGCCCACCGGGGCGTGACCGTCGAGCTGGCGTACGACGTGGTGGCGGACGTGAACTACTTCGGCACCCTGATGGTGCAGGAGGGCCTGGCCGACGGCATGGTGTCGGGCTCGGTCCACTCGACGGCCGCCACGATCCGCCCCGCGTTCGAGATCATCAAGACCAAGCCCGAGGCGTCGATCGTCTCGTCCGTGTTCTTCATGTGCCTGGCCGACAAGGTCCTCGTGTACGGCGACTGCGCGGTCAACCCGGACCCGGACGCCGAGCAGCTCGCCGACATCGCCGTCCAGTCGGCCGCGACGGCGGCCCGGTTCGGGGTGGAGCCGCGGATCGCGATGCTGTCGTACTCGACGGGCACCTCGGGGTCGGGCGCCGACGTGGACAAGGTGCGGGAGGCGACCAAGCTGGTGCGCGCGGCCCGTCCGGATCTGAGGATCGAGGGCCCGATCCAGTACGACGCGGCCGTCGAGCCGTCCGTCGCGGCGACCAAGCTGCCGGACTCGGAGGTCGCCGGCCGGGCGACGGTCCTGATCTTCCCGGACCTGAACACCGGCAACAACACGTACAAGGCCGTGCAGCGCTCGGCGGGCGCCGTCGCGGTCGGGCCGGTCCTCCAGGGCCTGCGCAAGCCGGTCAACGACCTGTCGCGCGGCGCGCTGGTCAGCGACATCGTCAACACGGTCGCGATCACCGCGATCCAGTCCCAGGACCCGTCGAAGGCCCAGGAGCCCTCCGTATGACCGCCACCCGCGTCCTCGTCCTCAACTCCGGCTCGTCGTCGGTGAAGTACCAGCTGCTCGACATGCGGGACTCGTCCCGGCTGGCGGTCGGGCTGGTCGAGCGGATCGGCGAGGCGACGTCCCGCCTGGTGCACACGCCGCCGGAGGGCAAGGGCTCCGGACGCCGCGAGCGCTCCGGTCCGGTCGCCGACCACGAGGCGGCGCTCAAGGCGGTCGCCGACGAGCTGGCGCTCGACGGCCTCGGCCTGGACTCCCCCGAGCTGGCCGCGATCGGCCACCGCGTCGTCCACGGCGGGCTGCGGTTCAGCGCCCCGACCGTCGTCACGGACGAAGTGCTCGCGGAGATCGAGCGGCTCATTCCGGTCGCGCCGCTGCACAACCCCGCGAACGTCACCGGCATCCGTACGGCGCGGGCGCTGCGCCCGGACCTGCCGCAGGTCGCGGTCTTCGACACGGCCTTCCACACGACGATGCCGGAGGCGGCGGCCCGGTACGCGATCGACGTCGAGACCGCGGACGCGCACCGGATCCGCCGCTACGGCTTCCACGGCACCTCGCACGCGTACGTCTCCCGGGCCACGGCCGCGCTGCTCGGCAAGGACCCGTCGGAGGTGAACGTCATCGTGCTGCACCTCGGCAACGGCGCGTCCGCCTCCGCCGTGGCCGGCGGCCGGTGCGTGGACACCTCGATGGGGCTGACGCCCTTGGAGGGCCTCGTGATGGGTACGCGCTCCGGGGACATCGACCCGGCGGTGACGTTCCACCTCGAGCGGGTCGCCGGGATGAGCACGGACCAGATCGACGTGCTGCTCAACAAGAAGAGCGGTCTGGTGGGTCTGTGCGGGGACAACGACATGAGGGAGATCCACCGCCGTATGGAGCAGGGCGACGAGCGCGCACAACTGGCGTTCGACATTTACGTCCACCGGCTGAAGAAGTACATCGGCGCATATTTCGCGGTGCTCGGGCGGGTGGACGCGGTGGCGTTCACGGCCGGCGTCGGGGAGAACGCGGCGCCCGTGCGGGAGGCCGCGATCACCGGCCTTCAGAGCCTCGGCCTGGCGCTGGACGCCGCGCTGAACGCCGTGGCACCGGGCCAGGCACGGCTGATCTCGCCCGTGGGCGCGCGGGTGGCGGTGGCCGTGGTCCCGACGGACGAGGAGCTCGAGATCGCGCGTCAGACCTTCGAGCTGGTGAAGTGAATTGATGAACGCCTGAGCGGGCTGGCGCCCATTTGTACATTCCACCAGACGGAATATTCCGCAGGGAAACAAACCGATAGGATCCGCCTTATGCGCCGTTCCAAAATCGTCTGCACACTGGGCCCCGCCGTCGACTCATACGAGCAGCTGAAAGCGCTCATCGAGGCCGGTATGAACGTGGCCCGCTTCAACTTCAGCCACGGGACCCATGCCGACCACGAGGAGCGGTACCACCGCGTCCGCCGTGCGTCGGAGGACACCGGCCGCGCCGTGGGCGTGCTCGCCGACCTACAGGGCCCCAAGATCCGCCTGGAGACCTTCGCCGAGGGACCGGTCGAACTGGTCCGCGGCGACGAGTTCACCATCACCACGGAGGACGTCGCCGGCGACAAGTCCATCTGCGGCACCACCTACAAGGGCCTGCCGCAGGACGTCTCCAAGGGCGACCAGATCCTGATCAACGACGGCAACGTCGAACTGCGCGTCGTCGAGGTCGACGGCTCCCACGTCAAGACGATCGTCGTCGAGGGCGGCGTCATCTCCGACCACAAGGGCATCAACCTGCCGGGCGCGGCGGTCAACGTCCCCGCCCTGTCGGAGAAGGACGTCGAGGACCTCCGCTTCGCGCTCCGCATGGGCTGCGACATGGTCGCCCTCTCCTTCGTCCGCGACGCGGCCGACGTCAAGGACGTCCACAAGGTGATGGACGAGGAGGGCCGCCGGGTCCCCGTCATCGCCAAGGTGGAGAAGCCGCAGGCGGTCGACAACATGCAGGACGTCGTCGCGGCCTTCGACGCGGTGATGGTGGCGCGCGGCGACCTCGCCGTCGAGTACCCGCTCGAGCGCGTCCCGATGGTGCAGAAGCGCCTCATCGAGCTGTGCCGCCGCAACGCCAAGCCGGTGATCGTGGCGACCCAGATGATGGAGTCGATGATCACCAACTCCCGCCCGACCCGCGCGGAGGCGTCCGACGTCGCCAACGCGATCCTGGACGGCGCGGACGCGGTCATGCTCTCCGCGGAGTCGTCGGTCGGCGCGTACCCGATCGAGACCGTCAAGACGATGTCGAAGATCGTCACCGCGGCGGAGGAGGAGCTCCTCTCCAAGGGCCTCCAGCCGCTGGTCCCCGGCAAGAAGCCCCGCACGCAGGGCGGTTCGGTCGCCCGCGCGGCCGCCGAGATCGCGGACTTCCTGGGCGGCAAGGCCCTGATCGCCTTCACCCAGTCCGGCGACACGGCCCGCCGCCTCTCCCGCTACCGCGCCGAGCAGCAGATCCTGGCCTTCACCACCGACGAGTCCACCCGCAACCAGCTGACCCTGAGCTGGGGCGTGGAGTCCTTCCTGGTGCCGTTCGTCGAGACGACGGACGCGATGGTCGACCTGGTGGACGCGGAGCTGCTGAAGCTCCAGCGCTACAACGCGGGCGACACCATGATCATCACGGCCGGTTCGCCCCCCGGCGTCCCCGGCACGACGAACATGGTCCGCGTCCACCACCTGGGCGGCCAGGCCAACGACTGACGACACCCTCCGTCGCCTCACGGGCGGCCTCCGGACCCTGCGGGGTAGGGAGGCCGCCCTTCTTTCGTCTCTCTCGTCGCGACTGTGTCACCCCCCTGACACACATGCGGACGATGGGCAACTGCCTCAGGAGGTTGATACACCTGCTTGATGAGGAATGGCCGCCGGTCGCCCCCGGTGGGGTCGCGGGTGACATCGACCACGATGCCGGGACGGTGACCGTTTCGGCACGTGGCACCGGGTTCGCCCGCGCCTGGGACACGGACGGGGTCGAGGTCACGACCTGAGTCCGGCTTCCCCGTACGCGACGGCCGGGCCCGGCGACGACTGTGGGCCGCACCCCCCTGAACGGGTGCGACCCACAGCCTTTTCGCGGCTCCCGGTGGTCCTGGGTTCAGGCGTTGCCGCCGGTGAAGTAGTTGTGCAGGCCGGGAACCGTCAGCGTCCCGCCGAACTGGCCGGCCTGGGTGACCTTCACGTTGGTGAACATCGCGAAGGGGACGTTCACCGGCGGCGGGGTCTCGGGGCTGAAGGTGATCGGGATGATGCCGAAGAGGTTGCCCTTCAGCTCCTCCGTGTACATGGTCACCGTGCCGTCGCGGATGGTCGAGGTCGAGCCCTTGCGCGCCTCGACATGCCCGGTCGTGCCGGCCGGGCCGACCGTGAGCTGGTGCAGGTCCTTGATGTCCACGCCCGTCGCGGTGAACTTCAGGACCTTCTTGATCTTGCCGCTGCCGGTCTTCACCTCGACGATGCCGTGGTAGTCCAGGCCCGTCAGGGTGAGCATCGAGCTCTCGAGAATCCACGGCTCGTCCGGGAGCAGCGGCAGGCCCGGTTCGACCTCGGCGGCCGCCAGGGCGTCCGGGTCCGGGGTCGGGCACGGGAAGCGGGGCTTGGCGCCGTCGGGGATGGCCTCGTCCTTGACGGGGTCGAGTCCCTTGACGTCCTCGTCCAGCTCTTCGACCTCGGCGCCGGCCTTCTCGGCGGCGTCCTTGATCGCTTCCTTGGTCTTGTCGACGGTGCCGTCCACCGCGTCGGTGGCCTTCTCCACCGGCGTGTCCGCCGGCTCGTCGGCGGGCGCCGCGGCCGCGGGCTTCTCCGCCGGCTCCTCGGCCGGCTTCGTCGCGGTCTCGCTCGGGGACGGCGTCTGCGCCGGCTCCGTCTCGCCCCGCAGCGTGTCGCCGACGCCGTCGAAGAAGTCCTTGACCTTGTCGCCCACGCCCAGCGGGTCCAGCGGGTTCCTGGTCTCGCTCGCGGACGGCTCGGGCGCGAGCACCTCCGGCTCCGTGCCGGCCGCGGAGGCGGACGGGCTCTCTGCGGGCTTCGGCTCCTCGGCCTGACCGTCCGGTCCGGACGAGGACGTGGCGCTCGGAGTGGGCTCCGGTGCGGCTGTGTCCGTCGGTGACGGCGACGCGGACGGCTTCGCCGACGACGAGGCGGACGGCGAGGCGGACTCCGACGGCTCGTCCGAGCGGGTCACACACGGGCCGGGCGCGAAGGGGATCTCCTTGTCGTCGGCCAGGGCGAGCTTGGGCGTGAGTCCCATGCCGACGAAGACGGCGGTGGGCATCGCGGCCAGGGCTATCGCCCTGCTCGCGGGCAACTGGAGCTTGGTGAGCAGCGACTTCCTGGGGGCGGCGTGCCGCGGCCCTTTTCTCTCCCGCGAGCCGTCGCCGCCCGCGGTCGCGGTCAGCGGTGGTGTCACGTCACCCGGCACTGTTCCTCCCGCCGTTGCCTTCGATGAATGTCTCGTGCGTGTCCGTGCCGTGGCCGTCCCACTGCTCGGGTACGGCCGGGGTGTCGGCGTCGTCGCCCGAGACCGGTTCCTCGGCCTCGGCAGCGGACCGCGGGGTCTTGTCCGGCACCCACGACAGCGAGAGGGCGCCGCCGGTGAGCGAGAGGGCGAAGCCGACGAAGAAGCCGCCGAAGTTGGCGATCGGCAGGGAGACCAGCGCCAGGAGAATCGTGGCGACGCCCGCGAACACCCGTACGATGTGCTGGAACCACATCGTCAGACCCAGCGTGACCAGCAGCACGCCGATGATCAGCGAGCCGGCCCCCGCCGTCGTCTGCATCGCGAGGTTCATGTGGCCGATTTTGAAGGTCGCGTACGGGATGTAGGCGATGGGGATCCCACCGAGCAGGGTCAGCAGACCCGCCCAGAACGGCCGCTGTCCCCGCCAGATACGGAAGTTCCGCCGAAGGACGCGGATGTAGTGCTCGTCCTGGCCCTGTGCCACTGCAGTCTCGGCGCTCATGGAAAACAGCTCCCTGGTACTGGCGTTGCTGTGTGAAGAGAGTGGCGGGCGGGCGAAGCTGCCAGAGTTTCACCCGCCCGCCCGGACGGGGCTACCGTCAGTAGCACTCGACCTTTGGACCGTCGCCCTGGTGCAGGCGCATGCTCAGACCGCTGAGCTCGAAGGTGCCGGCGGTCGTCGCCCACGCCTTCTGCTTGACGCCGGTCAGGGTCGCCCGGTCGGCCTGCTGGGCGAACCCGTTGGGCAGGACCGAGGCGTCCTTGACCGCCGGGCCCTTGCCCGCGGGGCCGGGGCCGCCTGCCGGGTTGTCCGTGTCCTTGGTCGCGACGCCGATGTCGATGTTCTCGAACTTGGCGTTCGCGTCCAGCTCGGAGATGTCCAGGTAGAGCTTCTCTGCCCGGACGTCGGTGCCCTTGTCGCCGGCGGTCAGCCGCAGCGTGACCTTGCCGACGAACGGGACGTCGGTGACGACCGACTGGCACATCTTGGTGATCGACGCGTTCTTGAAGGTCGAGATCGCAACGGGGTGCGCGACCTTCTCGTCACCCTTGAGGTCCTTGTACCCCATGTCGACGCCGCCGTACTGGGCGAACCCATCACCGACGAGCTTTCCGGCCGTGACCTTGAACTCCTGGCCCGACACCGCGAAGGACGCGGCGAGCGCCCCCTGTGCCAGGCCGACGCCTATCGCGGCCGTCGCGGCCACGCTCGGCACCATGACGAGGGCGAACCGCTTCCATCTGGTTCCACCACGAGCCATAGACTCCATGACTTTCCTCCTTCTCGGACGTACATCTCCGGTCCGGGCGTGGGCCCGTCCTGGGATGGGAGAAGTGCTACGTCCTCGGGAAGGAGAGCGCCCGCTCTCCCGGGCACGATGTGCGTCCGAAAGACACCGGCGATCACCCCCGAGCGACAACCACTGGTCGCGCCTGACTCGTCACGCACAACCTGATCGGACAGGCCCTGCCGTTCCTGTGGCAGGAACCCCCCTGTCCGCGACCGGTGCCACTGCCACCGGCCGGCCCGGTGGGGACCCAAGGGGCCGCGGCACGGCTGGAAGCCGGGCTGGTGCGGTATTGGACCGAGCGTCGCCGATCGTTGTCCATTCCAGGCCACGGCACAAGGGGGTTCGTTACTGGGCAGTAATGGCGCGATAACCCCGCCACGACCGCGCGATGTCGCGCGAGCACGCACGGTGCCGCCCGGGCCGTACCCAGACAGGTCGATAGGCGGCGATTTACGGACAGACCTCGGGGTTTGCTGTACTCCGAGTAACCCGGCCGGGCGTTTGCCAAGTTTTGGCAAAGGCGGGCCGCGATGTGTCACTGTGTCGCCAAAGCGGCGGTGACGCCTCGTCAGCGCCACCGCCACAAATCCGTCAGAACGGCATCCTCAGGACACCCTTGTCATAACGGCTGTCAATGAAGCGTCAACAAAACGCCCCTGAGCGTCCGGTGAAACATCAGGGACTCCACAGGATCCCCCCGGCGCCGCCCCGACCCGACCTCAGAAGAGCACCCGCGCCAGCGCCTGCCGCGCCGCGGTCACCCGCGGGTCGTCGGGGCCGACCACCTCGAAGAGTTCCAGCAGCCGCACCCGCGCCGCGTCACGCTCGTCGCCCGCAGTGCGCCGCACCGCCTCGACGAGCCGGCCGAAGGCGTCCTCCACATGACCGCCGACGAGATCCAGGTCGGCCGCGGCGATCTGCGCGGCGGCGTCGGAGGGATCGCCGGCCGCGTCCTGGCGGACCTGGGCCGGGTCCATGTCCTTGACGCGGCCCAGCAGTTCGGCCTGCGCGAGGCCGAGCTTGGCCTCCGTGTTGCCCGGATCGTCCGAGAGCACGTTCCTGTACGCCTGGATCGCGCCACCGAAGTCGCCTGCGTCCAGTGCCTGCACCGCCGCTTCCAGCAGCGCGTCGTACGGGCCGGCCGGCACCGGGGCCTCGGCCACCTCGTCCGAACCGGCCGCGTCGACCGCGACACCGGTCAGGCCGAAGCGCTCCTCGGCCACCTGCACGAGCTGGTCCAGCGTCTGGCGGATCTGGGCCTCGGGGGCCGCACCCTGGAAGAGGGGCAGCGCCTGGCCGGCCACCACCGCGAACACCGCGGGGATGCCCTGGATACCGAACTGCTGCATCAGCATCTGGTTGGCGTCGACGTCGACCTTGGCGAGGACGAAACGGCCGTTGTACTCCGTGGCGAGGCGCTCCAGCAGCGGGCCGAGCTGCTTGCACGGCTCGCACCACTCGGCCCAGAAGTCGATGACGACCGGGACCTCGGTGGAGCGCTGGAGGACGTCACGCTCGAAGTTCGCCTCGTCGGTGTCGATCACCAGGGCGGCGGGGGACACGGCACCGCCGCCCCCCTGACGGGCGGATTCGGCCCTCGCCTGCTCCGCCTTGGTCTTGGCCTCATTGGCCGCCTTCACCGCGGCGAGGTCGACGACGCCGCTCATGGACATGTTCCTAGGCTGCATGCGTACATCCTCCCCCTTCCGCGCGCCCATGTGAAAAAGACGGCGCCTGGTCCCCACCTCAGCGCCTCGTGGCTGTCGCGTCGAGCCGGTTACGGCTTTCGCTACGAGCCGTAGCGTATCGGCGCGCGGTTGGCGGTGTGAGAGCTTTTCCGGTGAGCTGCCTCACAGCCGACTTTCTCGTTACCGACCGGTATGGTCACGGGCATGTCCAGCAGCACCTGCCCCGAACCCGCACGTACGGGTCGTACCGGACGCCCCCGAAGCGCCGAGGCCGACGCCGCGATCCTGGAGGCGACCCGCGCCTCCCTCGTCGAACTGGGCTGGTCGAGACTGACCATGGGGAACGTGGCCACGCGGGCGGGGGTCGCCAAGACCACCCTGTACCGCCGCTGGGCGAACAAGAACGAACTGGTCGTCGACGCCGTCGCGGTCCTCTTCGACGAGCTCGAACTCCCGGACTGCGGCAGCCTCGCCGCGGATGTCGAGGGCGTCGTCCTGCAGTTCGCGGATCTGCTCGGGCAGCCGGAGACCAAGACGGCGCTGATGGGCGTCATCGCCGAGTCGACGACGGACGAGGCGCTGCGCGGACGTATCCGCACGGCGATCGTCGAGCGGCAGAAGCGCCTCGTCCTCGAGGGCCGGGAACGCGCTCAGGCCCGCGGCGAGCTGCCCTACGAGGACGATCCCGAGGCGGCAGCCCGCAACACGGACCTGATCTTCGACGTGGTGGCGGGCGCCGTCGTCCACCGGGCGCTGGTGAGCGCGGAGCCGGTGGACGAGGAGTGGGCCCGCCGCTTCACCGGCCTGCTGGTGTCGGGGCTGGGCTCCCTGACCGGCTGAGCGCGAGTGAAGCAGCCGGTCCGCCGGGCCGGCTCAGAAGCCGGGCGGCTCCGTGTAGACGCCCCACTCGTCGCGCAGCACGCCGCAGATCTCGCCCAGCGTGGCCTCCGCCCGTACGGCGTCCAGCATCGGGCCGATCATGTTCGAGCCGTCGCGGGCGGCGGCGAGCATGGCCCGGAGCGAGGACTGCACGAGCGCGTCGTCGCGGGCCGCCTTGCGCTCGGCCAGCACCCGCACCTGCTCCCGCTCGACCTCGTGGCTGACCCGGAGGATCTCCAGGTCGCCGGTGACCGAGCCGGTGGCGGTGTTGACGCCGACGACCTTCTTGTCACCCTTCTCGAGGGACTGCTGGTAGCGGAAGGCCGATTCGGCGATCTCGCCGGTGAACCAGCCGTCCTCGATGCCGCGCAGAATGCCCGAGGTGATCGGACCGATCGGGTGCTGCCCGTCGGGGTGCGCCCGGCGGCCGCGCTCGCGGATCTGGTCGAAGATCTTCTCCGCGTCGGCCTCGATGCGGTCGGTGAGCTGCTCGACGTACCAGGAACCGCCCAGCGGGTCGGCGACGTTGGCGACGCCGGTCTCCTCCATCAGCACCTGCTGGGTGCGCAGCGCGATTTCGGCGGCCTGCTCGCTGGGGAGGGCGAGGGTCTCGTCGAGGGCGTTGGTGTGCAGCGAGTTGGTGCCGCCGAGGACCGCGGACAGCGCCTCGACCGCCGTGCGGACGACGTTGTTGTACGGCTGCTGGGCGGTGAGGGAGACACCGGCGGTCTGGGTGTGGAAGCGCAGCCACTGCGCCTTGTCGGTCTGCGCGCCGTACACCTCCTTCATCCAGCGCGCCCAGATCCGCCGTGCGGCACGGAACTTGGCGATCTCCTCGAAGAAGTCGAGGTGCGCGTCGAAGAAGAAGGACAGGCCGGGCGCGAAGGTGTCGACGTCCAGGCCGCGGGACAGGCCCAGCTCCACGTACCCGAAGCCGTCCGCGAGGGTGTACGCGAGCTCCTGCGCGGCCGTCGCACCGGCCTCGCGAATGTGGTAGCCGGAGACCGACAGGGGCTTGTACGCGGGGATGCCCTGCGCGCAGTGCTCCATCAGGTCGCCGATGAGGCGCAGGTGCGGCTCGGGCTGGAAGAGCCACTCCTTCTGCGCGATGTACTCCTTGAAGATGTCGGTCTGCAGCGTGCCGTTGAGCACGCCGGGGTCGACGCCCTGGCGCTCCGCGGCGACCAGGTACATGCAGAAGACCGGGACCGCCGGTCCGGAGATCGTCATCGACGTCGTCACGTCGCCGAGCGGGATGTCCTTGAACAGGAGCTCCATGTCGGCGGCCGAGTCGATGGCCACACCGCAGTGGCCGACCTCGCCGAGGGAGCGTGGCTCGTCGGAGTCGCGGCCCATGAGGGTGGGCATGTCGAAGGCGACGGAGAGCCCGCCGCCGCCGGCGGCGAGGATCATCTTGTAGCGCTCGTTGGTCTGCTCGGCGTTGCCGAAGCCGGCGAACTGCCGGATGGTCCAGGTGCGGCCGCGGTAGCCGGTGGGGTGCAGCCCGCGGGTGAAGGGGTACTCACCGGGCCAGCCGATGCGCTCGAATCCGTCGTACGTGTCCCCGGGGCGGGGGCCGTAGACGGGCTCGACCTCGTCCCCGGAGAGGGTGGTGAAGTCTGCGTCCCGCTTGCGGGCCTTGTCGTAACGGGCCTGCCAGCGTCGGCGGCCTTCCTCGATCGCGTCAGCGTCCATACCTCAAATTTACTAGGACGTCCTAGTAAATGTCGATGGCAAAGCGCCGCGAGCCTCTCGCGGCGCTCTTTCCCGGCTGCTACGCCCCCGCCGCCGCGGCGGCCGGCTCGCCGGCGATCAGGGCCCGCGCCTCGCGCGTCACCTTCGGCTCGACGAAGAACGAGGCGAACGGGATGCAGCCCGCGGCCAGCACCCACAGCAGCTTGCCGAACGGCCACTTCGCCTTGGAGCCGAGGTCGAAGGCGAAGATCACGTAGATGATGAAGAGCACACCGTGGATCTGCGAGATCAGCATGGTGTCGCCGGTGTCGAACCCGTACTTCAGGACGATCGCGCCGGTGAACACGAGGAGCCACACGGCGGTGATGTAGGCCATCACCCGGTAGCGGGTCAGCACATTCGCTTTCATGGCTTCGAGCGTAACCGGGCGCAAGGGGCGATCTTCGCCCGGGCACCGCCCCTCGGAATCCGCCGGCTACTTCTCTTCGAAGTCCGCCGCCGCGACCCGCAGCGGGCGCAGCATCGCGAAGATCTCCGCGCACTCCTCCGCGTCGTACGCGCCCAGGCCGAAGTCCATGGCCATCAGGTCGCGGGTGGCCGCCTCCACGACCTCGCGGCCCTTGTCCGTGATCGAGGCGAGCGTGCCGCGGCCGTCGTTCGGGTTGGGGCGCTTGTCGACCAGGCCGGAGCGCACGAGCCGGTCGACCGTGTTCGTCACGGAGGTGGGGTGCACCATCAGCCGCTCGCCGATCTTGGACATCGGCAGCTCGCCCGCCTTGGAGAAGGTGAGCAGCACCAGCGCCTCGTAGCGGGCGAAGGTCAGCCCGTACGGCTTGACCACGGCGTCGACCTCGGCGAGCAGGATCTGGTGGGCGCGCATGATGGAGGTGATCGCCGCCATGGAGGGCACGGGCCCCCAGCGCTGCTGCCAGAGCTCGTCGGCGCGGGCGATGGGATCGAAGGGAAGACTGAGCGGCTTCGGCACGGCACCGACCTTACCGACTGGTCACATGGTGGTCAGCCCCGTCTCGCGCCTCGGTCGTTCCATCCTCTGATCCGACGGTCCTACCGGACTGACCGACCCGGCGCGCCTGGACGACGAGCACCAGCGAGCAGAGGGTGCCCAGCACTCCCGCCCCGGTGACGACGCCGTGCACCGGCCAGAACTCCGCGGCCAGACCCGCCGGCGCCATCCCGACGCCCTGGACCGTCATCAGCCCGGCCGTCAGCAGCGTCATCGCCCGGCCGCGCAGCTCCTCGGGGACCGCCTCGTCCGTGTCCGCGCATCTGTCGGTGCTGCGGGCGGGCCTGCCGGCCTCGCGCCGTTACGGACACCAGGCGCTGTACGAGCGGACGCCGCTGGGCATGGCCCTCGCGGGACCGCAGCCGGGCGGGTCCTGACCCATGGGAAAGCCCCCGGGCCCGCAGTGCGTGCGGGTCCGGGGGCTCGGCGGCGGCGGTCAGGCGGAGAGGTGCCGCTCGACGGTGTCGACCTTCGAGGTGAGACCGTCGGTGACGCCGGGCCGGACGTCTGCCTTGAGGACGAGGGAGACGCGCGGCGCCCGGGCCTCGACGGCGGCGACCGCGCGCCTCACCACGTCCATCACCTCGTCCCAGTCGCCCTCGATCGAGGTGAACATCGCGTCCGTGCGGTTGGGCAGCCCCGACTCGCGCACGACGCGGACCGCGTCGGCGACGTACTCCCCCACGTCCTCGCCCACCCCCAGGGGCGTGACGGAGAAGGCGACGATCATGCCTCGACCGCGTCCTCGCGGCGGGCGCGGGAGGCGGCGACCGCGTCGTCGGCCTCGCGCCTGAGCCTGCGGTCGGCGAAGAAGCCGCCGAAGGGCAGGACGGAGAGGACGAAGTAGAGCGCCGCGGTCTTCAGGTCCCACTTGGTGCGGTTCCAGGCGTCCAGCCAGAAGAGCACGTACAGGACGAAGAGCAGGCCGTGGACCGCGCCCATCACCGGGACCGCGTTGAAGTCCGTGGTGCGCTTGAGCACCGAGCAGACGAGCAGCAGGAGGAACGAGACGGCCTCCGGTGCGGAGACCAGGCGCAGGCGGTGGAGGGAGGCGGCGGTCTTGATGTCCACGGTTCACCTTCGTTGGGGATGGAGGGTCGGCGGCATGGATCTTGTGAATGCATGCACAAACTTCGGACCATTGTGGCAGCCCACTTTACGAACTCTTTGTCAGGGTCGGGATCCTCCTCCGGGCCCCTGCCCTGCGCCGTTGTGACCCGATAACGTCGGTCCGTGGCAATGTTCCGGCTCCAAGAGAGCAAGGTGCTCGCGGTCGACCTGGCCGGCGACACCGTCAAGGCGAAGAACGGGTCGATGGTCGCGTACGACGGCCAGATGGCCTTCAAGAAGATGACCGGGGGCGGTGAGGGAATCCGCGGCATGGTCACCCGCCGGCTCACCGGCGAGCAGATGACCATGATGGAGGTGAAGGGGCAGGGCACCTGCTACTTCGCCGACCGGGCGAGCGAGATCAACCTGGTGCAGCTGCACGGCGACACGCTCTACGTCGAGTCGAGCAACCTCCTGTGCACCGACGGCGCGCTGCGCACCGGCACGACGTTCACGGGGCTGCGCGGCGGCGCGAGCGGCAACGGCCTGTTCACGACCACCGTCGAGGGCACCGGCCAGGTGGCGATCATGTCCGACGGCACGGCCGTGGTGCTCCGGGTGACGCCGCAGTACCCGCTCTCCGTCGACCCCGGCGCGTACATCGCCCACCAGGGCAGTCTGCGACAGGACTTCCAGTCCGGTGTGACGTTCCGCACCTTCCTCGGCGAGGGCGGCGGCGAGGCGTTCCAGATCCGGTTCGAGGGCGACGGGCTGGTCTACGTGCAGCCCAGCGAGCGCAACACCCTCGGAGGCGACGTCTGATGCCGTTCCGCGAGATCAACTCCAGGATGGTCGAGGCGACCGTGATGCCCGGCCAGAAGATGTTCAGCCAGCGCGGCGCGATGCTCGCCTACAAGGGCGACGTCACCTTCACCCCGAACCTGACCGGCGGCCAGGGCGGTCTGTCGTCGATGATCGGCCGCCGGGTGGCGAACGAGGCGACACCACTGATGACCGTCGAGGTTCCCCTCGGGCCCGGCGGCCCTGGGGAGACCCCATACGGCACCGTGTTGTTCGGACACGGCGGCCACCACATCCAGGTCATACAGCTGTCGGGCGACACCCTCTACGTGGAGGCCGACCGGCTGCTCGCCTTCGACGGCACCCTCCACGAGGGCACGATGTTCATGGGCTCCGAGGGCGGGGTCATGGGCATGGTGCGCGGGCAGGTGACGGGCCAGGGCCTGTTCACCACGACCCTCCAGGGGCACGGCGCGGTCGCGGTGATGGCCCACGGCGGTGTCGTCGAGCTGGCGATCACGCCCCAGCGGCCGGTGCACGTGGACCCGCAGGCGTACGTCGCGCACCACGGCGACGTACGGAACAAGCTCTCCACGGCGCTCGGCTGGCGCGACATGGTGGGGCGCGGCTCGGGCGAGGCGTTCCAGCTCGAGCTGAGCGGCAGCGGTGCGGTGTACGTCCAGGCGTCGGAGGAGAGACTTTGAATCCTCCCCTCCCTGAGGGGAAGGGGATTCCTGGCTCAGGCCGCCTCCTGGAGCTGCGCTCCAGGAGGTCTTGCGCCATCGGCACCAGCCGGGTTGAGACCAGCCCGGACGAGCATGACGCGTGCGGAGTTCTTGTCCCGTGGGGACACGGTTCCGCACGCGATGCAGATGTAGGTGCGCTCACCCAGCGGCAGTGCGTGCTTGGCTCTCGCATCGCAGCGCGCGCAGTCCATCGTGGTGTGCGCGGGGTGTACGAGGCGGATGTCCCGCCCGTGCTTGCGGCGCATCGTGATCAGAGCGGCCTTGGTGGCGCCGATGGCGGCGTCAGCGGCCTTGCGGGCCATGGTGCTCTTGGCGAGAAACTTCGGACGGAAGTCCTCCACGGCGATGGCGTCATGGTCACGGACCACTTTCCTGGCCCACTTGCGGCCGGTGTCCTCACGCTGCCTCGCTACCTTCTTGTACGCCTTGGCCCGCAGCCGCTTCGCCTCACGGTGGCCCTTCGACCCGGGGCGGCCCTTCTTCGGCCTGCGGCGGGCCATCATCCGGTCATACCGGGCCAGCTCCGCCCGGGCCTTCCTGCCATGCCCGGCGTGCGGCAGGTCGTACGCGTCGGACGTGGTGGTCGCGGTCTCCTTCACGCCCCAGTCGACGCCGAGCGCGCGGCCGGTCCGCGGCAGCGGCTGGATGTGGGCGGGGACGACGAACGAGCAGTACCAATGCCCGAGGCCGTCCTGGTACACGCGCACCGAGGACGGCTCGGCCGGCAGTTCCCGCGACCACACCACCGCCACGACGATGCCGCCCGCCAGGTGCAGCCGGCTGTCCTTCAGCCGGAACCCGCGCTTGGTGTAGTTGAGCGTCGGCAGTGCCTCACGCTTCTTCTTGTACCTGGGCATCCCCGCCCGGCGCGCCATGGGCAGACGCTCTTTGATGTCCTTGTGCGCCTTGGCACGGGAGCGGCCGAAGTCACGGGTGGTCTGCTGCTGGGGAACCGACGAGCCCTCACGCAGCCACGGAGTACGGGCACGGGCCTCGGTCAGCATCCTGTCAAGCTGAGCCGGGCCGCACGTCGCCTTCCGGCCGGTGGCCTTGTTGTGCAGGTGTACAGCCCTGGACTTGGCAACACACTCGTTCCACACCCAGCGACATCGACCCCACTCCGTCACCAGGGCGGTGCGGGCAGCGGACGACACACGCAACCGGTACGTACACCGGGCATGCCCGGCCCCCGCACCCGCCGCCCCCTGCGCCATCTAGCTCCCTCAAGGCCCGGCCGGGACACAATGCCGTCCCAAACCCTTCGAAGGACCATACGTACGACAGCCGCACAAACGCCCCCTGATCCCCCACCCACCACCCACCACCCCGACCAGCGACCACAGGCACACACATTCGCATCACCACGGCGACACCGCCAGCACTACGGGCACTCCGCGCCCTGAACCGGATGCGATTCCTCCCCGGCGTAAACGCCAGAGCCTCCTCGCAAGAAACAGGTGAACACCCCGGTGATTTACGACCCGATGACGCTGCCGAGCGACGACAACGTCAACTCGTACACCTTCTGCGTGGAGCTCAAGGGCTCCCAGTGGTTCCTGCAGAAGGGCAAGATGATCGCCTACTACGGGCGGATCGACTTCAACGGAATCGGCCACGGCCGTCTCGACCGGCTGCTGCGGACGTCGTTCCACTCGCCGCTGCACGCGAGCGACTGGGTGGTGGCCGAGGGCAGCGGCAAGATGCTGCTGGCGGACCGGGCGTTCGACGTGAACTCCTTCGACCTCGACGACGGCAACCTGACCATCCGGTCCGGCAATCTGCTGGCGTACCAGCCGTCGCTGGCGCTGAAGCAGTCGATCGTGCCGGGGTTCCTGACGCTGATCGGCACGGGCAAGTTCGTGGCCGCGTCGAACGGGCCGGTGGTCTTCATGGAGCCGCCGATCCGGGTGGATCCGCAGGCCCTGGTGGGCTGGGCGGACTGCCCGTCGCCCTGCCACCACTACGACCACGGCTATATGACCGGGGTCATGGGCGGGGTGCGGGCGCTGACCGGGATCGGCGGGGCGTCGGGCGAGGAGCACCAGTTCGAGTTCGCCGGCGCGGGGACGGTGCTGCTGCAGTCCAGCGAGGCGCTGATGCCCGAGCAGCCGACCGGCCGGGTCGGTGCGGAGCCGGGCGTTCCGGGCGGCCACGGGGCGGGCGGTGCGGGCGGACGGCCCGGTGCGCAACCACGCCTTCCCGGCCAGCTGGGGGACCTCCAGCGTCGCTTCGGGCTGTGAGCGGTAGTCTGCGGAGTGTGACGTCGAACGTCTGCGCCCCCGTACACCCCCAGGGCGTACGGGGTGCCAGACGTCACAGCCCCTGACTTCGTCCGCTTTTCAACTTCTTAGGTAGAATCCATACATGGAGACCGAGACGGCCACTCGCTGGCTGACCGATGACGAGCAGCGCACATGGCGCACGCATCTGGAAGTCAACAAACTGTTGATGCACCAGCTCGAGAAGGACCTCCAGCCGTTCGGCCTGACCATCAACGACTACGAGATCCTGGTCAACCTCTCCGAGTCCCCTGACCGGCGGATGCGGATGAGCGACCTCGCGGCGGCCACGCTCCAGTCCAAGAGCCGCCTCTCGCACCAGGTCACCCGCATGGAGAACGCCGGCCTCGTACGGCGCGCGAACTGCGAGTCGGACCGGCGCGGGCTGTACGCGGTGCTCACCGACGAGGGCGTGGCGACGATGCAGAAGGTCGCGCCGCACCATGTGGCGTCGGTACGCAGGCACTTCATCGACCTGCTGTCGCCGGAGGCCCTGGCCGACCTGCGGGAGTCCCTGACCCCGGTCGCCGACCACCTCCGTGGCCGCCGCGGCAAGCTCTAGCCGACCGGGCCGGACGTACGGGGGCGTCGGCCCCCTGCCCGTGCGCCCCGAACGCCGACGGGGCGTGGCACGACGGTCTTGTCGGGGCTCGACCCGAACCCCGCGCCTCGATCTCGCCTACGCCTGGCGGCCGTGGGCGGGTACCTCCCACGCCGCCAGGCGTAGGGGAGTGCCCCCAGCGTGGCTGATGCTGCCGGGGCCGGGGCGTGGACCGCGCTCCGCGCGGCGTTCCGGGGCTCCGCCCCCGCACCCCCGCGCCTCAAACGCCGGCGAGGCTGATGTCGCGGGGTACCTCCGACGGCCGCCATGCCGTAGGGGGAGAGTGAGGCCACCGCGCGGAGCGCGGCACCGGGCCCGGGTGGAGCCCGGCCCGCCCGCCCGCAGGGCGGTCACCGGGCCCGGGGCTTGCCCCGCCACACGGCGGAGCCGCACATCCGGTACAGGAGCCGCACATCCGGTACAGCGGGAAGAGGGGGCAGGGGACCACGCCCCGCGCAGCGGACCCCCGCCTACGACTCCGTCAGCCCCGCCACCAGCTCGTCCGCCGCCCGGTACGGGTCCAGCTCGCCCGCGACGATGCGCTCCGCCAGCGCACCCAGGCGGCGGTCGCCGTGCAGGTCGCCGATGCGCTCCCGCAGGGCTGTGACCGCGATCGTCTCGACCTCCGTCGCCGCCCGCCGCGCACGGCGCTCGGCGAGGACGCCGTGCTCCTCCATCCACGCCCGGTGCTTCTCCAGCGCCTCGACGACCTCGTCGATGCCCTCGCCCCGCGCGGCGACCGTCTTCACGATCGGTGGACGCCAGTCGCCCGGGCCGCGGGCCTCGCCGAGGCCGAGCATGTGGTTGAGCTCGCGGGCCGTCGCGTCCGCACCGTCCCGGTCGGCCTTGTTCACGACGTACACGTCGCCGATCTCCAGGATGCCCGCCTTCGCGGCCTGGATGCCGTCGCCCATGCCCGGCGCGAGGAGCACGACGGATGTGTCGGCCTGGGAGGCGATCTCCACCTCGGACTGGCCGACGCCGACCGTCTCGACGAGGATCACGTCGCAGCCGGCCGCGTCGAGGACGCGGATGGCCTGCGGCGCGGACCAGGCCAGGCCGCCCAGGTGGCCGCGGGTGGCCATGGAGCGGATGTAGACGCCCGGGTCGGACGCGTGGTCCGACATCCGGACGCGGTCGCCGAGCAGCGCCCCGCCCGAGAAGGGCGAGGACGGGTCGACGGCCAGGACGCCGACCCGCTTCCCGGCCTTGCGGTAGGCGGAGACGAGCGCGGAGGTGGAGGTGGACTTGCCGACGCCGGGCGAGCCCGTCAGGCCGACCACGTACGCGCCTCCGGTCAGCGGCGCCAGCGTCGCCATGACCTCCCGGAGCTGCGGGGACGCCCCCTCGACGAGTGAGATCAGCCGGGCCACGGCCCGTGGCCTGCCCTCACGTGCCTGGGCGACGAGTTCGGGGACGTCCACCATCGTGCTGCTCCGTTTTCTGTAGGACTACTTGGCCGGGACGCGGACGATCAGCGCGTCGCCCTGACCGCCGCCGCCGCACAGCGCCGCCGCGCCGACGCCGCCGCCGCGCCGCTTCAGCTCCAGCGCGAGGTGGAGCACCACGCGCGCGCCGGACATGCCGATGGGGTGGCCGAGCGCGATCGCGCCGCCGTTCACGTTCACCTTTTCCGGTGTGACGCCGAGGTCCTTCATTGACTGGTGGGCGACGGCCGCGAACGCCTCGTTGACCTCGATGAGGTCGAGGTCGGAGACGTCCAGGTTCTCCTTCTTCAGCGCGTGCCGGATGGCGTTGGACGGCTGGGACTGCAGCGAGTTGTCCGGACCGGCCACATTGCCGTGGGCGCCGATCTCGGCGATCCACTCGAGGCCCAGCTCCTCGGCCTTGGCCTTGCTCATCACGACGACGGCCGCGGCGCCGTCGGAGATCTGCGAGGACGTGCCGGCGGTGATGGTGCCGTCCTTGGCGAACGCGGGGCGCAGCCTGCCGAGCGACTCGGCGGTCGTCTCGGCGCGGATGCCCTCGTCCTTGGCGAAGAGGATCGGGTCGCCCTTGCGCTGCGGGATCTCGACGGGCGTGATCTCCGCCTCGAAGAGGCCGTTCTTCTGCGCGGCGGCGGCCCGCTGGTGGGAGAGCGCGGCGATCTCGTCCTGGACGTCGCGGGGGATGCCGAGGCGGGTGTTGTGCTTCTCCGTGGACTCGCCCATGGCGACGTTCTCGAAGGAGTCGGTCAGGCCGTCGTGCGCCATCGAGTCGAGCATCTCGATCGCGCCGTACTTGTAGCCCTCCCGGGACTTCGGCAGCAGATGCGGCGCGTTGGTCATGGACTCCTGGCCGCCGGCGACGACGATGTCGAACTCGCCGGCACGGATCAGCTGGTCGGCGAGGGCGATGGCGTCGAGGCCCGACAGGCACACCTTGTTGACGGTGAGAGCGGGGACGTTCATCGGGATGCCCGCCTTGACGGCGGCCTGGCGTGCCGGGATCTGGCCCGCGCCCGCCTGGAGCACCTGGCCCATGATCACATACTGCACCTGATCGCCGCCGATGCCCGCCCGGTCGAGCGCGGCCTTGATGGCGAAGCCGCCGAGGTCGGCACCGGAGAAGGACTTGAGGGAGCCGAGCAGACGGCCCATGGGAGTACGGGCTCCCGCGACGATCACGGAGGTGGTGCCGGTCGTTCCTGACATGAGGACGATCCCCTTTCAGCCGAGGCTGAGGAGTGAACGAGGGTTTACTCAAATGTACTGAGCGGTACTGCTCCGGGTCACCGGCCGACCGGTGTGACGGCGCGCACGTTGCGTAACCACCCCCGGTGGCGCTGCACTGGTCGGATGCTGACGCGAATCGACCACATCGGGATCGCCTGCTTCGACCTCGACAGGACCGTCGAGTTCTACCGGGCCACATACGGCTTCGAGGTGTTCCACTCGGAGATCAACGAGGAGCAGGGCGTGCGGGAGGCCATGCTCAAGATCAACGAGACGTCCGACGGCGGCGCCTCCTACCTCCAGCTGCTCGAGCCCACCCGCGAGGACTCCGCGGTCGGCAAGTGGCTGGCCAAGAACGGCGAGGGCGTCCACCACATCGCCTTCGGCACGGCCGACGTGGACGGGGACGCGCAGGACATCCGCGGCAAGGGCGTACGGGTGCTGTACGACGAGCCGCGGACCGGCTCCATGGGGTCCCGGATCACCTTCCTCCACCCCAAGGACTGCCACGGCGTTCTCACCGAACTCGTCACGTCTGCAACGGAGCACTGACCTGAGGATTCCCGGCCCGGTAGAGTAGGCCGTTCCGGGCCGGGGCCGGGTCGGGGCCGTGCCGCGTCTCCGTCGTTGATCTGTCACCATTCCCCGGGGGGCCGTTCGCCGGCGAACGGTGCTCGCTTGGAGACAGTTGCGACCAGGGGACGGATGGGACCGCGCAGTGCGGGGCTACGAACGCCAGGAGAGCCACCGAGCTGACGACGACCACCTCTCGCGGTTCGAAGCCGAGATGGACCGGCTGAAGACCGAGCGGGAGAAGGCCGTCCAGCATGCCGAGGACCTCGGTTACCAGGTCGAGGTCTTGCGCGCCAAACTCCATGAGGCACGGCGCAATCTCGCCTCCCGTCCGGCCTACGACAGCGCCGACATCGGTTACCAGGCCGAGCAGTTGCTGCGGAACGCCCAGATCCAGGCCGACCAGCTCCGCCAGGACGCCGAGCGTGAGCTGCGCGAGGTGCGGGCGCAGACCCAGCGGATCCTGCAGGAGCACGCCGAGCACCAGGCCAGGCTCCAGGCCGAGCTGCACGCCGAGGCGGTGCAGCGCAGGCAGCGTCTCGACCAGGAGCTGGCCGAACGGCGCCAGACCGTCGAGTCGCACGTCAACGAGAACGTCGCCTGGGCCGAGCAGTTGCGCGCGCGCAGCGAGTCGCAGGCCCACCGGCTGCTGGAGGAGTCCCGCGCGGAGGCCGAGCAGTCGCTCGCCGCCGCCCGCGCGGAGGCCGCCCGTATCGCCGAGGAGGCCCGCCGGCGGCTCGGCTCGGAGGCGGAGACCGCCCGCGCCGAGGCGGAGGCGATCCTGCTGCGCGCCCGCAAGGACGCGGAGCGGCTGCTGAACGCCGCGTCCAGCCAGGCGCAGGAGGCCACCACCCACGCCGAGCAGCTGCGTTCGTCGACCACCGCCGAGTCCGACCAGGCCCGCCAGCACGCCGCGGAGCTCAGCCGCGCGGCCGAGCAGCGGATGCAGGAGGCCGAGGAGAAGCTGCGCGAGGCGCGCGCCGAGTCGGACAAGCTCCTCAACGAGGCCAAGGAGTCGGCGGCCAAGCAGCTTTCGTCGGCCGAGTCGGTCAACGAGCAGCGCACCCGTACGGCCAAGGCGCAGATCGCACGGCTCGTCGAAGAGGCGACCAAGGAGTCCGAGACCCTCAAGGCCGAGGCGGAGCAGGCGCTCGCCGACGCCCGCGCCGAGGCCGAGAAGATGGTCGAGGCGGCCACCGAGAAGGCCAGGGCCGCCGTCGCGGAGGACTCCGCCGCGGCGCTCGCGAAGGCCGCCCGCACCGCGGAGGAGGTGCTGACCAAGGCGTCCGAGGACGCCAGGGCCACCACCCGCGCGGCGAGCGAGGAGGCCGAGCGCATCCGGCGCGAGGCCGAGGCGGAGGCGGACCGGCTGCGCGGCGAGGCCGCGGAACAGGCCGACCAGCTCAAGGGCGCCGCCAAGGACGACACCAAGGAGTACCGCGCCAAGACGGTCGAGCTCCAGGAGGAGGCCCGCCGGCTGCGCGGGGAGGCCGAGCAGCTGCGCGCGGAGGCCGTCGCCGAGGGCGAGCGGATCCGCGGCGAGGCCCGCCGGGAGGCCGTCCAGCAGATCGAGGAGGCAGCGAGCACCGCGGAGGAGCTGCTGACCAAGGCGCGTACCGACGCCGACGAACTGCGCTCCAAGGCCGGGGCCGACAGCGAGAAGGTCCGTACGGAGGCCATCGAGCGCGCCACGACCCTGCGCAAGCAGGCCGAGGAGACGCTGGAGCGCACCCGCGCGGAGGCCGACCGGCTGCGCGCGGAGGCCGAGGAGCAGGCCGACGGCGTGCGCACGGCCGCGGAGACGGCCGCGGCCGAACTGCGCGAGGAGACCGAGCGCGGCATAGCGGCCCGCCAGGCGGAGGCGGCCGAGGAACTGACCCGGCTGCACACCGAGGCGGAGGCACGGCTCGCCGCCGCGGAGGAGCGGCTGGCCGAGGCCCGCGGCGAGGGCGAGCGGATCCGCCGTGAGGCGGCGGAGGAGACCGAGCGGCTGCGCGCCGAGGCCGGCGAGCGGCTGCGCGCGCTCCAGGAGCAGGCCGAGCAGGAGGCGGAGCGGCTGCGGACCGAGGCCGCGTCCGACGCGTCCGCGGCCCGCGCCGAGGCCGAGGCCGTCGCCGTACGGCTGCACAGCGACGCCGCCGCGGAGGCCGAGCGGCTCAAGACGGAGGCCCAGGAGACCGCGGACCGGGTACGGGCCGAGGCGGCGGCCGCCGCCGAGCGGGTCGGCACGGAGGCCGCGGAGGCGCTGGCGGCCGCGCAGGAAGAGGCTGCCCGCCGCCGCCGGGAGGCCGAGGAGACCCTCGATTCGGCGCGCGCGGAGGCCGGCCAGGAGCGCGAACGGGCCCGCGAGCAGAGCGAGGAGCTCCTCGCGTCCGCCCGCAACCGGGTCGAGGAGGCGCAGACCGAGGCGCAGCGGCTGGTCGAGGAGGCCGACCGGCGTGCCACCGACATGGTGTCGTCGGCCGAGCAGACGGCCCAGCAGGTGCGGGACTCCGTCGCCGGGCTGCAGGAGCAGGCCGAGCTCGAGATCGCCGGGCTGCGCAGCGCCGCCGAGCACTCGGCGGAGCGCACCAGGACAGAGGCGCAGGAGGAGGCCGACCGGGTCCGCGCCGACGCGTACGCGGAGCGGGAGCGCGCCGCGGAGGACGCCGGCCGGCTGCGGTCCCGCGCCCAGGAGGAGACGGACGCCGCGCAGGCGCTCGCCGAGCGGACCGTCACGGAGGCCATCACCGAGGCGGACCGGCTGCGTGCGGAGACCGCCGAGTACGCGCAGCGGATGCGGACCGAGGCGGCGGACGCCGCGGCGTCCGCCGAGCAGGACGCGGCACGGACCCGGGCCCAGGCCCGGGAGGACGCCAACCGGATCCGTTCGGAGGCCGCGTCGCAGGCGGACCTGCTGATCAACGAGGCCACGAGCGAGAGCGAGCGGCTGCGTTCGGAGGCGGCGGAGCTGCGTGCGTCGGCCGACGCCGAGGCGACCCGGCTGCTCACCGAGGCCGAGCAGATCAAGGCGGACGGCGAGGCCGAGATCGAGGAGCTCCGGGCGGCCGTGCGGGCCGACCGCGAGCAGGTGCTCGACGAGGCGCGGCAGGCGGCGGACAAGCGGCGTGCCGACGCGGCCGAGCAGGCCGACCAGCTCATCGGCGAGGCGCGCGGCGAGGCGGAGCGGATCACGTCGGAGACCGCCGCGGAGACGAAGCGGCTACTGGCGGACGCCACGAGCGACGCGGAGCGGCTGCGGGCGGAGGCGAACAGCGACGCGGAGCGGCTGCGGGCCGAGGCCGCGGAGACGGTGGGATCCGCGCAGCAGGCGGCGGAGCGCATCCGGGCCGAGGCCGAGCGGCACCGGGCCGAGACGGAGGCGGCGGTCGAGCGGCTGCGCGCCGAGGCCCGCGCGGAGGCGGACCGGCTGCTCGACGAGGCGCGGGAGGCGGCCGCCAAGCGCCGTGCGGACGCGGCGGAGCAGGCCGACCAGCTCATCGCCAAGGCCCAGGAGGAGGCGCTGCGCGCCGCCACCGAGGCCGAGGAGCAGGCCGACACGATGGTCGGCGCGGCCCGCAAGGAGGCGGAGCGGCTGGTCGCGGAGGCGACGGTCGAGGGCAACTCCTTGGTGGAGAAGGCCCGTACGGACGCCGACGAGCTGCTCGTGGGCGCCCGGCGTGACGCGACGGCCATAAGGGAGCGCGGCGAGGAGCTGCGGGCCCGTGTGGAGAGCGAGGTCGAGGAGCTGCACGAGCGTGCCCGCCGGGAGACCTCGGAGCAGTTGAAGACCGCCGGCGAGCGCGTCGACAATCTGGTCAAGGCGGCCGAGGAGCAGCGCGCGGAGGCCGAGGCGAAGGCCAAGGACCTGCTGGCCGACGCCAATTCGGAGGCGAGCAAGGTGCGGATCGCCGCCGTGAAGAAGGCGGAGGGGCTCCTCAAGGAGGCCGAGCAGAAGAAGGCCGAGCTGATCCGCGAGGGCGAGCGCGCCAAGGCGGAGGCCGACCGCGAGGCGGTGCGCACCGTCGAGGAGGGCAAGCGGGAGCTGGACGTGCTGGTGCGCAGGCGCGAGGACATCCAGACGGAGATCTCGCGGGTCCAGGACGTCCTGGAGGCGCTGGAGTCCTTCGAGGCCCCGTCGGGCGGCAAGACGCCGGCCGGCGGCTCCACCGGCGTCAAGGCCGGTGCGTCAGCAGGGGGTACACGTTCGAGTGGCAAGTCATCCGACGGCTAGCCACTCAAAAGGCTGGACATTCTCCAGATCAAACCGGCATCCGCTCGATGACACGCCGCTTCGACCCCTAGGATTCCCTCTAACACCTCACCGGTCTCATTGACAGGAACCCCATGAGCGACACTTCCTCCCCCTTCGGCTTCGAGCTCGTGCGGCGTGGTTACGACCGCGGTCAGGTGGACGACCGCATTACCAAACTCGTCGCCGACCGTGATAGTGCTCTGGCCCGAATCACCTCTCTGGAAAAGCGCATCGAGGAGCTCCACCTCGAGACGCAGAACGCCCAGGCCCAGGTCAGCGACGCCGAGCCGTCGTACGCCGGTCTCGGTGCGCGTGTCGAGAAAATCCTCCGTCTCGCGGAGGAGGAGGCGAAGGACCTGCGCGAGGAGGCCCGTCGCGCCGCCGACCAGCACCGTGAGCTCGCAGAGTCCGCCGCCCAGCAGGTGCGCAACGACGCCGAGTCGTTCGCCTCCGAGCGCAAGGCCAAGGCCGAGGACGAGGGCGTCCGCATCGTCGACAAGGCCAAGGGCGAGGCGCAGACGCTGCGCAGCGAGGCGCAGAAGGACGCGCAGTCCAAGCGCGAGGAGGCCGACGCGCTCTTCGAGGAGACCCGCGCCAAGGCCGCCCAGGCCGCCGCGGACTTCGAGACGAACCTCGCCAAGCGCCGCGAGCAGTCGGAGCGCGACCTGGCGTCGCGTCAGGCCAAGGCCGAGAAGCGCCTGGCCGAGATCGAGCACCGTGCCGAGCAGCTGCGCCTCGAGGCGGAGAAGCTGCGTACGGACGCGGAGCGCCGCGCCCGTCAGACGGTGGAGACGGCGCAGCGCCAGGCCGAGGACATCGTGGCCGACGCGAACGCCAAGGCCGACCGGATCCGCAGCGAATCGGAGCGCGAGCTGGCGGCGCTGACCAACCGCCGCGACTCCATCAACGCCCAGCTGACCAACGTCCGCGAGATGCTGGCGACGCTCACGGGCGCCGCTGTGGCCGCGGCGGGCACGCCCGCCGACGAGGAGCCCGTCTCCCGCGGCGTCCCGGCGCAGCAGACGCGCTGACGCCTTCCGGCTCGTGTCGCTCACACGGATGCCCGGTGCCTTTCGGCGCCGGGCATCCGTGCGTCCGCGCGGAACCGGCCCTCAAGTTGGGGGGAACAGGGTGGCGCGGCCCCGGCGGCGCCCGTAGCGTGAACGCATGATCGAGCTCGAGGGACTCACCAAACGCTTCGGTACGAAGGTCGCCGTCGACCATCTCTCGTTCAAGGTCCGCCCCGGCGTGGTGACCGGCTTCCTCGGCCCCAACGGCGCGGGCAAGTCCACCACGATGCGCATGATGCTCGGCCTGGACAACCCCACCGGTGGACGGGTCCGGATCGACGGGAAGCACTACCGGGACCTGGACGAGCCGCTGAAGTACATCGGCGCGCTGCTCGACGCCAAGGCGATGCACGGCGGCCGCAGCGCGTACAACAACCTGCTCTGCCTCGCGCAGTCGAACCGGATCCCGGAGCGCCGGGTCGGTGAGGTGCTCGACCTGGTCGGGCTGACGCCGGTGGCGCGGAAGAAGTCCAAGGGTTTCTCGATGGGGATGGGCCAGCGGCTGGGAATCGCCTCCGCGCTGCTGGGCGATCCGGAGATCCTGATGTTCGACGAACCGGTCAACGGCCTGGACCCCGAGGGAATTCACTGGATCCGCAATCTGATGAAAACCCTCGCGCAGGAAGGCCGGACGGTCTTCGTCTCCTCTCACTTGATGAGTGAAATGGCCCTGACCGCGGACCACTTGATCGTCATCGGGCAGGGCAAGCTGCTCGCCGACACCTCCATGGCCGATTTCATTCACGAGAACTCCCGCAGCTATGTCCGGGTGCGCTCGCCGCAGCAGGAACAGTTGCGGGACCTGCTGCACGCCGCCGGCATGACGGCCGTCGAGACCGGCAGCGGCACGCTGGAGATCGACGGCGCGAGCACGGAGCAACTCGGCGAGCTGGCGGCCGAGCACCGGATCGTGCTGCATGAGCTCAGCGCCCAGCGGGCCTCGCTGGAGGAGGCGTTCATGCAGATGACGGCGGGCTCGGTGGAGTACCACGCGCACTCCGGCCCCGAGGCCTTCGACACCGCGCACGTGCCACCGCCGGACGCCGCCGCCCACCCCGCCGGCCAGGGCGCCCCCCAGTGGGCCCCGCGCGACAAGGGAGCCTGACCGATGGCCTCGACACCCGCCGTCCTGCGGTCCGAGTGGACCAAGATCCGTACGGTCGCGTCGACGCGCTGGACGCTGATCAGCGCGCTCGCCGTGACGGTCGCGATGAGCGCGGCCCTGTGCGCGCTGATGAACGCGACGTTCGATGACCTGCCCCCGGCCGAGCGGCTGACCTTCGACCCGACGTTGGTCAGCTTCTCCGGGATGGTGCTCGGACAGCTCGCGATGGTCGTCTTCGGGGTGCTCGTCGTCGGCACCGAGTACAGCTCCGGCATGATCCGCACCTCGCTGGCCGCGGTGCCGCAGCGCGCCGCCTTCATCTTCAGCAAGATCGCCGTGGCGGGGCTGCTGGCGCTGGCGGTGGGGATGGCGACCAGCTTCCTCACCTTCTTCCTCGGCCAGGCGCTGCTCGGTGAGCACCGCACGTCGATCGGCGAGGAGAACGTGCTGCGGGCCGTCGTCGGCGGCGGCCTCTACATGGGCCTGATCGCGCTCTTCTCGATGGGCGTCGCCACGATGCTGCGCAGTTCGATGCTGTCGCTGGGCATCCTGATGCCGTTCTTCTTCCTGGTCTCGCAGATCCTCGCCGCGGTGCCCGGCGCCAAGGACGTCGCGCGCTACTTCCCCGACCAGGCCGGCTCGAAGATCATGCAGGTGGTCCCGAACGCGATGAACAGCGGGGAGTCGCCGTACGGTCCATGGGCGGGCCTCGGCATCATGGTCGTCTGGGTCGTCGCGGCGCTGGCGGGCGGCTTCCTCGTACTGAAGAAGCGCGACGCGTAGGCCGCCCGCGCGACGTGCGGACCCGTCCGGCGGACCGGTTCCCGGCCGGGGTGACCGAGGCCCCATCGTTACGCCTTCGCCGAAACCGCCGTGCCCCGGTTATCCTCCTAGCACTTACGGGGGCGTACGGCTGCACTGCCTGTGCCCCGACGACCCGAAAGTCGATGGGGCTGCAGAATGATCGAGGCAGTCGGCCTGACGAAGCGCTACGGCGCCAAGACGGCCGTGTACAACCTTTCCTTCCAGGTGCGGCCGGGGGCCGTCACCGGCTTCCTCGGCCCCAACGGCGCCGGCAAGTCCACCACGATGCGCATGATCCTCGGCCTGGACCGTCCGACGTCGGGGCAGGTGACGATCGAGGGCCGCCCCTTCCGGCAGCTGCCGAACGCGCCCCGCCAGGTCGGCGCCCTGCTCGACGCCAAGGCCGTGCACGGCGGCCGCAGCGCCCGCAACCATCTGCTGTCGCTCGCGCAGCTCTCCGGCATCCCGGCGCGCCGGGTCGACGAGGTGCTCGGCGTGGTCGGCCTGCACGACGTCGCCCGCAAGCGGTCCAAGGGCTTCTCGCTCGGCATGGGCCAGCGGCTCGGCATCGCCGCCGCACTGCTGGGCGACCCGAAGGTGCTGCTCTTCGACGAGCCGGTCAACGGCCTCGACCCCGAGGGCATCCTGTGGGTCCGCAACCTCATGAAGCGGCTGGCCTCCGAGGGCCGGACGGTCTTCGTCTCCTCGCACCTGATGAGCGAGATGGCGCTGACCGCCGACCACCTGATCGTGATCGGCCGCGGCCAGCTCATGGCCGACATGAGCGTGAAGGACTTCATCTCGCACAACTCGGCGGACTTCGCCCGGGTGCGCACGCCGCAGACGGAGCCCCAGCAGCGCGAGAAACTGCTCTCGGCGCTGACCGAGGCGGGCGGCCAGGTGCTGTCCGAGCCCGACGGCGCGCTGCGGGTGACCGGGCTGGCGCTGCCGCGCATCAGCGACGTGGCGCACGAGGCGGACGTCCGGCTGTGGGAGCTCTCGCCGCACCAGGCCTCGCTGGAGGAGGCGTACATGCGGATGACGCAGGGCGCGGTGGACTACCGCTCCACCGCGGACGAGAAGTCGGGCCTGATGCAGCAGTCGCCGATGGGGTACGTCCCGCCGCAGCCGCACGTCCCCGATGTGCCGCAGCAGGGCTTCTACGCCCCGCCGCCTCCCCAGCCCGGCCAGAACCCGTACGCGGCGCCGGCGGCGCCCTCCGCTCCGGACGCCCCCGCCGCTCCCCCGGCCGCCGCCCCCGCCGACCTGACCAAGCCCGAGGACGCCCGATGAGCACCCCGCACCAGCAGCCCGGTTCGTACGCCTCGCCGATCCCGGTGCGCGGGGCCCACCTCGGTGACGCGCTCGCCTCCGAGTGGACGAAGATCCGTTCCGTGCGCTCCACGATCTGGACGCTGAGCGTGATGATCGTGCTCGTGCTCGGCATCGGTCTCGCGGTCGCCGCGCTGGTCTCCGCGGCCGGGGAGTCCGCGGACCTGGGCGATGAGTCCGTGCTCGGCATGGGCTTCTTCGGCGTACTGCCCGGCTCCATCTGCGTGATGACCCTGGGCGTGCTCACCATCTCGTCCGAGTACGGCACCGGCATGATCCGCACCACGCTGACGGCCTGCCCGAGCCGGGGCCGGGTGCTGGCCGCCAAGGCGATGGTGTTCTTCCTGCTCGTCTTCGCCCTCACGACGGTGACGGCCGGGCTGACGGCCGTCATGCAGAACGCGATGGTGGACGCCGGGGAGCCGACCGGCGCCGAGTGGCTGCGCGCCACCGTCGGCGTGGGCCTCTACATCGCCTCGCTCGGGCTGCTCTCCCTGGCCGTGGGCGCGATGCTGCGGCACTCGGCGGGTGCGATCACCACCATGATCGGTCTGATGCTGCTGCCGCTGGTGGCCGCCATGTTCATGTTCACGCAGTCCCTGGAGGACGTGCAGAACTTCCTGCTCGAGTGGGCGATCCCGAGCCAGCTCATCGGCATCTACGGCGAGGCGGCGGCCGGCGGGGAATCCGGTGCGACCGGCTGGGTGCCCGTGTGGATCATGCTCGGCGTCTCGCTCACGGCCCTCGTCGGGGCGTACGCGACGATGAGCAGCCGCGACGTGTGAGCCCGGCGCGGTTCAGTACCGCGGCGCGTTCCGGGACCGCTGCACCTTCGTGGTGCGGCGGTCCTTCGCGTTCCAGCACGCCTTGTGCCAGTGGCGCCGGTCGTCGACCCCTCCGTGGTCGGGCCAGGCGACCACGTGCGGCATGCCGGAGGGGATCTCCTGGTCGCATCCAGGGCACCGGTATCTCTTGCCGGCGGCATTTGCCCCGGCGACGTGGCGCACCGACCAGTCCTCGCCCTGCCAGGACTCGCTGCTCCCGAACCCGCCGTACCGGTCGGCTGTGTCGCCTGCTCGCTGAGTCGGCTTCTCGCCGCCTCGGGGGCGGTTGCGGCGCGGGGACACGGGACACCTCACGGGGCGGGACGGGACAGTTGCCCGTCAAGCGTACGGTCCCGGGGACCGGTGGCCGTCCCACGGCGGGGGCAGCCGCCCGCCCCATCAGGAGCAGTTACCGGAAAATCGCAAGAACTTCGCGAGCGGCCGTGCCTTTGGCACGTGTCAGGCGTTGTTGCCTGTGGGGGAGTGACGCGTCGGCCGCAAGGAGGCAGAAGGCGATGCGCGTTGGAACGTTCGTACTGGCGGCACAGTTCCCGGGACAGGGGCAGGGGGAGACACTGCACCGAGCGGTGCGCACCGCCGAGCTGACGGAGGAAGCGGGGCTGGACGCGGTGTGGCTGGCAGAGCACCACTTCGTACCGTACGGGGTGTGCCCGTCCGCGGTGACGCTCGCGGCGCTGCTGCTCGGCCGCACCCGGCGAATCCAGGTGGGCACCGCGGTGAGCGTGCTGCCGACCGCGCACCCCGTGGCGCTCGGCGAGCAGACCGCGCTGCTCCACCTCACCTCCGGCGGACGGTTCGTGCTCGGGGTGGGGCGCGGCGGCCCGTGGGTCGATCTGGAGGTCTTCGGCACCGGGACGGCGGCCTACGACAAGGGCTTCCCGGAATCCCTGGACCTGCTGCTGCGCTGGCTGCGCGAGCCACGGGTCGGCGCGGACGGCGAGCGGTTCGCCTTCCGGGAGGTCGCGGTCGTCCCCCGGCCCGACGAGCTGATCGACGGGCCGCCGGGCGGACCCGAGGTCGTCGTCGCGTGCACGTCCCCGAAGAGCGTCGGGCTGGCGGCGGAGCGCGGGCTGCCGATGCTTCTCGGCATGCACTGCGGCGACGAGGACAAGGCGGACATGATCGCCCTGTGGCGCAGGCAGGCGCTCGCGGCGGGGCACTGCCCCGACCGGGTCCGGGCGGCCGGCCATGTGTCGGCCGGCGTCGTCCAGATCGCCGACCGCGCCGACGAGGCCACGGAGACCCTCGTCAAGGCGATGCCGGGCTGGCTGAAGCAGGGGCTGGACGCGCATGTGACGGTCGACGGCCGGCACCGCGCGATGCGCGACCCCGTCGCGTACACGGAACTGCTCTGCTCGCTGCATCCGGTGGGGCCGCCGCGGCTGGCCGCGGACCGCCTCGCGGCGACCGCGGAGCGCACCGGCATCACCCGCTTCGCGCTGCTCGCCGAGGGCTCCGGCGACCTCGCCGCCACCGAGGAGAACGTACGACGGCTGGGCGCGGAGGTACTGCCGCTGCTCGGCTGAATCCCTTGGATGCCTCGTCATGTCGAAGGTCAGGTGCCGCCGCTCCGACACCGGTCGACGGTCCCTCGGTGCGGAGCGGCAGCAGAAGACTTCAGCAGTCGCGCAGTTCGGGCGACTGATTGAGCAACTGTCCCCGGATCGAGGTGAAGCGGGCGAGCCGCTCGTCGACCGAGGAGTCCAGCGGGAACACCGCGACGCGGTGGCAGTTCTGGAATGCCAGACGCACTCCGAAGTGCCGCTGAAGCGCTCCGCGAATGGCGTCACTCGCGAGTGCGCGCAGCAGCTGACCACGTGCCTGCTCGTCCGGCGGAGGCGTCTGGTTGTCGGCGAACTCGCCGCCGTCCACCTTCAGCTGAGCCACCAGAGAACTGATCATCTCCCATGCGTAGGGCAGGGAGGTCCGGACGCAGTCGACGAAAGCTGCTTCGTCGACCTCGCCTCGCTCGGCCTGTTCCAACAGCGCCGGTGAGACGTCGAGCGACATGGGTTCTCCTCTCGCGGCCCCGCGAAACGGGGCCTTACGGGCAGGGAAGGAGGAAGCAGACCGAACGACGGCATACCAATGCTGTACGGCGACGCAGAGTGCACGGCCGACAACCTCCCGTCTTCCACGGTAAGTGCGCCGACTTGAGCGCACCAGGAGATTGGGAACACAACCGGCCAAATAACGAGGGGCGCTTACGGGGCGAATCGCGCGGTGTGGCGTGAGTCGAGTAGCGTTGCGGACCATGCGTCTCGTCATCGCCCGCTGCTCCGTGGACTACGCCGGCCGGCTCACCGCCCACCTGCCCTCCGCCCCTCGTTTGATCCTGGTCAAGGCGGACGGCAGCGTCTCGATCCACGCCGACGACAGGGCATACAAACCGCTGAACTGGATGTCCCCTCCCTGCACTTTGAAGGAGGGCGACGACAGCGTCTGGACCGTGGTGAACAAAGCGGGCGAGAAACTGATCATCACGATGGAAGAAATCCTCCACGACTCGTCCCACGAGCTCGGCGTCGATCCCGGACTCATCAAGGACGGCGTGGAAGCGCACCTCCAGGAGCTTCTCGCCGACCGGATCGAGACACTTGGCGAGGGATACAGCCTCATCCGCCGCGAGTACCCCACGGCCATCGGCCCGGTCGACATCCTCTGCCGGGACTCCGACGGCGCGACGGTGGCGGTCGAGATCAAGCGCCGCGGCGAGATCGACGGCGTCGAGCAGCTCACCCGCTACCTCGACCTCCTCAACCGCGACCCCCACCTGGCGCCGGTGAAGGGCGTCTTCGCGGCCCAGGAGATCAAACCCCAGGCCCGCGTCCTGGCGACGGACCGGGGCATCGGCTGCGTGGTCCTCGACTACGACGCGATGCGCGGCATCGAGGACGACAAACTCCGTCTGTTCTGACGCCACCGGGCCGGCCCGGGCGAGCGCCTTGTGCCCGGCCCAGGGGCCGCGTCGCGCCCGCCGTGCCCTCGCGACGGCCTGCGGCGAGGGCTCCTGCCCTGGCCCGGGGCCGGTCCCGTCCACGGGTGCGGTGCCGCGCGCGACTGGGGTCGTGGGGAGAGGTGGCCACGCCCACGGCTCCGCCGGCTCGGGTCGGCCCACCGGCGGCTGTGCCACGCGACGACAGAGGCACTTCTCAAAGCGCCGGCGCGGCCGGTCCGCTGCGGTCGCCCGCGCCGATGGTGGAGCACCGACCCGGTGGAAGGCTCGGATCACCCACGTGAGCAGGGCTGTCCAAGCGCCCGGGCGCGGCGCCGCCGACGCCCGGAGCGGCAAGGTCCGGGGCCCGCCTTCGGCCGGCGGCCGGGCCCCGGAACCGCGGCTGCCCGCCGCGAGTACGGACCACGGACACGGGGCAGGGCCGCAGGGTCCGCGGCGCAGTGCGGCCGCACCGCTGCAGGACCTGGGCGGGCGCGGCACGCAGCCGCCCGCTGCGGGGTCAGGGGCGCAGCCCTCGGTCCCGCAGGACTCAGGGCAGGGGCGGGGTGGGGGATCCAGCCGCCGCAGCGACCCCGCGCATCAGATGACCGACGCGCGCGGGGACTCCGGCGTGCTGCTCCCGGTCATGGACGCCTCCGTGGAGCCGGAGGGGGCCGCTGCCGTGTCGCTCTCCGCGGGCGGGGGCTCGTCCGTCGCCGTTTCGCTCGGCTGCGGGCTCTCCGGGGGCGTGGGGTCCGGAGACTCCGCAGGCGGGGTCGTCGGCGGCTTCGGGCTGGTCGGTGGCTTGGGGCTCGTCGTCGACTTCGGTGGAGACTTCGTCTCCGACGGGCTTCCCGGGCGGGTCGGGCTCGGGGACGGGCTCTGTCCCGGGGCCGGGGCGCGGTCCGTCGTGGACGGCCGGATGGTCGGGGTCGCGGAGTCCGTCGGCTTCTTCGGGTCGTCCTCGTCCCCCGACGGGTCGTCGGACGGGTCGGCCGTGGGCTCCTCCGCGGTCCAGTCGTCGTCGACGTCGACGTCGTCCTCGTTCACGTTCTGGCCGTTGCGTACCCCGCCGGGCGGCTCCTCCTGGTCGGAGGTCATGCCCAGCGTGACCACCGTGCCGAGGACCGCCGCGAGCAGCGTGCCCGCGCCCGCCGCGACCAGGTTGCGGCGGGCGCCGCCGAGCAGGGCGGCCATGCGCCGCTCCCCCGGCCGCTCCGCGGGACCGTCCGAGGAGACCACCTCGACCGGCGCGGACAGCCGCTGCGTCAGCGGCAGCGCCGGCACTCCCCGAGGGGGAGAGACGGGTCCGTCGCCCAGCGCGACGGGCGGCACGGGCGCCGGCCCGGACTCGCGGTCGGCGACGAGGGCGAGCGCCCGGCGCCCCGCGACGGTGCCGCTCTTGTCGGCGAGCGCGCCGCGCATGCCTATCGACGTCTCGAGTTCCGCACGGGCCCGGTCCAGACTGCCGGTGCAGAGCGCGAGGATGCCCAACTCGTGGTGGAAGTACGCCTCTTCGGCGACCTCTCCGGCGATCCGGGCGGCCTCGGAGCCCACCCGCAGGGCGCGCTCCCACCCGGTCCAGTGCCGTCCGGCCGCGAACGCGGGCGCGGCGCTGCGGGCGAGCAGCACCGCCGTGCTGGGGTGGCCCGACTCCCGGCCCGGCACCAGCGCGCTGAGCGCGGCCAGGACGGCGTCCGCCTCGGCGACGGCCCGCTCGGGCGTGACGGAGGGGTGTCCGGCCCACCAGGCGTAGTGCTGGGCGGCGGTGTGGGCGTGGCCCACCGTGTCCTCGTCGTAGCCCTTCTCGCGGAGCTGGGCCATCACGCCGGCTGCCAGCCGGTAGCGCGGGCCGGCCGGGGAGAGCAGTCCGCAGTTCATCAGTTCGCCGAGCGCGGCGTCCGCGTGGGTGTCGCCGACGAGCGCCGGCAGATGCGCCTGGTGCGGGATCTCGCCGCCGAGGGCGACGGCGATGCGCAGGGTCCGCCGGGCGGAGTCGCTGAGCCGGGAGGCGAGCAGCGCGGCGGGCGCCGCCCCTTCGCCGAGCGTCGGCAGGGGTACGTCCTTGCCCCCGGCCGCCGCGAACGGCGCGAACTCCTCGAATGCCTCCGGGTCCGCCCGCAGCTCGTCGCACTGGCGCAGCAGCGCGGCGGCCTGGATGAACCGCAGCGGCAGGCCCTCCGACTCGAACCAGAGGTCGCCCGCCCAGTTGGACTCGTCCTCGGTCAGCGGCCGGTCCACGGTCTGCTGGAGCAGGTCGAGCGCGGCGGCGCGGCCGAGGCCGCTGAGGAAGACCTCTTCGAGGTGGGAGTCGGCGGTCGGCGCGGGCACGTCCGGGGTGGCGGCCACGAGGAAGGCGCATTCCGGGGCGGCGACGAGCAGTTCGTCGAGGCCCGCGCCGCCGAACTCGAGGTCGTCGAGGACGACGACGGCGCCGATGTCGCGTACGAAACCGGCGAGCGCGTTCCGGTCGGGGCGGTGCCCGGGCGCGTCGTAGACGACCGCGAACAGGTCCTGGATCAGCTCGGCGGGGGTGCGGTGGCAGCCGTTGAGGCGTACGACGCCGTCCGGCGCGAAGTCGCCGCACTCCGCGGCGACGGCGTCGAGCAGTGCGGTGCGGCCGGAGCCGGACGGGCCGGTGAGCCGGACGGAGCGGCCGCGCCCGAGGAGCCGTACGAGCCGTTCCCGCTCCTCGTCGCGCTCCAGCAGCGGCGGCCTGGGCGCGGCCGGGCCGGGGGGCACCGGCGGCTGCGCGGCGCGGAGGAGTTCGGCGCGGTCGGCGGCGCTGCGGCGGGTGGGACGGCCGGGCTGTTCGCCGGGCGGGCAGGGTTCGATCTCGCTGCCGTCGACGGGGTTGACGGTGAGCAGGAAGTCGCCGGAGACGAGTTGGACGGTGCGCCGGGGCGCGGACGTGGCCTGCGCGGGCGTGATGGCGTCGCGTGGCGGCCGTGCCGGTCCGGTGCCCTCGCCGAAGCTGTCGTTGTCCATCGTCAAAGCTCCCAGATAAGGTTCGCTCGGCCTGCCGCCGCCAAGATCACTGCGCTCCTGGTGCCGAGGCCGCGTGCGGTGCCCTCCCGGCCTTCCCGCACGCTTCGCCGCCTCGGTCCGGAGCCCGCCTCAGGGGCGTGTCGACGGGCGTGTCGAAAGGGCGGGCGATCGAACCCTAGACGTTCGCCACTGATCGCGAAACCTTCGGGGTGCTTCCCGGTCCCTGACGTCACGGTCTCGGGAGGATTGCGCGGCTCGCCCGGTTGCTGCCCCGCTCGCACCTGTCGGGCCGATTCATCCGACCCGCCGCCGCCCGCACCCCGGCATCCGCACCCCGCCGGTTGCCGCGCTCAGGAGCGGGCGGCCGGCGTCAGACCCGCGGCAGCGACTCCGCCGCGAGGCCGCCCTCGATGGCGAGGATGCGGTGCAGCCGGGTGGCCACGAGCAGCCGCTGCATCTGCGGCGGCACCCCGCGCAGCACCAGCCGGCGGCCGCACCGGCCGGCCCGCCGGTGCGCGCCCATGATGACCCCGAGCCCGGTGGCGTCCCAGGAGTCGAGGTGGGTCAGGTCGAGCACCAGGTCGCCGGCGCCGTCGTCGACGGCCGAGTGCAGGACCGTACGGGCGTCCGCCGCGCTGCGGACGTCGAGGCGGCCCCCGACGACCAGCTCGGCATGGTCGCCCCTGATGTGCATATGCGCTCCCCGAGTTTGCTCGCAGTGCCCCGTGTCGACCCGTGTCCACTGTGCGGCCGGCTGTTCTTCTTCTCTTCTCCGTCTTGCAACAACTGACTGCCGCATAGGCGGAGGGGTTGCTACTTGTAAGCGAACCGATACCGAATTCACCCCGGCGGGTGATACCGAACCGGTTGATAACGCCGGTGGCGACGTCAGTGCTTGTAGAAGCCCTGCCCGCTCTTGCGCCCGATGTCACCGGCGTCCACCATCCGGCGCATCAGCTCCGGCGGCGCGAACTTCTCGTCCTGCGACTCGGTGTAGATGTTGCTCGTGGCGTGCAGCAGGATGTCGACGCCCGTCAGGTCGGCGGTGGCGAGCGGTCCCATGGCGTGCCCGAAGCCCAGCTTGCAGGCGATGTCGATGTCCTCGGCGGTCGCGACGCCCGATTCGTACAGCTTCGCGGCCTCGACGACGAGCGCCGAGATGAGGCGGGTGGTGACGAAGCCCGCGACGTCACGGTTGACCACGATGCAGGTCTTGCCGACCGACTCGGCGAACTCCCGCGTGGTGGCGAGGGTTTCGTCGCTCGTCTTGTAGCCGCGCACCAGCTCGCAGAGCTGCATCATCGGTACGGGCGAGAAGAAGTGGGCGCCGACGACGCGCTCCGGACGCTCCGTCACGGCCGCGATCTTGGTGATCGGGATGGCGGAGGTGTTGGAGGCGAGGACGGCGTCGTCCCGTACCAGCTTGTCGAGCGCGCGGAAGATCTCGTGCTTGACCTCGAGCTTCTCGAAGACCGCCTCGACGACGATGTCCGCGTCGGCGACGGCGTCCAGGTCGGTCGTGGTGGTGATGCGCGCCAACGCCGCCTCGGCGTCGGCGGCTTCGAGCCTCCCCTTGGAGACGAACCTGTCGTAGGACGCCTTGATGCCGTCCTTGCCGCGGGTCAGAGCCTCGTCGGTCACATCACGCAGTACGACGTCCCAGCCCGCCTGGGCGGAGACCTGCGCGATTCCGGAACCCATGAGTCCGGCACCGATGACGGCGAGCTTCCTGGCCACTACGGCACTCCTTAACGGCCCCGAGGGCCTTAACGACTGTTTACATGTGCGCTCTCTGCCGGAGATTAGCGTCCGTGAGGCGCCCGTGTGACCGCTAAGAGATGCGCGTCACGTCCCACATGGCGGACATCACACCGGGACGGGCCGCGAAGGCCCCGGGACGGCCGGTTCCGCGACGCACGCCGTGACGGCCGGCACACGTGCCCGCCGCCGGGCCGTGGCGTAACTAGGCTGGCGGCATGGTCAATCTGACGCGTATCTACACCCGTACCGGCGACCAGGGCACCACCGCCCTCGGCGACATGAGCCGCACCGCCAAGACCGATCTGCGGATCTCCGCGTACGCCGACGCCAACGAGGCCAACGCGGTCATCGGCTCGGCCATCGCGCTGGGAAAGCTGGACGAGGAGGTCGTGAAGGTCCTCGTCCGGGTGCAGAACGACCTGTTCGACGTGGGCGCGGACCTGTCCACACCGGTCGTGGAGAACCCGGAGTACCCGCCGCTGCGGGTCGAGCAGAGCTACGTCGACAAGCTGGAGGCCGACTGCGACCACTTCCTGGAGCAGCTGGAGAAGCTGCGCAGCTTCATCCTCCCGGGCGGCACGCCGGGCGCCGCGCTGCTGCACCAGGCGTGCACCGTCGTACGGCGCGCGGAGCGCTCGACGTGGGCGGCCATGGAGGTGCACGGCGAAACGATGAACGCGCTGACGGCGACGTACCTCAACCGCCTCTCCGACCTCCTGTTCATCCTGGCCAGGGTGGCGAACAAGGAGGTCGGGGACGTGCTGTGGGTGCCCGGCGGGGAGCGCTAACCACGCTCGACGCGGGCCGGTTCGCGCTCGGCGGCGGGGGCCGGGGCCTTCTTCGGCCAGATCGCGTAAGTCAGCGCGATCAGGCCGTGGATGCCGGCCACGCGCCACGCGCCGTACATCCAGTCCCGCAGCGACTGGCTCTGCCCCGCGTCGCCCACGTACCAGATCGCGATCTGCAGCAGAGCCGTCGCGACGGCCGCGGCCACCAGCGTGCCGAGCCAGACCCTGCCCTCGTGCCGGGCGCGGGCCATGCCGTGGCGCGGCGGCTTCATCGGGGGCGGGCCGCCGGCGAGGCGATGGGCGGCGTGGCCGTCGAGCCACTTGACGGTGCGGTGGCCGTGGCCGGCCGTGTAGCCGATGTACAGCGCGGCCAGGCCGTGCTTCCAGCTCGGATCCGCGCCGTTCTTCAGGTCGATCGCCGTGACCACCAGCAGCAGGACCTCCAGCAGCGGTTCGCACAACAGCAGCGCGGCGCCGGTGCGGGGCATCTTCAGCAGGTAGCGGACGGCGAGGCCGGCGGCCAGCAGCACCCAGAAGCCGATCTCGCAGAGCACGATCAGCGTGACGATCACGTCAGCTCTCCCTTCGTACGGTTCCAGCGTGTCGTGAGGCGCGGGCGGATTCGTCGTCGGCGGTGACGAGGTGCGACTGCATCGTTGGATGTACTGAGGGCTCACCCCGTACGCCGAGGCGGCGGGGCGGCGGGGCCGTGTTTGATGGTCGGGTGACGCTCCCCCGCCCCCACCGTGACGACGTGCTCATCGCGGCCGCCGGCCTGCTCGGGGGCCTGCTGCTGTGGGCGCTCGGGCTCCACACCAACGGGCACCTGGCCCCGCTGCCGGCCTGGGTGGCGCTGCTTCCGCTGGCGGTGATGTCCGGGCTGGAGCTGCTGCGCCGGACGAAGCCCGCCGTGGCCCTGACCGCCGGCACCGCCGCGGTCGTGCTGGACCCGTTCACGCCGGGCAGCATCGTGACCCTGCTGATGTTCGCGGACGTCGTGTACGCCGCGGTCGTCTACGGCACTCCCGCGTCGGCCCGCCGGATCCCGGTCACCACCGGGATGATCACCATCGCGGTGACCATCGGCTTCCTGGCCTGGCTGCGGGAGCCCGTCGCCCTGCTGGTCGGCCTGGTGACCGCGATGGTGTCGTTCGGTCCCGCCACCACCGGCGCCATCGTGCGCAACCACCGGGAGGCGGCGAACGCGGCGCGGCTGCGGGCCGAGCAGACCGCGCTGCTGGCGGAGATGGACCGTACCCAGGCGATCGCGGCCGAGCGCGCCCGGATGGCCCGGGAGCTGCACGACCTGGTCGCGGGCCACCTCTCCGCGATCGCGATCCACTCGACGGCGGCGCTGTCGCTGGACGACGGGGCGACGAGCAGGCAGGCGCTGACCGTGATCCGGGAGAACAGCGTCGAGGGGCTCGCCGAGATGCGCCGGCTGATCGGACTGCTGCGCGACAGCAGCGGCGACATGGAGCCTGCCGCCGCGCCCACCCTGGCCGGCCTGGACGCGCTGGTGGAGCAGGCACGGACGAACGGCCTGCAGAGCGGGCTGCGCTTCGTCCTGCACGACGACCGGGAGAGCGGCACCCGGCTGCCGGCGCCCGTGGAGCTCGCGGCCTACCGCGTCGTCCAGGAGTCGCTGACCAACGCGATCAAGCACGCGGAGGCCGGCGAGGTGCGCGTCGAGGTCTCCCGGCCGCCGGGCGGTGCGCTGCGGGTGACGGTGACCAGCCCGTTCGGGCGGCGCCCCGGGCCCCGCGCGCCGGGGTCGGGCGCCGGACTGGTGGGCATGGAGGAGCGAGTGGCGCTGCTGGACGGGACGTTCGAGGCGGGCCCGGCCCCGGGCCCCGACGGCGGTCCGGAGAAGATCTGGTGCGTACGGGCGGTACTGCCCGTGGTGAACGACGAGGAGCCCTCTGCATGACGGCGGAAGCGGACACCGGGCGCGACGCGCCGCCGATCCGGGTGCTGGTCGCGGAGGACCAGGGCGCGGTACGGGCAGGACTGGTCCTGATCCTGGGGAGCGCGCCGGACATCGCAGTCGCCGGGGAGGCCGCGGACGGCGAGGAGGCGGTGCGCCTCGCCCGCGAACTGCGCCCGGACGTGGTGCTGATGGATGTTCAGATGCCCCGGCTGGACGGGGTGTCCGCGACCCGCCAGGTGGTCGCGGAGGGGCTGGCCGACGTGCTGGTGCTGACCACCTTCGACCTGGACGAGTACGTCTTCGGGGCGCTGCGCGCGGGGGCGGCCGGCTTTCTGCTGAAGAACACCGAGGCGGGTGATCTGCTGCGGGCAGTGCGGACGGTGGCGGCCGGTGAGGGGCTGATCGCCCCGGCTGTGACCCGGCGGCTGATCGCGGAGTTCGCGGCGCCACGGGCCGTACGGTCGGCCGGCGCCGCGGACCCCGCGGTGCTGGAGGCGCTGACGCGGCGGGAGCGCGAGGTGCTGTCGTGCCTGGGCCAGGGACTGTCGAACGCGGAGATCGCGGAGCGGCTGTCGATGGCCGAGGCCACGGTGAAGACGCACGTCAGCAGGTTGCTGGGGAAGCTGGAGCTGCGCAGCAGAGTGCAAGCGGCGGTGCTGGCTCAGGAGTTGGGCGTCTGACGCTCCAGCGGGCAGCAGGGGCGACACCTTTGGTCTGGACCTATTGACGATTGGTCCAGACCACCCTAATCTCCACCCAGCATGCCTCGACGAGCCACGCGGTGTGCGCCAGTGCATGGACCACCCCTGACATGTCCGCACTCAACTCGAGGAGCATCCTTGAGCACTCAAGCGCCACCAACCCCCCGCACGAGACCGAGGTTCACAGCCAGGGCCACCGCCGGCCTGACCGCGTTGCTCCTGCCTCTCGCCGCCATGGTGGGCCTCGCCTCACCGGCGCAGGCGGCCACCTCGGCGACCGCCACGTACGTCAAGTCCGCCGACTGGGGCACCGGTTTCGAGGGCAAGTGGACGGTGAAGAACACCGGCACCACGACGATCAGCTCCTGGGCGGTCGAGTGGGACTTCCCCTCCGGCACCAAGGTCACCTCCGCCTGGGACGCCACGGTCACCAACTCCGGCGACCACTGGACCGCCAAGAACAGCGGCTGGAACGGCACGCTCTCCCCCGGCGCCTCCGTCTCCTTCGGCTTCAACGGCAGCGGCACCGGCTCGCCGTCCAACTGCAAGCTGAACGGCGCCTCCTGCGACGGCGGCAGCGTCCCCGGTGACAACCCGCCCTCCGCCCCCGGCACCCCCACGGCCTCCGACATCACCGACACCTCGGTGAGGCTGAGCTGGAGCGCGGCCACCGACGACAACGGCGTCAAGAACTACGACGTCCTGCGCGACGGCGCCAAGGTCGCCACGGTGACCGGCACCACGTACACCAACACGGGCCTGACGGCCGGCACCGACTACTCGTACACGGTCCAGGCCCGCGACACCGCGGACCAGACCGGAGCGGTCAGCGGCGCGGTCGCGGTCCGCACCACCGGCGGCGACGACGGTGGCGGCGGCCCCGGCCCGGGCTCGAAGGTCAAGCTGGGCTACTTCACGAACTGGGGCGTCTACGGGCGCAACTACCACGTCAAGAACCTGGTGACCTCCGGCTCGGCCGCGAAGATCACGCACATCAACTACGCCTTCGGCAACGTCAGCGGCGGCAAGTGCACCATCGGTGACGCCTACGCCGACTACGACAAGGCGTACACCGCGGACCAGAGCGTCGACGGCAAGGCCGACACCTGGGACCAGCCGCTGCGCGGCAACTTCAACCAGCTGCGCAAGCTCAAGGCGCAGTACCCGCACATCAAGGTGCTGTGGTCGTTCGGCGGCTGGACCTGGTCCGGCGGCTTCGGCCAGGCCGTGCAGAACCCGGCCGCCTTCGCCCAGTCCTGCTACGACCTGGTGGAGGACCCGCGCTGGGCCGATGTCTTCGACGGCATCGACCTGGACTGGGAGTACCCGAACGCCTGCGGTCTGACCTGCGACACCTCCGGTCCGGCGGCCTTCAAGAACATGATGCAGGCCATGCGTGCCAAGTTCGGTGCGAACAACCTGGTCACGGCGGCGGTCACGGCGGACGCCAGCAACGGCGGCAAGATCGACGCGGCCGACTACGGCGGCGCCGCGCAGTACCTCGACTGGTACAACGTGATGACGTACGACTTCTTCGGCGCCTGGGCCAAGGACGGTCCGACGGCCCCGCACTCGCCGCTCACCTCGTACCCGGGCATCCCGCAGGCGGGCTTCAACTCGGCCGAGGCGATCGCCAAGTTCAAGTCGAAGGGCGTGCCGTCGGCGAAGCTGCTGCTCGGCATCGGCTTCTACGGACGCGGCTGGACCGGTGTGACCCAGTCCGCGCCGGGCGGCACGGCCACGGGCGCGGCCCAGGGCACGTACGAGGCGGGCATCGAGGACTACAAGGTCCTCAAGAACACCTGCCCGGCCACCGGAACCGTCGCGGGCACGGCGTACGCGCACTGCGGCACCAACTGGTGGAGCTACGACACCCCGGCGACCGTCACCTCCAAGATGAACTGGGCGAACAACCAGGGACTCGGAGGCGCGTTCTTCTGGGAGTTCAGCGGTGACACGGCCAACGGCGAGCTGGTCGGCGCGATCAACAGCGGCCTCCAGTAAGCCAGGGGCCCACTGACGGCGAAGCCCGGGAAAGTCACCTCTCCCGGGCTTCGTCACGCACGCTCATACGGCCCGGTGCAACGTCACCCGGTCCGGCGGGGCTGTGTCACCCGGTCCGGCTGGGCTGTGTCACCCGGTCCGGCGGGGGCGTCGTCACGCCACATTGACCCTCTGGCCGGGCGGCGCCGCCTCCAGCCAGGCGAGGAAACCGGTCAGCGCGTCCTCGCTCATCGCCAGCTCCAGCCGCGTCCCGCGGTGCAGACACGCGAGCACGACCGCGCCGGCCGGCAGCGCCAGCTCCTCCTCGCCCTCGGGCGTGCGGCGCGCCAGCACCTCGATCGCCGAGCGCTCCAGGACACGACGGGGGCGCGGGGCGTACGAGAAGATCCGGAACCACTCGACCCGGTCCCCGTTGTACCGCGCGACGCCGTACACCCAGCCCTTGCCGGAGACGTCCTGCCCCTCCGGGATGTTCCAGCGGAGGCTGCAGTCGAAGGTGCCGCCGGACCGCTGGATCAGCCTCCTGCGCAGTCCGAAGACGAACAGCCCGACCACCACCAGGGCGACAACGCAACCGCTCACAAGCAGAGCGAGGACCATCTCCACCGACCTCCTCGCATCGTCCCGTAACCGAATATCACGTGCACCCGCATCGCCTCAGCCGCGGCACGGCCCGGAGGAGATCCGGGCCGGCCGCGGCTGAGGGACAAACCTATCCGCGGAGTCGGTGCGACTAGCGCACCGCCACCGCACGCAGACGGACGTCGGCGCGCCGCTCGGCGGCGGCGTCCGTGTCCGACTTGGCGCGCTCCAGCGCACGCTCGGCGCGCTGGACATCGATCTCGTCCGACAGCTCGGCGATCTCCGCCAGCAGCGACAGCTTGTTGTCCGCGAACGAGAGGAATCCGCCGTGCACCGCGGCGACGACAGTTCCACCCTCACTCGTACGGATGGTCACCGGGCCCGACTCCAGCACACCGAGCAGCGGCTGGTGACCGGGCATGACGCCGATGTCGCCGGACGTGGTGCGCGCGACGACCAGGGTGGCCTCGCCGGACCAGACACTGCGGTCCGCGGCGACCAGCTCGACGTGCAGCTCAGCAGCCAAGGTTGGCTCCTCGGGTCACCACCCGGCGGTCATGCCGGGTGTTGGGTCATAAGTCTAATGGGGCGCGGGATGCGGAAGCGTCCCGGCCCGCCCCCGGCGCAGGACCGGGGTCGGGGGATCGGTCCCCCGGAGGTGGAGCGAGAGGCGGACCGAAGGGGGCGGGACGCGCCCGCCCCCTTCAGCCGAGTCGCCGGCTCAGGAGACGCCGAGTTCCTTGGCGTTCGCCTTGAGGTCCTCGATGCCACCGCACATGAAGAACGCCTGCTCGGGGAAGTGGTCGTACTCACCGTTGCAGATCGCGTTGAACGCGGAGATCGACTCGTCGAGCGGCACGTCCGAACCGTCCACGCCGGTGAACTGCTTGGCGACGTGGGTGTTCTGGGACAGGAAGCGCTCCACGCGACGGGCACGGTGGACAACCAGCTTGTCCTCCTCGCCCAGCTCGTCGATACCGAGAATCGCGATGATGTCCTGGAGGTCCTTGTACTTCTGCAGAATCCCCTTGACCCGCGTGGCGGTGTCGTAGTGCTCCTGCGTGATGTAGCGCGGGTCCAGGATCCGGGACGTGGAGTCCAGCGGGTCCACGGCCGGGTAGATGCCCTTCTCGGAGATCGGACGGGAGAGAACCGTCGTCGCGTCGAGGTGGGCGAAGGTGGTGGCCGGGGCCGGGTCGGTCAGGTCGTCCGCGGGGACGTAGATCGCCTGCATCGAGGTGATCGAGTGGCCACGCGTCGACGTGATGCGCTCCTGCAGCAGACCCATCTCGTCGGCCAGGTTCGGCTGGTAACCCACCGCGGACGGCATACGGCCGAGCAGGGTGGACACCTCGGAGCCGGCCTGGGTGTACCGGAAGATGTTGTCGATGAAGAAGAGCACGTCCTGCTTCTGCACATCGCGGAAGTACTCCGCCATGGTCAGACCGGCCAGGGCGACACGGAGACGGGTGCCCGGGGGCTCGTCCATCTGACCGAAGACCAGGGCGGTCTTGTCGATGACGCCCGACTCGCTCATCTCCTCGATGAGGTCGTTGCCCTCACGGGTACGCTCACCGACGCCCGCGAACACCGACACACCCTCGTGGAGGTTGGCGACGCGGTAGATCATTTCCTGGATCAGCACGGTCTTGCCGACACCGGCACCACCGAACAGACCGATCTTTCCACCCTTGACGTACGGGGTGAGAAGGTCGATGACCTTGACGCCGGTCTCGAACATCTCGGTCTTCGACTCGAGCTGGTCGAAGCTCGGGGCCTTGCGGTGGATCGGCCAGCGCTCGGTGGCGTTGCCGTTCTCCTCGGGGACGTTCAGCACCTCACCGAGCGTGTTGAACACCTTGCCCTTGGTGAAGTCACCGACGGGAACGGTGATGCCGTTGCCCGTGTCGGTCACCGGAGCCTGGCGGACCAGACCGTCGGTGGGCTGCATCGAGATCGCACGGACCACACCGTCGCCCAGGTGCTGGGCGACCTCGAGGGTCAGCGTCTTGAGCGCGCCCTCCAGAGCCGGGTCGGCGACCTGGACGGTCAGCGCGTTGTAGATCTCCGGCATTGCGTCGACGGGGAACTCCACGTCGACGACCGGGCCGATGACCCGGGCGACGCGGCCCGTGGCAGCGGCCGTCTCAACTGTCGTCGTCATTACTTGTCACTCCCCGCGGTCGCGTCGGCCAGGGCGCTGGCTCCACCGACGATCTCGCTGATTTCCTGGGTGATTTCGGCCTGGCGGGCCGCGTTGGCAAGCCGGCCGAGACTCTTGATGAGCTCTCCGGCGTTGTCGGTCGCCGACTTCATCGCGCGGCGGGTGGCGGCGTGCTTGGAAGCAGCCGCCTGGAGCAGCGCGTTGTAGATCCGGCTCTCGACGTAGCGCGGCAGGAGGGCGTCGAGGACGTCCTCGGCCGACGGCTCGAAGTCGAACAGCGGAAGGATCTCGTCCTTCTTGGCCGTCTCCTCCTTCGCCTGCTCGAGGCTGAGGGGCAGCAGCCGGTTCTGCACCGGCGTCTGCGTCAGCATCGAGACGAACTCGGTGAAGACGATGTGGAGCTCGTCCACACCACCCTCGGCCGTGTCCTTCTCGATCGCCGCGATCAGCGGGGCCGCGACCATCTTGGCGTCCGCGTACGTCGGGTTGTCGGTGAAGCCCGTCCACGACTCCGTGACCTTGCGCTCACGGAAGCCGTAGTACGACACGCCCTTGCGACCGACGATGTAGGCGTCGATCTCCTTGCCCTCGCCGCGGAGCCGCTCGGTGAGCTGCTCGGCCGCCTTGAGGGCGTTGGCGGAGTAGCCGCCGGCCAGACCGCGGTCGCTCGTGATGAGCAGGATCGCGGCCCGCGTCGGGTTCTCAGCCTCTGTGGTCAGGGCGTGATTCGTCGTCGACCCCGTCGCCACCGCGGTCACCGCACGGGTGAGCTCGGTCGCGTACGGCGTGGAGGCCGCCACCTGGCGCTGCGCCTTGACGATGCGCGAGGCGGCGATCATCTCCATCGCCTTGGTGATCTTCTTGGTCGCGGTGACGGATTTGATGCGACGCTTGTAGACCCGGAGCTGGGCTCCCATGAGTCAGGTCCCTTCCGTCGTCTACTTGGCGGTGCTGACCGGAGCGTCCTCGCCCAGAAGCTTGCCGTCCGAGGTCTCGAACTGCTTCTTGAACGCGGCGATGGCGTCAGCGACGGACTGGAGGGTGTCGTCCGACATCTTGCCGCCCTCGGCGATGCTGGTGAGCAGCTCCTTGCGCTCACGGCGCAGGTGCTCCAGCAGCTCCGACTCGAAGCGACGGATGTCGGCGACCGGGACGTCGTCCATCTTGCCGGTGGTACCGGCCCAGACGGAGACGACCTGCTCCTCGACGGGCATCGGCTGGTACTGGCCCTGCTTCAGCAGCTCGACCATGCGCTTGCCGCGCTCCATCTGAGCCTTGGAGGCCGCGTCCAGGTCGGAACCGAAGGCGGCGAACGCCTCCAGCTCGCGGTACTGGGCGAGGTCCACGCGCAGTCGGCCGGAGACCTGCTTCATGGCCTTGTGCTGGGCGGAACCACCCACACGGGAGACCGAGATGCCGACGTTCAGGGCCGGCCGCTGACCGGCGTTGAACAGGTCGGACTCCAGGAAGCACTGACCGTCGGTGATGGAGATGACGTTGGTCGGGATGAACGCCGACACGTCGTTCGCCTTGGTCTCGACGATGGGCAGACCCGTCATCGAACCGGCGCCCATGTCGTCGGAGAGCTTGGCGCAGCGCTCCAGCAGACGCGAGTGCAGGTAGAAGACGTCACCCGGGTAGGCCTCACGGCCCGGCGGGCGGCGCAGCAGCAGGGACACGGCGCGGTAGGCGTCGGCCTGCTTCGAGAGGTCGTCGAAGATGATGAGGACGTGCTTGCCGTCGTACATCCAGTGCTGGCCGATGGCCGAGCCGGTGTACGGGGCGAGGTACTTGAAGCCGGCCGGGTCGGACGCCGGGGCGGCGACGATCGTCGTGTACTCGAGCGCGCCGGCCTCTTCCAGGGCGCCGCGCACGGACGCGATGGTCGAGCCCTTCTGGCCGATGGCGACGTAGATGCAGCGAACCTGCTTCTTCGGGTCGCCGGAGCGCCAGTTGTCGCGCTGGTTGATGATCGTGTCGACGGCCAGTGCGGTCTTGCCGGTCTGGCGGTCGCCGATGACCAGCTGACGCTGGCCGCGGCCGATCGGCACCATGGCGTCGACGGCCTTGTAACCGGTCTGCATCGGCTCGTGCACCGACTTACGGGCCATGACGCCCGGGGCCTGCAGCTCGAGGGCGCGACGGCCGTCGGTCGCGATCTCGCCGAGACCGTCGATCGGGTTGCCGAGGGGGTCGACGACACGGCCGAGGTAGCCCTCGCCGACACCGACCGAGAGGACCTCACCGGTGCGGGTGACCGGCTGACCCTCCTCGATACCGTTGAACTCGCCGAGGACGATCGCGCCGATCTCGCGCTCCTCGAGGTTGAGGGCGAGACCGAGGGTGCCGTCCTCGAACTTCAGCAGCTCGTTCGCCATGGCCGAGGGAAGACCCTCGACCTTCGCGATACCGTCGCCGGCCAGGCTGACCGTGCCGACCTCCTCGCGCGAGGCCGCGTCCGGCTGGTACGACTGGACAAAGTTCTCCAGCGCGTCCCGGATCTCCTCCGGCCGGATCGTGAGCTCCGCCATCTGGGTTCCCTGCTCTCCTTGTTGGGCCCGAAGTTTCTTTGGGGGTCTGGGGGCCGACCCCCAGGAATCTTCTGCAATCTCTGCACGGCCCAACCGGGCCGCTGGTCTTGCGTTCTTTTGGTGCGCTGCGCGCGTCAGCCGGCCATCCGGCGGGTCGCCTCTTCGAGACGCTCCGCGACGGTGCCGTTGATGATCTCGTCGCCGACCCGCACCGTGATCCCGCCGAGGACCGTCGGGTCCACTTCGAGATTGAGGTGCATGTCACGGCCGTAAATCCGCGCCAGACCCGCTCCGAGGCGCTGCTTCTGCGCCTCGGAGAGCGGAACCGCCGAGGTGACGACGGCGACCATCCGGTCCCGCCGCGCCGCGGCGAGCTTGGACAGGGAGTCGAGTCCCGACTCCAGGCTACGTCCCCGCGGCTGTGTGACGAGACGGACGATCAGACGCTCGGTGACCGGGTCGACCTTGCCGCCGAGCAGGCTGCGCAGCAGCTCGCCCTTGGCGGTCACCGTGGCCGACCGGTTGGTCAGTGCCGACCGCAGCTCGGTGCTGGACGAAAGGATCCGGCCGAAGCGGAACAGCTCGTCCTCGACGTTGTCGAGCGCACCGGTCTGCTGGGCCGCCGTGAGGTCTGCGGTGTTCGCCAGTTCCTCGAGCGAGTCGACCAGGTCGCGCGACTGCGACCAGCGGGACCGGACCATGCCCTTCAGCAGGTCGGCGGTCTCGCCGCCGACCTGACCGGCGAAGATGCGTCCGGCCAGCTCGGCCTTGGCCTCGGCGGCCTGCGCCGGGTCCGTGAGGACCCGACGCAGGGACACCTCACGGTCGAGCAGCGTGGTGACGGCAGCCAGCTCACCGGCGAGCTTCGCCACGTCGACCGACGTGTTGTCGGTCAGCGCGTCGAGCGACTCGTGCGCGGCGGCCAGCGCCTCGCGGCTGGCTCCGTTCATCGGGTTGCCTCGGCCTTCGAAGCGCCGTCCTCGAGCGAGTCGAGGAAGCGGTCGATGGTGCGGCTCTGGCGGGCGTGGTCCTCGAGGGACTCGCCCACCAGCTTGCCGGCCAGGTCGGTGGCGAGCTTGCCCACGTCCTGACGCAGCGCCGCGGCCGCGGCCTTGCGGTCGGCCTCGATCTGGGCGTGGCCGGCCGCGATGATCTCCTCACGCTGCCGCTGGCCTTCCGCCTTCATCTCCTGGATGATCGCGGTGCCCTGCTCGGTCGCCTCCTGGCGCAGCCGAGCGGCCTCGTGACGGGCCTCGGCGAGCTGCGCCTTGTACTGCTCAAGGACGCTCTCGGCCTCGGTCTTGGCCGCATCGGCCTTCTCGATACCGCCTTCGATCGCCTCGCGACGCTCTTCCAGAACCTTGTTGATGTTCGGGAGGAGCTTTTTGGCGAGGAAGCCGAAGACGATGACGAAGGCGATCAGGCCGATGACGAGCTCGGGAATCGGCGGGATAAGCGGATTCTCCGCTCCCTCGGCCGCGAGCTGAACCATGGGGTTCACATCAGTGCCTTTCGTCGGTTCGACTGGTCGCAGTTCGTCCTAGTAGACGAACGGCATGACCAGACCGATGAGGGCGAGGGCCTCACAGAACGCGAAGCCGAGAATCTGGTTGGCGCGGATCAGACCGGCAGCCTCGGGCTGGCGGGCAAGAGCCTGGGTGCCGTTACCGAAGATGATGCCGACGCCGACGCCGGGGCCGATGGCCGCAAGGCCGTAACCGACGGAGCCGAGGTCACCGGTGACGGCAGCAAGGGTCGTAGACATGCCAGTTCTTCCTTCTCTTTACGGACCGGTGGGGGTTGGCCACCGGACGAATCTGGGTTTCAGCGAGGGGGCTCAGTGGTGCTCGGCGAGCGCGCCCTGGATGTAGGTGCAGGTCAGGAGCACGAAGACGTATGCCTGAACTGCCTGGATGAAGAGCTCGAAGGCCGTCATCACGATGACCATCACGAACGAGACGCCGGCGTAGGCGATCCCGATGCCGTTCAGCAGGTACCAGCTGGCGATCGTGAAGAGCAGCAGCAGCGTGTGCCCCGCGAACATGTTCGCGAAGAGTCGCACGGCGTGCGTGAAGGGACGGACCAGGAGGTTCGAGAAGAGTTCGATCGTCGCGGCCAGGTAGGCCACGGGGCCGAGCGACTTGTCGAAGCCGGTGAAGTTCTTGAACGCTCCGACGAAACCGTGACGCTTGAACGTGAGGCTGACCCAGGTGATGTAGACCAGCAGGGCCAGCACCATCGGGTAAGCGATGATCGACGTCACCGGGAACTGCGCAACCGGAATGATCGACCAGAGGTTCATCATCCAGACGAAGAAGAACAGCGCGACCACGAAGGGGACGTACTTCTCGCCCTCACGCTTGCCGATCGTCTCGTAGACGACACCGCGGCGGATGAAGTCGTAACCGGACTCGGCGACCATCTGCAGCTTGCCCGGGACGACCTTCGGGTTGCGGAAGGCAGCCCAGAAAAACCCGACGATGATGACGGAGCCCAGAAGCGCCAGCAGCATCGTCTTGTTGAAGTACAGATTGCTGTCCCCGTCGCCCCAGAGCGGCTCGAACAGGAACGAGTGCAGGCCCGGTGCCGGAAAGCCACAACCGTCAAAGATGTGGCAGTCGGTCTCGAAGGCGAGCACCTGCGTCGGGTCAGCACTCACCGCGGGCTCCTTCAGCGTGGCGCATAGGTACGGCAACCTCGTTGTGTCGGCGCGGCACACAGCCGCGGGTCGGCACTGGACTGGTGTTTCGAATGATGGGGCGGCAGTGGGGCATCAAGCCTCGCGAATGAGCAGGCGTCAGCTCAGATGCCCGCGCCCGCGATGCCGCAGTTGGCACCGGACGATAGCAGGATCCCGAACTCGCCCTTATACCGGCCCTACCCCTCACGATGACGGCCCCTTGTTTCCGGGCTTGCCGCCGGTCGAGGAGTCGGGTTCGACGTACAGGATCTTGGCCTTCATGTGTGCGCGGGTCTGCGCACCGATCCAGACGAGGGTCAGTGCGACCAGCGTGATGGCGAAGGCCTTGGGGTGGAACAACGTCGTGTTCTTGAACATCGCGACAAAGATGAACAGCAACAGCAACTGTGCCGTATAGAGCATCAGACCCATCGCCTGGAACAGCTGCGGCAGCGACTTCGCCACGCGCTGCAGGACGTACAGCCCGATGCCCATGAAGAGGATCACCACCAGCGTGGCCACGATCGCCCCGATCGCGCCCTTGCCACCCGCGACCACGGCGCTGACGACGGCGGCAACAGCGCCGGCGGCAGCGGTGGGTACGGCGGCATGAACAAGGGTGCGTGCGTCGGTGGACGGCATGGCGGCATCTCCGCTTGCTGGTGGGGGCAAAGTGGTGTCGTCATGGACGAGCGTATGCCCGGTCCCGAGATGGGCCTCGGGGGCCAACGGACCGTCGCACTACGGTCCTTCGGCGCTGTCTCCGGGTCTCGTGAACGGTATCACAAACTATTTGATGAGGTCTTTACCCAGTGGTGTGCCAACTCTCACACATGAGAGTGAACGCGCCCGTGTGTGCACGACAACCAAGGGTTTCACGTGGTAATGCACCGTTCTGTCCGCTCCGCGTCAGCCAACCGCGACGGACATGCCTCTTTGGGAGTACAGGCGGACCGGCCGCGGATCAGCGGCGGGAGCCCGCGCGGTCCCGGTCAGGGAAGCGGGAGCGCGCTCCGACGGCCGTCGCGCCGTTGACACCGCTGACGCCAACCGCGACCGGCACCCGCGGCTCCTCAGCGCCGGACGCCGCCGGCTCGGGCTGCTCGGCAGCGGCCGCCCGGCGGCTGCGGCGGTAGCGGGGCGGGACGAAGCCCTCCGCCCAGCCGGGGGCGCGAGGGGTGAAGCGCGGGAGGAGCAGGAGCACGAGGCCGACCGCGCTCAGCCCGACGACGACGAACACGATCCAGATCACCGAGTGCACCGAGTACGCCACCACGCCGAAGGCGATCAGCGCCGACCAGAAGTACATGATCAGCACGGCCCGGCTGTGGGAGTGGCCGATCTCCAGGAGCCGGTGGTGCAGGTGACCGCGGTCCGCGGCGAACGGCGACTGGCCCTTCCAGGTGCGGCGGACGATCGCCAGCAGCAGGTCCGCGACCGGGATGGCGATGATCGTGAACGGCAGCAGCAGCGGGATGAAGACCGGCAGCGCCGCGTGCGTCGCCTCGCGCGTACCGCCCTCGTGGATCCTCATGGCGTCCATGTCGACCTGGCCCGTCACCGAGATCGCCGCCGCGGCGAGCACCAGGCCGATGAGCATCGAGCCCGAGTCGCCCATGAAGATCCGCGCGGGATGCATGTTGTGCGGCAGGAAGCCCAGGCACATGCCCATCAGGATCGCGGTGAACAGGCTGGCGGGGGCGGCGGCCTCGATGCCGTAGCTGACCCAGATCCGGTACGCGTAGATGAAGAACGCCGCCGCGGCGATGCACACCATGCCCGCCGCGAGACCGTCCAGCCCGTCGACGAAGTTGACCGCGTTGATGGTGATGACGACCAGGGCGACCGTGAGGAGGGTCCCCTGCCAACTCGTCAGCGAGACCGTGCCCACGCCGGGCACCGGGATCCACAGGATCGTCAGACCCTGGACCACCATGACTCCGGCGGCGATCATCTGGCCACCCAGCTTGATCAGGGCGTCGATCTCGAACTTGTCGTCCAGCACGCCGATGATCCAGATCAGGGCGGCGCCGGACAGCAGCGCCCTCGGTTCGTTCGACAGCTCGAAGACGCTGTTCAGATTCTCCAGATGGTCCGCGACCAGCAGTCCGGCGCACAGACCGAAGAACATCGCGATCCCGCCGAGCCTCGGCGTCGGTTCGCGGTGCACGTCGCGTGCACGGATCTCCGGCATCGCGCCACTGGCGATGGCGAACTTCCTCACCGGCCCGGTGAGCAGATACGTCACCGCGGCCGTGACACATAGCGTCAGCAGGTAATCACGCACGGGCTGCCCCACAGGAATCGCTGGCCATCTCAGCCCCACACCTTAGCTGTGGTGGCCACATGCTTGAGGACATGCGCCGGCCCGCGATGGTTGCACAGGAAGAGCACGCCAATGCGACTACCCGGGAAACGGCGGGTGTCCCGCGACGAGTTCCGCCACCTTCGCGCGGATGTCGCGCGCCGCGGACTCGTCCCGCAGGGCCGCCGTGAACAGGGCCGCGATCCGCTCCATCTCCGGGCGGCCCATGCCCTGCGTGGTCACCGCGGCGGTGCCGAGCCGGATGCCGCGGCCGTCCCCGTACGGGAGCGCACAGGTGTCGAGCACCATGCCCGCCGCGGCCAGCCTGCCGCGGGCCGTCCTGCCCTCGACGCCCAGTGGTGCCGGGTCGGCGCCGATGATGTGGGTGTCCGTGCCGTCCGTCAGGACGGTCAGCCCCTCGGCCGTGAGCGCCGCCGCCAGCTCCCGCGCGTTGGCGACCACCTGGTGCGCGTACGCGGTGAAGGCCGGCGTCGCCGCCTCGCCGAACGCGACGGCCTTCGCGGCGATCGTGTGCATCTGGGCGCCGCCCTGGGTGAACGGGAACACCGCCCGGTCGATGCGCTCCGCAAGCTCCGCACCGCAGAGGATCATCCCGCCCCGCGGGCCGCGCAGCACCTTGTGCGTAGTGGCGCACACCACATCCGCGTACGGCACCGGATTGGGCGCGGCGCCGCCGGCGACCAGGCCGATCGGATGCGCGGCGTCGGCGATCAGATACGCGCCGGCCTCGTCCGCGATGTCGCGGAACCGCTCGTAGTCGAGGTGCCGGGGATACGAGATCGACCCGCAGACGAGCGCCTTCGGCCGGTGCCGGCGGGCCAGGACGCGCACCTGGTCGTAGTCGACCAGCCCGGACTCGGCGTCGACGCCGTACCCGACGAAGTCGAACCAGCGGCCGGAGAAGTTCGCGGGCGAGCCGTGGGTCAGGTGACCGCCGTACGGGAGCCCCATGGCGAGCACGGTGTCGCCGGGGCGCAGCAGGGCGGCGTACGCCGCGAGGACGGCGGAGGAGCCGGAGTGGGGCTGCACGTTGGCGTGCTCCGCGCCGAAGAGCGCGGTGGCCCGCTCGATCGCGATGCGCTCCGCGGCGTCGACGAGTTCGCAGCCGCCGTGGTGGCGGGCGCCGGGATAGCCCTCTGCGTACTTGTTCGCGAGCGGCGATCCGAGGGCGGCGAGGACCGCGGGCGAGGTGAAGTTCTCCGCGGCGATGAGCTGCAGCGTGGTGGACTGACGCTGCGCCTCGCCGAAGAGGATGTCCGCGATCTGGGGGTCCTGGCGGCGCAACGCGTCGAGGGCGGGGGCGGGGTGGGCGGGCGCTTCACGTGCACGTGTTACGGACATGACGGCTCCGGGTCCTCGGGCCTGTGCGGCCACTCCAATGTAGGACCGGGCGGGGCGGGGCGCGCGCGGTGTATGCGCGACCGGCCGCGTCCGCTGCACGGGCCTGTTCCCCGACCTCCCCCCTGCGGCCTGGCGGCCGCGGAGAGGCTCCCACCCCCGGTACGCCCTGCGGGCGGGGGGCGGGGCCGGGCTCCGCCCGGACCGGTACCGCGCGCCGCGCGGTGGCCTCAACCTCCCCCTACGGCCTGGCGGCGGTGGGTGGACCCCAGGCCCTTGAGTTGCCGCTGCGCGGCAACCAGCCCGAGCCGGGCAACTCCAGCCCCACCGGCGATCGAGGCGCGGGGCTCGGGGCGGAGCCCCGACAAGACCGGCAAGCTCCAGCCCCGCCGGCGATTGAGGCGCAGGGGCGCGGGTGCAGCGCCCCGGTGAGACCGGTGGACGGCGGGGGGTCAGCGGCGGGTCGGGACGCCCGTCAGGGCGGTGACGACCGGGTCCAGGGCCTGGTGGATCTCGTCGCCGATCGAGCGGAAGAACGTGATCGGCGCCCCGTACGGGTCGAAGACCTCGTCCGCGTCGGGGCTCGGCGCCAGGAGCCACCCGCGCAGCGCCGCCGCCGCCCGCACCAGCGCACGGGCGCGCTCGACGACGCCCTCGTCCCGGGGGTCCGGGAGCGTCGCCGGGTCTATGGCGCGGACCAGGCGGGTGAACTCCTTGAGCGTGAAGGTCCGCAGGCCCGCCGAGTGGCCCATGGAGATGACCTGCGCCCGGTGGTCGCGGGTCGCCGTGAGGACCAGGTCGGCGCGGATGACGTGCTCGTCGAGGAGCTCACGCCCCACGAACCCGGTCGCGTCCGCGCCGAAGTCGGCGAGGACGACCTCGGCGTTGGCCTCCATCGGGGCGCCCTCGTGCCCCCACGTGCCGGCGCTCTCCACGATCAGGCCGCCCGTGAGCGGATCGCCGAGGCGGTCGCTCAGGGCATGGCGGGTCAGCCGCTCGGTGATCGGCGAGCGGCAGACGTTGCCGGTGCTGACGTGGAGGATGCGGAAGGTCGACGCCGTACTGCCCGTACTGCTGGTTTCCGCTATGCCACGCCCCTGCGGGGCGGTCAATTGGCCACCTCGAGGTCTGGTACCACCTTGCGCAGCTCGTCCGCGGAGAGGGCTCCCTCCCGCAGCAGCACCGGGACCCTGCCGGTGACGTCGACGATCGACGACGGCACGATGCCGGGGGTGGGACCGCCGTCGAGGTAGACGGAGACGGAGTCGCCGAGCATCTCTTGCGCGGCGTCGCAGTCCTCGGGCGAGGGGTGTCCCGTCAGGTTGGCGCTGGAGACGGCCATCGGGCCGACCTCGGTGAGGAGTTCGATCGCGACCGGGTGCAGCGGCATCCGGATCGCGACGGTGCCACGGGTGTCGCCGAGGTCCCACTGCAGCGACGGCTGGTGCTTGGCGACCAGGGTCAGCGCGCCGGGCCAGAAGGCGTCGACGAGCTCCCACGCCTGCTCGGAGAAGTCGGTGACCAGCCCGTGCAGGGTGTTCGGGGAGCCGATGAGGACGGGGGTGGGCATGTTGCGGCCGCGCCCCTTGGCGTCGAGCAGGTCGGCGACGGCCTCGGAGGTGAAGGCGTCGGCGCCGATCCCGTACACCGTGTCGGTGGGCAGCACGACGAGCTCGCCGCGGCGGACGGCCGACGCGGCCTCGCGCAGGCCGGTGGTGCGATCCGTCGCATCGTTGCAGTCGTATCGCCGAGCCATCAGCGGGCCTCCTCGTACACGTGCTTCGTCAAGTGCTTGGTCATGGCATGGCCTTGCGGGCGGTGGCGAACCGCGGCCGCTTGTTCAGATCGGGGTGGTCGGCCGCGTCCGCCCAGCCGGATTCCTCGTTGAAGATCCACGGCACCTGGCCGCCCTGGGTGTCGGCGTGCTCGATGACGACGAGCCCGCCGGGCCTCAGCAGCCGGTGCGCGGTGCGTTCGATGCCGCGGATGGTGTCCAGGCCGTCCTCGCCGGAGAACAGGGCCATCTGCGGGTCGTGGTCGCGGGCCTCGGGCGCGACGTACTCCCACTCGGTGAGCGGGATGTACGGCGGGTTGGAGATCACCAGGTCGACCTGGCCGTCGAGCTCGGGCAGCGCCGTGAGGGCGTCGCCCTGGTGGACGGCGACCCTGGACCCCTCCGCGTTCTTCCGGGTCCACCTCAGGGCGTCCTCCGACAGCTCCACGGCGTGCACGCGCGAGCGCGGGACCTCCTGGGCCATGGCGAGCGCGATGGCGCCGGAGCCGGAGCACAGGTCGACGATGAGCGGCTCCACGACGTCCATGGCGCGTACGGCCTCTATCGCCCAGCCCACGACCGACTCGGTCTCGGGGCGGGGGACGAAGACGCCGGGGCCGACCTGGAGTTCCAGATAGCGGAAGAAGGCACGGCCGGTGATGTGCTGGAGCGGTTCGCGGGCCTCACGGCGGGCGACGGCCTCCCAGTAGCGGGCGTCGAAGTCGGTGTCCTTGACGTTGTGGAGCTCTCCGCGCTTCACGCCGTGCACGAACGCGGCGAGCTCCTCCGCGTCGAAACGCGGAGACGGCACGCCGGCGTCCGCCAGCCGCTGGGTGGCCTGGGCCACCTCGGCAAGCAACAGGTTCACGCGCCTACCCTTCCTGTGACGCTCGTGCGGACCGTCTGCAAACCCGTCGCGCGCTACTGCGCGGCCGCGAGCTTGGCTGCGGAGTCCGCGTCTACACACGCCTGGATCACGGCGTCCAGGTCCCCGTCGAGCACCTGGTCCAAGTTGTACGCCTTGAAACCGACCCGGTGGTCCGAGATCCGGTTTTCCGGGAAGTTGTACGTCCGGATCTTCTCCGACCGGTCGACCGTCCGTACCTGGCTGCGGCGGGCGTCCGCGGCCTTGGACTCGGCCTCCTCCTGGGCCGCGGCGAGCAGCCTGGAGCGCAGGATACGCATGGCCTGCTCCTTGTTCTGGAGCTGGCTCTTCTCGTTCTGGCAGGAGGCGACGATGCCGGTCGGCAGGTGCGTGATGCGGACGGCGGAGTCGGTGGTGTTGACGGACTGGCCGCCGGGGCCCGACGAGCGGTAGACGTCCACGCGCAGGTCGTTGGCGTGGATCTCGACGTCGATCTCCTCGGCCTCCGGCGTGACGAGCACACCGGCCGCGGAGGTGTGGATACGGCCCTGGGACTCGGTGGCGGGCACGCGCTGGACGCGGTGCACCCCGCCCTCGTACTTCAGCCGCGCCCAGACGCCCTGTCCGGGCTCGGTGGCCCCCTGGCCGCCCTTGGTCTTGACCGCGACCTGGACGTCCTTGTAGCCGCCGAGCTCTGACTCGGTCGCGTCGATGATCTCGGTCTTCCAGCCGACCCGCTCCGCGTAGCGCAGATACATCCGCAGCAGGTCACCGGCGAACAGGGCGGACTCGTCGCCGCCCGCGCCGGCCTTGACCTCGAGGATGACGTCCTTGTCGTCGCTGGGGTCGCGCGGGACGAGCAGCAGCCGCAGCTTCTCGGTGAGCGCCTCGCGCTCCTTCTCCAGCTCCTTCACCTCGGCGGCGAAGTCCGGGTCGGTCTGGGCGAATTCACGCGCCGTGGTGATGTCGTCACCGGTCTGCTTCCAGGAGCGGTACGTGCCGACGATCGGGGTCAGCTCGGCGTAGCGCTTGTTGAGCTTGCGCGCGTTCCCCTGGTCGGCGTGGACCGAAGGGTCGGCGAGCTTGTTCTCCAGATCGGCGTGCTCGCCGATCAGTTCCTCGACCGCCTCGAACATCGGGGGCTCCTGGTTTCGTACGCGAAGGGTGGCTGCGGTGACTGCGCGGAGGGGGTGCGCAGAACGGACAAAGCGCCGGTCTCGGCCACCCGGGAGAGGGCGGCCAAAGACCGGCGCAGTGGCTCGCTACTTGTTGCCGGCAGCCTTGCCGAAGCGGGCCTCGAAGCGGGCCACACGGCCACCGGTGTCGAGGATCTTCTGCTTGCCCGTGTAGAACGGGTGGCACTCGGAACAGACCTCGGCGCGGACGTTGCCGCTCTCGATGGTGCTGCGGGTGGTGAACGACGCACCGCAGGTGCAGCTGACCTGGGTCTCGACGTACTCGGGGTGGATGTCGCGCTTCAAGGTGTCTCCTAGTTTCGGGAGGGCGCCGGGTCGTACGGGCGGGATGCTCGTACGTGAACCGGGGCCGACGTACCAGTCTGCCAGGACAGGCCGTATCTCCCAAAACCGGGGTAGGGGCGGAAGTATTCCTCGCGGCCGGAGTGGGTATGACCTGGGCCCTCGCGGCACCCTCCCGCTCCCCCGGCCCTACGAACCCTGCCCTGTGCCCTGCCCGGCGCCCTGCCCCGCGGTGCGGCCGGCGGTCCCGACGACGGACGCGGCATCGCCCTTGTCGCCCGCCGAGTCCGTGAGCGCGGAGGCCGGGATCGGCCGGTCCCGCTTGAGCGCGTTCCACACCTGGCGGGCGCCGCTCTCGACGGGGACGACCCGGTTCGGGTCGTCGGGGTCGTAGCGCACCGGCATGGTGACCATGTGGACGTCCTCGGCGCCGAGGGAGCCCAGCCCCCTGACGAAGCCCATCAGCTCGTTCACCGAGTCCAGCTCCGAGTCGGGCGTGATCGCCTTCGTGGCCGCGTCGGAGAGGTCGAGGAGCTTCTTCGGGCTGCTGAACACCCCGACGTCCTTGACCTGCTCGATGAACGCCTTCACGAACGCCTGCTGGAGCTGGATGCGCCCCAGGTCGCTGCCGTCGCCGACGCTCCCCCGGGTGCGGACCAGGCCGAGGGCCTGCTCGCCGTCCAGGGTGTGGGTGCCGGGCGGCAGGTCGAGCCGGCTCTTGCTGTCGTTGATCGGCCGGGTCGTGGTGATGTCGACGCCGCCGAGCTCGTCGACGAGCTGCGTGAAGCCGGTGAAGTCGACCTCGATGTAGTGGTCCATGCGGATGCCCGACATGGCCTCGACCGTCTTCACCGCGCAGGCCGGGCCGCCGACCTGGTACGCGGTGTTGAACATCGCCCGCTGCTCACCCGGGACTTCGGCGCCCTCACGGTCCGTGCACGCGGGCCGCTCGATCAGGGTGTCGCGCGGTACGGAGACGACGCTCGCCGTCCTGTGGCCCTGGTACACGTGGACGACCATCGCGGTGTCGGAGCGGGCGGCGCCCTCGTCGGCGCCGTACTCGGAGTTCGCGCCGGCCCGCGAGTCGGAGCCGAGGACGAGGATGTCCATGGAGCCGTTGTCGACGTTCTTCGGCCGGTCCGCGCCGAGGACGCGGTTGATGTCGACGCCCTGCAGATTTCCGTTGAGCTTGAACCAGAGCAGACCCAGCCCGGAGCCGCCGACGACCACCAGGGCGGCCGCGATCCAGGCGACGAACGTCCATGCCCGGCGCGCCTTGGCGGGCTTCCCGCGGCGTGGGGGTCCCCCCGCGCCCCCTGGGCGCAGGGGGAGTATTCGGCCGCCGCTGCTCTGCTCGCTCATGCTCTCCTCGGCTCTCGCTACTCGGTTACCCGCGCCGGCGGTGCTCAGGCGCGGTTCGCCGGTGGACGCCCGGACGTCGAAGGCCGTTCGGTGCCGAAGGTCGTCCGGACGTCGGAGCAGCGAGAAGCGTCGCACGGCCGGATGAGAGGACCTTGAGAAACGCGTCGGGCCCACCGCGCGACGCGCGGTGGGCCCGACGGAGCGTTCCCCGGCTCCGGTTCCCCCGCCCCACCAGCGTCTTCAGCCGGTGGAGCAGGTGGCCCCGGGAGCCCGCGCCGGGCCCTGTCGGGGCCCGGCGGCTGTGGTGAAGCTCTCTCAGTCGTTGCCGTTGCCGGCGGACGGAGTCGTCTTCTGGATCTGCAGCAGGAACTCGCCGTTCGACTTCGTCTGCTTCATCTTGTCGAGCAGCAGCTCGATCGCCTGCTGCTGGTCGAGTGCGTGCAGCACACGGCGCAGCTTCCAGGTGACGGCGAGCTCGTCGCTGCCGAGCAGGATCTCTTCCTTACGGGTGCCGGACGCGTCGACGTCCACCGCCGGGAAGATGCGCTTGTCGGCGAGCTTCCGGTCGAGCTTGAGCTCCATGTTGCCGGTGCCCTTGAACTCCTCGAAGATCACCTCGTCCATCCGCGAACCGGTGTCGACCAGCGCGGTGGCCAGGATGGTCAGCGAGCCGCCGTCCTCGATGTTGCGCGCGGCGCCGAAGAAGCGCTTCGGCGGGTAGAGCGCGGTCGAGTCGACGCCACCGGACAGGATGCGGCCGGAGGCCGGGGCCGCCAGGTTGTACGCACGGCCCAGGCGGGTGATCGAGTCCAGCAGGACGACCACGTCGTGACCCAACTCGACGAGGCGCTTGGCCCGCTCGATGGCCAGCTCGGCGACGGTGGTGTGGTCCTCGGCGGGGCGGTCGAAGGTCGAGGAGATGACCTCGCCCTTCACCGACCGCTGCATGTCGGTGACCTCTTCCGGACGCTCGTCGACCAGGACGACCATCAGGTGGCACTCGGGGTTGTTGGTGGTGATCGCGTTGGCGACCGCCTGCATGATCATGGTCTTGCCGGTCTTCGGCGGGGCCACGATCAGACCTCGCTGACCCTTGCCGATCGGCGACACGAGGTCGATGATCCGGGTCGTCAGCACGCCCGGGTCGGTCTCGAGGCGCAGCCGGTCCTGCGGGTACAGCGGGGTCAGCTTGTTGAACTCGGGGCGGCCGCGGCCCGAGTCGGGCGCCATGCCGTTCTGCGAGTCCAGGCGCACCAGCGCGTTGAACTTCTCGCGGCGTTCGCCGTCCTTCGGCTGGCGCACGGCGCCGGTGACGTGGTCGCCCTTGCGCAGGCCGTTCTTGCGGACCTGGGCGAGGGAGACGTACACGTCGTTCGGGCCGGGCAGATAGCCGGAGGTCCGGATGAACGCGTAGTTGTCGAGGATGTCCAGGATGCCCGCGACGGGGATCAGGACGTCGTCGTCGGAGACCTGCGGCTCGCCGGCCTGGAAGTCGTCACGGCCCCGGCGGCCACGGCGGTCGCGGTAGCGGCCGCGACGGCCGCGACGGCCGCTGCCGTCCTCGTCGAAGTCGTCCTGCGGGCCGGTGTTCTGCGGGCCGCCCTGGCGCTGCTGGCGCTGGCCGCCGCCGCCCTGCTGCTGGTCGTCGCCCTTGCCCCGGCGGTCACGCTGGCGCTCGCGGCGCTCACCGCGCTCGCCACGGTCTCCACGCTCGCCTCGCTCGCCACGGTCCCCGCGGTCTCCACGCTCGCCGCGGTCCTGGCGGTCGCCGCGGTCTCCGCGCTGACCGCGGTCCTGGCGGTCGCGGCGGCCCTCGGCGGTGTCGACGGCGGCCTCGGGCTGCGCGTCGGCCTTGGCGTCGGTCTTCACGTCCGTCTTGACGTCGGTCTTGACGTCGACGGCGGTGTCGCCACGGGCCTCGGTACGGGCGTCCGGGCTGCCCGCCTGCGCGGTGGCGCGACGACGACGGCGCTCACCGGCCGGCTGGTCGTCTCCCCCGGAGCCTGCGGCCTGCGAGGGGCCCCCGGCCGGCTGTCCCGGAATGTCGATCTGCTGCTGCGCGACGGCCTTGTCGGACTTGCCGGCCTTCTCGGCGGGCTGCGCCTTCTCGGCGGCGGGAGCAGCGGCTTCGTCACCCGTACGGGCCTTGGAGGTGGCGCGGCGCCTCGGCTTGGCCGCGGCGTCGGTGCCCTCCTCGGCGCTCTTCGCCGGGGAGGTCCCTGCGGCCTGCGTCTCCTTGATGACCTCGATCAGCTGGCTCTTGCGCATACGCGCGGTGCCCCTGATGCCGAGGCCGGACGCGACCTGCTGCAGCTCGGCCAGGACCATGCCGTCGAGGCCGGTGCCGGAGCGGCGGCGCCGTGAGGTGGTGCCGGAGGCAGCACCTGCGGCGGACGCGGTGTTGTCGACGTTGTTGTCGGCACTCACGCCCATCAGATCGGTGGTGTCGCTCACGAAGGGTCCTTCCCTGGAGCGGACGTCGGCCTTCTGGCTCGGCGACCGGTTGTGCTGTCCGGCTGTCGGTCCTGGGTGTGGACCGTGCCGGAGCGGTGGTCCCGCCGGGAAATTGACGGCGGAGAGATACATGCATACGTGCAAGGCCCGGCTCGAGGTCCCCCTGCTCGGCCCACTCCTGGAAAAGCGAGGGGTGTCGTGCCGGTTCCGGAGCGTGCTCGAAACTGCTCAGGCAGGCTGCTCAGGCAGTTGGGGAGGCTCCCGGAAGAATGGTGGTCCCGATGGGGGACGCAAAGCACCGCGTCGCGTAGACGACGGCTGCTGACTTGAGGTTAACACTACCGGCTCCAACAAACATTCCCCCTCTCTCTCACCGGCAATCGTGGCGATGGTGTGTCCCTTCAGGGCGCGAGCGGCAGCACGCTCGCACCCGCGGCGTCGAAGGCGAGCCGGTTGGCCGCCCAGCCCTCGCCCGCCAGCCGTGCGACCTTGTCGGCCGCACTGTCCTCGGCCAGTGCGAGCACCGTGGGGCCCGCGCCGGAGATGACCGCGGGGATGCCGTCGGCGCGCAGTCGGTTCACCAGATCGACGCTCTGCGGCATCGCCGGGGCCCGGTACTCCTGGTGGAGACGGTCCTCCGTGGCGGGCAGCAGCAGTTCGGGACGCCTGGTCAGTGCCTCGACGAGGAGGGCGGCCCGGCCGGCGTTGGCGGCGGCGTCGACATGCGGGACGGTGCGCGGCAGCAGTCCGCGGGCCGTCTCGGTGAGCACCGGATTGCTGGGGACGAAGACCACCGGAACGACCGAGTCGGCGGGATCCATTCTGATCGCGCGCGCCGCTCCCGATTCGGTCCAGGCGAGGGTGAAACCGCCGAGCAGGCAGGCCGCGACGTTGTCGGGGTGCCCCTCGATCTCGGTGGCGAGCTCGAGCAGTGCCGCGTCGTCGAGCTTCGCGTCGCCGCCTATCGTCACGGCGCGCGCGGCGACGATGCCGGCGCAGATGGCGGCGGAGGAGGAGCCGAGGCCGCGGCCGTGCGGGATGCGGTTGGCGCAGACGACCTCGAGGCCGCGCGGCTGACCGCCGAGCAGGTCGAAGGCCGTGCGCAGCGCCCGTACGAGCAGGTGGTTCTCGTCGCGGGGCAGGGTCGACGCGCCCTCACCGGCGATGTCGATGTGCAGACCGGAGTCCGCGACCCGGACGACCACGTCGTCGTACAGACCGAGCGACAGCCCGAGGGCGTCGAAGCCCGGACCGAGGTTGGCGCTGGTTGCGGGGACGCGCACCCGGACGGCGGCGGCGCGGAACGCTGGACCGGCCATCGCTCGACGACTCTCCTTGGTTCTGAACTGCGGGATGTACAAGATGGGTTCGAGAGGCAGGGATACCCGTGGGCCTCGGCGGCGGAAACACCGCGACGGCAACGACACCGCGCATATGCGGCCGGGCCGGGTTCGGGTACAGCCTATCGAAGGAAAGTTCACCTGCGACATAGGGCGCACAGGAGGCGCACGATGCGTGTCGCGAGCCTCCTGTGCCCCTACGTGTGGCGTCGCCCGGGTTGCGCACTTCCCGGTGGCCGGACCGGCGCGTTTCCCGGCGCCCGGACCGGCCGGCGGGACGTCCGGCAGGACCGTTACGCCAGGCCGAGGCGCTCGGCCGCCGCCGCGGCGTCGACCGGGACGGTGACCGGCTGGGGCGCTCCGGCGACCGCCCAGTCGGGGTCCTTGAGGCCGTTGCCCGTGACCGTGCACACGATCTTCTGACCGCGGTCGACCTTGCCCTGCTCGACCGCCTTCAGCAGACCGGCGACGGACGCGGCGGAGGCGGGCTCGACGAAGACGCCCTCCTGGGAGGCCAACAGCCGGTAGGCGCGCAGGATCTCACGGTCCGTCACCTCGTCGATGAAGCCGCCCGACTCCTCGCGCGCGGCCAGCGCCTGGGTCCAGGACGCCGGGTTGCCGATCCGGATCGCGGTGGCGATCGTCGACGGGTCCTTGACGATCTCGCCGCGCACGATCGGCGCGGAGCCGGACGCCTGGAAGCCCCACATCCGGGGCGTACGGGAGGACATGCCAGGGAGGGTGCGGCGCGGAGCGCCTCCGCCAAGGGCGGTGGCGGGCGACGGGCGGGAGTACTCCTTGTACCCCTTCCAGTACGCCGTGATGTTGCCGGCGTTGCCGACGGGCAGCACATGGATGTCGGGGGCGTCGCCGAGCGCGTCGACGATCTCGAAGGACGCGGTCTTCTGGCCCTCGATCCGGTACGGGTTGACCGAATTGACCAGCGCCACCGGGTAGTTCTCGGAGAGGCTGCGGGCCAGGTCGAGGCAGTCGTCGAAGTTTCCGTCGACCTGGAGGATCTTCGAGCCGTAGACCAGGGCCTGGCCCATCTTGCCGAGCGCGATCTTGCCCTGCGGCACGAGGACGGCGCAGACCATCCCGGCGCGCACCGCGTACGCGGCGGCCGAGGCGGACGTGTTGCCGGTGGAGGCGCAGATGACGGCCTGCGCGCCCTCCTCCTTGGCCTTGGTGATGGCCATGGTCATCCCGCGGTCCTTGAAGGAGCCGGTGGGGTTGGCGCCCTCGACCTTGAGGTGCACTTCGCAGCCCGTGCGCTCGGAGAGGACCTGCGCCGGGACGAGCGGCGTCCCACCCTCGCGGAGCGTGACGACCGGCGTCGTGTCCGTGACCGGGAGACGGTCCCGGTACTCCTCGATGATGCCGCGCCACTGGTGGGTGCCGTTGGTGGTCATGGGTCCCTTACTCCCCTTCAACACGCATGATGCTGGCGACACCGCGCACGGTGTCGAGCTTGCGCAGCGCCTCGACGGTCCCGGAGAGGGCCGCGTCGGGCGCGCGGTGGGTGACGACGACGAGAGAGGCCTCGCCGTCCTTGCCCTGCTGGCGCACCGTATCGATGGATACGCCGTGCTCGGCGAAGACCGTCGCGACCTGGGCGAGAACGCCCGGCTTGTCGGCCACGTCGAGGCTGATGTGGTACCGCGTCACCACGTCGCCCATGGGGCTGACGGGCAGCTGCGTGTACGCGGACTCGCCGGGCCCCGTTGCCTCGGCGAGCTTGTTGCGGCACACGGCGACGAGGTCGCCGAGCACGGCCGACGCGGTCGGCGCACCGCCGGCGCCGGGGCCGTAGAACATCAGCTGGCCGGCGGCCTCGGCCTCGACGAAGACGGCGTTGTACGCCTCGCGGACGGAGGCCAGGGGGTGGCTGAGCGGGATCATCGCGGGGTGCACGCGGGCGGTGACCGACTGCCCGTCCGCCGCCCGCTCGCAGATGGCGAGCAGTTTGACGGTGCAGCCCATGCGCCGCGCGGACGCCATGTCGGCGGACGTCACCTCGGTCAGACCCTCGCGGTGGACGTCGTCGAGCCGTACCCGGGTGTGGAAGGCGATCCCGGCGAGGATGGCGGCCTTGGCGGCGGCGTCGAAGCCCTCGACGTCGGCGGTCGGGTCGGCCTCCGCATAACCGAGAGCGGTGGCCTCGTCCAGGGCCTCGGTGTAACCGGCCCCGGAGCTGTCCATCCGGTCGAGGATGAAGTTGGTCGTGCCGTTGACGATGCCGAGCACGCGGTTGACCTTGTCGCCGGCGAGGGACTCGCGCAGCGGCCTGATCAGCGGGATGGCGCCGGCGACGGCGGCCTCGAAGTACAGATCGCGGCCGTGCTGCTCGGCCGCGGCGTAGAGGGACGCCCCGTCCTCCGCGAGCAGCGCCTTGTTGGCGGAGACCACGGACGCGCCGTGCTCGAAAGCGGTGGTGATGAGGGTCCTGGCCGGCTCGATGCCGCCGATGACCTCGATGACGACGTCGATGTCCCCGCGTTTCACGAGCGCCGTGGCGTCCGTGGTGACCAGCTCCGGGTCGATGCCCTCACGCACCTTGGAGGGGCGGCGCACGGCGACCCCGGCGAGCTCCACCGGGGCGCCGATCCGCGCGGCGAGGTCGTCGGCGTGCGTCGTCATGATGCGCGCCACCTCTGAGCCGACCACTCCACAGCCCAGCAGCGCCACCTTCAGCGGACGCGTACGCATCATCCGACCTCGCTTCTCATCACTTCTACGATGGGGACCAGTCTCACTTACCGGACGAGAGTTTCTATACCTCGTCCGCGATACGAGACATCTATCTCAACTATCCGACGTCGAGACGCAGGAGATCTTCCTCCGTCTCACGCCGGACGATCACCCGTGCCTCGCCGTTCGCGACGGCGACGACAGGCGGGCGAAGTGCGTGGTTGTAGTTGCTGGCCATGGATCGGCAGTACGCGCCGGTGGCCGGCACGGCGATCAGATCGCCGGGCGCCAGGTCGGCCGGCAGGAACGCGTCCTTGACCACGATGTCGCCACTCTCACAGTGCTTGCCGACCACACGGCTGAGCATGGGAGCGGCTTCGGAGGTCCTGGACACCAGGGCGACGCTGTACTCGGCGTCGTACAGCGCGGTGCGGATGTTGTCCGACATGCCGCCGTCGACGCTCACGTACGTCCGCAGCCCTTCGAGCGGCTTGACCGTGCCGACCTCGTACAGCGTGAACGCGGTCGGGCCGACGATGGCGCGGCCCGGCTCGACGGAGATGCGGGGCGTGCGCAGGCTCGCCGACTCGCACTCACGGGTGACGATCTCGGTGAGCGACTTGGCGATCTCGTGCGGCTCGCGCGGATCGTCCTCGGAGGTGTAGGCGATGCCGAGGCCGCCGCCGAGGTCGATCTCGGGCAGCTCGACACCGTGCTCGTCCCGGATCTCGGCCAGCAGCTGGACGACGCGGCGGGCCGAGACCTCGAAACCGGCCATGTCGAAGATCTGCGAGCCGATGTGCGAGTGGATGCCGATGAGCTCCAGACCGTCGAGCCGCAGCGCGCGCCGCACGGCCTCCGCCGCCTGCCCGCCGGCCAGCGCGAGGCCGAACTTCTGGTCCTCGTGGGCGGTCGCGATGAACTCGTGGGTGTGCGCCTCGACCCCGACCGTGACCCGGATCTGGACCTTCTGCCGCCGCCCCAGCTCCTGCGCGATGTGCGCGACGCGGACGATCTCCTGGAACGAGTCGAGCACGATCCGCCCGACCCCGGCCTCGACCGCGCGGCGGATCTCCGCCACCGACTTGTTGTTGCCGTGGAAGGCGATGCGCTCCGCGGGCATCCCGGCGTCGAGGGCGGTGATCAGCTCGCCGCCCGAGCAGACGTCGAGGTTGAGCCCCTCCTCCTTCAGCCACCGGACGACCGCGCGGGAGAGGAACGCCTTCCCCGCGTAGAACACGTCCGCTTCCTTGCCGAAGGCGTCGGCCCAGGCACGGCAGCGGGCACGGAAGTCGGCCTCGTCGAGGAAGTACGCCGGGGTGCCGAACTCCTCGGCCAGCCGGGTCACTTGGAGCCCGCCGACGGTCACGACGCCGTCGTCGTCCCGGGTGACGGTGTCGGCCCACACCTTGGGGTCGAGGGCGTTGAGGTCGGCGGGCGGGGCGGTGTAGTGGCCCTCGGGGACGACGTCGGCGTGGCGGGGGCCGGCGGGGTGTGCGGATCGGCTCATCGGAATCTGTTCTCTCTCACATCACAGGTATTCGGGCGCGCTGACGCCGAGCAGGGACAGGCCACCGGCGAGCACCGTCCCGACGGCTTCGGCGAGGGCCAGCCGGGCACGGTGGGCGGCCGTGGGTTTCTCGTCGCCGACGGGCAGCACGGAGTGCTGGAAGGCGAGGACGTGGTCCGCCGTGACCTCCAGATGCCGGACGAGCCGGTCGGGCGCGCGCAGACGCGCGGCGTCGGCGACGACGGCGGGATGGTCGGCGAGGGCGGCGGCGAGGGGGCTGGTGAGAGCCGTGAGGCCGGGGGTCCCGGCGGGCTCTGCGGGAGCGGTGGGGGCCTCGGCGGGCTCGTCGGGGGCGTCGGGGGGCTCGCCGGGGGACGCTCCGAAGCCGAGCGCGGCGGCGTTACGGGCGAGGGCGCGGGTGCGGGAGTGGGCGTAGCGCACGCGGAAGAGGGGATTGCGCTCGTGCTGCGTGAGCAGGTCCGCCCCCGCCTTCGGCCTGTCGTGCGCGGCGGCGGCGAGCAGGGCCCAGCGGGCGGCGTCGGTACCGAGGCGCTCGCAGAGGCCCTGGTCGGCGGCGGGCACGACCCGTACGGCCTCCCCCGGGCGGGGCTCGGCGCCCAGCCGTACGAGGGCATCGGCCCAGACGCGGGCGCGCAGCTCGCCGGAGTGCGCGAACGGCCCGCCGGGCCGGCGGGGGGCACCGTAGCCGGGCCCGTCGCGCAGGACCTTCCGTACGAGCTCGTCCTGCGCACTGCCGTGGAGCGTGAAGTTCAGGAACCCGGGCCCGGTGACCTCGACGCACGCGATGCCGGGCTCGTCCGCGACGCGCTGCCGGATCGCCTCGGCCACCTCCAGCGCGGGCCGCCCGGCCCGGCTCGCGAGGCGCAGCGCGATCCCGGTGGCGTAGTCCCCGCGCCCGCCGGGCCGGGGCCGCTCGATCTTCACGCGGTCGGGAACGTGGTCGAGGGTGTCGACGCGCAGCACACCGTCCTCCACGGCACGGCACACGGCGTGCCGCACGGTACGGGAGAGCTCGGCGGGGGTCACGGGACAAGCGTATGGGAGGAAGGGGGGCACTTCGCGAACCGGTTTCGCGATGCGGGCAACGGCGGGTTCGGGCGCCGGTGGGCTCGGTGCGGGGCAGGCAGGGACAGGGGCCGTCGACGGGGCCGTCAGCCCGTCGCGCTCCCCGCCCGCCCGGCCCCATGCCTGCCGTCTACGGACGGCGGGTCCTCCCCGGCTTCCGGGTGCGTCAACTGCCGCACGATCCGCACGAGCTCGGCCGGCTCGAAGGGCTTGGCGAGAAAAGCGTCCACGCCGGCCTCGACGCCGCTGTCGACCTCGTACTGCGTACAGGCGCTGATGATCGCGAGGGGGATGTGGCTGGTCCGGGGATCGTCCCGCAGCAGTGCGGCGGTCCGCAGACCGTCGAGGCGGGGCATGACGACGTCGAGCGTGATGACGTCGGGCTGCACCTGATGCACGACTTCCAGACACTCGGCACCATCGGCCGCGGTCACGACCTCGAAGCCCTCCAGCTCGAGGTTGACCCTGATCAGCTGCCGAATCACCCGGTTGTCATCGACAACGAGCACTCGGCCGGACGCGCCGGACACAACTCGAGAGTAGGTCCGCCGCCCGCGCCGCGTCCGGGTTTTCCCCACTTCCGACCCGTGCGGGCGAAGCGGGGGCACGCTGAGGCACCACGGGGGCGCAGAGCGGGGGTGACCGCGTACGGGGGCTTCTTGGTCCGCTGTGGATCACCGGACGATCATCGGCCGACCACCCCTCGGGACCTGCCCGGTGGCTCTAAATACCTGTTCACGGAGACCCATCGGGAGCTGGTAGGGTTCTACCCGTCGCCCCGCAACAGCGCGGCGCACGCCCCCGTAGCTCAGGGGATAGAGCAACGGCCTCCGGAGCCGTGTGCGCAGGTTCGAATCCTGCCGGGGGCACCCTGCATGAGGTGCCCAAAGACCCCGTCACCAGCGGAAACGCTGAGGCCGGGGTCTTCTTGCGTGTGCAGCCGTACGTCCCCCGGGAGCCAGCGCATGTCGGGGTCTGCGGACGAGGCGTAAGCGGGGTCCTGGCCACGTACACCGCAGGAGACCTGCGGGAACTCGCGCGGGTCCTCGCGCAGCCCACCGTCGCCGCCACGGGGCGGCATGTCTCGGCCCGGCCCGGTCCGGCCCGCGGCCGGCTGGTCGCGCTGGGCGCCGCGCACGACCGGTCCCGGGCGAGGCCATGGGGAATCCCGTATCCCGCATGTGCAGATATGACCGGCCGTCCTCATCTCCGCAACGATGGGGCGGTCCTCCGTGTCTTAGGGAGGGAGTGCGACACCACGCACTGCTCATGAGGAAATCCGGGGGTATTTCGTATGAGTGATCGTCGTTCCGCGGCGCGTGACGCGCGGGTCCGGGCGGCCGAGGCGGAGTTCCACCGCCAGGTCCCCGTCCACGTCGCCAACGGGGAGGAGACGGACCACCCGTTCATCGCGAACCACACCAAGGCGTTACCTCACGACAAGTTCGGCGAGGTCGATCCGGCCGCGTACCGCCTGCTGCGCCGGGCGCTGGCCACGGGATCCCAGGAGGATTTCGAGCGGATCCCGCTCGGGGACACCGCCAGGCTGGTCAACCCGCAGGCCGGAGCGGCCTTCGACCCGCAGGGGCCGGACGCTCAGGCGCTGACCATGCCGCCCGCCCCGCGCATCGACAGCGCCCAGAACTCCGCGGAGGCCGTCGAGCTCTACTGGATGGCGCTGTGCCGCGATGTGCTGTTCACCCGCTTCGGCGACAGTGAACTCGTCGCAGAAGCGGCCGGTGAACTGAGCGGGCTGGCGGACTTCCGGGCGCCCAAGCTGGACGGACGGGTCACCCCGCAGACGCTCTTCCGGGGTAACGCCCGGGGTGACCTGGCCGGGCCGTACCTGTCGCAGTTTCTGCTCAGGGACATCCCGTACGGCACGCTGCTGATCTCGCAGCGGCAGGACACACTGGTCCGTCCGGTCGACCACCTCACCACGTGGGGCGACTGGCTCGAGGTGCAGAACGGCTCCGAACCGGAGGCGGACGAGCGGGACTTCACCGACCGCCGGTACATCCAGACACCGCGCGACCTGACGCACTACGTGCACGTCGACGCGCTGTACGAGGCCCACCTCAACGCGGCGCTCATCCTGCTGGGCATGAACGCGCCGGTGGACGCGGGCAATCCGTACCGCTACTCCGCCAACCAGGTGGGCTTCGGGACATACGGCGGACCGCACGTCCTGTCGCTGGTGACCGAGGTGGCGACGCGCGCGCTGAAGGCGGTGTGGTTCCAGAAGTGGTACGTGCACCGGCGGCTGCGGCCGGAGGAGTTCGGCGGCCGGGTCCACCAGCAGCTGCGCGGGCAGCGCGAGTACCCGATCGACTCCGGGGTGCTGGACTGCGTGGCCGTGAAGCGGGTCTTCGAGAAGCACGGCAGCTACCTGCTGCCGCAGGCGTTCCCGGAGGGCAGCCCGGTGCATCCCTCGTACGGTTCCGGACATGCCGCGGTAGCCGCGGCGTGCGTGACCGTCCTGAAGGCGTGGTTCGACGAGTCGCACAGTCTGGCGGACCCGGTCGTCCCCACCACGGACGGCACCGCCCTGGAGCCGTACACCGGCCCGGACGCCGGCCGGCTCACCGTCGGCGGCGAGCTCAACAAGCTCGCCGCCAACATCGCCTCCGGCCGCAACATGGCCGGCGTGCACTGGCGCACCGACTACACCGAGTCGATGCGGCTGGGCGAGGACGTCGCCATCGGTGTGCTGCGCGAGGCCAAGGAGGCCACGCTGGAGGACGCGGTCCTCACCCTCAGCCGCTTCGACGGCACCACCCTCGCCGTCTGATCCGGCCCGACCGACCGGCCCGGCGCCGCCCCTCCGCGGCGCCGGGCCACGTCGAGGACGCCGACGGCGGCCGGCGCCGAACGCGCCGGTGCAGACGGAGACCAGCCGCCGGCCCCTGGCGTGGGCCTCGGCGCGTGGGCCTCGGCCGGCGGGTCGAGCACGGCAGCGGGTCCCGCAGGTGCGGGGTCCAGCCCCGGACCGCCACGGTGTCCGCGCGGCGCAGAGCCTCCGGGCCACGCGACGCCCGCCTGGCCCGTACGTGGTCGGGGCGGGCAAGCGGCTCGTCACAATGCACGCCGAGCGGCTGTACGCCCTCCCGGCTGGCTGAGGCGGAACGGTGAGGCGTGCGCCTGCACCGGGCCGCCTGCCAAGGCGGGGCGGCCCGGGCCGCGGCCGTCCCCGCGCCGGCCGCCCCCGGCCCCGCGTCACTTCCCCGCCCACACCTCCGCCCGGCGCGCCACGTCGTAGAGGCGGTCCGCCTCGCGTGCGGTGAGTTCGCCGGACAGCGGGGCCAGGGCCGAGACCTGGCGTTCGCGGTAGACGCGTACGTCGGTCTGGGTGGCCGCCACGTCGAGGGACGCCGCGTCCACGAAGACGAGCACCGGCTGAACGCGGACCGCGAAGTCGCAGTGGCTCTCCAGGGTCTTGCGGACGAGGGCGGCCTCCGCCCGGCACTCGGCGATGTACGGGAGCGGGTCGCCGTCGTCGATGCGGACGGTGTCGTCGTCGGCCCGTACGGACTGCTGCGGGTGGTATTCGGTACGGACGGTGAAGACGCCGCCCGGGCCGATCAGCAGGTGGTCGATGTCCGTGCCGTCGGCGAGCGGGATCGAGTGCAGGACGCGCCAGCCGTGGCGGGTGAGGCGGCCGAGTTCGGCGCCGGATCTGCGTTCGCCGAGGAGTTCCCTGCGGCGTGCCTCGGGCATCGGGCGGCGGCGCAGGATGCGGGAGCTGAGGCGTTCGAGGCGGCCCGAGTCGGGGGCCGTGCCGGCGTCGGGCGGCGGGGAGTTCTCGCGCAGTGTCGCGCCGGGGCGGCGGGAGGCGAGGTCGTTCTCCGGGGTCAGCAGGGGCAGCCGGTCCCGCCTGCCGGGGCGTACGGGCGGCTCGGTCCCGGCCCGTTCCGGGGTGCTGCCGGCCCGGTCGGCGGGCGGCGGTCCCGCGACCGGGCGGCTCTCGGCGGCGTCGGCGCCGGCAAGGTCGTCGGCCTCGTCGTCGAACGCCCCCGGGTGGATCCGCACCTCGGGCAGTGCGCGGGCCAGCAGCTCGGGCGCGCGGCGGGCCAGCATGTCGGTCACGTCGTCGCGGTAGCGGGCGTGGACGACGGTGATGCCGCCGGTCCTGCGGTCGGCCCAGCCGATGGGCGTGCCGTCGGGCAGGTTCACGTACAGCCGGTCGTGCCCGAAGTACTGCCATGCGGTGACCGTCAGTTCCTCGAGCATGCCCCTGCCTCCTTCGCGGTATTGTCCGGTGCCGCCGTGAGGCGGCACCGGCCCCCGTGTGTCCCAGGCTCACCCGCCGACGCGCCCGGCAGAAGGGCGCAGAGCGGGCGCACTGGTCGACGGGCACCGTTACCGGGCGGGACCTGGGACTATGCCGTGGGTACGTGCCGTGGTCCGATGGCCCGGCGCGACGGGGCGCACGGCCGGTGCCAACCGCCCCCGTGCCCATGGCCGCAGGAACCGCTCCCCCGACGCACGGCCGTGGCGCACCGCCCCCGGGCGCACCGCCGCGAAGCCGCGGCCGCCGGGCGGACGCGCCGAACGGGCCCGCGGGGCGCACCCCTTGAGCGGCGCTCTCCCCTCCCCTACGGTCGGGACGATGGATCCTGCCGGCATCGGGTTACGCATCGGGGCGAGCGTGGTCACCCCCCTCGTCAAGCGGCTGTTCGTACGGGAAGGAGCAGGCGCCGGGCTCGTCGAGCGGGGCGTACGGCTGTCCGGGCTGGTGTCCTTCGGCGGGGAGAAACGGGCGCTCTCCCACGACGACCTCCACCGGCTCACCGATGAACTGGTACGCCGCGCCCGGCGGGAGGCCGGTCCGCGTGAGCGCTACCCGGAGGACGAGCACTCCGCCGTCGTGGACGCGGTCGTGCGGACCCTCTACGGGCTGGGCGAGCTGGACATGGACGACGTCCAGGCGGTCGGTCTCGGGCCCGAGGAGTTCGCGCGGCGGCTGCGCCGCCATGTGCCGGACGCCTGCCGGGAGTTGTCGGCGGACGCGTCGTGGTTCCACGACCGGCTGGTGGACACGGCGAGCGTGCACGTCCTGCACTTCTTCACCCAGCGGTCCACGTTCGTGGCCCGGACGGCGGTCGAGCAGAGCCGGCGGATCGAGGAGGTCGTACGGCTGCTGGAGCGGCATCCGTCGCCCGGCGGTGTCGACGCGCGCTTCGAGTCCGGATATCTGGCGAGCCTGGTCCAGCTCTACAGCCAGGTGACCATCGTCGGCGTCGACTTCATCAACTCGCCGGGGCGCTGGCCGCTGGACGCGACGTACATCGGGCTCGGCGCGGAGATCGCCGACGAGGACCAGCCGACGGGGCCGCTCGACGGTTCCGGGCCACGTCCGCCCGTACCGGTGCCGGTGGATCACGCGCTCGCGGGGCAGCCGCAGGTGCTGGTACGCGGGACGGCGGGGTCCGGGAAGACGACGCTGATCCAGTGGCTGGCGGTGTCGACGGCCGCCGACCGGCTGCCCGACGAGCTGGCGGCGCTGCGCGGGCTGGTGCCGTTCGTCCTGCCGGTGCGGCGCTTCTCCGACCAGGACGTGCCCGCTCCGGCCGAGTTCCTGTCCGCGGCGCACCACCCGATGGCCGGCTCGGAGCCGAGCGGCTGGGCGGTACGGGTGCTCTCCTCCGGGCGGGCGCTGATGCTGATCGACGGCGTCGACGAGGCGCCCGCCGAGCGGCGCGAGCTGGTGCGCGGGCAGATCGACGCGCTGCAGCGCACGTTCCCCGGCAACCGCTGGGTGGTGACGTCCCGGCCGACGGCGGTACGTGAACGGTGGCTCGCGGCCCAGGGGTTCACGGAGCTGACGCTCGCGCCGATGACTCGCGACCAGGTGTCGCGGTTCATCCGTTCCTGGCACGCGGCCGCCGCCTCCGACCCGGGGACGGACCACTCCCGCCTCCCCCGCTACGAGCAGCGGCTGCTGCACTCGGTGCGGCTCATCAGGGAACTGCGCGGGCTGGCCACGAATCCGCTGATGTGCAGCCTGATCTGCGCGCTGAACCGGGACCGCAGCGGCATCCTGCCGCGGGGCCGCAAGGCCCTGTACAAGGCGGCGCTGGCGATGTTGCTGGAGCGCCGCGACCCGGAACGCGAGGTGGACGCGGACGGCATCGTGATCGACCGCGAGGCCAAGGAACGGCTGCTGCAGAAGCTGGCGCACTGGATGCTGCTGAACGACCTGACCGAGGTGGACCGGACCACGGCGGTCAGCATTCTCGACCTCTATCTGCCGGCCATCCCCAGCGCCGGGCGGCAGGGCACGTCCGGTGAGCTGTTCGACCATCTCCTGCACCGGACAGGGCTGTTGCGGATGCCGACGCCCGGCGTGGTCGACTTCGTGCACCGGACCTTCCAGGACTATCTGAGCGCCAAGGAGGCCGTGGAGCGGCACGACATCCGCTTCCTGGTCAACAACGCGCACCGTTCCGACTGGGACGAGGTGATCCGCATGGCGGTCTCCCTCGCCCGGCCCGACGAGTGCGCGCAGATGATGGAGGAGCTGGTCTCGGCCCGGCCGGGGCTGACGGCGGCTGAGGCCAAGTACTGCAAGCTGCTGGCCTCCGCGTGTTTGGAGCACGCCACGGAGATGAGCCCGGAGACACGGGAGATGGTGCGCCAGCGGACCCGTTTCATCGCCCAGCCGGACAGTCTCGACAGCGCGCGCGGGCTGGGCTGGATCGGGCCGATAGCCCTGGAGCTGCTGCCGGACCCGGAGAAGGTCTCCGACGACCGCGCCCTGCTGCTGGCCGCGACCGCGGCCGGGGTACGGGACGACGCGTCGATCGACTACCTGGTCCGGCTGCGGGACCGGCGCTCGCTCGCCGTACGGGCCGAACTGGCGGGCGCGTGGCGGCGGTTCGAGACCGAGCGGTACGCGGAGGAGGTGATCGCCCATCTGGACCCGGAGGAGCTGTACTTCACGGTGACCGGCCCGGAGGAGATGGCAGAGCTGCGCCGCCTCGGCGGCCGCGAGCGCATCCAGGTCGCCGAACCGCTGACCCCCGGCCAGCTCGTCGAGGGCCTGGTCGCGGACCGTCTGACCCACCTATACCTGCTGGTCCACGACGCCCGCCAGGACCTCGGCCCGCTCGGCGCCTTCCCCCGGCTGACCACGCTTCGGCTGGGCCGGCACGTGGGGCCGGTGCGGGGCGTGCCGGAGGGGGTACGGGTGGAGCGCGACGGGGCGTGAAACGGGGCGGGCGGTGGGAGGCGCGGGGTGCGTCGGCCGACCCCCGACCACGCACACCACGGCGGGCGGCGGGGCCGCCGTCGCGGAGGATTCCCGGGTGGTGCGGGTAGGTGGGAGTCCCGGGGAGGAGCGGCCGCAGGACATGGACGCCGAGGCTGCCGAGGGGTGACCTGGTTGTCGTAGATCCACTGGTGGGTGTCGCCGACGAGGACGATGTCGTCGGGTTCGGCGGGCGCCATGGTGCGCAGCGTCTTCCAGTACCGGTCTACGCCGTTGACCAGAGGAGACGTGCGTACGTCCAGTCGTGTACCCGCACGGAAGGTGGACCGTACGGGTCACCCGGTGTGACGACGAGGACGAGTCGAAAGCGGCACGGCAGGGCGGCGCGCCGGACCTCCGGGAGAGTGCGGACCATCCCGTCGATTTCCGGCCAACAGGCACCGCACCTTCCACCGGCCTTCACAGCCGGCGCACAGGCTGTCCCCACCATGAACACAGGGCGCGGGGTCGCGATGTCGACATTCTTCCCGCACTCATGTTCGCGCCATGGGACCTCTTCGCCGAAATATCCTCTTGTATCGACCAGTTGGCCTATGCCTATGGTGCTCCCGCACGCGGTGGATCTTGACCACTCCACCAGACGCGCACACATCAGTAGGCGGCCGGGGGAACAGTGCCGCCGTGGGGGAGGGATGTTTCGTCATGCCGCGATACCGGCTCACTGTGAACGCCGCCTTGGTCGCCGCTGACCGCACCCGCCGTCCCCTCGCCGGGACAGCGGGCTGACCCGGCTCAACAGCTCAACACCACCGCCTCCTTGGGCGGTCACCCCCGCCTGCCCTCGCTCGCTACGAAGGATGATCCTTTGCGACTTGGACCAGGGTTGTGCAAGCCCAGATCCCGAATATCCGCGGCCCTCACCTCTGCCGTCACGTCCGTCACCGCCTTGGCCGTCCTCGGTGGCCTGGCCGTCCAGCCCGGCCCGCTGGGCCCAAGCGCCGAACTGCCCGTGGACCTCGTGGCCGACTCGTACGACGGCTATGACGCCAAGGCGGCCGAACGGCTGCGTGAGGACCAGTGCCTGGCCGGTGAAGCCCTGCGCAAGGGCGGGCCGAACATGTACGCGCTCGCTCAGGGAGCGATCGCGCTGCCGCCCGATCAGCTTCACGAGAAGCTCGAACGGGACATCTTCAGCGACAAGACCCCGCTGCACCAGGCCTATAGAGCGGACAACGCGCTCACGGACCAGTGGGTCGACAAGGTCCAGAAGCAGGGGTACGCGTGGTCGAGCGCCACGAGCGGCCTGGAGTCCTACCCCGGCGAACCGCGTGACGCGGACAAGATCTACGACCGGATCGGGCTGTTGCCGTGGTTGTGGCAGTCGTATTCGAGTGCGGTGGAGGGGGTTCTCAACCCGTTCTGGGACCCGTCGCCGACCGCTGACGACAAGACGAAGGCCGCCGCGCTCGCGATCGGCGACCCGCTGTACACCACAGGTGGGACGCCGAAGGAGCAGGAGGCGTGGAAGTTGTGGAAGAAGAACTCCGGGAAGGCCGAACCCAACCAGTTCTTCGTTCCCAGGGTGTTCGCCGATGACGCCCGCATCTTTCTCGCCTCCGGCGGCTTCCCCCGCACGGCACCGGCACCGGGCACGCCGGAGTTCCGCATCGCCGTCGAGGACCTGAAGGCCCGCTTCGCGTCGTGCGCGTGGCACGACCCGATCGACCCGAACCGGGTGCTCGGCAAGGAGGTGGCGCAGGCATCCGCCGAGTGGCAGCAGGAGATCGCCGCACAGGCCACGCAGCGGCAGCAGATCCTCGCGGCCGGCGCGACCGCCACGAAGGCATTGCAGGACGGCACGTTCACCCTGGGGCAGATCGTCGGCCAGTCGTGGCTCGCGGACTATCACACCCGCTGGCAGGACTACTGGGCCGCCGGCGGTGTGGGCTGGATCGGCGACAGCCAGGTGACGATCCAGGTGCCCGGCGCGAAGAGCAGCTGCCTCGATGTGGCAGGTGGTGGGAAGAGCAACGGCACGCCGGTCCAGATCTACACCTGCAACGGCGGCGCGGCCCAGCAGTGGACGCTCGAGGGCAGTGAGGACAACCTCCACCTGCGCAACGTCGGCTCGCAGAAGTGCCTGGACGTGGCGGGGAACGCGTCGGCGAACGGCACGAAGATCCAGATCTCGGACTGCTACAAGTCCAAGGGCCAGTCGTGGAAGGGTGACGTCCGCGCCACCTCGCCCCTGAAGAGCGTCTCCACGGGCAAGTGCCTGGATCTGCGCGTCTTCACCAAGAGCACGGACGCGCGGCTGTGGGACTGCAAGGACGCGAGTACGCAGAAGTTCCTGATCAAGCCGTCCGGCCACAAGGGCACCGACAGCCTCTCGTACCCGGACAAGGCGCAGTTCGACCGGGCGAAGAAGAGCATCGCCAACGCCCAGGCGGCGGCGAAGAAGCACCTGGCCACGCTCAGGACCCAACTGGAGACCGCCAACAAGTCGGCCACCACGTCGGACGCCGCTGAGCAGGCCGCGTACGCGATCGCGGACGCCGCTGGCGCGCCGCGTGGGCGTGGTCTGCTGGTGGGTCAGCAGAAGGCGCAGGTCACGCA